>CAZAGJ010000235.1:0-1006 GCA_964484605.1 uncultured Roseburia sp. | reverse complement strand
ATGGCCACCACCAGCATCAGCAGCCGGGTCATGGGGCCGTCGGCCTTGTACTGCCGGACTACCATCAACGTTGCCGCCGGGGCCGTGGCAGAGGCGATGGCACCCAGAGTGATGGCGCAGGGGATCGAGATCATGGCAGGGAAGCACAGATGCAGACCAACGAGAACGATGTCCACCACCACGGTGGTAAACACCGCCTGGGCCACACCCACAAAAATGGCCCTGCTGCCGATGGCCCGGAGCTGACTCAGGCGGAACTCATTGCCCATGGCAAAGGCGATGAAGCCCAGAGCCGTCTGCGTGACGATGCTCAAAGCCTCCACCTGCTCCAGGGAGGTAAAGCCCAGCCCAGGCAGTCCGAGCCTCCCCAGAAAGAAGGGCCCCAGCAGAAGCCCCGCCACCAGATAGGCGGTGACGGCAGGCAGATGGATCAGCCGGGTCAACCGGGTCAGAAGCAGGCCGCCCACCAGAGATACGGCCAACATAATCAAATACAATTCCATAGCGTAATGCCTTCTTTTCCAAAATAATAGCAAAAAAGAATTCCAACAAGGTGGTATCATACCACGCTCCTGTCCCGCTTTCAAGGGGAAGAAGGCACAAACTTTTCATCATTTCCGGGCAGTCTTTGGGCAATATAGCCGATCCAGCAATCGGAATTTTGTACAATTCACCAAGTATCAAGGGCCAGGCAAATTGCCCGGCCCTGGGTCACCGATCACTGGGGCCGCCACTGTCCTCGTCGAACAGCAAGTCCTCCAGATCAGCTCCGGGTCCGCCGGTGGAATACATTCAAACTCCCTCCTTTGCGCAGATACCTTCCAGTCTATGCGCCTCCCGCTGAAAAATTCCCATTTTGTTCACTTGCCAATGATCAGAAAAGAAACAGAAAAACTGCTTGACAAATTCTTCCCCTTGTGGTATCATACTCGAGCACTGAGGGAAAGCCCCTCAGAAAGCGAATATGGGCGAGTGGTGGAATTGGTAGACTCGCTAGATTCAGGTT
>CAZAGJ010000234.1:0-1008 GCA_964484605.1 uncultured Roseburia sp. | reverse complement strand
CTCAAAAGACGGGCGTACTGGTTCCCAGCAGTATCGATGATTATGATATTGAGGTTCCCATAAGGACACTCTGCAAATCCAAATACTCGCTTGCGCTGTTGCATCTGTAATAATGCTTCTGACCATGGGAAAGAAACTCAATCAATATAGCCGCATTGTCATCTGCTACGGCAAAAATCTCATAATCACCAGAAAAATGCGTGATTAAGTTGCTCATGGCTCTGTTGACATCTTCCTCCATCCACACAAGGTTGCCATTTCCTCCGTTCCATTTAGCTGCATTGATATGTGCGGCCTGGTTGGATTCATCATCAGATAACTTAGAAAAATCTCGTATAAATTGCTTGATTGCACCTTTTCGCCTACTGTATTTATGAAAGTGTGTATTATATAGCAATACAAATCGGCTTAGATTGACCAATTTATACCCATCCTTTGTTTTTTGACAATGAACACCGATTACCAGTCGACCATTGTCTTTGCAGTATTGCAAACATCCCCACTTACTGGAGGAAAGGATTTCATATAGTTCCTCTGAATAGGGATAAATTTCTGTAACATACCTGTCTTGTTCACGAACCTTAACCACAATACATTGCTTTTCTGCGTTCTCTTGGTCATAAATTATTTCAACCATGGAATTTGGCTTAATCGGGCGAAAGTCACCAGCAGCGTAGAGATTGCATTTTCTCAAATCTGCTATATTATTAGCTGCAAGCGTGCTGTCATGCATGACGATTTTTTTACCTCGAATTTCCTTCAACTCCATGTGTCTATACTTAGCAAAGACATAGAGCCTTAGAGAAATGTTATATTCCCGTTCTGTACCACGAAATTTCAAAATGGGCTGTTTTGTTTTCTTTTCACAGACAAGCGCACCGCAGCGTTTAATTTTGGTAATTATTGCGTTAAGGATAGCTTTGTTATGGTCGATTATTTCTATATGCCCCGATGGAATGTGTTGAATACAGAAACACGGTAGGCCGCGATATGCCGCCTCATATATGA
>CAZAGJ010000233.1:0-1010 GCA_964484605.1 uncultured Roseburia sp. | reverse complement strand
TTACTTTTTCAGGACCCGCTTGTAGTTGCGGCCGATATTGTCCCACAGCTCCAGGGCATCCTTGGCCGCGACGCTGGTGCCGTAACCGCCGCGGTAGGTCCAGGTAGCCAGACGGTCCACACCGGCGGCCTCGTACATATCCACCACATGGTCGATCTGCTCCCAGTTGTCGGGGCGCTTGTTGTAGCCCATGAGCCACCGCTCGGACTCCTTGCCATACTTCTTGGCAATGGCCACGGTGCGGTCGGTGATCTCCTGGAAGAAGCTGTCGGGCAGGCTCCAGTTGATGATGGTGGTGGAGAACACGTCGAAATAGGGGCAGGCGGCAACCATTTCCCAGTTGTCATAGCCCCGGAGCTCGGTGACATAGTAGCTGTTCAGGGTGGCGTGGACGCAGCAGGTGATCTCCAGGTTGGGATTGTACTCCTTCAGGGCCTTGGAAACGCCGGACAGGGTCTCCAGAGCCTCCCGCCAACGGAACTGCTTGACATCATCGTTCATGAACTTGGGCATTTCGTAGCCGTAGTATTCCTCGAACTTCTTCATGCACTCGGGGCAGCGGCAGGCCCAGTCGTCGCCGGCACCGCCGGTGATGGAGGCGTAGCTCTTGGGATAGGCGTAGTGGGGCTCGTCCCAGAAGAAGCCGTCCACCTCGGTCTCCCGGGCCAGCTTCATGCACAGGCCCCGGAAATAATCCCGGAAGGAATTGGTGTTGAAGCAGGCAGCGTTCAGCACCTCGCCGGTGTAGGCGCTGACCTGGCGGTGGTGAATGTTGTTCTGCAGGAACAGGGAAACCTGCTCACCGCCGAAGTACTTGCCGATGCCCCAGGTATCCGCCAGGACCCGCAGACCCATTTCGTGGGCCTTCTTGACGATGGCATTGATGTTGGGGAACCAGAAGTCCATATCGAACTCGGTGATGGCCAGCAGGACGGTATCCACGCCGTGGTCGATCATTTCCTGGAAGTCCTTCTCCGCGTGCTCCACGTAGTTGAAGCCATAGTAGCTGA
>CAZAGJ010000232.1:0-1016 GCA_964484605.1 uncultured Roseburia sp. | reverse complement strand
ATTCCACGGGCAAACAACAAGAAAATCCGTTCCCAACTGCCTTTGGACTTGTTACGGGCAAATATGGTGATGAATATGTGCTCTGCCATGCACTTGAAGAAACTTTATGGCGTTGATGTGGTTGACCAATACAATGCGACACGTAATGAGTTTGCACAGGCAAAGGACATGTTTGACGAATACTGTGCTTATGTTGACACCTTCAAGACTGGTGATGAGTATGAGCTTGTTGATTACTTCGCAGAATCTCTCAATATGACTGACTACATCAGCATTGAGGATGAAGACCAGTATATTGAAAGCAAAAAGATTGCCCAACAGACCAAGGAAGAGGCAGAGCAGGTTATATACGACAAGGTTAAGAAGACTGCTGAAGACATAGACGTTGCCAATGCAAAGTTTGCACTGAAGCATCAGGATGGTGCTGATGCTTCTGAAACTATGATGATGGCAATGTATATGCAGGGAGCGATGGACTTCTTTGACGGTAAGTCAAATTCTGAGGTCAGAAAGGTAGCTATGGATATTGCCAATATCGGTATGACCGGCATTAGCCCTAACAAGAAGTACAATGTTCCTTCGATCTCAGATGAAGACATGAGCGGTTATCAGCTGCTTGCCTATTACTATGTAAGTTGGGCAATAGCTATGCCGGAATACCTTGACCAGATAGGCTTGCCGTTCACAAAGGCATACGAAATGGCTAAGGCTATGCGCAATAAGGGTAAGGATTCTAAGAATTAGTCTAATTCTGAATATTATAAAAAATCCGCAATGGTACGCCACTGCGGATTTTTTTCGATGTTTCTATTTCTGATTTAGTATGTCGTTGAACTGTGGATGGCGCTTGTACCATGCATTAGCAAATGAACAGACAGGTGCAACTGAAAGCTTATGCTTTACTGCATAGTCATTGGCAGCGTTTACAAGCAACGCTCCCACTCCAATGCCTTCTTCAAAAGCACGGGTGTGTTCAATCCTAAGGACATTGCCTTCAAAGGCAAAGTCCAGTTGGC
>CAZAGJ010000231.1:0-1017 GCA_964484605.1 uncultured Roseburia sp. | reverse complement strand
ACCTGCTTCGGCACTGTCCCCTCTCAGCAAACGGGGATTCTCTGTAAAGCCCTGGTTCAGGTTACTCTTTTCTTCACCGCATTTTTTATTCGTTTGGAATTATTATACGTACAGGAAGGACAAATGTCAAGGAGAAAAACCATTTCCTCTGGAATCTTGCTTTTTTCTGCGAAACACGATAGAATAGAGGCATATTTCCGGGAGGGACTTTATGAGATATACCAATCTGACGCTCTCTGAGCAGCCCTGCGCTATGCCTGACCTCCATTCACGGACTTCCGGTGGCCCCCGAAGGGGCCGACTGGTATGCCCTGGCCCCGATTCTGGAGGAGCTGGCATGTTGACGCAATTCTATGCCTCTCCATTGGGAGAAATCCTGCTGGGAGCCGGGGAGGATGGACTGGTGGGGCTGTGGTTTGCAGGACAATCCCACTTCCCCGCCCTTTCCCATGCCGTCCCCGGGGATTCCCCTGCCCTGAATGCAGCGAAAAACTGGCTGGACCAATATTTTTCCGGAGAAATACCCGCCTTTTTACCGCCAATTTCCCTGAAAGGTACAGATTTTCAGCTGCGGGTCTGGAAGGCCCTTCTGAATATTCCCTACGGCCAAGTGGTGACCTATGGGGAGCTGGCAAAGAAACTGGGGGTGCTCTCTGCCCAGGCCGTGGGCGGCGCGGTGGGGAGAAATCCCATTTCCCTGATTCTCCCCTGCCACCGGGTCGTTGGCAGCAAGGGACAGCTCACCGGCTACGCGGGAGGTCTGGATCGAAAAAAATGGCTCCTGGATCGGGAACGGTACACAATTCAGAATTACAAATTATGAATTACAATTTCGTTTTGCTTTCCAATAAAGCATCTATATTCCCTTCGGTCCCACGTCGGCCTCCGGTCTCCTCGCAATGACGTGCTACGTTGTAGGTTTTTTTGACAGGATTAATTATGAATTTGTAATTTGTAATTCCTAATTCCTAATTCAAATAACCACCTTCCCCTCTTCCAGCCGGAGCTTGACTCTGG
>CAZAGJ010000230.1:0-1037 GCA_964484605.1 uncultured Roseburia sp. | reverse complement strand
CGACCAGTGTTATCAGGTCGGATTAGGCGATGGTGGCAAGAATTGCGATACAGGCGGACACAATTATTGGTATGAAATCCGCACAGCGATAAAAGAATCTGCCGCAAAAAACGGGTCAAAAGGCGAAGACTGGGGAACTTTGGGCTATACAGTCGGAGAACACTGGAAAGGAGATTCTGCAAGTATTCAGGCAGGAAGCATAAATCCTGGAAGCGCGAAAGGATATTGACTTCAGTCTTGCTTTGATTTTCCTAGCCGATACAGGCTTGTCTGGATGTTTGCAAGGGAAGAAACAGATAAGGACAAAAGCGGATATTCTCTTTCAAATCTTGACTATGTTTATTCCGCCTCTTCTGCAAAAGGCTACACTCATCCTGAAGGATATTATCCAAATCTCTTCCTTACGAATCACGATTTGGTTCGGTTTGGAAATTTAGTTAACTGGAAATATTCAGAAAACCGTTCAAATTCAAATTACTGGAAAAGGCATAAAGTTGCTTTGGCAAGCATTGCGGCTTATTCTGGTCCGATTACACTTTATTACGGCGATGAATACGGAATGATGACAGACGGCTATAATTCGCCTGGATATAACGGCTGGTACAACGATAATATTGCACGTGACGCTGGAAAAATCACAGGTTTTTCATCTGATGAGAAGGATTTGCACGATTATGTCGCCTCTTTGATGAAGATGAGAGCCGAAAACGAAATCATATGGAAAGGAACTTCTTCGACTGTAAAAAGCGAAAATGATTTCTATGTCGGAAAAAAGACTTTGGACGGAAATACAGTTTATTTTGGAATAAATTACAACTCGTCATCGTCAAAATCTTTCAGCGCGAGCGGAACTGACTTGCTGAGCGGAACAAAATACAGCGGAACAGTAACAGTTCCAGCCTTGAGCGCGGTTTACGTTCTGGCTGATTAATAATTAGGAAATAGGAATGAGGAATTAGGAATTTCCCGCAGATTGCGCAGATTTACGCAGATGGGATTTGCGATGGTTAAGTCATTCGTCCGCTTTTGCTCGGAGC
>CAZAGJ010000229.1:0-1037 GCA_964484605.1 uncultured Roseburia sp. | reverse complement strand
CCCAATTGATATACATGACCTTTTTCTTGAGTACCGTCTATCTGCTCTTGCAGCTCATTGTTGAAGCGGTCGTTGAGCTCCTCTACCTTATCGTCCGGCTCTGTGCTGCGCGACTCTGAAACATTGCCATCATCATCACCATACAAGAATATCTGGTCCTCTCTCGACACATCCTCAGTGTCTGATGCAAGCCTGTTGCGCCTCTCTTCTGGCGACATATTCATACGGCTCTCAACATTGCGGGCTTCCACTTCGCCTCCGAGTGCATTGTATGCCTCTTGCTTAGTATCAAACACCTTACCTTTGGCAATATATCCTATCGTCTTTCCGGCTTTTTTAAGAGCGTCTGCCATACTCTCAAACTTGGAAGTCTCAGCCTCCTTGCCTTGTGCCCGCATTTCTTTAGCATGGCGGTTTAGCTCACCAATGGTATATTGCTTGAACTGACTGGTATTGCCGCCCCGAGAAAAGCCTTCATGCCTCTGAATGGCGTGTTGTACTTCATGCAAGATATTGTCTTTCACATTACGTGCAGATATACCAACCTTGATGGTATTCGTTGATGGATCATAACTTCCACGGACGCCGTTAGGCATACGAACATATTTCACTGCCACATCCTTTAAAGATGGATATGCTTTAAACAATTCGTCCGCATACTGTCCTTGGAGCGTCTCACCTAAAGTAGAGCCTATTTCGTCTGATATTGGATTGGCATACATGCTCTCCCAATAATGAAGTTTATCAAGACCATAATGAGAAATCAGCTCATCATATTTTTCCTCTGACTTGGGGGAAAGATAGTCTGCATTCCCGTATCGGTGCAACAAACCTCTGTCTTTTGACGGCATAGCTGCTATGGCTTGGTCTATTCGCTCCCGCCAACCTACTACTTCCGCATCTGGCGTTTCATACCTCCACTTACCGTCGGCTCCACGCTCCCAGCCGGTAGCGCGTTTGATAGTAAGAGCTGACTTCTTATTGGCTTCCATCCGCCGTGCCACTTCAAGGTTGTCAAGTCTTACAGTGCGCTCCTC
>CAZAGJ010000228.1:0-1065 GCA_964484605.1 uncultured Roseburia sp. | reverse complement strand
TCTTTCTTCCGATATACCTGTTAACCTTTTTCCTGTAGTCCATGTATTCCTCTCCGAATGTGGCCGCCAGGAAATCCTCTTCCACATTTACGATCTGCAAATGGAGCATGAGTGCCGCAAATGCGGATACTGCCAGCAGCATCCAGTTGAAGAACATCATCAGCACACCGAGATACATCAGGTCAAAGCCGAGAAACGCAGGGTTGCGGCTGATTTGGTAGATTCCCCCGGTAATCAGCTCCGTTTTGTCCGTTTTTGAAACACCGGCGCGCCAGCTGTCCCGCATCGTCAGTACGGAACTGATGAAAACGATATCTCCCAGAACCGCAATACCAATTCCGGCGTACCTTACCCATACAGGCAAGCCGGAGGTATTCAGACAGATGCTGACCACCCCGGTAAGCACCACAGAAATGGTCGCGATCTTCATTGTTACCTCAACGAACTTTACAAAACCCCTCTTCCCTTTTCCGATTTGGTCGGTCTGGATCCCTTTTTTCTTTTGTCTGATCATCTTTCCGAAATAGCATCCGTAAAATACAAGCAAGATGATCACAGCCGTGATTTGAAATTCCATTTCTCTTTCCTCCGTGGACTAAACTTATATGAAATACAAATAATCAATGGCAAAATGCAATGCCGTGGGGATCGTAATGTCTTTTCTTTTGTATGTTATCCAGCACATCAGCAGATGGCACAAAAAAGTGCTGCAAAGCTGCGGTGCCGCGACAAGTACATATTGGATGGACACCATGTCGTTTACATACATCTGAAACGGCAGATGCATCAGCGAAAAGAATGCCGCACCAAGCAAATAGACATATTTTCTCTTCATTCGGAATCCGAACAAATAATTTTGAAGGAATCCCCGAAAGATCACTTCTTCTACGAAAGCGATCCGAAACAGATAATAAAAGATGCCCCTCCAGAGCTCCCCGGCCAAACGGTCACTGAACAGGAAACTGATCACGACCACCACTGTGATGATCCCGAGGGAAATCAGCCAATTATTTTTAAGGCAACACCGCATAAATGCAAAAATCCGCATTATACAGTGGGCGCCAA
>CAZAGJ010000227.1:0-1070 GCA_964484605.1 uncultured Roseburia sp. | reverse complement strand
GGGAAGTCCAGGACTCCATTGAGACTGCCAAGCAAGTACAGGAAATCGGCGAAGATGCCTCGTGGTGGGATAAATTAGTGTACAACATGGAGAATCTTGGATCTACCATAAACAACTATGCCCAACGAGCGGCAGTGGCAGCGGAAACGAAAATATCCGAATGGGTGAACGATGTTATACGATTTATAGGAGAACTGATATTCCAGATGTCCTACTACGGAATGCTTGTAGCCCAACGTATATTCCTTACGATAATGGAGACGTTTGCACCAATAATGTTCGCCTTATCCATCGTACCGCCGTGGTCAAGCGCATGGTCACAATGGATAAGCAAGTTCCTAAGTCTCACTTTATGGGGATTCGTAGTTTACATGTGTATCTTCTACATCGACTTCATCCTCGAATACAACCTCTTGAAGGACATAGAGGCATACGACCATCTGCTTAAAGGCTCGGTGAATTCGTGGGAGAGTATCGGTGCTTTGGGCTTGCAGGGAATAGGCAGCAACTGCATGTACGCCATGGGAATGCTCGTAGGAGCATACGTCATACGCTTTGTGCCAGAAGTTGCATCATGGCTCATCCCTGGTGGAGTAAGCTCATCAGCAGGACAGGCAGCCGGTGGCTTCGCAATGGCAGCAGCACAGAAGGGCGCAAGCATGTCAGTCGGTGCAGTAACAACGGCAGCGGCAACCGGAGCAGCAGTTGTAACGGGCGGTGCAGCACTAATGGGAGCAGCCCAGCAGTCTCATAGTGATGGCGGAAGCGGATTGCGACAAGTTGGACGAACCATAATGTCTCAGACAAGCATCGGTCAGTCCTACAGTCGTGGAGCCGACAACGCACGAGCCATGAACAATGTCGGAAAGTCCGATTCAAACTACAAGCCGGGCGGGTCCGACGGAAAATAGAACACTCAAGGTTTGTTGGAAGTCTTTCCACCAGCCTTTAAACTCAAACTCAGAAACTTAAAGTCTTATAAACTCAAAAACTAATAAACTCAGAAACTTAACACATGCTTATACAATCATTAGAACAAAAGACAAGACTCGCCTTGTTGACGGTAGTTC
>CAZAGJ010000226.1:0-1079 GCA_964484605.1 uncultured Roseburia sp. | reverse complement strand
CAAAGACAACATCGATAACTCTGTTGTTCGGGAATCCATTGCCATCGCTTACAAATCCATGACCTCCCTGTCTCCCTGGGGCACCAACAACGATACCCCGGGCAAATATGAAGTTTATGAAATGCTTTACGAGTGCGATGCTGGTGGTGATATGTATCCCATTCTGGCAGACGGCACTTACGAAGGCTCCTACATGCCCGGCTGCGACCACGAGCCCGGCTCCAATGTTTACACGGTGAAGATCTATGACAGCATTTACGACCACAACGGAAATCATGTGACCGTTAAGGACGTGGCATCCCAGATGTAAGGGAACGCAGTACCTGGAAGCAGGGTTTGTCTATATCACCTGCGGCTGCAGTGGCAGGGAATCCCGGGACATCCGGGGACGATTGGTGGGAAAGGCCCCCAGCACGCTGGTGGACCTGAAAACAGCGATCCGTTTCCTGCGGCACAACAAGGCGTCCCTGCCGGGAAAATTTGACCGTCTGGTCAGCGTCGGTGTCAGTGTCGGAGGGGCCATGAGCGCATTGCTGTGCGTAACGGGAGAAAATGAAGCCTACCTTCCCTATCTAAAAAAACGGTGCGTTTCTGGAGGAAAGCGACCGGGTCTATGCTGCACAAATCTACTGCCCCATCATCGACCTGGAGCACGGGGATTTGGCCTATGAGTGGATGTTCCGGGCGGACAAAACCTGCGAGGATTCCCATGCAGGTCCCGCCCAGACAATGGATGCGTTTCAGGAGTCGCTGTCGCAGCGTCTGTTCGAAGACTATATTGCTTACTTCAACGGTCTGGGACTACGCCATCCCAGCACCGGAGAGCCCCTTACTCTTGGTGCCGACGGCCGCAGCGGAAGTGACCACGCTTATCTCATGGGGCTTTTGGAAGCGTCCGCAACCAAGTACCTGACCCTGCTGGAGCAGGGAAAGCTGGATGCGACGTTCTCGCCGGAGGATTATCTGCGGGGAAACTACGTTCGTATGGTTCCGGCACCTCCCAAAAACCGGGACGGGCACCATGCCGGACCCGGCGTGGCCCTGGGGGAAGGCAAAAGCCTGGGGGAGCAAATGCTCCG
>CAZAGJ010000225.1:0-1079 GCA_964484605.1 uncultured Roseburia sp. | reverse complement strand
CCATGCTTTAAATGTCCATTATAACTTCTGACACTCTGTGTGATTTCATCAAAAGTAATCCTGCCTTCCCGATACTGCTTCTGAAAGCGTTTCATCCTTCTTTTAAATCTTCGTTTATTTGATGTCCGAAGTCTCTTAATCACCTTTCCTGTATCTGTCAGATAAAAATGAAATCCCAGAAAATCCACTCCCTGTGATATAGGAAAAATTTGTGTCTTGGAATTAAACTCGAGTCCATCTTCTTCCACCAGCTCTTTCATCTTGGCTAACGCTTTCTTTAGAAACTCTTTATCGTGGTGAATGAGCACTCCGTCATCCATGTATCTTACATAGTATTTTACTTTTAGCCTCTCCTTTATAAATCTGTCCAGCCTGTCCAGATAATATAAAGCAAACCACTGGCTTGACTGATTGCCCATTGGAACACCTCTGTTTTCACTGTGTTCATAGCTGTCAATAATGTGATACAGCAGTGTCCTGACTTCTTCATCAGGAAATCTCTCCAGTTTCTTTTTCAGGACATCATGGCAGATACAGTCAAAATACTTACGAATATCAAATTTAAGGAAATATCCTTTGTTACCGTATTTTCTGTAATAGTCTCTTAAGAAACCTTCCAGTCTGCCCATGGCAAAATGTGTTCCTTTTCCTTCACGACAGGCTGCATTATCATATATCAGTCTCGGTTCAAAGTAAGGCATCAACACATTGTCACACAACAGGTGCTGAAATACACGGTCTGAAAATGACAATGCCTGTATTTCTCTTTCTTTGGGGTCATATATCATAAACTTATGATATCCCCCGATATGAAATGCTCTGTTTGCCATCCGTTCCTGAAGCCACCAAAGCTGCATATGAAGATTATTCTCATATTTTATAACTTCATTCTTCCCATGCTTTCCTTTGGCAGTTCTTCTATAGGCTGTATATATATCGGAAAAGTCAGTCAGTGCCTCATACATTGCACCACCTCCGTATCTTTCTGAGCTGCCGGTGCACTCATATATATGAATCCCACAGAAAGAAAATGTTTCCATGTCCTTTCATCCGACAGCATGTATTCTTCCATAAGTCAT
>CAZAGJ010000224.1:0-1092 GCA_964484605.1 uncultured Roseburia sp. | reverse complement strand
GTAGAAAAGATAACGATGATGTTAATAGATAAAGGTTATTACGATTATGACTATAAAGAAGTCGAAAAAGAAGAATCAATAGTTACATATAATTCAAAACAAGGGGCAGAACAAAAATCGTTGCTTGCGAAGTTCGGCATAGGCAAACAGTCTACGATAGCAGAGCAGTTGCAGCAACAAGTTATGAATGACATTACAAAATTATAAGGTATGGCATCTGGTAGCACTGGGAACGGTTCGTTAATATATTCGGTTGGATTCGATTTAGACGGAGCTATCGATAAAACTGCAAACGCGTGGGATAGCAAGTATGCAGATAAGTTAGAAAAAGCGCTACAAAAACGTGCTCTTAACATCAAACTTGCGATCAATACTAAGTCTTTAGACAACCTTGAAGATGTAAAGAAACGTCTTGCCGAATTAAAAATTGAACCACTTACTCCCGAAAATAAAAGAGCGATTCAAGAGCTAACTAGAGAACTTAAAACTCTATTGAAAGCGTTTGAGAAACTTGGCAACCTAAAAGGTATCGAAATTCCCGAACTACAAATGGCTAGAGCAGCTAAGTTAGCCAAAGAAGTTGAACAAGCAGACGAGAAACTAAGAATTGCTCAAGACCGCGTAAGACAGGCGGAAGAACGCTTATTGTTATCACAGCAGAGAGCAGCAACTCAAGCACATAAGACTGGTAAAGCATATCATAGACAGACTTCATATCTAGAACGTTTGATTAAGCGTATGGCTGTTTATGCGTCAATTGGTGCAGTCGGTTCATTTTTAACCAAAGTCCGAGAAGTTACTGCGGAGTTTGAATTGCAACGAGTATCACTTGGCGCAATCATTCAAGACCAAACGAGAGCGAATCAGCTATTTGCAGAAATTAAAAGTTTCGCGTTAACATCTCCGGTAAGCATCTTGGACTTGACCAAATACACTAAGCAGTTAGCTGCATATAAAATTGGCGTAGATGAGCTTTTCGATACGACAAAAAGGCTTACAGACATATCGGTAGGTTTGGGTGTTTCAATGGATAGAGTGGTGCTTGCCTATGGCCAAATTAGAGCAACTGGGTACCTTAGGTCCAGCGAGATC
>CAZAGJ010000223.1:369-1094 GCA_964484605.1 uncultured Roseburia sp. | reverse complement strand
GTCTACAAAAGAAAGTGATGAGTATAAATCGCATAATGAGCCATATTCCCCGGTTCTTTTTAATAGGGCGCCTAAAGATATGGCTTTTCTGGCATTAGGTACTCCAATGTCATTGGTATAGTTGCTTTGCGATGAGTAATATTGTATCAGAGTTTTCCTAGCCTCGTCACAGTAGGAAGAAAAGTTTTTTGTGAAAACCCGGTAAAAGATATGGTGAACAAATTTAACAACTATACTGCCATTCGAGCGTGTAAGAGTAAGGCACCCCTTCAAATCATAAAAAAGTCTTGACCAAACAACGAATGGCAATTTTGTCAATCCGTACGCATAACGATCCTCTGACTGAAAATACTGTTTCACCGAGGGGAAAGAAAGCAACAATTCTTGCAATTCCTCCTCAGTTATGCCATACGGTGATACAGACACAAGAGCCAATGCATATGCAAACAGCTCTTTATTGTGCCCATACTTTGTGTACATATTTGATAAGTAAATGAGTGCTACTTCCTCAACTGTTTGTGGGAACTCTTCGATCACATCGATAGAATGCCAACCCGAGCATACTTCCATCAGCAGCTTAACATGCAGCGGAATTAGGCCTTGAGCAAATGACGGACGAAGGAGATCCATTTGATTCTTATTATTTAACGCTCGATTCCGTTCTGTCATTAATGAATTAAAAGAATCTATGCTCTCGCTTTCACTAAACCGCTCAATACTTAGAA
>CAZAGJ010000223.1:0-359 GCA_964484605.1 uncultured Roseburia sp. | reverse complement strand
TCCGGAGACAATGAATTTCACATTCGATGGTAATCCGGATGGAAAGACACTTTCGTGTATACTTTCAATATCATAAAACATATCTAATCCATCAAGAATTATGACGGTTTCCTGATCTTTCGGAATTGAATAAATCGTCAAGTAGAGCACCTCGGATATGTTTGCGTAACTCATTTCCATTGGCGCAGTGATATCAAAGCTTCTCTTTATTTCGGAACATATCCTTTTTAAAGAATCTAGTAATGTGTATGAATCCTCATCCACGCCGAAAAAGCTCCAGAACATTTTCTTCTGGGGCATCCTATTGATGTATTCAAATAATAGCGTTGTTTTGCCGCTTCCGGACTCGCCTACAATAA
>CAZAGJ010000222.1:0-1097 GCA_964484605.1 uncultured Roseburia sp. | reverse complement strand
GCATATAGAGAGAAACAGGCTGCAGCAATTCTCAGCTTGCTTTTCTTTGTGATCGTATTTTCCAGATCATCACAGACACGTAGATTGATATTGTCAATCATTTTAGTCATACCCGGAATCTCCGGTATATTAAGTCTGTCGTTAGAATCATCCATCTCAGCTTCTTCTCCTCTGGCATGGTAGATAGATGTATCTACTATGTCAGTATCATTATACTAAATGTACCAACCAATAAAACGAACTTATCTTTCTTCTATACGTACCGCTTCACAAATATCACCAATATCACAATCTAGATAATCGCAAATACGCAAAAGGGCGAAAAGAGAAATATTCTCACTCTCATTGGATCTACTTATCATTCCAGTAGCAACACTCAAATCTTTACGCAGTTGCAACTTGGTAATATCTTTTTGAATAAGTAGTACTACACCCAGAGTTTTTTATAAATGATTTCATATACTCGCCTCATTAGCCTTAACAGATAACAAGTTATCAATTTTTATTATATCACAAAAGCTGTCATTTTCCGAATAAATCACTGTGAATTATGATAAAAAAGTAACAACTCCTTGAATTGTTATAAACTGTTATTGAACTATAATACCAAGATTAAGAATCACAAGTTCTTTTTCAGTGCTCACTCCAAGATTTTGCCTTACATATCCTACCGTGAGTAACAAAGCACAGGGCGTAATGTTCGTTATCGTCTTAGCATCTGTTTCGTGCCTAGATCGCTATCTTGAAATGATACTTCTTAGAAACTCTCCATGTAGACAATAAAAGTAAAGAATTAGTCTTCATTTCTGTAGTAATATCAATTCCTTTGATAGAAATATATATATACCTTTCAGTGTTGTTGATAATTATTCGTAGATGTGAACATTGTTACGCAGAATGGACAGAAAACATACGATGTTTTTGTGTTACTCTAGTAAATATTAGTGATTGTAAATGCTAACAAATCATGCAAAGGAATACCCTTTAATTTTTCATATCCTTGTATCAAACCTGCATAATCATTTCTAGAACACGACTAGCAATTAACAACTCTTTCCCTCGATTTAATTTGTTGTTTTTCCATAAATAATAATATA
>CAZAGJ010000221.1:0-1101 GCA_964484605.1 uncultured Roseburia sp. | reverse complement strand
ACTCTTGTCAATCTACCCAGAAGCATTACGTTGTTCATAATCTAAAAATAGGCAGCGGATACCCCCGATCTTCTACAAGTCGGGGAGGAAGCTGCCTCCGCAGTTATGCGGACCTCCTTTCTAATGTTAAATAGTTTTTCTTTGTTTCCAGTAAGCGTAGCTTTTTATAAGAAGCGCTTCTGCTTATTACTTCTCCGTCTAATGTGCGGATGTCAAAATATCCACTGCTCCTGCGCCCAAATATGAATCCGACCTGACCATGGTATCTGACCTTATCAAACAGCCTAAATCCCTTGACCAGATAAGCTGCCTGATTCCGTTTCCGCACGCCGCCTTTTTGTACCTTACTATTGTTACAAGTTAATTAGCTGCGCAAAAGTATATAACATAGCACTGCTTTTTGGAACTGTGCCATACTTTAAGGAATCCATTCCCTCAGTAATTACTTCCATCGCGCGCAGCAGCTTTTCTTCCGGCTCTTTAGAAAATAATGGTGTATGACGAACACCAATATCCGAGATAGAAAAATATTTTGCTTTCCATGCAATACGATACTCTCTAAGAAGTGCACCTAATGCACTGATCTCTTTCCCAGAGAACACCTCTGCCTGTTGCCTCAAATGTTTAAAGTCCTTTTTTTTGATCATTGTGGCTAACTCAAACATTTTTTTACTGGGATTATCCGCAATGAGGGCATTTACGGTATCTATGGAAATATCCGGCGAATAAGAAACTAACCGATCAATATCAGAAACAATATTTAAAAGAGAAATATCGTCTCTTTCTAAGTAATTTTCTTTTTCCATAAATAAGCTATAGGCATCTGCCCGGATGCGCCCATTTCTTTTTGCGATTTCTTTCAAAATGAAATCTTGCAATTTTGCCTGATTGGTTATTTTCTCACAAGAGATCATCTGCTCTTTTACACTTTTATAGAACTTTGTCCGTGCATCTGCTTTTTTGCAGAATACAGCGAGTTCAGTAAAAGAACTTGGATGAGAAAGAAACTGCAGGAGATTTTTGTTGCTTGCAAACTGATTTAAATCATCCAGATACAACAAGATTACCCTTTTATCTTCAAGCACCGGATAAGTATAAAGC
>CAZAGJ010000220.1:0-1110 GCA_964484605.1 uncultured Roseburia sp. | reverse complement strand
ATGAAGAAGAACAAGGCGACCACGCTCACCCTGTGGATCTTTATCGGCCTGCTGGCCGGCATCGTGTTCGGCCTGCTGATGCCCGGCCGCTTCGAATGGGCGCTGCCCGTGATCGACCTGTGCAGCGGCCTGTACATGAACGCGCTGCGCATGATGATCTTCCCGCTGGTGTTCTGCTCGCTGGTGGTGGGCATCAAGGGCATCGGCAGCGTGTCCGCCACCGGGCGGATCGGCCTGCAGACGGTGCTGTTCTTTGTAAGCACCACGCTGTTTGCCAGCCTGCTGGGCCTGTTCCTGCCGCAGGCCATGGGGCTGGGCAAGGGCGTCGTGATCGAAATGATGGATACCACCGTGGAAGCCACCAAATTTACCAGCCTGCTGGACACCGTCAAGAACCTCATCCCTGCCAACCCTGTCGCCTCCTTCGTCAACGGCGATATGCTGCAGGTGCTGGTCTTTGCCATCATCGTGGGCGTGGCCTGCGTGAGCCTGAAGGAAAAGGCTGAGCCCTTCTACAAAGTGGTGGAAGCGCTGGACGCCATCTGCGTGAAGATCATCTCCGTGGTCATGCACTTCACCCCTGTGGGCGTGTTCTGCTCCATCGCTTCTGTGATGTATGCCAACGGCACCTCCACCATCATCGCTCTGGCCGGCGTGCTGGCTGCCCTGTACATCACCTACATCCTGTACGTGCTCATCGTGTACGGCGGCATCGTGAAGTTCATCGGCAAGTACCCCGTGGGCCAGTTCTTCAAGAAGATCATGCCCGCTGCGCTCAACGCCTTCGGTACCTGCTCTTCCTCCGCTACCCTGCCCATCAGCAAGAAGTGCGCTGACGATCTGGAAGTGCCCAACGAGATCTCCTCTATGGCGCTGCCTCTGGGCGCCACCATCAACATGGACGCCGTGTCCATCCTGATGAGCTTCATGATCGTGTTCTTCGCCAACGCCTGCGGCGTGGAGGTGAACTTCGGCATGATGGTCACGGTCATGCTGGCCAACACGCTGCTGTCCATCGGCTGCCCCGGCGTGCCCGGCGGCGCTATCGCCTGCTTCGCCGCGCTGAGCAGCATCGCCGGTCTGCCCGCGGGCATCATGGGCGTGTACATT
>CAZAGJ010000219.1:0-1113 GCA_964484605.1 uncultured Roseburia sp. | reverse complement strand
ATACTAGCGAATGAGGTGAACGAGTAGTGAAGTGGACAGAATTAGTAGAATTTGCGAGACGAGCACGAACAACGGCAGATGACCAAACAGCAGCAAGAGCGGTGAATTTGTATCCGACGTGGGAAGCTGACATTCCAGTATACATTGACGATAGATACCAATACAATGGTAAGCTGTATAAGTGCATACAAGCCCATACGACGCAAGCAGACTGGACCCCCGATGCTACATCCGCGATGTGGACCGTAATCGACATTGAGCACGCAGGAACGATTGAAGACCCGATACCGTGGGCAGTCAATATGGAATGCTACGAGGGCAAATATTATATTTGGGATAAAATGCTATATAAGTGCATTCGTGACAGCGGTGAGCCATTGGCATACGCACCCGACCAATTACTGGAAAATTACTTTAAGATTGTAAAATAGGTGATATCATGTTTCAGATCAACAATTATGAAATAACTCTTACACGCGGAGATTCCGCAGAGTTCGATATTGAACTACTGAATGCAGACGGCAGCAGCTATGATATTCAAGAATTCGATATGATAGAGTTCACCGTGAAGAAGAATGTATATTCAACGAATACACTGATTCATAAGGTTGGAAGTCGTATTAACATAGAACCGTATGATACTGCAGACATGTCGTATGGTGAATATGTATATGATGTACAGGTGACATTCCAAGACGGAAGCGTGGACACGGTAATACCGCCGTCGAGGTTCAAGATAATGAGCGAGGTGACATTCTGATGGCTATCGTAGGACAGAGGTCGGGCAAAGCAAGTATTAGCGCGAAAATTTCGCGCCCTGATACAACAGTTATAATCGACGGTGAAAAGCAGTCGGGCAACTTAAATTTCAAATCAACGCGGGCGCTGGTGCAATATTATTCAGCGCCGATATCGGGTAATGATAGCTGTGTGGTGTTATATAACGGTGATATTCACATGCTGGGCGGGTACAGTTCAGAGCAGGATCATTACGAATGGGACGGCTGCGAATGGACATGGGCAAGCACATTGCCATATATGTTCTATTCGGGTTGTGTGGTAGTGTATAACGATGAAATTCACATATTAGGCGGTGCTGCATCTACAATATAT
>CAZAGJ010000218.1:0-1126 GCA_964484605.1 uncultured Roseburia sp. | reverse complement strand
GTGTACAGCCATATCCAATAGAATGATTACAGATATAGCGTGTGACTTAATTGGAAAAAAATTTGATGAGTACTTACGGCTAAATCACAAAGAGATTTTGAATATGCTTAAAGAAATAGATGCTCTTAGACACGACGATTAATTGCAAGGGGAAAAATTCATGTTGGAACAAACGAAATTATCCATTTTTGAAAAGGCAATTATTTTTGCTGTAAACGCACATCGCGGAATGGTCAGAAAACTTGCAGAGTCACCGTATATTACACATCCGATGGAGGTTGCAGCTATTGCCTCTACTATGACATCGGATGAGCAGGTTTTGGCTGCGGCAACACTACACGACGTTGTTGAAGACACTGATGTGACAATGGAGGAGATTCGCGGGGAGTTTGGTGAGAGAGTTGCATTTTTAGTAGCAGGAGATACCGAAGATAAATTAGCAGAGAGACCAGCATCTGAAACATGGAAAGAACGAAAAATGCAGACAATTCAGCATTTGAAGTCTTGTACTAAAGAAGAAAAGATTATAGTTCTTTCTGATAAGCTTTCAAATATTCGCAGTTTATATCGTGAAAGAAATATCAGAGGAGAATCAATGTGGTCGTGTTTTAATCAAAAAGATCCAAAACTGCAACATTGGTATTACAAGACTATTGCTGATTCACTATCTGAGCTGAGTGAGTATGAAGCATACAGGGAATATAATCGATTAGTTTCCTTGCTTTTCCAGAAGTGAATTGTCGCTTTTGATGCGACCATTACCTCCGGCATAAGTTGTATAATAAGATCACAAGGTCGGAAGACCAAATGATTTTTCGGAGGTATTCAAAATGAAAAACAATATTACGGAGCTTGTCTTTATACTGGATAGGAGCGGTTCCATGGCTGGTCTCGAAACTGACACTATTGGAGGCTTCAATGCGATGATTAACAAGCAGAAAAAACAGGAAGGCGTGTGCTACGTATCAACAGTATTGTTTGATAATGTGAGCGAGGTGCTGCATGACAGGGTGATGCTCGCAGATATTCCCAAAATGACAGAAAAGGATTATAATGTTCGTGGTTGCACCGCTTTAATAGATGCAATAGGAAGTGCGATCCATCATGTTGGTAACATTCATAAATA
>CAZAGJ010000217.1:0-1127 GCA_964484605.1 uncultured Roseburia sp. | reverse complement strand
CACGTTGCACCAAACGCGTCCCGAAATATTTTGTACACGTCAAGGAGGTAATTTGACTCCAGCGATATTATCAAAGTGGATCAGTGAAATGCAAATATTATGATACAACCAAATTTAGGAGGCATTGTAGATCCTCGGCTCTCTACGATGTCTCCGGAAGAACTCTTTCAAGAGTTAGCACGTCGGCAAAAGGCTAAAGCGATTGCCGACGAAAGAGCCGCACAGCAGCAAACCGAATTGAGTAAAGCGTTACTTCGCGAGGTACTATCTCAGGACGCTATATTTTCAATTACTTACGTTCCGTTTGTAATTGCGGAGATTGTTTGGGACTATATCGACACAATCATCGATCAAGCCGCGATAATGAAGATCAGTGCTACGCGTAAATTATGTCATCCGATACGACAGTTACGCCGCAGTTATGATCGTAGGCGTTACACGAAGATAGACGAGCGGTGGCGACGTAGTGAAACGAATAATATGATACTATTTCAAGAGACATTATCGGACTACTTCGACAACTCTTATAAGGCTTACCGATATGGCTTAAAGGTTACATATCCAACATTAGAGGAAAATTCGTTGATGTTGGTTTCGACTGTGTATGTATGTTTGACGATACTCCGCGCTCTCGTGCGTTATACTAGAGCGCACGAGGCGATCATATCCAAGATAGTAGGCTATAAGATTGCGCCGATATTGCCGGAAGAACTCCGCCAAATAGAGCCGTTAGTAAGAGCTTTCATTGGGGACAAGCCGCTTCCAAAGAATTACGACAGTGTTATCGAGAAGTTCGAGACCGAGTTGTTTGAATATATCAACGACACCAAAATAGAGGACTAATGGAGCAAAAGAAGGTAATCGATGCGTTTTTCCGATATATATGGCTATATTGGAGTTATACCGAATGCCGTTTGATATATGGCGGATTATATAAGCACATTTGGGACAAGTGGGTATCGAGTCAGTGTAACATCGAAGTATTTTATAGTAGCATCGACGAGAGATGCCAACGAATACTCATAGACCGGGCGATGGCGACAAGTCTTAAAGTTTCTTAAAAACATTGCGTCTCATAGGATTAAGTTCTAAATTTGTAAACACAACATGTAAATATATATTAAATG
>CAZAGJ010000216.1:0-1138 GCA_964484605.1 uncultured Roseburia sp. | reverse complement strand
AACAAACCACATGGAAAGGACGCGTGCTGTATGAGTCATTTTGCACGAAGAACACTGTCTTTGCTCCTGGCGATCACCATGGTGGCAGGAATGCTGCCCATGGGCGTATTCGCCACGGAGCCAGAGGAGCCGGAGCAGCCCACCCCCGTGGTGGATCCTGTCACCCCGGCGGAGAGCAGCGAACCCGCTCCCTCCGAGTCGGAGACTCCGGCGGAGAGCAGCGAACCCGCTCCCTCCGAGTCGGAGACTCCGGCGGAGAGCAGCGAACCCGCTCCCTCCGAGTCCGAGACCCCCACGGAGAGCAGCGAACCCACTGCTTCCGAGCCGGAGGAGGAAACCACCCTGCCCACCGAGACCAAGGAGGACGCTCCGAAGGGCCGCGCGGTGACGGGGGAGGATGAACCCGTTCCCTCCGAGACCCCCATGCTTGTGGGCTACTTCTCCGGCCCCGAGGCCACGGAGGAGAACGATCTGCAGGATTTCTTCTACACCACCATGGACGGCGACAATACCTTCTACTTCATCGCCCTGGCGGGGGAATGCGACTATACCATGAGTGGAGATATTACCTGTAATTTCGACACCTTGGGCGAGACTTACAGCGACTTTATCCCCGGCATCGATTCGAATGAGGATCTGGTAACCATTACCCCGCATGATGACGACAAAAATGGCAACAAGGTGTGGAAGATCACCGTTTCCGATGCCTTTGTCGACTACGTCAAGTATTCCTATAACTGGAAGAACTTCAGCCTGCTGATCAGCGCCAACTGGACCTTCTCCGACGGGAGTGACGGCGGCATCGTCGACTACGGCATATGGATCAATCCCCCCAAGGAGCAGGTGCCTCTGAAAGCTGCATTCAACATCGATACCAAAAACTACTTTATCTATGAGGATGCCATATTCTGCTGCGACGCGGACCACGACTGGAACTCCGTGGAAATCACCGAAGATAACTTCCCCGAAGATGTTTCCTACGATGTGGCTACCAACACCATGACCCTGGAAAATGCCCATCTGGAAATGCTGTACTTCAATTATGACAACAGTTGGAAAGATGAGGACGGAACGTTCCACAAAAGCTACATGCTGCCCTCGAACACCGTGAAGCTGAAGCTGGTGGGCGAGAATACCC
>CAZAGJ010000215.1:0-1145 GCA_964484605.1 uncultured Roseburia sp. | reverse complement strand
CCGCTCTCGTATCAAGACAAGCACACGCCACGGTTGCAAATCGCTTTTTTTAAGGCTTTGCTTTGACTAAAATATTATTGACAAAAAATTTAAAAACAGGAGATTAAACAAAAATGAAATACAAAGAATGGCTTAGCGTTTGGCTTGAAAACTATATAAAACCGAGCGCAAAACAAAGGACGTACGATACGTATTCGCAAATGATAGAAAAGCGTATCGTTCCTAAAATCGGTGATTACGACTTAGACGATTTAACGCCTATTATTTTGCAATCGTTCGTGACGGAATTGCTAAATAAGGGCAATGCAAAAATAAATCAAGTTTTAGCGGTGAGTACAGTAAATTTGATTATTACAATCATTCAAAATTCGCTTAAAACGGCGTTTATGTTAGGTAAAACGAAAGAGTGTATAGCAAATAAAATAAAGCGCCCTAAGTTAAAACAAAAGAGCGTTTCGTGTTTTTCGGTGGCGGAACAAAAGAAGATAGAACAAGCGGTAACGTCAGATAAACGAAGTAAAATGTTCGGCATAGTGTTGTGCCTTTATACCGGTTTACGTATAGGTGAATTGCTCGCTTTAACGTGGGAAGATATTGACTTTCAAAAAGGCTTACTCTTGGTAAACAAGACTTGTCGCGACGGCAAAACGGAAAGCGGTTTCGGACAAATCGTGGACGAGCCGAAAACGGAATCGTCAAAGCGAATAATTCCCGTACCGAAACAACTTTTACATACGCTGAAAGAATTAAAACGGACGGGGAAAAGCAAATACGTGGTGTCGGTAGACGGAAAACCCGTAACGGTTAGGTCTTATCAACGCAGTTTTGCATTGCTACTTAAAAATCACGGCATACCTCATAAAGGTTTTCACTCGCTCCGTCATACGTTCGCAACAAGAGCTTTGGAATGTGGAATGGACGTGAAAACGTTTTCGGAAATTCTCGGTCATAAAAACGCAACGGTAACCTTAAACAGATACGCCCACTCACTTTTAGAACATAAATCCGATATGATGAACAAACTCGGAAAACTATTTTTGCAATAAAAAATCAAGGTTTTCGCCTTGCCTAAACTTTTTCAAAGTGTACGTCTAATATGCTATTAGATGATATATACACCATTATTATAGTGAAAAATAGCGTTT
>CAZAGJ010000214.1:0-1154 GCA_964484605.1 uncultured Roseburia sp. | reverse complement strand
TATTATGCCCATTTGCTAAACGTTCCGAATACACCTGTTTTGGACTACCGCTACCCAATTTTTTTAACCCTGTATCAGCACCCCGGTTTTCAATATAAAAGTTTCCATCCTCATAAATAAGCGCGTTTCCATTTAAACTATCGGAGATTCGTATTTTTGCAGGTACTTCGTGCTTCGATAGTTTAAATACAGTAAATAATAATTTAACCGTCGATGGCACGCCGTTCCGCTTCGGAAAGGATGCTGATGGCAACTACGGTTATATCATCACTGACGAGGCAGGTGCGGATTCAGTAATCCCTTTTAGGAATGGCGAAATTAGTCCTCTTTCATCTGAGATATTTTCTGGAATAAACGGCGCGTCCGGTCAACTTACATATACTGCGAATATGGATATTTCTTCAATGGTTCTTAACATTAGTGTCGGAGTATATTCTGAACACAGTAATGCAGTATATATTACATTGGGAACTCCTACCGGAGCAGAAATTGTTGAGCAGAAAATAAATTACCCAATCAAAACATATGGAAGGAAAATAGGCTATATCAAATTTGGAAAAATGAAAAAAGGGGAAACTCTATCCATGCCTATATCTTGCACATATACTCCAACTGGGAATCAGGGTGCTGTTTATTTAATGCTTGATTTGTATGGTAGCTAATTCCAGGTGACATTGGATATTATATCCGCATTCTCGTAAGAGCATAGATAACTACCGTTAGTACCGCTGTGGAATTTGAGGTATTTGTAAGCTGATATATCCACTATTTCTCCGGTATATGTGGTGGATTCTACGACAGTTTTCTTTTTAATATAAATATTTGTCCATGAAGAACCGTCATGAGAACCATCGATGAGAAATTGTTGCGGATATCTGGAAAGCATAGCACTGTTACTATTTGCTGGCATATATAAATCAAAGGTTATTGTTTTGAAGTTGTTTTCCGTCATAATTTCTAAATTGCGGTAATTATAAAAATCTGTCAAAACGACACCCGATTTAAAAGGGAGTACTGTATCAGCACCTCCAACAACTTTGTGGAGTTTCCCGTCATCTCCAACGTAAAGATCGGAGACTAAATTATTATTTACATCATTTAAACTATCGGAGATTCGTATTTTTGCAGAGGAACTGTATTTCGATAGTTTAAAT
>CAZAGJ010000213.1:0-1157 GCA_964484605.1 uncultured Roseburia sp. | reverse complement strand
GACGCGAGGGCGTTCCACAACTCGCCCCGAACTCCGAGACTCCAAAACTTCCCGCAGCGAATACCACAAACTTCCACGCCCGCATGATAGAGCTCGGCGCGACAGGGACGTCGCGCCCTACCGGATGGGCAGACGCCCCGCCATGCGGGAACCGGGCAAATGTTTCGTTATTCGGTAGGGCGGGGCGTCCCGCCCCGCCGTTGACGTGCGCGACGGGGAACTCACCGACGATGCGGCCGCCAAGAAAAAAAAAATGGGGAACCTCCAAGACTTCTGCCGTTGTCAATGCCGTTTCATACATTTTCGTTGCAGAGTTTATTACGTCTCAACTCTTCAACAATAAGCACTTCAAGCAAATCCTTCACGGTCATGCCGCGTTCCTCTGCGGCCTCCTTGAATTTATCGGCCACTGTCCGAGGAACATACCCGCCGATAAACGCTTTTCCATTTTTCCTTTGGTTCGGATATCACTTAATCAACCTCGTCTTTTCGCCGCCACGCCTCACGCCATCGCCAGTTCGCGCTTGTCCGTGCGGCGTGGACGCGCCGCGCCACGGGCAGACAAGGAAGCGGCAAGGCCGTCACAGGCATGGCCTCAACGGGCTTGCCCATCGAACGGAAGACATCGGCGAATGCATCGAAGACTGAAGATAGCGAGCCTTCTTCGGCGGCGGCGCGAATGTAGGCTTTCCGCGCTTTCATAGTCTTGAGATGGTCTTCGACCTTCCACGTGGTGAACTTCGTTCGCGGCATTTCCCGGACGGCAAGTTCGGGATGTCGCGCAAGATCACGCGCCGAAATGACATCGAGCGTATGCCTGCCCATCTTGCGGAAGCGGGCGCGATCCGTCTCGACCTCCATTCGTGCGCGGATGGAGCGGGCGGCGTCGGCGTCGCACCCGTGTTCTGTCATGATGGATTTCAGCGTCGGCAGTTTTACGGTCATTTTTCAGCCTTCGATTTTCGCCGCCGCCTTGCAGTCGCACTTGTATTGCGTCGTTTTGATGATATTGTACTTGAGCGTTGCCATCGTTTCGTTTTCTTTCGCCCTAATGTGGGCTGATGGCGCGTATTATAGTACACGGTGATTATCACCACAGTGGGAAGCCGACAAGAAGCCTGTCATGTTGCACAACTGCGGCAAAGCGCGTATTTTTG
>CAZAGJ010000212.1:0-1157 GCA_964484605.1 uncultured Roseburia sp. | reverse complement strand
AGCCAAACGCCACCGCCTGTGCGGACTATGACCTCTGGAACAAGCAGATGGGGCGTTATGTTCGCCGTGGCTCCAAGGGCATTGCCCTCATCGACACCAGCGGTGATAATCCGAGGCTCAAATATGTTTTTGATGTTTCCGATACAGGCGGCAGGGAAAATTCCCGCCGCCTTAAATTATGGGAATACGGAGAGCAGCATCAAGATGCCGTAACCGCAGCCCTGGAACAACGCTTCAATGTCTCCGCTTCTAAGGGACTTGCCGACCAGATTGAGCAGATTGCCGCTAAGCTCGTGAGCGAATACTGGAACGACAACAGCCGTGACATCCTCGGCATCCTTGCGGATTCCTTCCTTGAGGAGTATGATGATTACAATGTTGAGGTGGCATTCCGAAATGCGGCAACCGTCAGCACCACCTACACCATTCTTTCTCGTTGCGGTCTGAACCCTGCGGACTACTTCGAGCATAGCTGACTCTTATCTTTCGCTTCTTTACGTCTCTTTAACTTTTTCTGCTCTGCATCAAAAAATCTTCTGATTTCTGCTGTTTTCTCTTCACTTAATCCTGCTTCTCTTTAAGATTTCTTATTTGGTTGCCTTACAGTAAGTACTTAGGGTTCGAAAAAGCTGATTACAAAAATTTGGCAACAGAAAAAAAGCCTACCACAAATGTGATAAGCTTCTCTTCTCTATTACTTTCTTTTTTAGTTTTCAACTATTTCTCTGACATCTTAAGATTCTTTCTGCGTTTCTTTGCGGTAAGAATCAGTCCCGTTCCGGAGATTATTGTTAATATAAACAGCAAGACACTAGGTGTATCATCACCGGTATTAGGTGCCTCCACCTTCTTGCCACTGTCATCCGGCACATCCGGTGTCTGACTTTCCTGCTTAAAGTTAACTTCTATGGTGTGATTTGAATTTACCTCACTAAAGGTATAGCTTGTGGTTGCTGTCACTTCCAAACCGTCCACCTTTAAGGTATCAATCACATATCCGGATGACGGACTAATCGTAAATGTCTGACTGCCCCCTGCTGCAACCCCGACCGCTCCGCCAGGACTAATACTTCCGTTTGCTCCGGCTGTGGCTGTGATGGTGTACTCAATGGTTCCGTTAGCTACCGTAAGGGTGATGTTTCCCTCTCCTGCCCCAT
>CAZAGJ010000211.1:0-1165 GCA_964484605.1 uncultured Roseburia sp. | reverse complement strand
TGTTTATATTATAATACTATATTATATTGGTTTTCCTTATTTTCGTCTATACTATTCATCTCATCTGTTTAAATTCATCTCATCTGTTTAAATTTTTTTCTCATAATAACAAAAATCACCATCCTTTTCAGATGATGATTTTGTTTTGTTAGTTATTTTCCTTCATATGTGACGACAGATTCCACATGATATTTCTCTAATAGTTTACGTCCATTTAGTCCCTTCAGCTCAAGAAGGAATAACAGCATTTCAACTTTGCCGCCTAATTCTTCTATCAATTCTGCCGCTGCCTTCATCGTTCCGCCTGTTGCAATCAAATCGTCAATTAGAACTACTCTCTGTCCCGGCTTCACTGCATCCTTGTGTATCTCAATCGTTGCACTTCCGTACTCCAATTCGTAGGTCTTAGAAATCGTCTCACAAGGGAGCTTTCCTGCTTTTCTAATTAATACAAACGGCTTATGCAGCAAGTATGCAAGCGGCATACCAAATATAAATCCTCTTGACTCCGTTCCGGCAAGCACATCAAACTCAATGCCCTCTAATTTTTTTGCCAGCTCGTCAATGGCAAGCTGTAATCCATCTGCATCCTGAAGAACGCTTGTCACATCACGGAAAATAATTCCTTCTTCCGGGAAATCCGGAATACTTCTAATATAATCTTCTACTTTTTTCATTATTTTGCACTCCCTCTGCGTAATTTATTGATTTTGTAATCTCTCTCCGTAGATTAATACTCAGTTCTTTTATTTTAAATTCTCGCTGTTTCTCACTACATTATTATATAGAAATATTCTTCTTCGCGCAATCCTTACATCTGAACAATATTTGCGTGAACAATGTTTTCTATCAAAGAAAAAAAGTACCCAGAAGATTTTCTGAGTACTTTAGAGGCGACTGACGGATTTGAACCGACGATCAGGGTGTTGCAGACCCACGCCTTACCACTTGGCTAAGTCGCCATTATTGATTTCATGAGCTTCATGAAAAAGCTCCCCGAGTAGGACTCGAACCTACGACAGCGCGGTTAACAGCCGCGTGCTCTACCGACTGAGCTATCGAGGAATATATAGTGCAAAAATGACGTATTTGGTACGTCATTTACTATATAACATATTTATCATTTTTGCAATAACTTTTTGTACCTTCAAAACTTCATACAGAA
>CAZAGJ010000210.1:0-1173 GCA_964484605.1 uncultured Roseburia sp. | reverse complement strand
CAATATTTTAATCTTGCCATTTCACATTTAGTTTCGTTCATAAAAATTTACCTACTCATTATGTTTAATCAAAAATTCTGGACTAACTGCCTTAAATGACTGCTTTCCATCTAAACTTCTGAATACAATACCTTCTCTCAGAGTGTCGTATAACCGGCTTTTCCCTGTCGCATACTCTAAAACTTCTGCTACACTCATTCCTTTGATGCTCACAGATTCTTCAATAATAGGTACAAATTTCAAACCGTATTCCGACACAATTTTCTTAGCTTCTACTGAACCAATACGTCCACTTGGATATATAAGATTAAATACATACAAGTCTGGTTCTGTTACCTTATACTTATTGCCTTGTACATTAGGTGCAACACATTCTCCCTGAATTGCCACCCATTCATTATCACCAATTAACTTATGAAGAACTTCTTCTAAGTTATACTTTTCTGCAACACTCCAAAAAGATGAAGTGTCTTTCTTCCATTTTCTAAGATTACGAGAACATACTGCAAAATCATATGTGTCCTTATTCCAAAAATGCTTACCCTTAACTCGCTGCAATGTGAATGTTCCCGACTGACCATCTACTTTCTCAGTTGCTACATAATCACAATCCATATCCAGATAGAATGGAGCATTCTGAATTCTCGTTTCATCCGTCTTACTAATAAAACTTGGAAATCCCTTTGCTTGTTTCTTTGGTAATACTAATTTTCTGAACCAAGACATTCTCATAAGAAATTCTGGATATTTTTTGACCACCTTATTGTCTTCCGTATTATCTACTTCTTCTTTGTCCATAGTCGGTTCATACTGTGTAATGCCCATAAGTTCTGTTACATCATCTCCAATTTCATAATTACCTTCTGGCAGCATGGATAACGGAAAACAGATACCTTGCGACAAACACCCTGACATTTTCATTGTCTTGATTCTAAACTTCTTATTTCTTAGAAATTCGAATTCAGGTCTTTCAGGAAACACCGAATCAATCTCGCAAAAGACAACTCTATCTCCTTCATTGTAATCTGCTTTCTGAACAATTACTGTCCATCCAAGAACACCTGCTAATACAATCCGATCCTTTCCTTCAATTGGTCTTAACCATTCAATTTTTTCAATGTGTGCTAATTTCCTTGCCATAAATTTTACCTACCTTTCTCATTATTCTTATAA
>CAZAGJ010000209.1:0-1178 GCA_964484605.1 uncultured Roseburia sp. | reverse complement strand
GACGCGTTTCAAAAAGATCGGCCAGACAGCGGCTGTCGAGCCATAGGTGTAGACGATGTCGGGCCGGAACGCATCGATCTCCTTCGCGAGGCAAAACGGGTTCGCCGTGTCGCGCCAGCCAAGCCACGCGACCGTCCAGCCCATCTGCTCGAGGTTGTAGCCGATCGCGTCAATGCTATAGGGCGCGGCGGCGAAATGCGCGGCGGCCGACGTCCCCTTGGCGTACCAAGGCGCGCGCGAACTGGAGACGAAAAGGAGGCGATCGTTCACGTGCAACCCGTCTGCCGTTCCTTCATGCCAATGCCCAGCAGATTCTGGACACGCACAATGAGCGTATTGGGGAAAAGCCTGAAAACCAGTGCCTTGAAGCCTTCGCGTACGCGCACACTCATGGGCGGCAGTCCGCGTTTCGCGAAGTCATAGTCGATACCGTTTTCCTTCAGCGCCTGAACGCCAAAAGGCTCCCAGTGGCCCTTGTGAACGGCGTCCACAAACGGGAACTCCTTTGTCGGCGTGACGAGGAGCGGGCGCGTCTCGCCTTTCAAGTCGAAACTCCCATAGCGCTCGAATTCCCAAATGCTCGCTCGACCAACGGCAAGGCGCAACAGAAACATGCGATCCCAGATGCCCGCCTGCGTCGCGATGCAATAGGCCGTGTTCTTCGCATACGCGCGCAGTCCCTCTCTGAACGGAATCTTCGTGACTGGATTCGGAATGAGCCGGAGGTTAACCGCATCGAAGCGCCTTGCCTGGTCAAGACGCCTCAGAATCAGATCCGTATTGACGGGAGCGACAAGGTAATAGTCGTCGCACAGCAAAATAACGTACGGCGTCTTCACCTGCTTCAGCGCACTAACGAGCCGACAACACCAGTTCAGGCCGCCGCCACAGGCGATAACCCGATCAAAGGCCCCTGCGTTTGCCGGCGCCGTCTCCGTCACGAGAACGGTCTCAAACGGGCAGTCTGGCCAATACTTCCGCCACAGGACGGCAAACGGCCCCTGCACGTCAGCATACGCATCGCACGAGGCGACGAGAACGGTACAGTCTGGATTCCGAATCATGCGCATATTATATCACAATCTCGGGCCTCTCGCCAAATCACCTACAGTTCCTCGGCGGCAACCGCCTCTCGCGCCCAGGCCTCGACATCGGCGAACGTGACGCCGCGATAGCTG
>CAZAGJ010000208.1:0-1189 GCA_964484605.1 uncultured Roseburia sp. | reverse complement strand
TTGCTGCAATTTCTTTGGTGCGGTCAGTGGAGCCGGTGTCAATAATGATGATTTCGTCCATTAAATCGGCAATGCTGCTAAGACAGCGTTCCAGTACAGCTTCTTCATTTTTTACAATCATGCATAGACTGATGGTCGGCATAAAATCCTCCTCTTTGGTATATGAATGTCTTTTGTATATTATATCGCAAGGTACAGGCGGAAGTAAATGAAAAAGGGGGATAGCGGATAGAAAATGCGTTGAGTGTGGAAAGATGAGGGCAGGTGTGCTACAATGTGGACGAAACAAACCTCGTTGCGAAATGATAAGACAGTTATGACTGAGAATAAAATGTTTAGGTTAGAAGGAAGAAAATAGATATGACAGAGCAGAGAAGCGGGCGTAAGCCTCAGGGAAAAACAGATAGAAAAATGGAAGTAAAACCACAGGTAAAAGCAGGCAGAAAAATAGACACAAAGCCACAGGCGAAAGCGCAGATAAAGGAAAAAGATGGTGTGTGCCCATATGCAAAAAAGTGTGGAGGCTGTGATTATCAGGGCGTGGAATATGCAAAGCAGTTAAAGGAAAAGCAAGCATATGTTCAGAAGCAAGTGGGACAATATTGCAAAGTGCAGCCAATTATCGGAATGGAAAATCCGTATCATTACCGCAATAAAGTGCATGCGGTATTTGACATTGTAAAGGGAGGCAGTGGCAGACGCGGAAAGATGCAGAAAGCGTCAGGTGGTGTGGCAGCAGGCACGATTATTTCCGGTGTCTATAAGGCTGGTACACATGATGTCGTAAATATTGATGCGTGTCAGATAGAAGATGAGATATCCGATGCGATTATTCGTGATATCCGCGGACTTTTGCGTTCTTTTAAAATCAAGACGTATGATGAGGATACAGGATATGGGTTACTGCGTCATGTGCTAGTGCGCCGCGGATTTCACAGTGGGGAGGTCATGGTGGTGCTTGTTCTTGGCTCGCCGATTTTGCCGTCCAAGAATAATTTTGTAAAAGCGCTTCGCAAGCTTCATCCAGAGATTACAACTGTGGTGCTCAACGTGAATGACAAGAAAACAAGTATGGTGCTTGGGGAAAAGGAAAGCGTTATCTATGGAAAAGGCTATATAGAGGATACCCTGTGCGGATGTACATTCCGCATTTCGCCGAAGTCCTTCTATCAGGTGAATCCGGTACAGA
>CAZAGJ010000207.1:0-1193 GCA_964484605.1 uncultured Roseburia sp. | reverse complement strand
CCGTGTATACACGATTTTGCTGTATTTTTTCACGAACAAAAAAACAAATAAAGAGGTAAATACATGAGACGGCGGTAGTCAAAAACGGATAAGTCCGAAATACTCCGGAGGCTCTCGAATTGCGTGCGGAGATGTTAGTATGTATGTAAAATAAATCCTTGCTTTATCTTGAAAAGTAATCTATAATTAAACAACAGGGATATTCGGAATGAGTTTAAACAAACTATATTTAGTGCAATTGAGTAAAATACTTGAAAACGGAGGTGCCAAATTTGCATAAAGCGGACGCTATAACGGTACGTGTAAACAGAAAGAATATCGAAATTGATGCGAGAACCATTCTATATATTTTTATGAATGAAAATATTGCAGAGGTTCATGTATCCGGTGGTAATGTATACAAGACGAGAGTTACACTCGAAACCTTCGAGAAGCTGCTGGGTGATGCATTTATCAAGGTGCACAGAAGCTGTATTGTAGCAGTTACTGCGATACATGATATAACAGATAAGATAAATCTGTGCAACGGCGAGGAGCTGAACTATGTCATCAGACGCAAAAAAGAACTGATTGCCGAGCTTAAGGAAAAAAGAATCAAGCTGCTTGAGAAAATCAATAACAGCAGCTTCGAACACAGTGACGATGAATATCACGAGAAATTCCGCAGCTTTGACGAGCTGCCTATCGCATTTGCAGACATAGAAATGATTTTGGATGACGAAAATAAAGCTGTAGACTGGATTTTCAGATATGGAAATGCTGCACTGGCGAAACTCGAAAGAACATCGCTGAGCGAGCTTATAGGTCATACATTCAGCTCTCTGTTCCCGAATATGGATTCAAAGTGGCTCAGAGTGTATGAGAGAGCAGCACTTTACGGTGAAACTCTGGAGATTATAGACTACAGCCCGGAAATCGATTCATATTTGGACATAGTGTGCTTCCCTACATCCACGGGTCATTGCGGATGCATACTGCTGAATATAGGTGAGATGAATTATGCTGCAAACTGCGGAGACGCACAAAATGCGCGTCTGCGCTATATGGCAAAGCTGCTGGAGCAAATATAAAAGAGAAACCGAAAAGCCGTCAATGCGGACGAACCGAACCTTTATTCGCACGACGGTTTTGTTTTTTGACATAAACCGATTGAAAAATAGCTACCGCAATCCCATTGGATTTAGACAATGGGT
>CAZAGJ010000206.1:0-1199 GCA_964484605.1 uncultured Roseburia sp. | reverse complement strand
TCATCGGCCTGTCCCGCGGTGGTGCGGCTTATTCAGGTGCGCTTTCCGGAGCTTATAGACAATCTGGTGGACATGCGCTCGCCAATGGAGATTGCGGCGATGGTGGCAAGGCGCGAATTCTGCGAAAAAAACGGCGTCTCTCCCGACGAGGTGGGCTGCTTTTTCATAACGCCCTGCGCCGCGAAGGTCACGGCCATACGCAAGCCCATAGGCCACGACAGGAGCGCCATAGACGGCGCGATATCAATGCTTGAGATATACGGCCTGCTCAGCGGCCAGCTCAGGCGCGACGATGTGAAAAACTGCTCCGACAGGCCGTCCATGCAGCCCTGCACCGCGCTGGGCATCGGCTGGGCGCGCTCCGGCGGCGAATGCACCGCCATGGGTCAGGAGGACATCGAAATGCTCGCCGTGGATGGCATCGAGGAAGTCATAAAGGTGCTGGAGGCCATAGAAAACGATAGGCTGCCCACGCTGCGCTTTCTCGAGGGTCAGGCGTGCCAGCAGGGCTGCGTCGGCGGCCCCATGGCCTTTGAAAACCCGTTTATCGCGCGCAACCGCATAAGAAAGATAGTGCTTGAAAGCCCCAGAGTCAATCCCCGCGATACCGTAACGGAGGCGGACATGGAAAAGCTGGGCAACGACATGCACTTCAGCGAGGCGATAGAACCCCTGAACACGCTGAGCATCGATTCCGATTTCAAGCAGGCGCTTACGAAGCTGGAGCGCATCGAAGAGATACGCAAAAAGCTGCCCGGGCTGGACTGCGGCTCCTGCGGCTCGCCCACCTGTCAGGCGCTGGCGGAGGACATCGTGGGCGGCTTTGCCCGCGAACTGGACTGCCTGTTCCTTTTGAAGGAGCAGGTCACTGTCATGGCGAAAAAGATGGTGGAAATAAGCGAGCTTACGCGGGACAAATAGCCCGCGCGCAAACACCCCTTTTCGCGGTATGCAGATCATCCGATTTTTTAATACAGGAGATGTATTTCATATGAAAGTAAAGGATATCATGCCCATCATTGAGGCAAAGGCGCTGACTGGCGAAACCGCCATGGAGCGCGAGGTAAAGTGCGGCTATTCATGCGATCTGCTTTCGTGGGTCATGGCTCATGGCTCTGAGGGCATGGCGTGGGTCACGGTGCAGACGCACATGAACGTGGTCGCCGTGGCTACGCTCCACGACATGAGCTGCGTGATCA
>CAZAGJ010000205.1:0-1204 GCA_964484605.1 uncultured Roseburia sp. | reverse complement strand
TTCAGAAAAAAATTACGTGTTTATTTCTGAATATTCAATGCCGAAAGACTTCCAATGTATTTGGCAAAAAGAAAGAAAGGTTTTGCAAAAATCAGACAGACTAAAGGCTGATGTTGCAACTGAAAAATTATTTTATAAGAGGTAAAAAATGATAGGTTATAAAGCATTTGATGAGAATTTATGTTGTCGTGGTTTCCAATATGAAGTTGGAAAAACTTATACGACAGACACAAAAAAAGAAGATTTAGAATGTTGCACTGATAAAGGTTTTCACTTCTGTAGAGAATTACAAGCGATTGAAAAAGAAAGTGATTATAAACTTTCACAATCTAGGATATGTGAAGTTATTGCAGGTGATTATGTTAGAGATAATGACAAATATATCACTAATTCAATTACTATTCTTAGGGAAATAGTTGGAGCAGAGAAAAAAGAATTGCTTAATTACAACAGTGGTAGTTATAACAGTGGTTATCGCAATAGTGGTAGTTACAACAGTGGTGATTCTAACAGTGGTAAGTTCAACAGTGGTGATTCTAACAGTGGAAATTGCAACAGTGGTGATTCTAATAGTGGTAAGTTCAACAGTGGTAATTCTAACAGTGGTTATTTTAATAGTGGTGATGCTAACAGTGGTGATTCTAACAGTGGTTATCGCAATAGTGGTAATTGCAATAGTGGTGATTTCAACAGTGGTAATGCTAACAGTGGTAATCGCAATAGTGGTAATGCTAACAGTGGTTATTACAATAGTGGTAGTCGCAACAGTGGTAGTTACAACAGTGGTAGTTACAACAGTGGTAATTTTAACAGTAGTGATTACAATAGTGGGTTTTTCAACTCTAACGAACCTACAGTAAGAATGTTCAACAAAGATACAGGATTAAAAAGAAGTGAAATTCGTATTCCAAATTTTTGTTATTTTGATTTAACAAAGTGGGTTGATAAAGATAACGCAACTGAAGAGGAAAAAATAGAACACAAAAATGAAATAAAAACGTGTGGCGGTTTTCTTAAAACCTTAGATTATAAAGAGGCTTGGCGTATTGCTTGGGATAATGCAGATAAAGAAGAACATAAAAAAATTCTTGAATTGCCAAATTATGACAATGCAATATTTAAAGAGATAACAGGAATTGACGCAGAAGCGGAAATTAAAAAGGAGCAATAAAATATGACAAAACAGCAATTAGCAGAACGTTAC
>CAZAGJ010000204.1:0-1205 GCA_964484605.1 uncultured Roseburia sp. | reverse complement strand
TGGCGGCGATCGCTATGGCGGCTACTGTCCAAGCGGCATCGGTGTCATGGACTTGCACCAATGTCAAAGACGGATCTGGCAACGCCGTCAACGGCATTGCCTACTTCGTGAACGCCGCGACGCTCTCGCAGAGCGACGTGGCTACGTTCACAAAGGCATCCGACTGGACTACCGCGTTGAGCGGGATGTATAGTTACACGCCCGACACCGCTGGCAAGTACACATCGGCAGCCGTCGATAATGCTACGCTTGGTTTGTCTGATGGTACTGCATCGTCAGCCTACCTTGTGATCTTCGATACCGCGACGATCACGGACGAGTCGAAGTACTACATGACCGAGGTCAAGTCGTTTGAAACCTTGTCAGGTTCTTATGAGCAGCAGGTAAAGTGGGGTTCGCAGTCCGCAGCTTCACAGGCCACTGGCGCGTGGACTGCCGTCCCTGAGCCGACCTCTGGACTGCTGATGCTCGTCGGCCTCGCGGGTCTCGCCCTGCGCCGCCGCCACGCCTAATCTGAACAGGTCAGATAACGGATAAGCCGCCCTCGCATGAGGGCGGCTTATTTGCGTTAGGTTTGGAATCTGGTTTCAGTAAGTTACAATTCCCAATTTCCTTCTTTCACGTGCGCTTGCGGCGGAGTGCAAGACCGGCCATGCCGATCAGCACAAGCAAGCCGCTCGTCGGCTCCGGGACTGGCGACCACGCACCACCAGCAATTGAAGCGGACTCTTGATCGCCCCATTTAATCGAAGTGGCCTCCGCTCCAGAGAGCGTATTAAAAGACTTCACCTCGGTGACGTAGAAGTTCGACTCATCCGTGATCGTTGCGGTGTCGAAGATTACGAGGTAGGCCTGCGAAGCGGTGGCGTCGGAGAGACCAAGTGTCGCATTCGCCACAGCGTCAGCCTTGGCAACGGAATACTTACCGTCGCTACCACCCGTATAGGAATACATCCCGGACAGGGCGGTACTGATCGCGTCAGCACCTTTACCCGTAAGTGCGAGCATATCATCGTGTGACAACGTTGCGGCGTTCACGAAGAACGCAAGACCATTATCAACGTAATTGTCTGCACTTTTTGCAACGTATGTACAAGTCCAGTACACCGATGCCGCCTGTGTGCAAGCCGCCATGGCGACTGCCGCAAGCATAAACATGAGTTTCTTCATTTTCATTTTCCTTTGTTTGTTATTCGCACAGCACA
>CAZAGJ010000203.1:0-1211 GCA_964484605.1 uncultured Roseburia sp. | reverse complement strand
AGGAATTGGAGGAACTGAAAACCGAAAAGGAAATGCTGCTTCGCTCTTTGGACTGTGCTGACGATGCGGACATTTCTGCTGTGAAGAAAGAAATCGCCGCATTGGAGGGTGCGCTACAGAAGCTATCCGAGCAGGAAGCGAAATACTCTGTCGAGCTTGATGAAGCCTTGAAGCAGTACGCCGAGCTGAAAGAGCAAGCCGCCGGCATGGATGCCGCTGAGCTGATGGACGCACGGCTTGCCGTCCGTGAGGAAAAGGAACGCTCTGCCGCCAGCCGTGTAAAAGCAGCTTACGGCGAGAAATACGATCCGATGATGATGCATGACAGCAAACGGGATGTGGCACATCTGCTCCATGAAGAAGCAAAAGCACGCTCCATCCATGAACGTCTGCGTCAGAAACAGCAACAGCAGGCACAGCAGAAGCAAAATAAGAAGAAAAGTCGAGACACTTGGGAGCGATAATCTGCTAATTCAAAATTGTATTTTATAATTAAAGAGCCTGTCGGTGCGGTTAGCACTGATAGGCTCTTTCGTCATCTTACAGGAGGAAATCTTATGGAAATATACGGTTATATGCGTGTATCCAGCACAGATCAAAACGAAGACCGTCAGCTAATTGCTTTGAGAGAGCAAGGGGTTGACGAGAAAAATATTTTTATCGACAAGCAATCCGGAAAGGACTTTGAACGCCCGAACTACAAGAAGTTAGTAAGCAAGCTGAAAGCCGGAGACTTGCTTTATATTATCAGCATTGACCGATTGGGTCGCAACTACGAGGAAATTCAAAAACAATGGCGTGTGCTTACAAAGGAAATTGGCATTGATATTTGCGTTTTGGATATGCCGATGCTGGACACTCGCAACGGAAAAGACCTTATGGGAACATTCATTGCAGATCTTGTGCTTCAGATACTATCCTTTGTAGCGCAAAACGAACGTGAAAATATCAAGAAGCGCCAGACGGAGGGCATCGCCGCAGCAAAGGCAAAAGGCGTGAAGTTCGGCAGACCGGAAAAGGAAGTTCCCGATGATTTTGGGAAAATCGTGAGGGCGTGGGAGCAAAAGAAACTGCCGTTTGAGGAAGTTTTAAAGAAATGTGGTATGAGTGAAGCTACTTTTTACCGCAGATTGCGTGAATATAGGCTAATTAAGAACAATAAAAAGCCTTAAAGGCAGGTTTGCAGCTATCATAAGGTACACCTTTTGATA
>CAZAGJ010000202.1:0-1228 GCA_964484605.1 uncultured Roseburia sp. | reverse complement strand
CTTCAGACGCAACACATCGCCGTTGCGCATGGCGAACTCAAGCATCATGGTGGCGGCGAACCAATACTCGTCCGTCTGCTTTCCGTACCACGCCTTTACGCGGGCGATCATCTCGGAGGACGGGCGCACGTAGCGCGGGGCTTTCGCCCGGAAGGACGGAAGATCGAGCGGCGGGATGTCCCATCCGGCATCAGCGTAGTAGGGACGGCACCACTTGGCGAACACTCCGCGCAGCTGGCACACATAGCTCCACGCGGAGATCCGGGTGAGACCGCGTTCCATGAACGAGGCAAGGGCGACATCCATCTTCTGGCGCGTAAGTGCGGTGACCGATTCGGTAAGTTCGATTCCGGCAGAGCGGCACACGTTCGCCACGCCGCGCAAGGCGTTGGCGACCGTTTCTGTCCCGGGACGGCCTGTTTTCATTCGTTCCGTCTGCGCCACCACGCGGTAGCACTTCATTACTTGCTCGATGGTTGGTATCATTATGTTTTCCTTTCAGTTTAGCGGAACGCATATTTTAATTTTTCGAGTCCGATTTTCCGATCACAATCTCCCGTACTCTGCGCGACAGTAGGCTTCAGCGATATAACCTCGGCCAACGTGGTCGGGTACCAAAACAAAGACGTTCGTCAGTACTCCTCGCAGCAGGTCTGCACGTTCGATCAGATCGGCGTGACGGGCGGGGCGTTCGACATTCAAAACCTCATCCCTAAAGATAGCGAAGGTAACTACATCGGTGATGGTGCGGTTACAATTCAGTTCTACTCTAACAGAGGCGTGATTCAGGGTGGATACTCTTATTACGGCGAGGATGAGTACGACGATAACTGTCCTGCTGGGTGGTACGATGAGGGTGAAGATAAACTCGCAACTTATTCCTTCGCATCGGGAGAGGGTTTTGCCGTATCAACAACCGAAACAGGCGTTGTATTTCCTTATTCTGGTGAAGTGAACATGGCGGAGACGGATGTGCCGTTCCGACAGTATTCATCTCCGCAGGGTAACATTCGTCCTGCTCCCGTTAACATTCAGGATATTATTCCTGTTGATGGCGAGGGCGACTACATAGGCGATGGAGCTGTCACGATTCAATTCTACTCCAACCGTGGTGTGATTCTTGGTGGCTATGCCTACTATGGCGACGATGAGTACGATGACGGCACTCCCGCTGGATGGTACGATGAGGGCGAGGATAAACTCGCTGATTACACTTTCACCGCAGGCG
>CAZAGJ010000201.1:0-1240 GCA_964484605.1 uncultured Roseburia sp. | reverse complement strand
CAATGGAGTAGACCACGATATCCTCCGGGGCCACATACTTTATATAAATGCTGTAGATCCGGGTGCTGATCTCCATGTACCGGGCCATCTGGGGTGGGGCGATGAGGTAGTCAATGGCCAGACTGGGGTTCTTCTGGAGCTCGGAAAAACGGTAGGAGGAGCCCTCCATAATTCTTCCCGGTGCGTCATGCCGCCGTCCGGCGTTGGCCTCCCGGACCCGCTGCTTTAACTCAAAGAGGCGGCACCGTCCGGAGATGCCATAGCTTTTCAGGGAGGGAGTAACAGCCAGGCAGATGGTTTTGTCCGTCCGGCTTTCGTCTGCCACCACCAGGTTGGTGTCCAGAGGATCTAAGCCCCTGTCACGACATTCCACGGAGGCATAGAAGCTCTTGAGATCGATGGCAATATAGGTGCGGTTTTTCATCTTCCGTGCCTCCTTTGAAACGCTAACCTTCTAAGTCGATGCCTATTTCGTAGGAATCATCGATTAGAATATATTCCAGCTTGTTCGCAATCACAGCCTCCAGAGCCTGTCTGTTTTCTTTCACCAGGGCTTCCATGTCGCAGTCATCCCCCAGACGATGTTCGATGACGTTGGCGTAGCCCCGGATATCCCCGAAGTGGTTCCGGATATAGTCTTCGCTCATCACAAGGCAGCGGTATCGGATCTGCTTCAGGTAGGGTTCCTCAAAATCCTGTTTCCAGTCGAAGGGGATGTAGCAGCCCTCTACAATCAGATTCTGCCCATTTTCGATAGCGGTTTTGATGATTTCCCGGACGATACTCCACAGGTATTCGGTCAGCTCGGAAGCGTCGCTGGTGGGGGTCAGTCGGGTTTGGCCGCTTCGGATCAGGCCCATTTTCAGATGGTCGATGGACAAATAGGGATAATGATATTGCTCCAGCAGTCTTTGGGCCAGTGCGGTTTTGCCCGTATGGGACGGGCCGGCAATCAAAAGAATCATATGGGGTCCTCCTAGAATACAAACAAATAATCGAAAACAATTGACAGAGGGAAGGGAATGTGCTATACTAACCCTACAAATGCGAAAATCTGTTCGCGTTTATAGGATACCACAAAAAACCTTCTGTGTCAATGAAGGATGCGCCAATTTGGGAGGGCAAAGCGATGTCGGAAGCTCGGTGCCGTAAGGCTTATGTTTCGGTAAATGTGGATGTGGACAAAGAGGGGACCCTTCATCCCCGGCTGATCCGGTGGGAGAATGGCCGCATTTTCCCC
>CAZAGJ010000200.1:0-1253 GCA_964484605.1 uncultured Roseburia sp. | reverse complement strand
TCTACCGCCGCTACGGTCTGCCCATGTACATCACGGAAAACGGCCTGAGCTGCAACGATGTGGTCTATCTGGACGGCAAGGTCCACGATCCCAAGCGAATCGACTTCCTGAACCGGTACCTGCTGGAGCTGAGCAAGGCCGTCCAGGAGGGCACCCCCGTTCTGGGCTATCTGCAGTGGAGCTTCCTGGATAATTTCGAGTGGAACCAGGGCTATGACGAGCGGTTCGGCCTGGTCTATGTGGACTACCGCACCTGCCAGCGGATCCCCAAGGATTCCGCCGCCTGGTACGCCCGGGTCATCGAAACCAACGGCGACAGCCTGTAACATTCCCTTTCCCCAAATGCCAATCACACCCCGTGCCGAATAAGCCGGGGCGTGATTTTTTATGGGTTCAGGACAAAAAAGGACGGCCCCGGGCTCCGGATTGGGAAGGAGCCTGGGACCGCACCAAAATATGGGAGGCGGGGAGAGTGGGCCCGCCTGCAGGGAGGCTTTATTGTGTGCCAGATGCGATGCTGGACGGCTCTGGCACAGCGCCTTGGACAGCGGCGGGGACCCAACTACCCACTGTGCCCGTGGGGAAAGCGTGATATATGCCCTATTTCATGGCTTCCGGAAGCCACTGGAGAAAGTCGTTCCCCAGCTGGGACATGGCGCACTGGGGCTTATAGGCCAGGGCATTCCCATTGCTTGCCGTTGTTCTTAAGAATCGTCATATCTGACACAACGAGTTGAAGGGGTGCTTTTGCGTTCCAACGACCTTTTACAAGATTCTCATACGTAATACTCTCTTCTCCCGGTGAACGATACTTGCATTTCCGGGCTTTTGAGTGAATGCCGGCTGCTTTACAGCATTTATGTGCCAGATTGTCAGAAAACACCCAGCCGGTGTTGTTGAAGATATTTCTGGCCAGTCGGTGATATCCCAAAGACGGATGCAGCTTGTGCTCTTCCTGAAGCAGCTGGGTCAGCAGGATACGATCCTGCTCATACCGGTTCAGGTTGCCCTGCCGTGCCTTCCATTCCATGATTCGCGCGGCCCATTCGGACACCTTGTTGTTCTCGTTTAACTTCTGTAACGGACTGCTCATAACTATAGCCTCCGTTCTCGATGAGAGTCTACGCTACGAACGTAGACTCTCCGTCACTATACGCTGACTATTGTTTCATGTCGCAGCCTTTAACACAAGTCGCTGTTAGGGAACCTCTGAACAAATCGTCTGCGGCCGAGTAGCGAGTCTTTTGCCCCAT
>CAZAGJ010000199.1:0-1283 GCA_964484605.1 uncultured Roseburia sp. | reverse complement strand
ATGCTTCTTTGATTGTCATATACTCCATATTATTCACTCCATCGAATCATACAAAAGTAGCTAGTTTAACATAATAATATTATAAGCGTTGAAACGCCGAATACCCATAAGTTTCTACATATTATTTACGCGTACAACTCCATACCCTCTCGCGCACTTACCAAACAAAAAATACCTTTCAGCGAACAGTCCTCAGACCTCGCCAAAAGGTATTTATTTTTATCACCCTATTCTATTTTCTGGTTTCATGCACATAATTTTCAGCACTATTTTGTAGATATGTTTTCTCAAAAGCAACCCTCAAGTCCGCTTAAACTGGGCATTTCTTAGAAAGTAAACATACCGTCTCCACATGTTTTGAAAGTTACTTTTTATACTAAATAGCAAAACCGCTACCTTTTGCCAAAAGATTGATATTCACTCAGAGGAGATAACGTATATCCCTCTAAACGAATATAACATTTACTGATGTCCTTTTATCTGCTTTTCAATATCCTTAATTGACAATAAATATTCTTCCTCTACCGGCGACAGATTATTCACCTGAAATTTCTGATACTCTTCATTTGCTTTTGCCATTGCCTGTGCATGACTGATTTTTCCGACACCTTCTAATACCTTTTCTCCGGTTGCTTTCAAAACATTATCCAGATGCTCAACATAATCACTCATATACATCGGATTATGACGCATAGCCTGTATTTCTGCAAAATCAAAATAACCGGACACAATATTGTTTAATACTTTCAGTTCCTTTTCATCCAAATAGTTTTTTGCAATGGCAATATCCTTCTTTACCGGAAAATCTCCGGAAAACGTTTTTAATCCCATAAATGGCTTCTCTGCATCTGCACGTTCGTAGATTATCTCAGCAGCGGTATGTCCATGAGCCGCAAAGTGAAGCTTATTCTGAACCATTTTGAAAAATGCAACCGACTCTGAACTTTTAGGATCATAATCTACACTTGTGGCATATAAATCCAACACCTGACGATACATGACCTTTTCAGAGGAACGAATATCTCTGATTCGATCCAACAGTTCTTTCCAATAGTTACCGCCGCCGAGCTGCTTTAACCGCTCATCATCCATTGTAAAGCCTTTTATCATATATTCTTTCAAACGTTCCGTAGCCCAACGTCTGAAATTAGTAGCAATTATGGACTTGATTCTATATCCAAGAGAAATAATCATATCCAGATTATAAAAAGGTAATTCTCTGGAAACCTCTCTATTTCCCTCTTTTCGAACCTGTCGGAATTTCCGACAGGTTGATTTTTCAT
>CAZAGJ010000198.1:0-1303 GCA_964484605.1 uncultured Roseburia sp. | reverse complement strand
ACTGGAACAGGTTTAAGGTCTCTGTTCCGACCATATTTAATATCTCTTCTTTGTAGTTATATTATACACTACACTAAGTCAATCGTCAAAACAGTTTTTCCCAAATAAGTTAAAAGCAAAAAGCAAATCATATAACTTGTTAAGAATCAGGCATTGTATTATACTTAAAATATCATTACGAATACTTAGGAGCGATTATGGCAAAAACAGACTATAAATCAACTGATGCCCTTATGCGGCATCTTAGAGATAATGGAATTTCTATTTCCGGAAGTTCCCAAAAACAGCAACTGATTAACACCGGATATTTTCATGGATATAAAGGATACCGCTTCTTTATATTTTCTTTAAACCGGCTTCCATTCACTTCCTATAATGAGATCCATGCAACCATACAATATGATACATAATTGAAATCTCTTTTATATGGGAAAATGATGTTTATCGAAACTGCACTCAAAAATATTGCCTTAAATACAATTATGTCAGAGATTGATTCAAGCAGTATCTATGATATGTACGATATAGCAATCAGCAGTTACAAAAATGCTCCGGCAGGAACTCGTGAAGATATAAAAAAGAAATATCAGAATAACAAACTAAACCTTCAGGGTTCTATTCAAAATGCAATAGCCGCAGCATACCGGAAAGAAAATCCAAAAATCACTCATTTTTATAATAATGTTAATTACAATGAAGTTCCAATATGGGCAATTTTTGAAATTCTTACTATGGGTGATTTTGGTCACTTACTTTCCTGTCTAACCATAGATATGAGGGAAAAATTTCTCGTGCCATTGGCATAAATCTATCTTGTGATACACACAGGGAATTAGTATATAAGTATGTGTACACCTTAAAAGATTTGCGAAATGCCATTGCCCACAATGATGTTGTTTATGACACTCGTTTTCGTAAAATGGATGCGTCCAGACCAATGAAACAGTGTTTAATTTTAGAAATAGGACTTCCTTACATGAATTTTAAGACAATCGGCGATTGCATTATTCTAATCTGCTCACCCCACATCCACTGTCTTATCACGGAAGGAGGCTTTTCCGATGACGGTTTCTGGCGCGTTGTAAAGCACTTTGATTATTCTTATCTCCGGAAAGCTTTCCAGACCGGGACAGTGATGAACCGGAAGAAGGTTTTTACATAGATATCTTCCAATAACCGTCTGTTTTTCATGCCCGCTTTTATGCGGGCTTTTTTATCCAGAATTTCTCCGTTAGGAGAAATTTCCTATTATATAAAAATAATCCTCCGAAGAATTTCTTCCTCGAAGGATTGTCATTTACAT
>CAZAGJ010000197.1:0-1306 GCA_964484605.1 uncultured Roseburia sp. | reverse complement strand
TGGTCGTGCAGGTCGATATTGCCAAAGGTGGCCTCGTCGCTGAAGAAGAAGGGCTCCACCACATGGCTGATGGCATCCACCGCGCCGCAGGCGGTCTGGTAGGCGGGCAGGGTCAGGGTCAGCTCCGGATCCAGAATGGATACCTTGGCGTACAGACAGCTGGGCTCCCACACGTAGCTCTTACGCTGGGTAGCGTCATCGGTAATGACGGCGGTGGGGTTCATCTCGCTGGCCGTGGCGGGCAGGGTGGGAATCATCACCATGGGCAGGGCTTCCCTGGGCGGAATCTGGCTGTCCTGGCTGTGACTGAACTTGATCATCTTTTCCAGCTCGTGGGGATACAGGATGCCTGCGGCCACCACTTTGGAAAGATCCATGGCGGAACCACCGCCTACGCCGATCACTACATCCACGTTCTTTTCCCGGCCCAGCGCTATGGCCTTGCGGGCCTCGCTCAGCTTGGGATTGGCTGTAGCCACAAAGCAATCGGTATAGGAAACGCCGTTTTCGCTCAGGCTTTGGTGGATGCGGTCAAACAGGTCGCCGTAAAATTCCACCACGGCATAGCTGACGATCAGGGCGTTTTTGCCATAGCGGGCGGTTTCCTCGCCTGCGCGGCGCACTTCGCCGGGGCCGTAAACCACCCTGACAGGATTGTAAAGTTCAAAGGGATTCATGCTGCGTCCTCCTTTGACGGTTGATTATTCGTACTTCATTTTGCGTCCGCGGGGAACCGTCTTGCGGCGGTAGATGGTCACCACAGATACGCCCATAATGAGCAGAAGGCCCTTGATGACCTGCCCCACGGCAAAGCCTGCGCCCTGCATGGTCAGGCCGCTGGTCAGGGTTGCCAGCACCAGCGTGCCAATCAGGGTGCCGATTACGTGGGTCTTGCCCAGCTTCAGCACCATGGATCCCAGGAACACGCAGGTAAAACCATTCAGGAAGAAGGAAGTGCCCATGTTGGGCTGACCGGATTTATACACCGTCAGCACATACACAATGCCGCCAAAGGCCGCCATGAAAGAGCTGAACACAAAGATGATGGTCTTTACGCGTCCCTCCCGGATACCGCCTTCCTTTACGGCCTGATGGTTCTCCGCCAGTGCGTAGATGTACTGGCCGAAGCGGGTTTTTTCCTGCACCAGCAGGGCGATGGCAAACAGCACGAAGGCCACCACAAACACCATGGGCAGGTTCAGGAAGCCCACCTTCTGGGCGAAGAACTTATACATCCACTTGGAGTTGATGCCCTTGATGGACAGCACCGAGCCCTTATAGACGATGTTGGCGCACGCGCCTGCAA
>CAZAGJ010000196.1:0-1310 GCA_964484605.1 uncultured Roseburia sp. | reverse complement strand
GGGTGCAGGGCAATGGGGGAAATCACCAGGATTCTGGGCTCGTCACGGTAGATGGAGGAGCTGCCGGGAATGTAGGTGTTGGCGTGGATGGCTACATCCAGCAACGCATCCAAACCCTTGGAGGAGCGGAATGCGTTCCCGTATTTCAGGTCATTGGTTCCCAGGCTGATGATCAGCAGGTCGATGGGCTTGGCTTCCGTAAGGCTGTATACCAAACCGTGACGGCCATTTACATAGTCCCGGAAAGGGTCATCAAAGGAGGTAGTTCGGGCGTTCATGCCACATTCCACTACCCGGTAACCCTCCCCCAGGAGCTTTTGCAGCCGCCCCGTCCAGCGGGTGTCCTCGTCAAACCGCACGCCGCTGCCAGGAGTGTATCCCCAGGTATTGGAGTCGCCATAGCAGACAATGGTCTTTTTCATGCACTTTCCCCTTCGAAAATTTCCCGGACCTTGGCGGCGATAGCCAGTCCCAGCGCTTCGTGGGAATCCGCCTCCATGTGCACGCAATCCTTGATGGAGGCTTCCGCATACTGGGCAGCGTCTAGGAACGAAGCACCATGGGCATCGGCAATCCGGCGGAAATATGTTGCAAATTTGGTGGATTCCTCATATTTATCGGTAATGCTGGACTCAGGACGCAGGGTCGCGATGTCCTTATGCAGATGAATGGGTGACACCACCAGGATTTTCGTGCCGTTGGGGAAAATTTTGCTCATGGCGGCAGGGTAATTGGCATCAGCATTTTCAATCAGTCGCAACAGCTCATCCAGTCCTTTGTAAGAGCCAACCGCCCCGGTATATTTCAGGTCATTGGTACCTAAGCTGACAACAATCAGGTCGATAGGTGCATGGGCACACAGAGCGTAGCCCAGGCCCTTGCGACCGTTGCGGTATTCCACATAGTAATCGTCAAAAGTGGTGGTTCTGCCGTTGAGGCCTTCCTCGATAATGGCGTAATCCTCACCCAGTTTCCGGGAAACTACACCTGTCCAGCGGACATCTTCCGGATAGCGGGTGCCAGCGCAGGGAATATGACCCCAGGTGTTGGAATCGCCGTAGCATAAAATTCGTTTCATGGTAATCTCCTAATACAGCACTTTGAACCGGGGGCGCTTCCCCCGGTTCAAAAGTGGAAATATGATTAGTTGTTGGAAATCTTGGCGTCCCAAACCTCAACCAAACGGTCGTAGTTCTCAGCGGCCCAGGCATAGTCAACCTTGGCGTCCTTCAGCAGAGGCAGGTACTCGTTGGCGGTCTCGTTGATGTGAACGGCGGGGTTGCAGGGGTAGTTGTAGTAGCCGTACTCCT
>CAZAGJ010000195.1:0-1327 GCA_964484605.1 uncultured Roseburia sp. | reverse complement strand
CTTTTCTTGATCCTGAATGGATGTTCGGGGTGAAGAATGGTTTTGATATTGTGATTGGAAATCCACCGTATGTGAAACTGGAAACAATTAAGGATCAATCAAGATTACTTGAAACTCAGGGATACGAAGTCTTTACCAAGAGAGGAGACCTCTACTGTATCTTTACGGAACGCGGATTTAAGTTGCTAAAAGCAGGAGGTACGCTTTCATACATCATGTCGAACAAGTGGCTTCAAGCAGAATATGGGCGACCATTGCGTAAATACCTCCTTCGGAATGAACTGAAGAGCATAATCGACTTTGGCGATAACGATTTGTTTAAGGGGGCTACCGTCTATCCTTGCATTTTCATTGCTACAAACAATGCTCCCAGCAAAGAATTGGATTGTGTGTACATGCGCTACTACAATCCCGACACATTTCCATGTGACATCTTGAATTGGAGGACAAAGTTTCAAACGGCGAAACTCACTGACGAGACTTGGGTTTTGTCAGAGACGACAGGGGCAATATTAGAGAAATTGAAAACCAATTGTACCACGCTTTCTGACTTTATATCTGGTGAGGCATACTATGGTATTAAACCGGGTACGACCAAAGCGTTTATCATCGACGACAATACGCATGATAATCTTGTCGCAAAGGACCCAGATTCTGCAATACTACTATATCCGATGGTGAGGGGGCGAGATGTGCAGCGCTATCATGTTTCTGGGACGTCAGCGTGGCTTATAGGTACGCATAACGGGTTTTCAACCACCCCTCCCGTGGATGTGGATAAGTATCCAGCAATTAAAGATTGGTTGACGCAGTTTTATGATGCGCTATCGTCTCGTGCAGATCAGGGAGTGACGCCATTCAATCTTCGTGATTGTGCGTATTGGGAGGTGTTTAAATCGCCCAAGATCATGTACCAGAAGTTCCAGGTGGCTCCTTGCTTTGTTTATGATGAGACTGGACTTTACTGCAATGACTCAATGTGGATCATGCCTACACCTAATAAGGCGCTTGTGGGTGTCTTGAATTCTAAGATGGGCTGGTGGCTTATTTCCAAGTTCTGCACTCAAATACAGAATGGCTATCAGCTGATTTGGCAGTATCTCGGAAAGATCCCAGTTCCCAAAGTGCTTCCACCGGAGCTGACAGCTCTGGTCGAAAAGATACTTGCCGCGAAGAAGGAGAATCCTTCTGCTGACGTTTCGGCATTAGAAGAACGGATCGACAAACTTGTCTTCGACCTCTACGGCCTTACCCCCGAAGAGCGCGAGATCATCAAGGGCGGCGGGAAGTGAGGAACTTGTTATGATAAGTTTAACTACCATGCAAC
>CAZAGJ010000194.1:0-1328 GCA_964484605.1 uncultured Roseburia sp. | reverse complement strand
CTTTCGTTTGAAGACGGCTACACAGTCTATTACTGCGTGCAGGAAGCTGTTACCACAGACACGAATGTAAATATTCTAAAGCAATTTGCTGATTGCGACGACTCAGGTCACGCAAACGGCTGTGTCAAGGTCAACCCAAAAGTCACCAGCAGCGTTACTACAGCGCCCACCCTGACCTTCACTGCCGCCGCAATCCAGTATGATGGCCTTGAGCCGGTGGGTGAAGCTACTGAAAGTTATAACCCTGAATTGGACGCTGCAATAAAAGCATTCAGCAATCTGCCCGACGAATTCACCAACAAGGTTCTCAAGTCTACCACCGCTGACACCCCCACAACCTAATTGATGTACCGGCATCCGGCCGGGTGCCCGGGGTTCCCGAACACCCAACCCCCTGCCTCTACATAAACAAACCACAAAATATGTACGAAAGGAAACAAGAATCATGAAAAAGAAGATCATTGCCCTGTGCCTGATCGTCGCCCTGGCCATCACCGCCATCACCGGCGCCACCCTGGCCTACTTCACCGACACTCAGGATGCCACCAACACCTTCGCTGTTGGTAACGTCAAGATCAAACTGATCGAGTCCAACCTGCACCGCTCCAACGCTGGTTACTCTCACACTGATACGCCCAATGCCTCCGATGCTGAGCTGTGGTCCAATGTCGAGAAGAAGGGCAAGACCTCCGAGAAGAACCTGCCCTACTTCGAAGAGGACACCTACTACACCGATGCTCAGATCAAGGCTGACGCTCAGGAGTACACCTGCGAAAATGTGAAGCTGAACCCCGGCCAGTCCTATCACAAGATGCCCTACGTTATCAACGAAGGTGCCAACGATGCTTACATCCGCATCCGCGTCATGATCCCCGCCGCTCTGGATACCACCGTTTTGGACAGCAGCATGTACACCGGTTCGGCTATTAGCTCTGGTGAGTTTACTTATGCTAAGGACAGCTCTGGTACAGTCATTCGTCCTTATGGTGAAGGCACTCTCGCCTACAATGTTTACACCTTCACCCGCAATACGCCTCTGGCCCCCGGCCAGATGACCACCTGGAATGTCTGGGGCACCATTCACATGGATGCTGATGTCACCAACGAAGAGATTGCAACCTACTTCGGCACTGACAAGACCTTCGCTGACGGCACCTTCCCCGTGCTGGTTGAGGCTGATGCCATCCAGGCTGACGGCTTTAACAGCGCCACCGCTGCCTTTGACGCATTCGACGCTGATTAATTTCACGCAACCAAATACCCACCCCTGCGGCCCTTCGGGGTCGCAGGGCATACGAGGATATTCAGCACCGCACCCCCCGACACTG
>CAZAGJ010000193.1:0-1366 GCA_964484605.1 uncultured Roseburia sp. | reverse complement strand
GCTTGAGAGCGAGACCCGCCATGCCGAGGAGGAGCAGAAGCCCGCTCGTCGGTTCAGGAACAGCGGCGGTTGACCAGGCGGTGGAGGCGCCGGTAGACAGACCACCAACTTTGCTGGACATATCTCCCATAGTGTAGTTAAGGTCACTATCAAAGGTGTATGTACCAACATTACCCATGAAGTTGTCACCCTCAACATAGAGGATTGCAACATAAGCAGTATCGCCATTGGCATAAGCCGTGGGGTCTGTAAGCGTTACTGCGCCCTTAGCGGACGAGCTACCCGTCGCGTTTGCAGACGCGGAGCTACTCCCGTATAACGAATAAACGGCGTCAGACAGCGCAGCCCCAGATTTGGAAGCAAGCGAGTCGTATGTCGCCGAGTCGATGAGGAACAGATAAGCGGAAACCGCTCCTTTGCCTGCCGTTGTGCTGTCGGACAGGGTTATCGACCCCGACCCCCACTTGAGCGTTGCAGCGTTTGCCATGACCGAGGCCACAGCTACTGCAACTAGAATCATCAGTTTCTTCATTGTTTGTTTTCCTTTTGTGTTTTACAATAACACATGACCTTATGCTATGCACCAATGCAAATCGTTAGAGGGCAGCCGGAATTGTCAGCGTCGCATCAAACTCAGACCCTGTCCTAAACACCAGAAACCCATGGCCAGCAGCGAGAACTACTCCGTTCTGATTGACGGTTGCGTCTGCGTCATCTTCAAGGTACCACCCAGCTCCATCTTCGGCATCATCTTCTTCCCAATAAACATAAGAAGCGGGCACTAGGCCTCCATCGAACTCAACTTTGGCAGTAGCGCCGCCAGCTGTCATGAATGAAATTGCGCTGAAGACGAAATTTTCATTCGGAGTGATGTCGCCGAGCGTAATGTCAACAGGCGAGCAATTGCCGCAAATGTTGTAGCTGGCGTTGGGGAATGATTTTGTTACTGGCTCAGTTGAGACGGCTCCAGAATAAACGAGGTTTGCTCCCGATTCCGATCCAGTCCTGAACACAAGGAAACCAGTCCCGAAGGGAACGTTCACACTATTTTGCGCAGCAGTTGCATCTGCATCATCCTCAAGATACCAGCCACCAACGCCATCTTCTGTGTCATCTGCATCCCAATAAACATAAGTAGCAGACACTTGATCTCCTCGGAAGGTGACTTTTGCAGTCGCACCACCTGGTGTCATGAATGAGATTGCGGAGAACACAAACTCAGAATTAGGTTTGAGGTCTCCCAATGTCATTTCACTCTTGTCGCCAGTGACGGGGACGAATGTTGCTGTCGAAATGTTGTAGCCAGCATTGTCGAATCCCTTGTTCTGGTAGCCGACGATGCTGGGGTGGCTGGATTGCCCCGCAA
>CAZAGJ010000192.1:0-1397 GCA_964484605.1 uncultured Roseburia sp. | reverse complement strand
CGGCGGAAAAAGTACGCCGCCCAGATCCTGACCCTCAGCGAAAAACTGCTGGAAAACAATTGAAAACCGCTGTCAGCGCATGTCATTGCGAGAAGCGGAGCGACGTGGTGACGGTCGGGAATGCCCGTGGTGCAATCCGCTCCCTGTGAGAGGGATGCCAACGCAGTGCGGAGCTCGTCTTCCCATTGCTTACAGCATTGCGCGATAATCGCTGATCAGGGCACTGATGTGTGCTACGACCTCCGGCGGAAGATCTTGAACATCCAGCCGCAGTTCCTTGCTCAGCCCAAGCAAATAGTCGGTTGATACATTGAAGGTTTTCGCAACCCGTATCAGCATTTCGACAGAAGGTTGAATATTGTCATTTTCCCAATTCGAAACGGTTTGCTTGGCTACGCCCAGCCGCCTCGCCAAATCCACCTGACTCCAGCCCAAAGCCATCCGCATTTCGCAGATTCGTTGTCCCAGCATAATAACCTCCAAATGTCAAATATTACAATACTATTGTCAACAATTATTTGACATTTTAGAAATACTATGGTATTTTAATATTGGACATCGAGCAAAGAAATAAGTGTACATCTGTTGGAACTGTCTGCAAAAACAAGGAAAGAGGGCATGTATATGGCAAAAGGGAAAATGACTACCTGCAAAACCTGCGGAGCAGAAATTGCCAAAAGCGCAAAAATCTGCCCGCATTGCGGCGCAAAGAACAAGCAACCCATCTTCAAAAGATGGTGGTTTTGGGTTCTTGTAATTGTATTACTGGTAATGATTGGAAATGCCGGGAAACAAGACAAGAAGAAAGATGTCCCGAGTAACAGCACAAACTCCGGTAAAATCGTTGCGAGTGTAGAAACGAGCAAGCCTGCTCCGACCATTGCGACAGAAGCCCCAATGGCAGAGACAGAAGCAACGCAGACAGATGCACCCGAAACGGAAGAAACGGTACCGACAAATGACAGCGGAGATATCGATCCCGAATTTAAGGCTGCCATGGACGCATATGAGTCCTTCTATGTCGAATATTGCGAACTGCTGAAAAAATATATGACGAATCCCACGGATCTGTCTCTGCTTGCAAAGTATGCCGATATGATGTCCAGGGCTGAACAAATGAATCAGGCCTTCGAAGCATGGAACGAAGATGACATGAATAACGAAGAACTAAAATATTATCTGGATGTCAACAATCGGGTAATGAAGATGCTGGTCGATATCGGCGGATAAGCGTGTATTTTAGAAATATGAGGAGGAACGGAAAATCCGCTCCTCCTCATTTGTTGATTACATATTCTTAATCTTCTCAACCACGCCGTTTACCACGTTGCCAACCTTGTCGGCGGCCTTTTCGGCGGCATCCTTGACCTTCTCCTTGGCGATTTCGGCGGCGAAGT
>CAZAGJ010000191.1:0-1410 GCA_964484605.1 uncultured Roseburia sp. | reverse complement strand
GTCTTGACCTGGGAGAAGTCCAGGTCGCCGGACTCGTACTTGGCAATCAGCTCCTTATAGGTGCCGATGGGGCTGGAGCCGGTGGCCAGGCCCAGGACACAGTCGGGCTTCAGCTGGATCTGAGCGGCAATGATGTTGGCAGCTTTCCGGCTGACATCGGCGTAATCCTTTGCTACAATCAGTCTCATAATTGGGGTTCCCCTTTCAAATGAATTCTGGAGGTATTGTAGCACCAATTTGGAAATCTGTACAGACCCTTTCTGAAAAAATTGTTGATTTCCACTTGGAATTGCGTCGATTTTGATAAATCGTTGTAATTTGGCCCTAAATTCTATCGCGAATTTGGCACTGGATTTATTACCAGAAAGTGCTATGATAGCGGCATTGATCCATGGGAGGAATGTACAGTGAAACAAGAAAGCCGTAGGAGAAAGTTCGTTCCGGCCAGCTGTACGCTGCTGGGACTTATGCTGTGCTTCCTGACCCGGGGCAGGGCCATTGCCGAAAATGGGGGCAGCGGAAGTACCGTGTTTTTTGCTCTGTGCCTGATTCTGACGATTGTGGCCGCTGCCACCCTGGTGGTATCTTTTTTTCCCAGCCGGCATCCGGCGGACCCGAGAAAGCTGACCATGGCCGCCATGTTCGCGGCGCTGTGTTATGTGGGATTTGCTTACCTGCGGATTGACATTCCCGTGGGCGCGGAGAAGACGGCGTTCCACCTGGGCAATGTGTTCTGCGTGCTGGGTGCCCTGTTTCTGGGTGGGCTTCAAGGCGGCATGGCGGGGGCCGTGGGACTGACCATTGCCGACCTGACCTCTGGCTATGTGACCTCTGCTCCCAAGACCTTCCTTCTGAAGCTGGGCATCGGCATCGTCACCGGCCTGGCGGCCCACCGTATCTTTCATATCAGCCGGGAAAAAGGGGAGCGCAGAGGCGGCCTACCCGTTGCGGCGGCAGCCTCCAGTGGCCTGGGCATGGCCTTCAATGTCATTGCGGACCCGCTGGTAGGGTATTTCTACAAAACCTATGTGCTGGGCGTTCCTCAGGATGCGGCCCAGATCTGGGTGAAAATCGGTGCCATTACCACCCTGGTCAATGCCATCATAGCAGTTGCTGTTGCAACGGTTCTTTACCTGTCCCTGCGGCCCGCCCTGGAAAAAAGCCGCCTTATGCCCAGATTGTGAAAGCAAGGCACCCCGAAAATGGGGTGCCTTGTCTGTTATAGTTGCAGGGAGAGTTCATAAACCACATTTTTGGGCAGGTTCAGTTCCTGTGCGGTCTGCTTCACCGCGTCTTTGCGGCTAAGACCCTGGTCTAGAAGCTGAGAAAGCCGGGCGACGGCATCCTCAGAAGAAGCCGTCTCCTTTTCCTCCGCCGGGGCACCGGCAACCACCAGGACGAATTCCCCCT
>CAZAGJ010000190.1:0-1415 GCA_964484605.1 uncultured Roseburia sp. | reverse complement strand
AAAAACAGCGCAAGAAGATGCAGGTTACTGAACTGAGCTTCAACAGCTATTACGAGTTTGCACTTGAGCGCATACCACAGATTATGGCTGAAAAGAAGATACAGTTCGACATCGACAACTTCGCAGCCATACTGGAACAGTTCTATAAGGGCGGCGAGCTTGAGCATACTCTTAACAACGATGTAGACTCAAGCCTCTTCGATGAGAAGTTTATCGTCTTCGAGATTGACAAGATCAAGGATGACCCTGTACTCTTTCCAATAGTGGTACTCATCATCATGGACGTCTTTTTGCAGAAGATGCGTATCAAGAAAGGACGAAAGGCACTTATCATCGAAGAAGCATGGAAGGCAATTTCTTCTCCGACGATGGCTGAGTACATCAAATACCTCTATAAGACAGTGCGCAAGTTCCACGGAATTGCCGGAGTAGTAACCCAAGAATTGAACGATGTGATTGACTCTCCAATCGTAAAGGAGGCCATCATTAACAACTCTGACGTGAAAATCCTTCTTGACCAGTCGAAGTTCAAAGACCGTTATGACGATATATCCGCTATTCTTGGACTGACTCAAGTACAAAAGCAGCAGATCTTCACCGTCAACGCACTGAACAACCATGATGATCGCAACTACTTTAAGGAGGTTTGGATATGCCGCGGTCAAGTCTCAGATGTCTACGGAGTCGAGGAACCACCTGAGTGCTACTGGGCTTATACAACTGAACGCTCTGAAAAAGAAGCACTAAAGGTGTATGAACGGCACTATGGCGACATTCAGACTGCCATCACTAAGATTGAAGAAGACCGCAAATCTCTTGGCATCAAGAAGTATCTTGATTTCGCAGTACAAGTAAACAGACAACAGAAAATTCTACCACTATGGAACAAATCAGACTGAAAGCTACCGCATTAATTGTCTTTTCCGCATTCGCTATAAGTGCGAATGCCGGATGGAAGGTTGTCCATGATCCGTGGACTACCGCACAAGTTACCGCCAATGCCACTGAGCAAAAGTTAATCGAGGAAAAGCACAACGAGCGGCTTGATACCATCTCGGCAAAGCAGCAGAAAATCCTCCAATACACTGCCACAATGGAAAGTATCAAGGAACTCTACCGTCTGTCCATGACAAATATCCGTGGGTTCGGACAGGAGTCTGCTTACTATAAGGAGATTGTACAACTCTCTGCCGATATTATTACAGGAATACCTACCATAACAAAGTTTCTCGTACAACATCCCGGCAAGAACTACATCCTCTGTCTGAACGAGCTTACCAATGTTATGGCAGAGACGGAAGGACTCGTAAGCGACTTCGTGAACATCGTGAATAACGGCAAGGTCACCAATCCGCTGAAGAAGAAGGACAAGTACAAATGCACGGCATGTGGCAGCACCAATGTCAACATGTACA
>CAZAGJ010000189.1:0-1427 GCA_964484605.1 uncultured Roseburia sp. | reverse complement strand
CCGAGGGCTTCGGCGGCACCTACGCCACCCAGGAGAACTTCCGCCTGATGCGTGCGGCCCTGGACGAGGTGGGCGAGGAGCAGCACCGCTACATCCGCCTGTGCAACTACTGCTCCGGCCTGTGCATGCCCGAGATCGCCGCTATGGGCGCTCTGGAGCGCCTGGACGTGATGCTCAACGACGCTCTGTACGGCATCCTGTTCCGCGATATCAATATGCAGCGCACCATCGTCGACCAGTACTTCTCCCGCGTCATCAACGGCTATGCCGGCGTTATCATCAACACCGGTGAGGATAACTACCTGACCACCGACGATGCCATCACCTCCGCCCACACCGTGCTGGCCTCCCAGTTCCTGAACGAGGCCTTTGCCAAGGACGCCGGTATGCGCGAGGAGCAGATGGGTCTGGGCCACGCCTTCGAGATGGATCCCGCTGTGGAGAACACCTTCCTGTATGAGCTGGCTCAGGCGCAGATGGCCCGCGAGATCTTCCCCAACGCGCCTCTGAAGTATATGCCGCCCACCAAGTTCATGACCGGCAACGTGTTCCGCGGCCACATCCAGGATGCTCTGTTCAACATGGTGACCATTCTGACCAATCAGAAGCTGCACCTGCTGGGCATGATGACCGAGGCCATCCACACCCCGTTCATGTCCGACCGCGCTCTGTCCATCGAGAACGCACAGTATATCTTCCGCACCATGAAGGATCTGGGCGACGAGCTGACCTATAAAGAGAACGGCATCATCCGCAACCGCGCCAACGAGGTGCTGGTGAAGGCCACTGATCTGCTGAAGGAGATCGAGAACCTGGGCCTGTTCACCACCATCGAGAAGGGCATCTTCGCCGACGTGAAGCGTCCCAAGGACGGCGGCAAGGGCCTGGCCGGCGTTGTGGTGAAGGACGACAAGTACTTCAACCCCTTCGTTGAAGTGATGAAAGGGAAGGTGGCAGAATGAGCAGCGGACTGTATAACACCCATAAAATCGACTTCGATACCACCCTGGATCTGACCCGTCTGAAGCCCTATGGCGATACCATGAACGACGGCAAGGTGCAGACCAGCTTCACCCTGCCCGTCAAGGATGACGAGCGCGGCGAGGAGGCTGCCCGCCAGATCGCCAAGAAGATGGGCCTGGAGGAGCCCAACGTGGCCTACCACGCTCCTCTGGACAAGGAGTTCACCTTCTACGTGGTCTATGGCAGCTGCGTCCACTCCGTGAACTACGAGGATATCCACGTCATCACCGTGGAGTCCGACGTGATGAGCATGGAGGAGACCAACGACTACATCCGCGAGCACATCGGCCGCAAGGTGGTCATGGTGGGTGCTTCCACCGGTACCGACGCCCACACCGTGGGTATCGATGCCATCATGAACCGCAAGGGCTTCGCCGGTCACTACGGCGTGGAGCGCTATGAGA
>CAZAGJ010000188.1:0-1435 GCA_964484605.1 uncultured Roseburia sp. | reverse complement strand
GGTAGTGTATAACGATGAAATTCACATATTAGGCGGTGCTGCATCTACAATATATCACTACAAATGGAACGGTGAAAGCTGGAGCGAAGCCAGCTGGCTACCGTATAACCTTTATTGTGGATGTGCAGTCATATATAACGGTGAAATCCACATTCTAGGCTCATTTGATTCACCTACAAGTCACTATAAGTGGGACGGTGAGGTTTGGACACAGGTCAGTACCCTGCCGTATGAATTCAGCAATGGCTGCGCTGTAGTTTGTAATGGCGAAATTCACATATTAGGCGGTGATGCAAACGGAACAAGCCACTATAAGTGGGACGGTGAGGTTTGGATTGAATCAGATGCATTGCCGTATGAATTCGCTCATGGCAGTGCCATCGCCATATTAGATCGCTACATTCAAATATTCGGCGGTACTGACGGTCACTATCGTGACCATTACGAGACATGGGGCGACGGGTGGTATCCAACCGTCGAACTGCCCGTTGATGTGATGAATGGTTGCGTTATTGAATCGGTAGATGGCAGCGTAAATATCATAGGCGGACCGATCGCAGCGTATAGCCACTGGGAAATGAATGCGTTAATTTATAAGGAGACAAAAAATGAAAATTGAGTTCAGCGGAAGAAAACTGACAGAGCACTTTACTGCCGCAGAATATGCGATAAACCAGACGGGCACCGCGAAGCTTACTTTTGAAGCAATAATGCACGCACAGTGTCTCGAAGAATTTAGAAGATGGCTTGGTAGACCTATGACCGTTCACGCATGGTATCGGACGGCAGCGTATAACAAGTCTGTCGGTGGAGCGATAAATTCATCGCACTTAAAAGGCTGTGCCACGGACTGGCATACGACGGTAGACATAGACAGAGAGAAATTTATTAAGTATGCGAAGAAATGGAAAAAGATCTGCGAAGCACATGGCATAGTTGGCGAGGCAGGGCTGTATCCGTGGGGTGTGCACTTCGGCAGCAGCGTGAAATATTCAAAGTCGTTTTATCACTGGGACAGCAGATCGGGCAAACAAATAAATATGCCGTTCAAGGAGCTGACATAAATGAAGAAGTTAAAAAGCAGAACGAAGTTCACATTTTTTTCTATGTTCAATCTGATATGGTTCACAATTGCGGTGTTAGCTCTGTCGTGCCAAGACAAGACCGTTCCGGATGTGCTCATCACAGCGTGGTTCGCAGCGTGGACGATTGAACTCGGCTTACTATTTGGAATCAAAGTAAAATGCAAAGACGAATAAACGGAAGGAAAAAGAAATGAGTATAGACTGGACACAGGTTATTATAGGCATATGCAGCATAATTATCACAGGAGTTATAGTTCCGCTTCTGAACAACTTAAGAAAAGACATCAAGAACAAGCTCACCGCAAGCGAGCAGCAGACGGTAGAATACTGGACAGAAGCCGCAGTCAGAT
>CAZAGJ010000187.1:0-1450 GCA_964484605.1 uncultured Roseburia sp. | reverse complement strand
ATAATCATAGGCATTATGACGAATCCTGTAAGGCATGACATTCGTATTTTGTGCCTATATCTGCTATAATGGAACCATGAAAGGAAAGGTTCTTTATGGCAATGGAATATACAGAAGAACAACTGAATAACTTTGACAAGACTACACTTGTTCAGCTGTTCCTCGTACAACAGGCACAGTTAAAGGATATCGATGCAAAGCTGCAACTGTTGCTGGAACAGGTCGCTGTATTGAACAATCATCGTTTTGGCAAGTCCAGTGAAAAGCTTGATATTGACAATCAGATCTGCTTCATGGAAGTGGATGGCGATATCATCTTCTTTAACGAAGCAGAAGCAGTAGCTTCCCTTACAGAGTATGATGAAGAGAAACCCGAAAAAGCGCCTTCCAAAAAAACGAAGGGAAAACGCCTTGCCGATATACAAAACCTTCCGGTAATTCCGGTAAATCACATGATGACTGAGGAAGAACTTATTGCCGAGTTTGGAGAAGACGGCTGGTACCAGCTGGAGGATGAAGTCTATAACCGGTACCGTTTTACACCCATGAAAGTTGAAATTGAAGCACATCATGTAGGTGTTTATAAATCAAAAAAAGATAATCATTTCAAGAAGGCAAAACATCCGGGGTATCTTCTCAGGAACAGTCTGGTATCCCCTTCGCTTGAGGCTGCCATTCTTAATGCTAAATATGTGAATGCAGTGCCGCTGTATCGTCAGGAACAGGAGTTTCAGAGACTGGGGCTGAACATCACAAGGGCAGAAATGGCCCACTGGACGATTCTCTGTGCAGAAAGATACCTGTCAATCCTGTATGACTATCTGCATGAAAAAATCTATGATTATCATGTAATACAGGCAGATGAGACACCGGTGCGTGTCTCAAAAGAGAACCGTACCGAAGGCTCCAAACATTATATGTGGGTTTACCGTACCGGTAGGATGTGTCCTGATAAGCAGATTGTGCTGTATGAATACCAGCCAAGCCGCAATGCAAACCATCCAAGGGAATTCCTGAAGGCATTCAACGGAATCTGTGTAACGGACGGCTATCAGGTCTACCACACGATTGAAAAAGAGCGTGACAATCTGAAGATTGCGGGATGCTGGGCTCATGCGAGACGCCGTTTTGACGAAGCCGTGAAAGCCCTGCCGAAAGCAAACCAGAAAAATGCCCTTGCGTATCTGGCTCTGAAACAGATTCAGGCGATATATCGTGAGGACAACAAGCTTACGGACATGTCTCCCGGGGAACGCATGCAACATCGCCAGCTTACAGTAAAGCCGCTGGTAGATGCTTATTTTGTGTGGGTAAAACAAAATCTTACCAAGGTGCCTGCAAAAAGCAAAACTGCGAATGGCTTCAATTACTCCATCAATCAGGAACAGTATCTTAGAACATTCCTTGAAGATGGCGAAGTTCCGATGGACAACAATGCAGCGGAACAGTC
>CAZAGJ010000186.1:0-1464 GCA_964484605.1 uncultured Roseburia sp. | reverse complement strand
GCCGAACAGATGACAGATGAAAAGACAACTGTGGTGGCTTTGCTACACGATGTTATAGAAGATACCAATTATACCTTCGACGACTTGAGAAAAAAAGAATTTGAGAATGATGTCATAGATGCACTTGCATTACTGACACATAATAATGATACGCCATATATGGAATATGTGGCAAGAATAAAGACTAATTCCATTGCACGGGCAGTAAAGCTTGCGGATTTACAACATAACAGTGATTTAACAAGATTGAATGTTGTGGACGAAAAAGCATTACAGAGAAAAGGAAAATACGCTGAGGCGATTAAAATACTGACAAAATAATATGTCGCTTTTTATGCGACCATACCTTTGAGTGTTTGGGTTATTATATAGCCATAAGGTTAAGAAACCCAATACATTTCGGAGGTAATCAAAATTAAAACAAGAAAAGAAAACAACAATTTAACTGAACTGGTATTTATTTTGGACAGAAGCGGTTCAATGTCGGGATTAGAAAGCGATACCATCGGCGGATTTAACGCAATGATTCAGAAACAAAAGAAAGAATCTGGAGAAGCCTATGTTTCTACCATTCTTTTTGACAATGTAAGCGAAGTGCTTCACGACCGTATAAAACTGAAAAAGATACCGAAAATGACCGAAAAAGATTATACTGTTCGTGGCTGTACAGCACTCGTAGATGCGATTGGTGGGGCTATCCGTCATATCGGAAATATTCATAAATACGCTCGTCCTGAAGATGTACCGTCACATACAATGTTTATCATCACAACAGACGGTATGGAAAATGCAAGTACACATTATAGCAGTGATGAAGTGAAAAAGATGATTGAGCATCAAAAGGAAAAATACGGATGGGAGTTCCTTTTTATCGGTGCCAATATTGATGCGGTGGAAACAGCCGCACAGTTTGGAATTGAAAAAGATCGTGCAGTAAATTATCGTGCCGATAGCAAAGGAACTCGAATACTGTATGATACGATTTCTGCACCAATTAGTGCGATGCGTGCCAATATGACAATAGATAAGGATTGGGGAAAAAGGATAGAAGACGACAACAAAAGAATATAAGCAAAACGCAGCCTGCTTCGGTCTTGGGATTGAAGCAGGCTGCCTTTATTTTTACATATTAAATTATTTGCCAATGTCCTGTTTTATCTGAGCCTACACGTTCAATCGCATTTTTCTCTTTCAAGGACTTGATGGCACGGTCTATGGTACGAGCCGATATATCAAGCATTTCTATAAGATCCGCCCTTGTAATATCAGCGTTGGAAAGGATTGCTTCGTAAACAAGTTGTTCGTTTTTGGTGAACTCATCAAAATTTACTTCGCCATTTACTTCGCCAACATTGTCATTTACTTCGCCATTTTCTTTGCCATTCCTTATTGTCACATTCAGCATAAAAGCATTGTCGGTATATTCGGGATCGGGAAGTCCGGCGTTTTCCATTTCGTTAAACA
>CAZAGJ010000185.1:0-1464 GCA_964484605.1 uncultured Roseburia sp. | reverse complement strand
GTTTAACTACTGCTACCCAGTACTCTAAGGAACCTTTTCCGGAACCCATACGTGTCTCTGCTGGTTTAGCTGTTACTGGCTTATCCGGGAAAATCTTAATCCAGATTTTACCGCCACGCTTTACGTGACGTGTCATAGCGATACGGGCTGCCTCGATCTGATTAGAACGAATCCAGCATGGCTCCATTGCTACGATACCATATTCACCATTGCTGATTACATTTCCTCTGGTTGCCTTTCCTGTCATGGAACCGCGGAACTGCTTTCTATGTTTTACTCTCTTTGGCATTAACATTAGTTAGCTCCCCCTTCCTTATTTCCTTTCACTGGAAGTACCTCGCCTTTGTAGATCCAAACCTTAACACCAACTTTACCATATGTGGTATCTGCCTCAGCAAATCCATAGTCGATGTCTGCACGAAGTGTCTGAAGTGGAATAGTACCCTCAGAGTAGAACTCTGTACGAGCCATATCTGCTCCACCAAGACGTCCGGAACAAGATGTCTTGATTCCCTTAGCTCCAGCCTTCATTGTTCTGCCCATGCAGGACTTCATTGCTCTACGGAAAGAAACACGGTTCTCCAACTGAAGTGCAATGTTCTCAGCTACTAACTGAGCATCACGGTCTGGTCTTTTTACTTCTTTGATATCTACAACTAACTTCTTATCTGTAAACTTCTGAACTTCTGCTTTAATCTTCTCGATCTCAGCGCCGCCCTTACCGATTACTACACCAGGCTTAGCTGTGTAGATGATAACTTTCACACGGTCAGATGCTCTCTCAATTTCAATCTTAGAAACACCTGCTGCATATAATTTCTTCTTAAGATATGTTCTGATATTGTAGTCTTCTACTAAGAAATCTGCAAAATCTGCTTCCGCATACCATTTAGAGTCCCAGTCTTTGATAACACCGACTCTTAAGCCATGAGGATTAACTTTCTGTCCCATGTTCGACCTCCTTATTTCTCATCAAGCACGATTGTAATGTGGCTCATTCTCTTCTCGATTCTGTAAGCTCTACCCTGTGCTCTTGGCTGAATTCTCTTCATTGTTGGTCCCTTATTTGCATAACACTCTGCAACGTAAAGGTTCTCTCTCTTCATTCCATTGTTATTCTCAGCATTTGCGATAGCTGACTCTAATAACTTCTTTACTAAGCTTGAAGCATAACGTGGGTTGTATGTTACGATAGCTAATGCAGTCTCAACATCCTTTCCACGGATTGCATCTAATACGAAGCAAGCCTTCTGAACAGACACTCTAGCATAAGATAACTTAGCGGAAGGTCTGGTATCTTTAACTTCATTTCTTTCTCTCTTAATCTGACTTCTATGTCCCTTAGCCATGGATGAAACCTCCTTTCAAAAATTGTATCTTATCTAACGCCTGATTTCTTTTCGTCTTTTCCATGTCCTCTGTAAGTTCTTGTTGCAACGAACTCACCGAGTTTGTGTCCAACCA
>CAZAGJ010000184.1:0-1494 GCA_964484605.1 uncultured Roseburia sp. | reverse complement strand
TTTTTCTTTTCTGATTTCCAACGTATTCTTCTGATATAGAAGAACATACAGGAATTCAGTTGTCTCTTACCTTGCAAAGGTACAAAATTTCTAGCTAATCACAACGTAAATCTATCCTCGCCGGTGTTCGGCGCGTTGTCTCTTACCTTGCAAAGGTACAAAATTTCTAGCTAATCACAACTCTTGCCGAGTGCCATAAGGATGGATTCTGGTTGTCTCTTACCTTGCAAAGGTACAAAATTTCTAGCTAATCACAACATGAGGGTCGGCATATCCGCTATCGACGGAGTTGTCTCTTACCTTGCAAAGGTACAAAATTTCTAGCTAATCACAACTAAAGAACAGGATTCCGATATCCCATTTGGGTTGTCTCTTACCTTGCAAAGGTACAAAATTTCTAGCTAATCACAACGCCGTGGAAAATTTATCTTAATACCCATTAGTTGTCTCTTACCTTGCAAAGGTACAAAATTTCTAGCTAATCACAACAAGTAATCTCGCAGGTAGTGGCAGGTGTCAGTTGTCTCTTACCTTGCAAAGGTACAAAATTTCTAGCTAATCACAACAATGCAGATATAAGTCAAAACAATAAGAAAGTTGTCTCTTACCTTGCAAAGGTACAAAATTTCTAGCTAATCACAACCACAGCCATAAATAGTAACGGCCAACATTGGTTGTCTCTTACCTTGCAAAGGTACAAAATTTCTAGCTAATCACAACCTATTCAGACATAGCTGTAAGAGGCCACAGGTTGTCTCTTACCTTGCAAAGGTACAAAATTTCTAGCTAATCACAACCACCGATTGAGCGTTAATTGAAAGTTGTATGTTGTCTCTTACCTTGCAAAGGTACAAAATTTCTAGCTAATCACAACAAGAAGTTGTTACCTCTGTTGGTACAATAGTTGTCTCTTACCTTGCAAAGGTACAAAATTTCTAGCTAATCACAACTTCGAGCTCTTCTAACAATTCTTCGCCTTTGTTGTCTCTTACCTTGCAAAGGTACAAAATTTCTAGCTAATCACAACATAGACGTAGTGGTCGGTGTAGACATCGAAGTTGTCTCTTACCTTGCAAAGGTACAAAATTTCTAGCTAATCACAACTCTTAAATGCTACAATTTCGCCCATCCCACGTTGTCTCTTACCTTGCAAAGGTACAAAATTTCTAGCTAATCACAACTTACGAAAACGACTATAATTCACCGCTTGCGTTGTCTCTTACCTTGCAAAGGTACAAAATTTCTAGCTAATCACAACAGCGATGTTGACAATACAAACGTCATGGGGTTGTCTCTTACCTTGCAAAGGTACAAAATTTCTAGCTAATCACAACTGATTATCGTATCACATCGGTGAATGTGTGTTGTCTCTTACCTTGCAAAGGTACAAAATTTCTAGCTAATCACAACCAGAGTTCCTTGTACAATTCTGCGACAATGTTGTCTCTTACCTTGCAAAGGTACAAAATTTCTAGCTAATCACAACGAAAGGTT
>CAZAGJ010000183.1:0-1507 GCA_964484605.1 uncultured Roseburia sp. | reverse complement strand
CCGCAGCAAAATATTTAGCAGGATCGGAGCCGGATATGTTTGCATCATAGTCCTCATTATTTACCTTTGTAGCTGTCAAATTCAATGTGAGGCCTGTGATTGCAAGCAGAATTGCCATTCCAAAGGCAACTATGAACGAAACCAACTTTCTTTTCTGCTTTTTCTTAAAACCTTTTGTTATCAATTCAGGATGCTCAAGATCATAAAGCAGATCAGCACAACTTTGATAACGCTTTTCGGCAGCGGGCTCTACACAACGGTCGATAATGATTTCAATACCTTCGGACAATTCAGGATTCCACTGTCTTACCGGTGCATAGGGCTCTCCATTTCTCGGATCCACTCCGGTGAGTAAATGGTGCATTGTCATACCGAGTGCAAAAATATCAGATCTCGGATCGGTCTGACCGCTGTATTGTTCTGGTGGAGCATATCCTTTTGTACCGAGAACGGTGGTATCGGCAAGGTTTTGTTCCTTATACTCTCGTGCAATGCCGAAGTCGATAATCTTAATATTTCCTTCCGGCTTTAACATTACATTTGCCGGTTTCATATCTCTGTAAATAATCGACGGCTTTTGAGAATGAAGGTATGAAAGTGCATCACATAACTGTTTAGCCCATCCAACAACCATATCTTCAGGCTGTGCACCGTACTCATTCAATATCTTGTCAAGGGATTCACCTTCGATATAGTCCATAACGACATAAATGGTAATACCGTTATCAATAATATCAACGATACGAGGCAGTGCCGGATGGTCAAGTTTTTTCATCATATTCGCTTCTGCAAGCAAACTGTTTACAACGATTTCATCGTTCTTTCCGCTACCTTTTTTGCGAATTTCTTTAACCGCCCACTGCTTATTCAGTCGCTTATCCATCGCAAGATATACAATGGACATACCGCCTCGACCGATTTCTTTCAGTATTTCATATTTACCGTCAATGACGGTTCCGATTTCAGTCATATGTATTCACCTCACTCCACTTTAATCAAGAGAACTGAGATGTTATCTTTTTCTTCTCGGCTCTTCACTTGCTCTATAAGATATTTTGCATTGCTATGCATCGCATCTTTATTCATTAAATTAATAGGATTTAATGATTCGTATATTTCCGCCTCATTAATTTCGTGCCTGAAACCGTCTGAACAGAGCATATATGCACCTTTTTGATTTTTACCCGTGATAATCTGCGGTTCAACGACCTTCGATGCACCAACACATTGCAACAACAAATTTCGACGTTTGTCTGTTTTTGCCTGTTCAATGGTCATTGTCCCTCTGCTGATTTCTCTCGCAACAAAGGTTTGGTCAGTGGTAAGTTGTTTCAGAGATTCTCCAATATGATAGATACGTGTATCTCCCACATGACCAATCACATACTTGTCATCCACAAACAAAATACCAGAGAACGTTGTTCCAACACCGTCAATGTTATTGTTTTTACTGTACTCAAGAATCTGAACGTTCAGTTCCTTAATAAATAACGACAACTTGGCTCCC
>CAZAGJ010000182.1:0-1523 GCA_964484605.1 uncultured Roseburia sp. | reverse complement strand
GATGCCTATATGGAGAAGAACGTCCTGCCCTATAACCCGCTGGCCTACATCGACCTGACCAAGGACAAGGTAGGCTACGAGGTGCCCTTTACCCGCCTGTTCTACAAATTCACCCCGCCCATGCCCTCGGAGACCATCTTTGAGGAGATCAAGGCTTTGGAAGCAGAGGAAACGATGCTGATGAAGGAGTTGTTCGGCCATGCGTGAGATGAAGGATAGCGGGGTGCAGTGGATTGGTGCAGTACCTTCTGATTATGGTACCGCCTCAATCGGGTCGCTTTTCACGATTAAAAAAGATATTATCGGACAAGAGCCTGAAACGGTGCTTTCTATAACCCAGACTGGTATTCGCCCGAAAGATTTATCTTCCAACGAAGGCCAGAATGCAAGTTCCTATGCACATTATCAAATCGTCAATATGGGCGATTTCGCTATGAACCACATGGACTTGCTGACGGGGTGGATTGATATTTCCAAATACGAGGGTGTAACCAGTCCGGACTACAGAGTATTTACTCTGAATGACAAGGAAATGTCGGCTGAATACTTCCTTCGAGTTTTTCAGTATTACTATACCAATAGAGTGTTCTATGGTTTTGGGCAGGGCGTAGCGACACTTGGGCGCTGGAGACTACCGGCCATCAATTTCAAGAAGATCGATGTGCCTGTACCACCAGTTACGGAGCAGCAGCAAATTGTAGCGGAAATCGATGAAAATGTCGGAAAAGTCGATGCCCTCATCGCCAATGTCCAAGCCCAAATTGAAAAGCTGAAAGCCTACAAGCAGAGTGTGATCACCGATGTGGTCACCAAGGGGCTTGACCCAACTGTGCCCATGAAGGATAGCGGCGTGGAGTGGATTGGACAAATTCCAGAGAATTATTCTGTTATCCGTCTGAGATACTTGATCAAAGACTACAAGGCTGGACCGTTTGGTAGTGCATTGATTACAGATCAGTTGAACACTTCTGGTGATATTCTCTGCTATACACCCGAACATATTGCCCAGCAGCATACGGAAAGCGCGAAAAATCTTTATCTCCCGGAAAATAGAAGATTTGAAATGTCACAGTTCTTTGTCAAGGGTGGAGATGTAATATTCCCGATTGTCGGTTCCCTTGGGCGTGCGATGGTTATCACTGATGATATGCCGTCTGGAATCATCAATCAGCGTCTTGCAAAATTTTCGTTGTTACCGAAAAAAATAGACGCAGGTTATTTTATGTGGCTTTTTGCAAAAAGCACATTCTTTCAGCCGTTTATCAACCTGTTCCAGCGGGGATCGTTTATTGTAAATTTGACAAAAGGAATTGTATACGATATGCCATTTGTTCTTCCTGCTACGATTGCAGAGCAAAAGCAGATTTCAGAATATTTGGATAAAAAGTGCTCCCTGATTGACCGCCTGATTGCCATCAAACAGGCAAAAATCGAAAAGCTGGAACAGTACAAAAAATCCCTCATTTATGAATATGTCACCGGAAAGAAAGAGGTGTCATGATGGATAAAAGTGAAAAACGCTT
>CAZAGJ010000181.1:0-1530 GCA_964484605.1 uncultured Roseburia sp. | reverse complement strand
CCTTCCCTGGCCATGTGTGCCATGTCTTCTCCAAGGAGACCGGCATCAACCTGGAAGCTTGATTTCTTAAGCTTTTTCATTGGGGGGAATCTTTCCCCTCCTCCTAAGGGCGCAGGTCGTTAGGGCGCGACCTGCGCCTATAAAAAACAGTAAAATGAACATAAGATAGAATGCTAGATAGAGAGTCATGACATACAAAAATCATGGTACACGATGTCTCTTGTGATCCTCCGCTTTTGCGGTGGAAATTAATACGCATTATTGTTCTCCTTTCCTGTAGGGCGCAAGCGGTTATACTGCTTGCGCCCTTGAATATTACGACACCGTTCTGCGAGATCCGCTATCAAATAATTGCGGCTTTGGCAGAACGGTGTCGTATTTTCTGGGAAGATTCGGCACGGTGCAACGGAAACAGAGCAATTTCCTCTCATTTCTCCGTATTTCACAAAATAGCGCCATCATTTTTGGTCAGAATCCGCGGCCCTCCTTCTGAAGTTTGATTTCACCTATCAAATTTCAAAGGAGGTCTGCGATATGGCAGATAAGGAAAATACTTAATCAAAATTCAAGGTAAGTTGATCGAGGTATCAGAGGATGTATATTATGCCTATTTTCGCATGGAAAGGCAGGAGCGGTGGCAGGAGGAAAAGAAACAGGAACATGAAGTTGTTTCCTACGATGCACTGGACAATGGGGAAACGGTTGGAGCGGAGGCCGTCCCGGATCTGACAAGTCCCAGTATGGAAGATATGGCAATCGCAAAGGATCTGAATGACAGACTGCACCATGCTGTGGCTGCGCTACCCAAGGCGGAACGGGATCTGATCCGTGCGATATATTTTGAGGGTATGACGGAAAAGGACTATGCCGAGACTACAGGAATGAGCCAAACTGGAGTCAGCTACCGCCGCAGGAAAATTCTGTCGAAGTTAAAATTGTTTTTGGGCATTATGGGAAGTTTTTGCTAATTTCTGCTACGAGGGATTCTGAAACTGGATAAGTAGTGAGGGGAACTTTTCCGGGACCCGGAAAAAGCCTTTTCGTGAACCTTCCAAAGTGAATATCCAGAAGCTGAAATACATCCGTTGGTGTGCCTTGTAAAGACAGAGAAAGGGCAGCGACATTGGAGGGAGCGCGAAGATCCACCTGTGCAGACATTCTGCATTAACGCGGCAAGAAAGGTGGGGAGCGGGTCCGACCGTCCAGAAAGCAGATCGTGGCCGATCTGTCTTGCGATGACAGCACCAGCGTTGGTACTCCTGTCCCCAAAGGGGCAGCTCGGAGAGATCCTCGGAGGGGTGAGATTCCCGTGATGCGTGAGCCACACGCAGTTTCAGATTCTGCCCTGGATGGTTCTACACCATCTATGCCTGGGGAAGTAGTGTCAAGATGGTGTCCAGCGAGATGCTGATGGCGGTGCTGGCCTCCTGCGCACAGGCAGAGAGTGATTCGTAAGCGTAAAACCTACCAGCGACTGTAAGCGTAAAACCTACCAGCGACTTGCAGTGAGCTCGCCGGTATGAAACAATA
>CAZAGJ010000180.1:0-1531 GCA_964484605.1 uncultured Roseburia sp. | reverse complement strand
AAACACCAACTCTGATACGAACGGCTCTCGTAAGAACACAGGAACCCAGGAAACAAATGGAACGGACGGGGGTACTACAACAGCAGATGGAGTGGGAAATTCTATGGGTATGGGAAAGACTAACCCAAACCAGGTAGCTTATTCTGCCTCAGCCGGTGTGCTTCCAGCTCTCAACTGGGCAAGTGCTGACTCTCAGCAGCAGTCTAAAACGGACGAAAACCGCTCTGAAACCCGCTCAAATCACAACGATTCAACCCGTACGGATAATCTGACGGAGACAACGACAGACCACGGAGAAGGCAAAACAACGACTTCTACGACGGGCACAAACAAGACAGACACTACGGGTAAGCAGACAACTACTTACACCCGCGGGGCTGGTAATAAAACGGAAGGAACCGAAGACTCAACGGGCACTTCCGACTCTCAAAATTCTAGTAATTCCGAAAGTAGAACAACGGACAGGTACGCCGGTAGGCACGGTTATTCCCCAGCCGAACTTTTGGAAAAATCTAGGAACTACATCCTTCTTATGAAGTCTTTTAAATGGTTATGCGATAAGTATAATCACTGCTTCCTATGGGAAGTAGAATTTTAATGGAGGTACTACTATGGATACAAGCGAACTGACAACTCTTATTACAAGCGTAGGTTTTCCTATTGTAGCTTATTTCTGGATGTTTAAATCATATAATGAAGTACTTCAGGGCGTACAAAAGAGCATCAACGACAACACCCTGATTATTCAGAAGCTGATTGATGAAATGCAGAAAGCAAAGAAAGAGGAGGACTGACCTTATGGCTGATACAAAAAACACTCAAAAACTAAGCCCTCAGGGCTATAACTACGGCGAAAAGCCGTTTAATGAGAACCCGTGGTATGAAGAGGATGAAGAAGGGCATGCCCCTTCCGAACTTCCTATAGCGTCTAAGACACAGGCGGGCATTGTTAAAATTGGAAGCGGTGTTAATGTATCAGACGATGGAACTATAAGCGTAGAAGGCACAGGAGGCGGGGGCTCTGCAAAGACCCCCGTCATCACTGCCTCTGCTTCCGTATCTGATACAGTAGGAACACCAGCAGTCACGGTTACCAAAACTGGAACCGATGAAGAACCAAACTTTGAGTTTGCCTTTACTAACCTGAAGGGCGAACGCGGAGAACAGGGAGAAAAAGGAGAAAAGGGCGAAAGCATCACAGGCCCTCGGGGACCTAAGGGAGACCCGGGCGAAAGCATTAAGGGCCCTCAGGGCGAACGGGGAGAAGCTGGATACTCGCCGACGGCTACCGTTATTCAGGATGATGACGGGGCTACTATTACTATTACCTCAAAACCGGGAGACGTGGAGGAAACGACTACGGCTACGGTAAAAAACGGAAAAAACGGGGAAAACGGAAAAGACGGAAAGGACGGAAACCCGGGAGAACCTGGAAAGGACGGGGTATCACCTACCGTATCTGCTACCGGCTCTACCGAAAGCGGAGCCCTCGCAGGAACGATTACGGGAGCAAACGGAGAAGAAATCAGGG
>CAZAGJ010000179.1:0-1535 GCA_964484605.1 uncultured Roseburia sp. | reverse complement strand
GAGGATTTGCTGTGAAGGTAAGATCATCAGTTAAACCTATTTGCGAAAAATGCAAAGTCATCAAGAGAAAAGGAAGCATCAGAATTATCTGTGAGAATCCGAAGCACAAACAGAGACAGGGCTAATGAATCAGTACTGTCTTATTCGTTTGTGGAATTATTATGTGCGGCTGCAGTGAGACACCCGGAGAGGTTGTCGCACTGTTATCATAAGAACAGCAGGGATAGCTGCTCTCCCCAGTTTACATACCGAGAACAGAGGAGAGACTCATCCAAATAGAAGAAAACAGTGAAGACACACATTTCAGGCCGGAGGACAACGGAGCTGTCGGAGCGTGTATTTCTAAGCATTCCCGAAGGGAATTCAGTAAAGTCATGATGTCAAGTGACTTGCTTTATGCGGCATGAACCGCAAAAATCGCGATTGAAGCGGTTGTGAAATCAGAAAACAACAAGATGCGGCGGATAATGGCTGACATCATATGAATTAATGGAGGTTCAAAACACATGGCTCGTATTGCAGGTGTAGATTTACCAAGAGAAAAACGTGTTGAGATCGGTTTGACTTATATCTACGGAATTGGTAGAACAAGTTCTAACCGCATCCTTGCAGAAGCAAAAGTAGATCCTAATACTCGTGTTAGGGACTTAACAGATGATGAAGTTAAGAGAATCAGTGCAGTAATCGATGAGACTCAGACTGTAGAAGGTGATTTGAGACGTGAGATTGCTATGAACATCAAGAGACTTCAGGAGATTGGATGCTATCGTGGTATCCGTCATAGAAAAGGTCTTCCGGTTCGTGGACAGAAGACAAAGACAAACGCTAGAACTCGCAAGGGTCCTAAGAGAACAGTTGCTAATAAGAAGAAATAAATTCTTTCCGAAGAAATAAGCAACATATTTGATAACAGATTAATTATTTATTTTTAGAGAAAGTAGGTTAGTTTAGATATGGCTAAAGTTACAAAAAAAGTGACAAAGAAGCGCGTAAAGAAAAACGTTGAACGCGGACAGGCACATATTCAGGCATCTTTCAATAACACAATCGTAACAATCACAGATGCTGAGGGTAATGCTTTATCATGGGCAAGTGCCGGTGGTCTTGGATTTAGAGGTTCAAGGAAATCTACTCCATATGCTGCACAGATGGCAGCTGAGACAGCTACAAAGGCTGCATTAGTACACGGTTTAAAGACAGTAGACGTATTCGTTAAAGGACCAGGTTCAGGAAGAGAAGCAGCTATTCGTGCGCTTTCAGCATGTGGTCTTGAAGTTACAAGCATCAAGGATGTAACTCCAGTACCTCACAACGGATGCCGTCCACCAAAACGCAGAAGAGTTTAATTAGGAGGTAGAGACTAAAATGGCAGTAAATAAAGTTCCTGTTCTGAAAAGATGTAGATCCCTTGGTTTAGAGCCAAGTTATTTAGGATATGATAAGAAGTCCAATAGAGAATTAAAGAGAGCTAACAAGAAGATGTCTGAGTACGGTCTTCAGTTAAGAGAGAAGCAGAAAGCTAAGTTCATCTATGG
>CAZAGJ010000178.1:0-1614 GCA_964484605.1 uncultured Roseburia sp. | reverse complement strand
AAAAGAAACGTAAAAATCAACGCTATTCGTCCATCACTGGCTTTGGCCCCGGCTTTGAAATAGCTAATAATTTATCATTGATAAGATATTGGTTTTCCTCCATCGCATCGGGAATCAGATATTTGTATCTAATAGCCAAATCAAAGGCCCATGCCCCCACTGGGTCAGCAACGGAAAGCCGCCGTCGTTGAGGCCCAAAATTGGTTAGGAAAACGCCAAACACATCGGTCCAAAAATCACGTGGAAGGGCATCGTCGGTCATATAGTCGAGGTCCTCTGTCAGTAACCGCCGGACGTCTGATTTTGTCAAGGAAAACGCAAGGTAGAAAGTATCCTTGTCGTCGGCACGTTTGTTTATCTTTCGTATTTTCATTTCCTACTCCTTTCTTTGAATGGGTTGCCCTTGCTTGTCTACCAGCCGTGGCGTGTCGTCGTCCACGTGAATAAGTCGTCCTAACTGCTCGTCCGTGGGGTGCTTGCTAAACACCCCGCAAGAGTACGCATCCGCAAAGTCCGTGGCCGTGGCCCACTTCCCTATCAGTATGGCGGGGAAGGGCTTGCAGTCGTGCTCCTTCGCAAAGTGATTCAGCCGTCCGAGGTCGTCGACGACGTTGGCGTATAGTCTGAACAATTCTTTGCAGACATCTCCCACGGGGGCGGCTGTCATGGCATTGGCGAGCTCGTTTAGATTCTCACATGAAATCTGTCCATTGAGTGTGACGTATTTTCCCCGTGGGTACTTCTTTATCAGTCCGGCAATCGTGTTTATGTACTGCTTCCCTTGTTCACGCTTTTTTTCCCACTGGTGGCGGATGTCGGCGAGTTGGCCAACAGGAAGAACGTTCTCCACATCGGAGCCCGCCAAGTTGTCGACGCTTTTCACCTTGCTGTCCACGTAGTCGTCAAGCCATTGCGGCCGTGCTGCTTCTTTCACATCCACAGGGAGTGAGTAACCGGGAAACATCTCGAAGAGGGCCGTATAAGCCCGTGACGCCGCCTCCACTGCACATTTTATTTGCTTCCGGGCACGCCGTACGTCGTTTACATTATTTGTACTGGTCGGCAAATCTCGTTTCAGTCCCGCCATACTACAGCATTGATTTTTTTAGTTGGTTTACCTTTTCGACCCGTGCCTTGTCCCGTTCGGCCTGCTGGCGCAAGTATTCTTTTACCTGTTTGTCGGGGTCGGCCTGCTCATGTCGCATCTTGAAAGCCCGCAAGTCGGTTAATTCCTGCTCATGGGTGGCACGCCACTCCTTTGCTGCAAGCAGTTCGGAGTACTCATCGTTGCTAATTGTAATTTCGTCCATTTTTGTGTATCCTAAAAAAAGTTATCCTAAAAACAATCTTTACGGCAAAGATAGCTTTTTGGAAGACACGTGCAAGGGAAAGTTGCCCCAAAAATGAGAAATTGGACAAAACGGGGTCGGGGTCGGGGCGATGCGTGGGTTAAAAAATAAAAAATGAAAAATTTTCAGAGAAGGGGTCAATATACCTATATTGGTATATATAAGGGGGTCCCCCCGGCAAAAAGTCCCTTTAACATTTGGTTTTCTTATAGAAAGAATTTATTTTTGCGCTAAAATCTTAACGAAATACATGCTCAACAGCATG
>CAZAGJ010000177.1:0-1619 GCA_964484605.1 uncultured Roseburia sp. | reverse complement strand
GCTGAGCCTCGCGCTGGTAGCCATCCTGCTGGTTTCCGCAGTGCCTTTCCAGGCAAAAGCAACTGAAACTGCTGATCCCTACAAGATCCCTGTTACCGTGTACATCAATGGCGAGAACCGGTCGAACTACAACAAGACCCTGACCGTCGACGTAGGCGAGACGCTGTACCTGACCGAAGATCTGGCTCTGAGTCTGCTGAAGAACAGCGATGGCCGCACTCTGGATTACTGGGCAAGCTCCAACAAGAGCAATATTCCTGCCGGTGAGGACCTGCCCTATTCCTGGCTGGTGGAGAACTATCCCGATGGTGACTACCAGCTGAGCCTGTACCTGAAGGAGCCCGCAAAGCCCACTGAGCACACCCACGACTTCAAGGTCGTCAGCACCACTCCCGCCACCTGCCTGACAGATGGCAAGGAGATTTCTGCGTGCGCATGCGGAGAACAGGATACCAAGACCCTGAAAGCCCCCGGCCACGTTTGGGGCGATTGGACCGAGGGTGACAATGGCAAGGAAGTCCGCAAGTGCAAGAACTGCGACGCTACCGAGTCCCGGGACGCCACGGACACGGAGACTTACGCCGTCACTTTCATCGCTGGTGATATCAAGATCACCCGCAGCTGGAAAAAGTTTCAGACCGTCACCGATGTGCCCACCCAGCCCAGCCTGCTGGACCATGAGCCTCTGGGCTGGTTCGCCGACAAGAATGGCGTTGTGGGCCAGATCGCCAATGGCGACACTTGGAATGGCCAGTACACCACCTTCTATGCCTGCTACAAGGAAGGCACCAACGATAAGCTGAGCGTGCTGTCTGTCTATGTCCGCTTCTATGTGGGTGGCGTGCAGCAGGGCAACACCACCTGGCTGTATGATCAGAAGTTTAACGATGGTGAGTCCATGCTGAAGTGGCTGATGAACAACGAGGAAACCACTTCCAAGGCAGTTTTCAAACTGAAGTCCGCTTCCGACTACGACTGGTCCCCCCGCTACTACTACAACTACTCCGGCAACGAGCTTCTGGCGGATCAGGACCTGATTGCCGATGGCAATAAGTCCGTCGTGGTCAAGGTCTACGCCAAGAAGGCTACTCAGGCCAACGTGCTGCTGTACGTCCATCAGTACAACTCCACCACCAAGAAGTATGAGACCAAGTCCATCCACGAGATGCCCGGCTACACCGCAGGCAACACCGTGACTAAGAGCGCTGCTGACACCATCGTCAAGAAGAACTACACCGGCAAGAACATGACCATCAACGGTCTGTACACCGATACTGCCTGGGAGCAGCTGATGGCCGGCCAGAACCCCTCTGCCGCCAATGGCATCAAGGTTTCCGACGATGGCATCACGAAGATCCATGTTATTCTGAAGAATGGCACCGCCGCCACCACCACCAGCACCGCTGACAAGACCAACCCCAAGACCGGCGACATGATTCTGGTTCCCGTGATGGTCATGGTTGCCTCCGCCGCCGCTGTTGCTTTCGTTTACATGAACAGCAGGAAGCGCGCCCGCTAAGTTACTAACGGTTGACCCGTCCTAATGAAAATCCCCGGCAGTGCAAGCTGCCGGGATTTTCCTTTTGCGGGAAAGGTGGCCGGATCACTTTTTGGAAAAA
>CAZAGJ010000176.1:0-1661 GCA_964484605.1 uncultured Roseburia sp. | reverse complement strand
GTGTATCTTTCTTCCGTGAGCGGTTTGTATTTTGGGTTGAGGCGCCATCCGTTTCCTTTATCATAGCAATATTTATTTGGCGCAAAATCTTCTGGAACAGATTCGACGGTGAAGATCTCGAAATCAGCAATTACCGCATACTGATAATTATCTCCGATGGATATGCGGTAAGTATCCATTGTTAGGTCGTTTTCCCATCTACCCGCTTCGATAATCGTGCCTACCGCGAATACTACATTTTTATCGGTTAATATCTGCATATTTCTGCCTCCTAGTTTATTCATTTTTCCATGCGTCTGAACGATGTATGATAGGGCGAGCAACCCCTGTAGCCACGCTGTTAGAACAAGCAACCCATGCGCCGCTATCCAAAAATTTAATTATACTCGTGCCTCCCTCATCGCCAAATGATACTTCGCTCCATGCGTTCAAATCTGACGAGTAGACCACACCATTGTCTGTGGCACCAATATATAGACCATTATTGTATTCTAACCATTTGCAGGCTGGGACACCTGTTTTTTGTTCCCATGTTTTCCCATCGTTAGAATAATATAGACCGGAGGATGCTGCGGGCAATATGAATTTGCCATCCACGCGAATTATCGGTGGGTACCAATAATTATAATTGGTATATTGCAAATTCCCTTGTGTCCATGTTTTGCCGTCGTATGAATAATAAAAATAGCCTTTCTGTGATGCTAGCCATATACCATCTATATACTGAATTGAATATCCCGGAATTGAAGCAGTCGTTTTGGTCCATGACTTGCCGGTTGTTGAATAATATATTTCCAGAGCCGTACCGACAACAAAAACGCCATTTGCATAAGCCAACAAGCAATTGCCCGGAGAGCCATATCCATCACTTTTAGCACTTCCGGTGGCCTTTGTCCATGACTTGCCGTCTGTAGAATAGTACATATCATCACTTGAGCCCGCAACCCATATATTATTTTCGTATAGTACGCCGTAGAAATCGCCAGAAGTAATGTTAGATTGAGTCCATGTCACACCGTTATCTGTGGAATAATATAATCCTTGTGTGCCGCCTGACACCCATAATTGCTGGGCAACGCTATATGTTATTACACAGCTTCTTGCGCCAAGGACAGTGCTCCAATTTCTCCCGCCGTCTACCGAACGCCTAATGCTATCTTGTAATGATATGAGGCATATTCCGTTCTCCTTTACGAAGTAGCTTGTTGCGCGGCGAGATGTTGTTGTAGACGACTCTTCCCATAGTGTACCGTTTGGGAATCGCTCCTTTACATTTCCCACCACCCCGAATATGTTCACTCCGTGCCTTATGTTCGCGGCTACTAAATCAGAATCTCCTGCGACTGTTACGGATGACAATAATTTTCCATCGTCTGGTAAAACTGTCTGTTGTGACTTTGCGGGCATTATATTTTTGGTTTGGCTTGGCGTGGGATTCACTGTTACCTTTGATAGGAGTTTGCCCTTGCTAGGAGAAATTTCTATTTGGTTCGTGCTTGCTGTTACGGTCTTTTCTTCCTTCGTCGCCGTCCCTGCGTTGGTTTTGCCTAACATTTTAGCTTGCCTCCTTCTTTTTCAGTAGTGTGATTGTCGGGATTACTATTGTGGTTGCTGGCTTTTCGCCCGCATAAATACACACACCGCCTGCGTAGGTTTCGGAT
>CAZAGJ010000175.1:0-1664 GCA_964484605.1 uncultured Roseburia sp. | reverse complement strand
GTAACCGGATCGCCGCTCTCTGTTCTGTATTTCATTTCATGATTTTCTTCAACTGCAATAATAGTCTTTTCTAATTTCCCAATAGCTCGTATGCTTTTATCCTTGTACAAACCCACATATCCATGCTCTGAAAATTTAACTGACTCTTTGTTATAAAATAAATTCAGTTCCATGTTATCATTGAAGGTTGTACCTGCTGCGAAAACTTTCATCCATTTATAACTATCGGGAATAAGCTTTTCGTCGAAACAATACTTCTTAAAGTCATCTAAAACTGATATGATTTCCGTGTCCCTATCATCGATTATATCTTCCATAGCTTTAACAAGCTGCTCAAATGTTAGATTGATATGCTTTATCGGATGTATCAACCGCTTTATGTTTTCTGCATTATATTTATTAACTTCATGAAGCATTTCAGAAAACAAATCTTTTCTCATTGGTTTTGGATCGAGAGTCAACAGAACTTTAATATTCTCAGAATCAAACTGCTTTAAGTGATTCATAAGCTGTTCTTTACCAAACTGATTATACAATTTGGTTTCCACAACAATCTTAAAGCTCTTTTGGCTTATCACAGCATCCGGTACACTATCGGGACCGGAAATCTGCAAATCGAAAGCAAGCTCCGGACTTTCATCTTCATGGAGAATAAGTGTATTTAACATTGAAAAGAATTTGTCGGCATTATAGTTATACAGACGAGATAACATAAGCATTGTGTTCGCTGTATCAACATTTTCTTTTGAGTGATATCTTTGAAAATAATGTATTTGCATGAGAAAGTTCCTCCCCTTATCTATAACATTCCAGCGATCTTTTGAGATTATCTATCACCTTATCCCTGAGTGACTTCGGCTCCAAAATCTCAATATCGGGGCTGTAATTTTTTGCAAACTGCTCCATTGCCATTTTGTTGGTATAGGCGCTTACTGTGACGTGGTTGTCGGTTTCATCCGAAAAGGCTACCTCTTTTCCGAAGGTGTCTATAATGTCACTTATCATTGCTCGACTTATGCGGAACTTCACACGCACATTTTCGGACGAGTACATATACGGATGCTCTTTCATGTAGGTTGCAAGATCAAGTATTCTTTCGTTTGCCCATGCAAGCTTTTCAAAGGGCTTTACGGGCTCGTCTAATATTTTAATATCCGAAATTCTGTCAATTCGGTAGTTTGATATATCATCGTATTTATCGTAATTGCAGATAAGATAATATTTTCCCTCCTTTGCCGCCATTTGATAGGGATTGATGATATACTCGCGCACCGAGCCGTCAGCTCGGCATTTCGGATGCAGCTTTTTATCCGTGCCGTATTCCATATAACGAAACGAGATCTTTCGCCCGTGACTTATTGCTTCGTCAAGCAGCTCGATATTAAGAAAAAGCTGTTTATTGTTGCTTTTATCATTCGGCATTTTTGCGATGTGACGGACGCGGGAACGAAAATATATATTGGAAAGATTTTCGAGTTTTTCTACCAATTCTTTGCATTGACTATACTGAATATGCTGTGAAAACAGCAAACTGTCAATAAGCAGCCGCAACTCTCCATCTGTAAAATCTCTTTCAAGATAAAAATCCGACCAGATATAACTTTCTTCGAGTTCCCCGGTTTTACTGTTTGGTACCATACGGATGGTTTCGCTGTATTCGATAT
>CAZAGJ010000174.1:0-1664 GCA_964484605.1 uncultured Roseburia sp. | reverse complement strand
AGAGCACAGTCATGGGATACTTTTCCCGGGTCTCCGCCAGGGCCTGACGCTCCAGGGAGGACAGCAGATCCTGCTCCACCTGGACATACCAGCTTTCCTCCCTGCCGCTGAAATGGAGGATCTGATAGCCGTAATCCGTGCGGAAAATCTCCACATCCCCAACCTGCCGCTCCGGGTCGAAACACCACTGCTCCATCTCCTTCCCCAGTTGACCCTTTCGCACATGGCGGAGAAGGCCGCCATAGGGGGCGGTATCCGTATCATCGGAATTGTGGAAGGCAAAATCTGCGAATACCGCGTCGCTGGTGGATGTGTAGGCGCTGGCCTGGTTCTTCCGGAATTTCAGACCGAATTCCTCAAGGGTCTGCCGGGCCTGCTCCAGGCCCAGTTCCCACATCTCCTCCGAGCAGGTGACGGTGCCATCTTCTCTGACGGTGATGGTCTCCTGGGTCAGGGGATCCGGCGGCTCGGTAGCGCCGGTCCAGGGATTCACCTCCGGCTGGGGAACTTGGGGAATCACCAGAAGCTGGCGAAGGTTTACATAAACTTCCCCATCTTTGGTAACGCCGGCAGCGGTGTATGCTTGCGCATGCTCCGCATACCAGGCCTCCACCTCCTCCTGGGTGGGCTGGAGCTCATAGGTCAGGGCGGTGAAATAGGCATAGCCCGCATTATAAAGCTCCGCAAAGGCCAGAAGATCATCCGCACTGGCATTCGCCACAGCGGATGCCAGTGCTTCGCTGTCAGCGAAGCCTTTTTCCAGGGCCAGAGTCTCCAGAGTCTCCGGCAGGGCATCCAGCCAGGCCTGGTGGAGGGTATTGATGCGATAATTGTTGTTATAGCCGTAAAGGAACTTTACCGCCGGGATATCCGTCAAGTATTTGGCGTGGTTATCCATGTTGGGCTGGTAGGCCTCCTCGGTGGGGATACCCTCATTCTCGCTGCGCAGGACCAGAGCCTGTGCCGTATGCCAGGTTTCCAGGGCCCGGCGGAGGAAATACTGCTGCCAGGAATTGACTGTGCTGTCGATCTCACAGCTCTGGGTATCCAGGGGAGCGGAAAAATCCGGGGCAGGGGTCTGACCGGATGCCTGGTATGCAGCCGCCTCCAGCCAGTAGTAGACCTGAAGCTGGCTGTTATTCAGGGTCTCTTCATTCATCCTGGCTACAATACGCTTTCCGTCGGGTTCCTCCTCCGTGTAGCTCCCCTTGCAGGTCACATCCTTTGGGTTTCCATCCGCCGGAACCGTAGGGGCAGGCTCCGTAGCCAGGGTGGAAGGTGCCGTCTGCTCTGTAGGCTCCACCTGGCTCCCGCCGCAGGCAGAAAGGGATGCTACCGCCAGAAGCACCGCCAGGGCCAGGCACATTCCCTTTTTCATCATAAAAGTCATCCTCTCTTTGCCAATTCGCGATATTTTTTCTATATTATCACAGTTCCCATGGTTTTTCAAGGTGAAAATAGGCAGCAAAGTGCCCGACCGTTCCCGGCCGGGCTCTTGGATTATTGTGGATTATACCTTGCGGCGTGGGCCTTGATGGCCTGGAAGGATTCATCGCTGATGGAATGCTCCAGCTTGCAGGCATCGGCAGTGGCGGTGGCCTCACTGACCCCAAGCTGCATCAGCAGCTGGGAGAGCACCGTGTGCCGCTCGTAGATCATCTCCG
>CAZAGJ010000173.1:0-1671 GCA_964484605.1 uncultured Roseburia sp. | reverse complement strand
ACATTACACAGCGACAATGGTAATATATGAAAAAAACGATTGCATTAAGTCTACTGGGGGGGGGTATCGCCAACCGTAACAACTCGTAGCGGTTCTTCGTGTTTTTCCAATTTTAAAGGAGATGGTTACTATCCGATGTTGGGCGCAATGGTAGTTAACGATGAAAAGGAAAAACAAACAAATAGCATTAAGCATATTAAGAAATAAGACAGCACCGGTAGTTCCTACTCGGAGTGGCAATATAATGAACTACCGAGGTGCCGGTCATTTCCCTATACTTGGAATTATGGTTATACAAGATGAAACAAATAGCGATAAACCTCTATAATGGCTGCTGTGGTACGCTACACGCGAATCCGGGTGTGCATAGTCCTTATAACATTCTTGACACCCCCCCTCGATTTCGGCAAACCGCATTTTTAAGTGTATTACCGCTCATTACTATAAAATTTCAACAAGAAACATCTTTTCGGGCTTCAAAGAGCAAGCAATAATGGTTATTAAGTTAAAAACAAAAAAAAGGTATGTAATAGGACGTTCTAACCATGCTGAAAAAGGTAATACATCGAATTACCATGCAAACCCTTATTTTGGATGCGTAACAATGTCAAGATGGACAAACCGACAACCGTTAATAGTGGAGATCCTCCCAATAAACAATCGTTAATTTTGCCGTGTGTGCTATCAAAAACACGAACGGAACACGGAAAACAAATTAGAAAACTCTACAAGAACGACATCGGAATACCTTTTTCAGAATCTAAAGGTTTTCGGGCACGGCTTGATAGAATTTCAAATACTATTACATCTTTCACAACAGATAACTACATAATGGAACTCGCACCAATACACAAAGACAGACCAACGAATGAAGATTTAGTTGAATACTTCAAAGATAGAATCCGTATCCGTAAAATGACACCTCGCACCGCGTTACGCTTAATGGACGTTGACGATGCCGACATCGATAAACTTATGGATGCTGAAATCTGCAAAACAGCTCTCTACAAGTTAGCCGGCAACTCTATTGTTGTAGGTTGTCTTTACCATATCTTTTACAAAATGTTTATTAATACGAAAGAAACTGAACGCAATCTCTTTAATTATGAATAGTTTGTTTGAGGACTTAGCGCCAATAGAAAAGCCAAAACATAGAAATGTGTTTGCAACGTTAGGAGCAAGTAATCACGCACTTGATAAAAGAGCTGATGCAGACCTCTATTGCACTCATCCGGATGCCGTGATAAACCTACTGAATCTAGAAAAGTTTTCGGCTGAAATATGGGAGCCGTGCTGCGGACTTGGGCATATATCTGATACATTAGAGCAATATGGTAATTATAATGTTCGAAAATCCGACATTATATCAAGGCGTTCAGACATTGAAACCTTAGATTTTCTTTCATTGAGTAACGTTGAAACTTGGAATGGGGATATTATAACCAATCCACCATATTCGTGCGCGAATGAGATGGTTGAAAAGGCTATCAGCCTTGTTGGAGAAGGTTTTAAAGTCGCTATGTGGTTGAGGATTCTATTTTTGGAAAGCTCATCACGCAAATCATTGTTTGACGCTGCCCCCCCCAATGCGTTTATGTGTCCTCTAAGCGTATTCCGTGTGCTAAGAATGGAGATTTCGTCACGAATGGTAACAACGCTCAAGGATATGCT
>CAZAGJ010000172.1:0-1680 GCA_964484605.1 uncultured Roseburia sp. | reverse complement strand
CAACTATCTCGATTATGATGAGGAAGCGCGTAAAAAGTGGTTCCCTAAAAATGCGGTTATGTATGATAAGACCGTTTCAGAAGGTGCAGGTCAGGTTCGTGCAATTTCGAGGCTGGCACTGAATTCCACCATCAAGACAGGGAAGATTCGGCCTTTATATGATTCCATTGATGATCTTTTCCGCAAGACAGGCAAGGATATGAAGCAGGCGATGCGAGTTGTTATTGCTTCAACCGCATCCGGAGGTACGGGCTCAGGTATAATATTACCGCTGAGCATGTTTATCCGCGATTATGTGAAAGAAAAGTATCCTAATACCAGCTTGATCGTGCGTTCACTGATTCTTTTGCCTGAGACCCTGGACAGCGTTATTGATTCCCAGACAGAGCGCGACAGCCAGGCTCGTAATGCTTATGCGACAATCAAAGAGCTCAACGCCTTCATGATGAAGGGCTCCGGATTCATTGATTTGGATGATGATTTGAGACAGTTCAGTAATCTGCATGTGAATGTCTCAATCGCCGGATCGGATAAACAGAAATCGCTCTCCCTGCTTCCTATGGATTTCTGCTTCTTGATGGACGGTCAAGATGCAGAAGATAGCACTATGATAAGTATAGGTCAATACATTGAGCAGGCTGCGCAGGCACTTTACGAACAAAACATCGGTCCTATGCAGAAGAAGGCATTTTCTGTAGAGGACAACATCATAAAGGAAATGACAAAACCGGGTAACTACGGCCGTAACCGTTTCGGAGGTATCGGTGCAGGAGTTATAAGATATCCGTATGATAAAGTTACGGATTATGTATCCTATGACTTGGCAATTGACAGCATAGGCGGAGACGGAGATGCTACCAAATGGACAAAGTACGATAACGCCGTGAAGTCTTACAAGGCAGAGCAGAAAAAGCGCGGTGTACCTATGTCTACATGGGATTCGGACGGAAAAGTATATTGTGATACTTTACATAATGCAAAAGATTCATTCTCGCGCGACCTTAACAATACATATGAATTGGACGGTCTTGATTCCCAAATTAAGCGTTTTAAGAAGGCTTTTGAGGATCAGGTTTATCGTGTTGTATTAAACGACAAGCGTTTTAATTCCGTATACAATGCCGCAAAACAATGGGAGAGCAATCCTTCATTTGGAGAAGGAGATAACAAAATCTCAGATGCGATAAACTCGCTGAGTTCATATCGCGGAGCTGTTGAAGCGCGCAACAAGGACGGCAGCCCTGTTGTCGAGGGCATAGTAACACGCTGGGTTGAAGCATTATACACAAACGAGCAGAAGACGGTTGCTATCAACGATACCTACAGCATTGAAAGTCTGATTAAAAATGCTCAGGGCGAAATCTTCCATCCTTGTGCCGTAAGATATGTTCTCTACCGCCTGATGGAAGAATTTGACAAAGAAGTCGCTTCCAAAAGCCATATCAGCGCGGAAGAATCTATCGAAATGTTCAAAAACAAGGAGTACGAATTCAAGTTTACGAAAAATAAGATTACCGGTATTGAAAGTCTTGCGGAGCTGGAAAAAGAACCGCGTTTCTTTGATAAGCTAAAAGGATATAAAAAGCTTAACGAAGAAGCAAATCAAGAGGTACCTGCGTATTTTATGGCACTGGAGGATTATTGCAGGAAAACCGCTGTTCATGCGGCATATGCTAAGGC
>CAZAGJ010000171.1:0-1706 GCA_964484605.1 uncultured Roseburia sp. | reverse complement strand
ATGTTTAAATGTCTATCAGAGGCAGAATTAACATCAAAACCATCTAATAACTTATCCATCAATATGCGTTCATCGTAGTTCGCTTCTATCAGCAAGTGAGATACGTCTTTGATTTCATAAGAAAATCGGCTTAAATCAGTCGCAAATACGATTCGTCCAGCAAGAGGATGGTCAATAATGTATGCGAAATTTAGAACATCTCCGTGCGGTACCTTTAATGGCATTATAGTAAAGTCGTCAATTTTGTAGCGTTCGTTGGGCTTTAGGCTTTTACTATGAGAGACATCTTTATTACTATATGCTTGAATGCCGTATTTTCTTAACTCAACAACATCTCTTGCGTGATCTTTATGCTTATGAGAAACAAGACAGAATAGAGGTATATTTTTCGTCATTCGCAACGCATCTCGCGGATTAACTCCGCACTCAATCATAATACTTTTATCCGCATAGTCTAGTACATAGCAATTTGCCGAAGACCCACTTGCAACAATATGTAAATTAACGTCCATTGATTTTCTCTACGAATTTACGCCCGATATTTAAAGCGTAGTCAACTAAAGCATCTTTGTTTTGGGACATTGTTGGATTCGCGCACAATCCAACGAGAACTTGTTCCGCTATGTAGCAGACTTGTAGACGCTTTTGTAATGAATCTAATTGACTAAGAACATTATTTAACCGTTCGTCATACATATCGCCTTCTAAGGCTAATTGTATGTCTCTCCGAATAGCATTTATTATTGATTCCATCTGAATCCTTTTAGAAAACTTTGCAGATTCACCGCTGACGAATATTCGCTAAGAACCACATCGTTCCAGAACTCATTTAACTCTTGACGAGATACACCGTTGTCAACTAACAATCTTACGTCTTCAAAACTCAAAGAGAAGTCCTCCATAATAAGCGTAGTATAATCTCCAACCCACCAACATCTGTCGCGACTACAATTCATTTTTTCGCATAGTATATCGGCGTATAGTTCGGCAATGATTACGAACTGTTGGCGGAGGTGTTTGGGTTCTGTTTTATTCATTTTCTTTTGCAACTATTTTTACATTTCCGTCTTCGACGGTTACTTTAGCTCTCGGAATCAGTATCATTGGAGATTCGAACAATTCTATACCGTGCTTTTTAGCGTACTTTTTCGCTTTTCTCCACGAACAAAACTTCCGATGATTCTTTATTATCTTAGTTTTTCGTTTGGGACATTGAAGATAAACAGTTTGAAAAGATCAAAGTCCTTAAAAAAAATGTCAAGTATATTGACGCCTTCCATGGTACAACCCAAATCGTAGGGTGGACGGCACACCTTCATTTTCACCTCTTGTGGTCGGTTAAAGTTAGGAACTTTTTGCCATTCAATTGGATCATCTTCAAAAAAAAGATCGAAAGAACTATCAAGCATCATTCTTTTGTAATTTCTCTACGGCTTTATTAGCTAACAATAAACAACTATCAAAATCAACTCGTCCAAGTGTAGTTAATTGAAAAATAATCAATTCCGAATAAAGTTTTAACCGGAACTCTTCATAAGAGTCGAGCACTTTTATATGCTCGTTAGTGGGAATTGATGTTATAACCGTTTTTTCTTTAAATGTACTCATACTCTACAAATCTTTATTAAGAAATTGGTTGAACTTTACCCACCAAGAGTAATTGCAAGAGAGCTTTAAACCCTCCGGTATATTAAAACAATAGATAC
>CAZAGJ010000170.1:0-1706 GCA_964484605.1 uncultured Roseburia sp. | reverse complement strand
CCGTTCCACGGATAGCGCTGCTGCGCCACGACATCCGACACCGTCGGCAGCGCATGGGCGACACACGAGAACGCAAATGTCACCACCACCATCATTCCGACCATCACGATTTTCCTAATACTCATTCGGACACCTTCAAAAACACGATTACTTAATACAAAGTTCAGTCACTACAACTTCTGGTCGACGCTCGTTATCGCTCTTCTCCAATGTATCAATCAACGCATCAACCTTTCCTGCATCAACATAGACTCTGACACGACAACGATTGATTTTCAATGAAAGCAGAATCTCATCCATCTTTTTATCAATGGAAAAAACGAAGTCGCCTGCATATAGATATGCCGCACGATTTGCAAACATCTGCTTCGCAGACTTTTCCGACCGCAACACGACAACGGTCTTCTTCTCGCCCTTGTTTTCAACTTCAAGTGAATACCCGTTGGATGGCTCTATCAAGAGCTTCACAGTACCGTTATTGGCATCGATTTGCAGTTCTTTGATTACACCTTCGGTGTAGTATTTTTCATCTGAATCGGCACTAACCTCAAGGTTGCCTGGGGGTGTTTGGGTTGTTGACTCTGTAGACATAATAATTCCCTTCTTACTTTCCAAGTTCTTTGATTCGTTCGGAAATTTCCATACAGACATTTGACAGATCGGGATAGAGCCCCTCCGTTGGTATGCCAAAATAACGCAGTTCTTCGCGGATTTGCTTTTTGCACGATCCGTCAATCTGTATCACGGCCACCTGCGCGATACCGCAACTTGGCGCCTTCGGATTATCGTAATCCGCGGGCGAGAACGACGGATTGAGAGGTTGCTTGTCATCTCGACAGCCGAATGCCAAAAAAATTCCGGATTGCGATCGTATTCGCGGTGTGTTCCATATCGGCTTGAATGCCCACACATGCTGTATCTCCTTGCGCAGCTGCTCCTTTGCGGAAAGGAGATTGTCTCGCCCCGTGGATTCAGAGACTTCCATGGAAAATCCAGGACGACTGTTCGTAATCTCGTATCGCAGATATTCAAGGCCGTCTTTTTCAGAGGGCTTTATCTTGTTCCATCTCACAAGCGGCAGATGGGCAATGGCCGTTATAATGTCGCTTGTAAACGACTTCATCCGTTCCCTCTTGACTTTCATCACGCGGATGTATCCATCATGTCCGTTATCACGGTTCGCTCTGTTGATATCGCCCGTGCCACAGGCAAACTGCGCGGCAATCAAGACGTTCGAAGTCATGTCGCAAAAACGAGTAGGCATTTTATAATGCTGCATTCTCGCCACCCGCTCGACCATTGTCCTGTCCTCGTCGAACGAAACGACATTCAGTCGCAGCGCCTCTTGATAAAGTTCCCGCTCGTTCTTCCACCATGCTTCATCTCGATCCAAGAAGCAGGGAAAACTCGTTCCGAGCGGGAGTGCATACCCTTCCCTCCGTCGATCAAAATTCATTGACTCCCCACGAAAATAAAACTCCGCTTCGTTGGAATGCAGACAATCCAACTCCCGAAAGAGAATTCTGTCCGCTTCCTCCACGATATCGCTCACGCTTTTGCACCGCATATTTTTCCTCAACGTCCCGTTTACCTTGACCCGTCACGCGCCTTTCTTAGCGTGAACGCGCATATTTTACAAAAGCCCCCCCCCTGTCAAGCGGAAGTTTTGATTTTTTGAAGTTTATTGACAGCCGCCGCCCCCACAC
>CAZAGJ010000169.1:0-1708 GCA_964484605.1 uncultured Roseburia sp. | reverse complement strand
GTGGGCGTCAGCGGCGCGGTGCTGGTGAACCTGTCCACCCAGACCACCAAGGCCCTGGCCCAGGCGGGTGCAAGCGTCACGGCTTATGCCGTGGATGTGGACGCGGCGGACAACATCAAGTTCATCACTGCCGTGGGTGTGGTTGCCGCTTCCGGTGCCGCGTCCGTGGGCGTGATCGCTTCCGTCACTGTGCTGCATACCACCGTGAACGCCGGTTTCCTGGGCGAAAAAGATAAGACCGGCAGCATCACCACCACCGGTGGGGATGTGACCATTGATGCAAAGGCCAACCGGGATGTCCGGGCCTATGCGCTGAATGTGGCGGCCGCCGGAACAGCTGCTGTGGCCCCCAGCGTTATGGTGCTGGTCATCGGCAGCAAGCTGGACAAGGACAGCGCGGCCATTCTTCTGAAACAGAACAACGCATCTGATGCAGACTGTCCCGTAAACTTTGATCCCGAGACCTTTGCCGCCTATAGCTTTGACGGCTCCAACCCCTACACCAAGGATTACAATGTTAAGGATATGGACACCATGCTCCAGCCTGGTGACCAGCAGTATTCCGACATGCAGGTGGAGGATCCCGACTTTACCGGCGGCTATGTCAGCGAAGATTTCACCAACGAAGACAAGGATGCATCCTTTACCACCACCGATTCCGACAAGAACGAGATCTACGAGGTCAATTCCGACGGCAATGGCCGGGGCGAGGACCACGAGTTCACGGACAACGCTACCGCCGGAAAATATGATGGTATGCTGAAGGACGCTCCCGAAACCAATGGTACCCTCAAGGATACCGTTTCCGCCACCATCGGCACCGGGGTCACCGTGACCTCCGCAAAGGATATCGCCGTCCGGGCGGACGATCTGGTCCGGGGAGAAATCTTCAACAGCACCATCTCCGGCAGCGGCGTGGCTGGTGTGGGTGTGGCCATGTCCGTGGCCGTGCTCTACAGCAACGTTGTGGCCGGTGTGGAAGCTGGCGCAACTTTGGATGCCAAGGGCACCATCACCGTGTCGGCTTTCTCCCACTCCAATGAGCGGAAGGAGCCTACCACCGAGGGCACTACCTCCGAAGGCACCTCCACCGATCCCGACGAAGAGGAGGACAAGGATGCCGCGGCCCGGGACGAGTTCCTGAATGAGCAACTCAACCCGGAGAGCAATGAGAACAATCGGGTGTCCATCACCGACCGGAATTTCCGCATTGTTACGGTTGGGGCCAGTGGCGCGGGGGTTGCCGCTGTGTCGGTCCTGGGGGCGGTCATCAGCCTGAGCAACCAGACCCAGGCCTACATGGATGGCAAAGTCATCAAGGCAGCTGCCCTGAATATCACCGCGGAAAGCAGCTATCCCAATACCCTTATCGCCACCGTGGGCGGCGCCGGCGGAATCGTCGGCGTGACCACCGTTGTGGCCGTGGCCGTGACCCATGGTACGGTCAGCGCCTCCATCGGCCCCAATGCCCATATCTCCGGTGTCTCCACCATCAGCCTGACCAACACGGCAACCTTTAACAGCAATGTGGCCTCCGCCACTTTGGCCGGAGGAATTGCGGGTGTCACTGGAACCGTGGCCGTGTCCGTAAACCGGCTGACGGCCAACACCTTCATCGGCAAGGACGCAACCATCATCGGCTGCAAGACGCTGACCCTGACCTCCATCCAGGAGGCCAAGGATACCGTGTATGTGCTGAATCTGGCGG
>CAZAGJ010000168.1:0-1726 GCA_964484605.1 uncultured Roseburia sp. | reverse complement strand
TCTAAAACACTCTTTTGGGGTCAATTTTCGTATTCTTAGATTTTGTGTAACGGCAATCATATTCCCTTTGTCAATGTTGGTCTTAATTGTGTGCATTACTTCGTGTGTTGATTGATTATAAATTCTTGCGGATACTCTTTTGAATAATCAGTATTATCTTCTTTGAAATGTAAGTCTTTATATGCTTGAATAGACCTAACTGCCCACTCACAAATTTTCCAATGTTGGAACTTTACCCCCCAATCTTTTAGTTCTTCAAGTGCCTTTGCTTGACTTCCATATCCAGCAAAAAATTCTATCAATCTTATGGGTTTAGTGATTTTGAAATTTTCTTTTCCATCAAAGAAACTCATCTGCATTTAGTCCCACCCCCATTTTTCACCCATTTCAAGGAAATCAAGGTATTGTTTAATATCTTTGTCTGTTATAAATTTTTCGATGTATTCAATCACTATTTTTTCGATTTCTTTTTCACTTGTTTCACAAGGAACACCAATACTTTCTCTCCACATATAAGGTTTATTTAGTTCGTTAATTGAGAATTGCACAAGGTCATACCTTTGACCCTTTTCAACATTCGCAAAAGTTATATTCCCCAAAATAACATTGCTGGTGGGTCTTTCACCCCAGTTTCTACTAATACTTATATTCTTCAATGTCGCCATTTTCATTCTCCTTTTTCTTCATTACTTTTTCTATTTTTAACCCCATACGCTGGATAATGGTATATCCGCCATTAAGATATTTTTCAAGGGTATCTTTACATATTTTTAAATCTTGCAACAAAGCACCTTGTGTATGGTAGCACTTGTTGATGTTGTCGCCAGTTAAATAAAACTCCCACCGGTCTTGATAACGGCTATAACCCATTTTTTCGGCATATTTTAGGAATGTTTGTTTTTTCATATTTGTGAGTTGTAGTGCTTCCAAGATTGATGTTTTCCTATCGTACCAGTCTTTTGCGACTTGTTCAAAATTTTTTGGCAACGGATATTTCGGTCTGCCCATGTGTATCCCTTTTTCTTTTGCTATTCGTATTCCTTCCGCTTGCCTTTGTTTGATGTTATTTCTCTCCGTTTCTGCCACATAAGACAAAATCTGCAACACAATATCACTTATAAACTTGCCAGTCAGCCCCTTTTCTTTATCTCTCGTATCAAGCAACGGCATATCCAAGACAACAATATCTGCTTTGATTTCGTGGGTTATCTTTCGCCACTCGTCAATAATCATATCGTAATTTCGCCCAAGTCGGTCAATACTCTTTATAACCAGCAAGTCGCCCTCTTTTAGTTCTTTCAGCATTTCCACATATTTATCTCGTTCAAAGTTCTTTCCACTCATTTTGTCGGACAAGATTTTATCGACACCAAACTTATTAAAGGCTTCTATCTGCCTATCAAGATTTTGGTCGGTCGTTGACACTCTTGCGTATCCGTAAATCATTTATTCCTCCTCTCAATTCGGTTATTTGGTTGTCGATTTCATCTAAAACCGTTTGTTTACCTAAACGAATACTATTTTGAAAAATTATTGGACTAATATTTTTTATAGTTTCTCTCAGTTGTTTAAGCACTTCAATCGCCTTGCTGTTTTGGGATTGTTTGAGTTTAATGTTTTCTATCAAGAGTTCCCCAATATCGTATCTTTTGACACCCATTGCAATTTCCACCATCTCCCCTTGCCTTACATTTTCGGCAACAAGATGGCTCTCTATTAAGTTTTT
>CAZAGJ010000167.1:0-1731 GCA_964484605.1 uncultured Roseburia sp. | reverse complement strand
GTTGGATGTCGAGGACAAAAGACGAAAGACAAAGGACGAGCCGGCCACTCGATGAAATTCACTTACGCATACAAAACAAGCGATGGAATCCGTCATGAGGATTCCATGAACGCCTCTTCACGCGAAGAGGTATTCGAGTCCCTCCGCGCAAAGGGCATCAAGGCAATAAAGGTGGTTGCCGCCGATGGAACGAAGGCAAACGGCGAGATCCGAGGCGTTCGCAAGCGCGTCGTAGCGTTCTCCATCGTCGCCGCCGCGCTCATTGCTGGGCTAATCGCATTTTTGGCAGGTCGTCGCGTCCCCACGCCGCCACCGCTGGGGCGCGACGACCCCATCGCGCCGTCCCCCACAACCTCGCCCGTCGCCTACCGCAACGCCAAGCCCCTCGCCCGCCAGACAATCAACGGCGACCGCCATCGGATTGAGGTCGCCGCCGCATCGTTCACAAACGCCGCAGAACGCCTCTTGGCGGCGTTTGCGGAGCCGGGGCGGCCTGTGCCCGCCCTCGCCGCCACGCGCCCAACAGATGCCGAATTCGAGGCGTCCCTGCGTGAGCCGATCCGCGTTGCGGAGACGGACTTCACCGAAGTGGTTGATCTCAAGCGGATTGTTGCGAAGTTGAAAAGCGACCTCCGCCTCTACCTTGCCGACGGCGGCGACATCGACGGTTACCTTGAGGAGGTGGTCAAGCGTCAGAAACTCGAGGTTTTCTACCGCGAGAAAGCCGAGAGAAACCTTGCCAAGCTTTGCACCTCTTCCTCGCAGAGAAAGAGCGACAAGGCGGCGGCATACGGCTACTGGCTCAAGGCCAACGCGCAACTCCAATCGATGGGCATCTACCCGCTCCCGCTCCCTGACGCCCTGCGTGGTTACGAAGCGACGTTGGACATTGACGAAGAATAGGCATGGTATGAATGAGGCGACACAAGAGGCGTTTTCTCGCGAACTCGCTCTGCTCAAATTTGATGTCCGTAATTTTCGGGAATATTACATTCATTACGTCGATAGCATTGAGACATTTAACACCGTTGCCGAGTCAAGAAAGACGTTATTTTCTCTGTTGAAGGCGCGTACACTTCCGATGACGTAAATGACGCACGAGAACTCTACAACGCCATTTGCAATTTATCGACTCCAATAGTGGCTCAATTCCCAGATGGATGTGACGCGAATCGTCGCCCATACGGAGAACGAAGTCGGCCATGTGTTCATGAAAGACTTGGTGTCGCGTCTCTGGGGCAAGTCGAGCCGCCTCGTCGGTGGAACGGAAGTCTCAAACAAGATTCGGGTGCAGATGGTTCGGTCTCTTCAATCAGACTCTTGACGAGTTGTGTAAAGCGTCCCCAAACTTCGACACCAGCGACATAGCACGAGACACAAGATCGATCCGCGATGGGATTCGCGTGTTCCAAACGGCATTTCAGCAGATGCCAACATTATTGGAAAAACCCCAAGTATGGATTGCCAAGGCCACCTCTGAATGACACGACAGATTCTGAAACGGCATTGCACGAATGGGGTAAACTGTACGGGGCGAACGTTCATGCAAAGCATGAGGCTCGTGAGAAAAACAACGCCAAGCCGATGAGTAGTCTCTCGGCAAAGACGCGCCGCAAGATGGGTGTCTAACACCCGCAAACGCGGGCTCATTTTTGCCCTACTTGCGTCTCTCTTTTCTGCGCGACAGTAGGCTTCAGCGATATAACCTCGGCCAACGTGGTGGGGTTCCAA
>CAZAGJ010000166.1:0-1758 GCA_964484605.1 uncultured Roseburia sp. | reverse complement strand
CTGATGCACTGGCAAGACAAAACGCTAAACAGCAAGGTGCTCTTATTCAAAAGAGTTGAAAACAGATTTTGGACTGCATTGATCCGCGCCATGTTGCCGGCAAAGATAAAGAAGAACACAAATGTAAACAGCAATCCGTAATCAACCATCTTTAAGGCTTTTCTATCAACGAAAACAAGAACCGCCGGAATGACTATCAAACCTATCAAGTAAGGAATCCCACGAAAAACGATCAAAATCGACAGTGCAAACAACGCCAAATACAAAACCGTTTTCTTCGGGTCTAATACTATCTTTTCATCGGACAGTTTTAACGGTTCCGACTTAACAAATATGAAGCAGCAAACAGTTATAATCACGACCGACAGTATAAAAGGCGGTGCCATGATTTCCACAAACTCAAGATTCGGAATTTCATATTTCGAATACAAGTAAAGGTTTTGAGGATTACCAAACGGTGTAAGCATCCCTCCCAAATTCGCAGCAATATTTTGCATAATAAATGTAAATGCCATGTATTTTTGCTTGCCCGTCGTTGTAAGAACAAAATACCCCAGCGGCAAAAAAGTAAGCAGAGCCATATCGTTTGCTATAAGCATTGAACCGATAAAAGTTATATAAACCAACGCAAGTATACTCATTCTCGCTGTCTTAAACAGTTGAACGACCTTTTTGGCAAGTATGTAGAAAAAACTGATATTTTTCAAAGCACAAACAACAGCCAAAACACAAAACAGGCATGTTAAAGTTTTATAGTCAAAATAGCCCAAATATTCCTTATCCGGAGGTACGATCACACTTGTTATAATTGCCGCAAGAAGCGCAATACACATAACAGCATTTTTCTTGACAAATGCAAAGCATTTATCCCACACAGAAGGCATAGTATTATAATTGTTCATCAGTAATTTTCCTTCTCCGACAATCTCGCTTCTCTAATTCCGTTTCTACGGCAATACTCCTGAACGACCGAACCCTCCTCACAGTAAACAGTTACTGTGTTTTCACAGCCGTCAAACAATCCCCAGCCAAGTTCAGTGACACTATTGGGAATAACGACCTTTTCAAGGCTTGTACATCCTCTAAAAGCACAATCGTCGATCACAGTTACACTATCCGGAATTTCAACCTCATCAAGTAGTGCACAATTGCAAAATGCACCTTCACCTATTTCGTGAACACTATCCGGAATAGTGATCCTGTTAAGCTTTTTACACTCGCAAAAAGCCCAATCGCAAATAACTGTAACACTGTCCGGAATGTCATACTGCACTTCGCGACTGCTTGCAGGATAAGCAATGATCACAGATTTATTCTTGTTAAACAGAACATGATCACTGCCTTCACGTTTATTGGGTTCTGACTTATAATGCTTATTTTTGCTCTCGACCTTAATTGACTTCAATGATTCGCATCCGCGGAACGGAGCATTGCTAATACTTGTAACAGTGGATGGCAAAGTGATTTTGGTCAGAGAACGGCAATTCTTAAATGCACTCTTTCCTATCTTTTTCAGACCCTCATGCAATTCCACCTTTGTCATTTTGATACAGCCATTAAAAGCCAAATCATCGATTTTGGTGACTGTTTCCGGAATATCGATATTTTCAAGTACAATACAATCAGAAAATGCACTTTCGCCAAGAATTGTGAGCTTTTCCGGAAGATCGATTTTCTTCAGGCTTTTACAGCTATTAAACACACCGCCATAGATTTCGGTAAGTCCCTGAGGAAGCTCTATATTTTCCAAAACAGCAC
>CAZAGJ010000165.1:0-1776 GCA_964484605.1 uncultured Roseburia sp. | reverse complement strand
GTTTTAGAGAATCTTGCTAAGTGGATGGAGACAATGGAATATCCGGCACTATCTGATGGGCGGAAGATACAGAGCATTGAAAGAAAGACAACAGTTACACTGGCGAGGCAGGAGGAATCCGGCGATGCGTTTTTTCAGTGTAGCTTTACATTAAAATATTTCAAGAAAAGGAGTTAAGACATGGGAGAAATTAGAGCAAACATGGTGTCACTGTTGGATGTCGGTTTATGGCTTGGCGGAACAGACAGTGACATTGCAGAGATTGGCGATGGTGTTACCGAGCTGACCGAGGACTGGGGACCCGACATCGAAAGTAAGCAGTACATCAATATGTCTTCAAAGGCATCCAGTCTGAAGGGGTATGAGTTCTCGACATCCGTTGAGCGCGAATACATGGATGATGATTTCCAGGAGACAATCAACGAGGGATTCAAGCAGTTCCCGACAGGAAAGAAATGCGAGACGTATTACTATCGTTATTTCAAGACCGACATTAAGGGTGGTACAGGTGACTGCATTCGCGTGGCGGTCATTGCTGCTCCGTCAAGTGTGGGAGGTTCGGGAGAGGATATCCTCACGGCCGCACTTGAGCTTAAGGGAAACGGTGAGGTTGAACTTGGAACAATCACCATTTCAGAAGTGGATGGTTATACGTGGACACCAAAAGCGTCGTAAGTTGCACCGGTGCAACTCAGTAGAAGAACATAGGTATTAAGGTAACTTAATATAGTGGGGTGGCTCGCTTTCACGGCTGCCCCATCAGTGAAAGGATGTTAGGTATGGAACGATTAGACAGAGACAGCAACTTACTTGAGGTAAGTGTGAATAAGTATGATGATTTATTGATTTTAGATTGTGGGGATTTATCTGTTTTCGAGAGATTTACTGCATTATATGGAAAAATAGATGCAATTGCAAAGGAGACACGCAGGGAATTAAGAAATACGGAAACCAAATACAGTGATGTGCAGACAGAAGAGATAAATGTAGATTTTATTAGTGAAACACTGAATATTAATATTGCATTTTCTAAAAGAGTTCTTGAGGAATTAAACAATGTATTTGGCGCAGGTTTTTCGGAAAAGGTGTTCCGTGAGAGTTATGAGTTGAATCCGGATTTTGTGCCGGATGAGTTGGCAATCACTGAGTTAATAGAAGCATTGATTCCGGTTATGGAAAAAGCATATGGACAGCGAATTGCACGTAACAGGAGTAAGTATAATGCAGGGAAGCGTGGAAAGCGCACAAAGACGAAGGAAGAATTGATTTCTGAGTACAAAGAGATGAACGCGCATGAATAATGTTTTATTTGAACCGCTGCCGGAAGAGTGGAATGGTTATCCAATCAATACGTGGTTTCAGATAGGGATACAGATATATCTGGTGTCAGAAGATGCAGAATTGACAGAGTTTGAGAAGTCTCAGGTGATTGCAGAATTGCTATTCTCGGATGAAATACCGCCACCGGAAGAACGGCAAGAGTGTATTAGCTGGTTTTTAAATGGCTGGTGTCATGATAGAAGTCCAAAAGAAAAGAACAAGCGAAAGCTTTTGGATTTTAATAAGGACCAATGGAGAATATACGCGGACTTCCGACAGATATACGGCATCAATCTGAATGAATCAGAGATGCACTGGTGGGAGTTCATGGGAATGCTTTGGAATATGCCACAGCGACAGTCCTCGTTCTTGCAGGTTATTGATATTCGCAGGAAGAAGATTACAGCCAAGATGAAAAAAGAAGAGCGCGAGGCTATCCAGCAGGCACAGTATATT
>CAZAGJ010000164.1:0-1863 GCA_964484605.1 uncultured Roseburia sp. | reverse complement strand
TGATGAAAAGATTAAGGTCGAGAGCAGATGAAATGGCTCCGACTATGAGGTTCCTTGCAACAGTATGCGGCAGCAAAAGGTATAAGGACGAAATCAAACCCGTTATCGAGGGAATGAACGAAAGATATGCTCACTATACCGAAAAAATAGCAAACAAGCTAAACTGTGACAAGGATGAAATTGAACCGTATGTCTATATGACAATAGCGGCAGTTATTAACTATATGGTCTTTGATGAAGTATCCTTTGTGCTTCCTCAAATCAAAATGGTTAAAGATGAAATTAGAAAATTGACGAAAAAATCAAAATAGTTTTAAGGAGGAACGACGTATGAAGTTTAAGGCAAAAACAAAAGATTGCCAGCTTTTCATAAAAGTGAAAACTTCATTCGGTGAAAATATAGACTCTAAAGAGCTTGACCGGTTCTCCAGAATATACCTTCGTGGTTTTCTGAAGCCAAAATTAGTAAAGCGTAACTTAATTGAGTACACCGGACCTGTAGGCGTCAGCTTTTGTGAGCGATTTAAGAAACCGATTACAAAAAGGGATTTCTTATTTATATTGGAACAGGTTGTTGTTGCTGCACAGAAATTGCAGGCGAACAACTTCGGTATAAACGGTCTTGTTATGAACCTTCAAAATGTTTATATAAATGAGGTTACTAAGGAAGTTCAGTTTTTATATGTACCGACTATGAATGGTATGCAAAACATGAATCTGATTGAGCTCCTTGAAACAATTGCATATTCGGTTAAACCTGCCGATGAAAAAGATAATGAATTTGTTTCAAGGTTTGTATATTTTTTTCGTGCAATGAAACCTTTTGATATTAACAAGGTTGAGGCGTTTGTTGCAAAAGAAGATCGCAGTGTAGTAAATACGATAAAAAAGCAAAATGCAGGGCAAAGCGGTTTTATGACAAATAAGCAACAGCATTATTACGAGCATTATGAAGATAAAAAAGATTCTAGTGATGATGAAGCAACAGGACTTCTTTCGGAAGATGAAGATGCGACAGGTTTGCTTTCGGACGAACAGGATGAAGCAACAGGATTGTTAGATGATGAGGCGACGGGGCTTTTGAATAATGATGAAGATGAAGCGACAGGTCTACTGGTTGAAAATCAAGATGATGAAGCAACAGGACTTTTGAATGAACAGCAGAATTCATGTGTTCATTATCCGACTTTATTTAGAGTTCTGACTGAGGAACAAATCAGCATCAATAAACCGGTTTTTAGGCTTGGAAAAGAAAAAAGATATGTTGATTATTTTGTAACTAACAATATTGCTGTAAGTCGCAGCCATGCGGACATTATTACTCGGAATAACCGTTATTTTGTCAAGGATCTTAATTCAAAGAACCATACATATATCAACGAAGAAGAACTTCCGGTGCATTATGAGGTTGAAATACATAATGGTGATCAATTAAAATTGGGAAACGAAGAATTTGTATTTAATATATAAACTCAAAATTAAGAGTAAGGAGAGTGATCAACCGTGCGGTTTGTTGCAACTGCGGATACTGATATAGGAATATCTAAAAACACAAATCAAGATAGTCTTCTCATAAAACATGCTATCGCTGACGATAAAGAAATTTTGTTGGCAGTTGTTTGTGACGGAATGGGTGGCTTAGCCAAAGGTGAGCTTGCCAGCGCAACGGTAATCAGAGCTTTTTCTGATTGGTTCGATGATGAACTTCCGTACGAGCTTGAAAATTTAGATTTAGAGATTGTGGGAGCCAAGTTGTCGTTATTTATTAAGGAACTGAACGTTCAGATTCTTGAGTAAAGTAAAAACAATCACATTGACGTTGTTGGAACAACGGTCTCTGGTATTTTGTTTGTGGATGACAAG
>CAZAGJ010000163.1:0-1986 GCA_964484605.1 uncultured Roseburia sp. | reverse complement strand
GCCTGTTTCTGACGCTCCTGGTGGGCGTGCTGATTCCGTCCACATTCATCGCCGCATCGCCCCAGGAATATGTGGATATGAACAGTTTCTTCCATCCCCTGTGGTATGTGGTCAGTGCCATGGCCCTGGCCGCGGGAACCTTCCTGGTATGGTTTGGCGTATTCTACTGGCTGGCAAGTCCCGTTGGAAAAGTCTGGTTTGAACGGCTGGCTTGCATTGCCTGCGTGGCGATGCTGGTCAATTATATGTTCTTCGGAACGGACCTGGGAACGCTCTCTCCCCAGCTGGTTTATGATTCCGGGCTGTCCTTCACCCTCACAGAACAGCTGTTGAATCTGGCGGTTATGGCCGGAATTGCTGTGGTGATGTTTTTCCTCTGCGTGAAATGGAGCCGTGCCATCCCTGCGTTTCTTCTGACGGCTGTGATCGCCCTGGGATGTATGTCGGGCGTAAATATCGCCAAGATCCTCTCCCCGGTTGACAAGGTAAAGGAGCAGGCAGCTACCATTCAGGCGGATGGGGACCTGCCGCACTTCTCCCTGAGCAGGAACGGGAAAAATGTGGTGGTTCTGATGATGGACCGGGCCCTTGGGGAAATGGTGCCCTACATTCTCAACGAAAGACCGGAGCTGGAAACCCAATTTGATGGGTTTACCTATTATTCCAATGTCATCTCCCACGGTGGGTATACCAATTTTGGCACCCCGGGTCTTTTTGGCGGCTATGAGTATACCCCCGTGGAGATGAACAAACGGAATACGGAGCTTTTGGCAGACAAGCAGAATGAAGCGCTGAAGGTTATGCCTGTCCTGTTTTCGGGAAATGGATATCAGGTTACCGTATGTGATCCACCCTACGCCGGTTATCAGTGGGTTCCGGATTTGAGCATTTTCGACGATTATCCTGAGATTCAAACATATATCACAGAAGGACAATTTGGCAATGGGTCGGAAAAACTATTTACCTACGAAGACTTGCTCAGGAACTTTTTCTGCTTTGGCGTTGTAAAAACCATGCCTCTGATTGCCCAGGGCGTGTTGTACAATGAAGGAATGTACAATGAAGAAGTGTACGATGCGGCTTCGAATGACAAGCAGATCATTTCCAGCCCGTCGGAAGCAGAAGGACTCTATTCCGCTTTCATGGAATCCTATAATGTAATTGCCAACATGTCTGCCATGACACGAATTTCTGATTCTGACGAGGGAACCTTCCTGATGCTGTCCAACTCCATGACCCATGATGTTGCCCTGCTGCAGGCACCGGATTATGTCCCAAAGATAATTGTAGACAATACAGTCTATGATGAGGCACACAAGGACCGTTTCTCTTATGCGGGCCAGACCCTGGTTGTTCAGAATACTTATCAGATGACACATTATCACGCGAATATTTCCATGTTCCTCAGGCTTGGGGAGTGGTTTGATGAGCTTCGGGCCCAGGGCGTGTATGACAATACCCGGATTATCATCGTCTCAGACCATGGCCGTGATGTAGGGAGCATCGATGAGCTGATTATTGACGGGAAAGGCCTGGATCTGGAATACTTTTATCCCCTGCTGATGGTGAAGGACTTTGATGCCCAGGGCTTCGTTACCTCTGATGCCTTTATGACCAACGCAGATGTGCCGACACTGGCAACTCAGGGGCTGATTGAGGATCCCGTGAATCCCTTTACCGGGAAGCCAATCAATTCCAACGAAAAAACCGCCCATGATCAGATGATTATAAGAAGCCAAGATTGGGATGTTACTGTCAACAATGGAACCACCTTCCTTCCTGCCAGTTGGGCCAGTGTCCATGACGATTTGTGGAACATGGACAATTGGGACTTCTATGATGAGGAAATCGTGCTGAAGGAGTATGCACTTCCCTGAGTGTTCAAACAATTCTGCTTTATTGAAAATTGGAACAAGGAAGCCCGGCGGGGCTCCGCCGGCTTCCGTTCCAAATCCCACTTTCCCATCGTTTTTTGACGGATGGGTG
>CAZAGJ010000162.1:0-2000 GCA_964484605.1 uncultured Roseburia sp. | reverse complement strand
ACCTTGTTTGATACACCGTATCAGAAGTATCTCCGTAGTATTGAGGTTGCCGATACACACAAAGGTTATTTCAGTATTGATAAAAAGACCGGTCACAGTATTGATTCTGAACTCAAGCGTGGATCTGAGTTCTCGGATGATATTTCTGCCTATGACCTTATTTTGAAGAATAAAGAGAGATTACTCTCATTTGATGAACCAACAAGATTTATTTTCTCTCACTCTGCTCTACGAGAAGGCTGGGATAACCCGAATGTGTTTCAGATCTGTACGCTGAAGCACAGCGACAGTTCCACACAGAAGAGGCAGGAAGTTGGGAGAGGCCTGCGCCTTTGTGTCAATCAATCTGGTAACAGAATGGATATGGAAGTGCTCGGGGAGAGTATTCATAACGTCAATAAACTAACCGTTATCGCTAGTGAAAGCTACAAGGGATTTGTTGCTGCTCTGCAATCCGACATTAAGAAGGTCCTTTATGATAGACCTATCGCAGCGACCAGTGAATACTTCAAGGGCAAGTTCGTCAAAGTTGACGGCAAGCTTACTGCCATTGACGATAAGACTGCAAAGGCTATCGAGTTCTATCTAATCTCCAATCAGTATGTAGATATGGATAGAAAGGTTACAGATAAGTACCGCATGGATATGGAAATGGGTACGCTTGCTTCTATGCCGCAACAACTTGCTCCTATGGCCGAGGGTGTTCACACGCTTGTACAGGCTGTCTTTGATGAGTCTGCTTTGGAGCGTATGGTGGATAACGGGAAACAGACTAGAGTTGAGAGTAACAAACTGAACCAAAACTTCTATAAGAGAGAGTTTCAGGAACTTTGGAAGCGGATCAACCACAAGTACGCTTATGTTGTTTTTTTTGATAGCTCTGAGCTGATTAAAAAAGCGATCCAACATATCGACAGCGAGCTATTTGTATCTGAACTGACCTATACCGTCTCAAAGGGCGAGCAAACAGATGAAATGGATGCTAATGCTCTGGATCGAGGTGAAGGATTTAAGACGGCTAAGACACGTACAACTACGCTGAGGCATAGCGAGGTGAGTTATATTACTTACGACCTTGTTGGCAAGATTGCAGAAGGTACTGTACTGACCCGTAGAACCGTTGTTGCAATAATTAAGGGTATCTCACCTGTGAAGTTTGCTATGTATAAAGCGAATCCTGAAGAATTTATTACAAAGGTTGTTCGCCTTATCAATGAACAGAAAGCAACGATGATCGTGGAGCATATCACCTACAACCAAATCGAAGGTGAATACGATAGCACCATCTTCACAGCTGAGAAAACTTCTACGAGTATTGACAAGGTATTTAAGGCTAAAAAGCATATCCAAGATTATGTGTTCACCGATGGCTACGCAGAAAAGAGTGTGGAACGCCGGTTTGCCGAAGACTTGGAGACAGCAGATGAAGTTTGCGTTTACGCTAAATTGCCGAGAGGTTTTCATATCCCCACGCCTGTTGGTAATTACTCTCCCGACTGGGCAATAGCCTTTAAAGATGGAACAGTAAAACACATTTTCTTTATTGCAGAGACTAAAGGTACAATGCAGAGTTTAAGTTTGAAGCCTATTGAAAAGGCGAAAATTTCCTGTGCAAGAAAGCTGTTCAACGAGATTTCTACCGAGAATGTGAAGTATCACGATGTTGACAGCTATCAGCACTTGCTGGATGTAATGAGGTCGCTGTGAGTTGTCTACAATGAATGGTTCTAATGGTTTTTCACGGAAAAGTCGAGATGCAAGAGAAATAGAAGAATAAGATATGTTAATGAAGTTTGTGCTACAGATAGGTCTTATAACTTATTTTGCAACAGCAATCGATTTGTATAGTAGAAAGATTTTATTATGGGGATTATCTGATACAATGAATGGTAGTGTTTTATCTTGGTGGTAGTTGTAGCTTAGATGATTGAAACTGCAAATGAAAAATAGTAAAAGGAGTCATTGAAGGTGGAGAATAAACCTGCAAATATCAAAAAAAT
>CAZAGJ010000161.1:0-2035 GCA_964484605.1 uncultured Roseburia sp. | reverse complement strand
CATTGTATGTGGATAAATCCGACTTAATCTCGATATCGATACCGCTGACTGTATCTACGCAGTCCTTGCGAAGGTAATTGTTGCACACTAAGTAGTCTATAATTTTTCCGCGTTTTACCTTCTTTCTGTTCTGGAAAAGCTCACAGTAAATACCCTGCTTTGCTTCTACAGGAATCTTCACTCCGTCAATCTTTATGTTATTGATTTCATTCAAAACCATGAATTTGTGATAACATAAAGAATCCTTAGGCAAAACATTTTCTCCCGGGAAATATGTGCATTGATTTGTCATGCGTTTAATGAATGCCTGTTCGCTTGCATCTAAATCAATAACCTTATCATAGTTCCACGGAGTGATTTTTTCATTTGTCCTTTCCAACCACGAGAAAGAAGAATTTTTATTCAGCGGTCCCACGAAATACGGAAGCTTAAACTTAAATATTGCTTCTATCTTTTCTCTGTTAGTTATATTATTTTCGTCTGCTTCATTCAGAAAATCCAAGTATCCTGCAGCATTGTCAAGGATTTTTTTCAGCTCGTACAAGTACAGCTGATGAGGAATAGTTCTATTATCTGTATTCTTCTGTTTAGGCATAAATGTACGCAGTTCTAAGCGTTTCTTCATATCTTCATAAGCACTTACATCTTCTGCATTCGGGACGATATCATTTATTACTTTCAAAATGTATTTCGAAAACTCTTCAATGCCTACTTTCTTAACATTTAGATTATCCTCATTGACATGATATGTATAGGAAACATAATTTCCTTCCTTACCCAGTCTGAAAATCTCATCATATTTTTCTTTTGGCAAATACTTTTTAACAAAGTATTTCAGAACTTTTAAGTCCTTTGAATGCTGCTCATAAACCTGCACTTTAGCCTCAGATATGCACGCAGCATCGCCAAGTGTATCTGCAAGTAATGACCAATCGTATATATTACGCAGTATTCTGAGTAATTCAAAATCATCACCCATATTTCCTGCTGCTTCGAGGAATTTTTCATCGTCCATGCCCAATGAAACAGAACCCAATTCTTCATATTCGTCTTTTCCGTACAGCTCCTTTACCTTACATGTACTTCCGGCTAAAAGTTTAATTATTACCTCTTCATTAAATGGGAATTCTTCGCTTATTTCCTTATTCGGCTTTCTGCCTTGTAACAGAACTTCGACTAATTTGCTTTTCTTTGCTGTTACTCCGGCCTTTTCTTTTAATATTTCGCCTAATTCAGCCAAGTTGACATCCTGCCAACGCTGTTCGTAACCATTTGCCAGCAAAAATTCTTCATATTCCTTATACACATTGCTTATATCCTTTACATCTGCAATATTTTCTTCGCTTATATTGCTCAGGAAATGTCCTCTGTGGGCTACCAACCAAGCACAAGCCAAATAAACCTTGCGTATATCATGTTTACCGGAATTATTCATAAGTTCCGTTATGAGATGGTGAATCGTCGGATATTCCGTATGATACCGGATATCTGTATAGTCTTCATCTTCAAACAAGCTGTACTTATCTATCGTATCTTCACGCCATAAATAGCTTCCTTCCATACGAATAAAAAATCTTTCATCAACTTTCGTAATTTCTTTTGCAAAAATTTCCTGCAGCAGCTTTACTCTTTGCTTTCTTCGTTCCAATCTTCTTCTTGCTGAGCGAAAAGACCTTCTCTCCTGCCTCAGTGCGGCAGCATCAAATATCGTGCTTCCCCATGCATCGGAGCCATGAAATTTCAGCAAATTATATTTTTCATCTGTCACCGCATACCCAACGGAATCCGTGCCTATATCTAACCCTACATAATACTGCTTTTCGTGATTTTTTTTCATTTGACACTGCCTCCTTTTTATGTTATATTTATAGTGTAAATTTTCCTATGAATTTACACTGCGAGTTCAAATAAAAGTTTACTCAACTCGCCGGTTTATCCGGCTGCACAATGTGTGCGTTAAGACTTCTTTTGAAGTCTTTTTTTATACGAAAATATTCACCGTTCCTATCACTGCTCCGATCAATGCTCCAAGGTT
>CAZAGJ010000160.1:1795-2043 GCA_964484605.1 uncultured Roseburia sp. | reverse complement strand
TATGTGTACTGATTGTTCGCAATGAATACTCTTTTCCTAAGATAGAAATATTCTTAGAAAAGCCACGGTTTATTTCATTCGCTTTAACAGACATGTCAAATACATCTGACGTTTTGCTTCCTTTTACTGCCATATTGTTAAATGAAAAGAGAGACGGCAGATTATTCCACCGCCTCTCGGTTGTCTAACTAACTACATATTACCTAATCAACTATTCACCATCTTCGTAATTAAGAGCACCTTCAATA
>CAZAGJ010000160.1:0-1785 GCA_964484605.1 uncultured Roseburia sp. | reverse complement strand
TTCAATAAGCATACCGGTAGTCAAAGTCTTTGTATCGAGGGTTTCTGCGGTACAAGAAACACGAATACGCCAAAGTCCATCAGCATACGAAAGGTTTGAAACGATTTTTGCTTTAGGGAAGAAAATCGCACGGTTTGCTTCGTCGTTAGCAACAAGGATAGGACGAGTCATAACAGGGAGCACCTGCCCAAAGCCAGCAGCCGCAGTTACGCCGTTGCTCGCAACCCAAGCACCACCTGAGGTGGGTTTGGTAATATCTGTTGCACCGGGTGCCAAGAACTTCTTGATATTTTCAAGAGAAGTATCTGCCATTTCAAACGAGAACGCAAGAGTACCAGCGGTTACCTTTGCAGTAATAATATCGCCCTGTTCGTCCAAAATATTATCAATAGAAGGCTCATCACCATCCCAAGAAGTTGAATCTTGTACAATCTGTCCTAGAGATACTGGATTAGTTGTAACATTTTCAAAAGTTGTTGAAGAAGTGTAACCACCAGTGGGGGCATCAAACAAAACAATGTCCGACTGTCCTGCAAGTACAGATGTTACACCAGCATTTTTAATAGCCATAATATTTCAATTTTAAGAGTTAATAAAAATTTAATGTCGAGTATGCCAAACAATGTTTAAGATTGTCGTTGCATATCCAGTAGAAATATTCGGAGTTGTTGTTGTGATTATATTATCCGGATTAAACTCAAAAACATAATCCTCATAAGATCGCTTACTATTAATCAAAGATTCTAATTGTTGTACCATGTTGCTTATACGACTTTGGGTAACTGAACCATCCGAATTGAGTTTTGAATAAATAGCAACGGCTACGGCTCCTTTAAAATAGTTATAAGGTTTCGTTATGCTTTGAATTAATCCATTAATATAAACTTCAATAAATTCATCAGACAAGTCAACATTTGGTCGCTCATTGCCGGCATACACAATCACAGAGACCGCATCAGTTTCTGAGTCCTGTAATTTTACTTGCCCATTTAAGAAGGCGGCTAAAGCTCGGTCGGGAGCGAGTTCAAATAGTTTCATATCTTATTGTATTCTTAATTTTTTTCCGAATTTTTGTTTCAATTCTCTAACGAGACGTTTTTTGAAAAGTTCAAAGTAACCAGCACCTCGTTCCCATTTAGATCCATTGATGTTTATATATTCTGCATAAGGAACAGCCGAGAATACAACTATCCACACTCCTTTTGAATAATTGCTTTGTCCTAAAGCCAATGCTTGAGTCAATAATTCTCGTCCCCAAATCAGAGAACCGTCCTTAGACTTTTGTGGATGTCCGTCATTTCTCGGTTGAGGAATAAACGAACTCAATATACCGTTTATGTAAACACCTGCACCAGTTGAATCGTGCATTTGTCCGTGATAAATAGGGAACTGTTTATTACCGGCATCCCTCGTGTGATAGTTTGAATATTCTCTAAAAGCCTCGTCAATATAGGTTAGAATTTCTTGTGCTGCTGCACTCAAAACTCCATTCAATTCACCTTCCACTGACGTATGTACAAAATCAGCTAACTGTTTGCGAAAAACCGCACTATTCTGTGCCGTGTGCTTTGTCATTTAGAAGAATCTAATTTAACGTCAATTTTTGTAAACTTACTATGCGAAATTGGTAAATCAATTTCAAAAGAGTCTTTAACAACGCCTTTATGAACACGTCCATATTTAGTCGTTATTACAATAATATCGTTTACATCAATCAATTCTTCATGCGACTGCAAGTAAACTAAGTCTTTTCGGGTTGTAATAGCTGAGTTTGTTCGACTACCC
>CAZAGJ010000159.1:0-2064 GCA_964484605.1 uncultured Roseburia sp. | reverse complement strand
GAGTACTGACACCATAAAAACTCGCTCGCGATTTTGTGCTACACCATAGTCTTTGGCGTTCATTACTTGCCAATAGTTCGTGTAGCCAAGCCGCTCTAAGTTTTTTTGGATTTCTTTGAAATATGGCAAAAATTTCTTTTGAGTTAGAGCCTTTACGTTCTCCATTAGCAAGTATTTCGGACGCTTAGCTTCAAAGATTTTGAAACACTCCCAAACGAGAGATGATGCAGTGCCACTACCTTGTTCCAATCCTTCTTGTTTACCGGCGTTGCTGATACTCGTACAAGGAAAACTGTAAGTGATAAGATCGCAATCAGGAATGTCGGCTACATCAACGGCACAAATATCACCGAAGTTGAGGTCTTTGTGCTGAGGGAATAAAGCGTTGTGAGCTTTAATCGCGTTCGCGTCTATCTCACACCACGCTTTCAGTTCGTAATCGAACTCCGGATAGTCCCTCTTCAGTCGCTCTAATGCCAAACATTGACTATCATAGCCACTGAATAGTGTGATTACTCTGAGTTTCATATTTTATACGCATTAATTGTGTTGACAAGCGCATTTTTATCTTCTTCAAGAAGGTTGATGAGGTCGAAGATTTTTTCGCTGAATCCAGCCAAACAATATACGTTTTGTTCTGGCAATTCCAATGAACCGTAACCGGCAAGATCAATCGAGTAAACTTTTGGGTTACAAGCGTATTTTTGTTTGTATTTATTGAACGCAATGGACGGATTTTCCATTATTTCATAGAGCCAAGTAGAATACACCGAGCTAAAATACCACGATTGCATATCAGAGAGTATGATAATACGATCGTAAGGTGTATTGGCAAGCTCAAACGCACCTACCAAGTTTGTACCGCCACCAACAAATGACAAGCCTTCTTGAATTGTCAAAAGGGAATCGTCGGTGTTTACGTATTTATATTCTGCACGAGTTGCGTATGTAATTAGGTCGCAATCGTTGGTTTTAAGCAACGCAGCCGCAAATAATGACGCTATCGGAGATACGATTTGCATTGAGCCGGATACGTCCAACATAATGAGAGTTTTACCATCTAATTTCGGAATGTTGTTACAAGCAATTTCCGCAGCCTTATTAACGTACTTTACCAACTTACTATTTATCTCGCGAACTGTTTCATAGGCAGAAACGAATCGAAACGGTAATATAAGGGATTTCTTAATAGCGGTTTCATTAACCAATGCTTGACAAGCCATATCCAATAACTGCTCTTTGCCTATCATAGCGATGTTGCGCAGATTGCGTAACAATGCCATATAGCCTAACTTATTTTGACTTAGAAGCTCATACCAGACTTGTTCTTTCTTCGCGTTGTCTGATCCAGCAGCTGTGAGCATACTTTCCCACGTTTCAGCTGAACGTAATTCGCCTTTTACAAGTTTAAAGATCGCTCCGTTGTTTTTCGCAGTTTCTACCGGGTGGCATAGGTTAACAACATCAACTAATTTAACGGCATTGCCTTCACCACGATACTTTGCTAACTGATACTCGGTAAAGTTACCGAGTGCCTTTGCGAAGCCTTTTTTCATGGCGTTAGATACTTTTTGCTTGCGTGATAGAGTACACGCTATGATTTCGGTCATATCGTCTGGACGATTAACCACACTCGCAAAGAAGTCTTTTGCCCAAGACTCTCCACTGATATACTGCGCGAGAACAGATGCGGCAAAGTGTGTGATGGTTCGCATACCAAATACTTTACGAGCAAAGCAGATCGCCTTAGCTACGAAAAGTTTGTCAACCTTCGCAATGAGTGTTTCAAGTTCTCGTTGATGCCGAGTGTGTGTCTGATAAAATTTGTCTCCACCAAACGAGGTGAGTAAGATAGATGCAAGTTGGAGCTTTTCGCTTTCTTTGTAAGCCGCTCCGCCTGCTAAGTTGGTCGTTCTTGACCCTTGGGACTTTTGATTGAAATAAGACATAAAAAATTGAATAAGAAAAGGAGCCCGAAAGCTCCTTTTTTTTGAAATGGAAAAAACAGACGAGGTAAAGAATCCTAAGAAGAGTGATTAGTTCAGTATCGGTCAGAAGTAACTC
>CAZAGJ010000158.1:0-2078 GCA_964484605.1 uncultured Roseburia sp. | reverse complement strand
CATCTCAGAACCAGTGAATACAACGAGCTTTTCGGCGGTGACCCTATGTGGATAACGGAGGGTATCGGCGGTGTCGGCATGGACGGCAGACACAAGGTAACCAAAAATTCCTACAGAGTGCTTCAGACATTATATAATCTGGGGCCTGCACCGGAGCCGAACCTTACCGTGCTTTGGTCCGAAAAGCTTCCTGAACCGTTCAAGAAATTCTGTGCACAGGTTTCCATTGATACAGACTCCATACAGTATGAGAATGACGATAAGATGAGACCGTTCTATGGTGAGGATTATTCCATCGCCTGCTGCGTATCAGCTATTCAGATGGGTCAGCAAATACAGTTCTTCGGCGCGAGATGTAACCTTGCAAAGATTTTGCTGCTCGGCTTAAACGGCGGTATTGACGAGAGAACAGGCGAGCATGTAGGCCCTCAGATGGAACCTGTAGGTGACGGTCCGATAGATTATGAGGATGCATGGAGAAGATTCAATATTTATCTTGAATGGCTGTGCGAGCTTTATGTAAATATTATGAATATTATCCATTTTATGCATGATAAATATGACTACGAAAGCTCACAGATGGCATTCCTGAACTCCAAGCTTAAGAGACTCATGGCATTCGGAGTAGCAGGCTTCTCTGTTGCGGCAGACTCACTTTCCGCAATCAAGTATGCAAAGGTTTATCCTATCAGAGACGAAAACGGAGTAATCGTTGACTACAGAACAGAGGGAGATTTCCCTAAGTACGGTAATGACGACGACCGTGTAGATGAAATCGCTGTAAAGATTTCCGAAAGAACCATCGAAGAACTCAGAAAACACCCTGCATACAGAAATGCGGTACATACATTATCCGTGCTTACGATAACTTCAAATGTTATGTACGGAAAGAAAACCGGAAATACACCTGACGGAAGAAGAGCAGGCACTCCGTTTGCACCGGGAGCAAATCCTATGCACCAGAGAGACAGCCACGGTGCGATCGCTTCTCTTAACTCCGTATCAAAGATTGACTGGGATACCTGTCAGGACGGTGTTTCCAACACATTCTCGATTACACCTGAGACACTTGGAAAGAATCCTGAAGAAAGAGCAGACATTCTTGCGGGGCTGCTTGAAGGATATTTCAAGAGAGGGGCTCATCATCTGAATGTAAATGTGCTTAACAGAGCTGTTTTGCAGGATGCATACGAAAATCCTGACAAATATCCTAACCTCACAGTCAGAGTATCGGGATATGCTGTTAGATTCAACTCACTCTCAAAGAAGCATCAAGAGGAAGTTATTGCCAGAACATTCCATGAGTCAATCTAGAGGAGTTATTACGAAAGGATTGACAAAGCATGATCGGTAAAATTCATTCTATAGAAACCTTCGGCGCTGTAGACGGACCGGGTATACGAACAGTATTTTTCATGCAGGGATGTCCGGCAAGGTGTCTTTACTGCCACAATCCCGACTCATGGCCGGAGAACGGCGGTGAAAAAATAGAGGTTGAGGAAATCGTGCATTGGGCACTTCGCGGTAAGCCGTATTACGGAGGCAAAGGCGGAGTGACATTCAGCGGCGGAGAACCTTTGCTGCAAGGCAGATTTATAACGGAGGCAATCCACGCTCTGCATAAGGTGGATATTCAAAGCGCTGTAGATACAAGCGGCACATATATCGACGAATATACCGATGAAGCGATTCAACAGTGTGATTTGGTACTGCTGGATATTAAGCATCCGGATTCTGAGAGATTTGAGATAATAACGGGTCGCTCGCAAGAGACATTGTTCGAGCTGATTGACATAATCAACGCACACAAGAAGCATGTTTGGGTGCGGCATGTCGTAGTACCGGACATTAACGATACGCCCGAGGATATGGAAGCACTGAACCTATTTATGAAGAAAATACGATTTGTGGATAAGGTTGAGCTGCTCGGATACCATACGATGGCGGTTGAAAAATACGGAAAGCTGGGCATAACATATAGACTCAAGGGCGTTCCTGCCATGGACAGCGCAAGGCTTATTGAGCTGCAAAAACTGATACATAAGCCGGCAGAGGCGGTAACACGAGTAGCTTTATAG
>CAZAGJ010000157.1:0-2114 GCA_964484605.1 uncultured Roseburia sp. | reverse complement strand
AAGGTCACCTCGGGGATCATGGATGAGGTAACCCCGCTCAGGACGATTGCCGCCCTGTATGGGTAGTCGGCATAGGTGGTGTCGGAGACGAAGGAGGAGGGCAGGAGGGTCGCACTCCTGAATTTCAGCTTTTTCTGCTCGCAGTAGTCCTTGGCACTTGCCAAGGAATTGGCCGCGGCAGTGTCCACATAGCTCTTTGTGGCGCCATGGGCCGCCGCCGTAGGTGTTACCAGACTCAACGCTCCCGTCATGGTGCCGCCTGTCAGGGGCACCGCCCCAAGCTCGGCAGCTGTCAGTGTCACGTTACCCCCGCTGTCCGGCAGCTGCTGATTGACGGAGGCAACGCTCCCTGCGCTTCCCCCGGAGGCCCCGCCGGAAACCGTGTAAACCGAGATCGCTGCTTCCCCCTCCTGGGACAGGGTGATTTTCGTCCACAGATACTGCCCTCCGGTCATGTCCGGAATGGTGCTGCTCCAGATTCCCGTGGGGACCTGGGTTCCGGAATCGGACAGCTGATAGCTGGCTGCCGCGGATACCGCTCCATAGCCCGTCACCGTTTCCTGATTGACGTCCTGCCCGGCGGCCTCATTGATGGCAGCCACCAGGCTTTCCTTCCGGGTGGTTGTCAGAGCTCCCATATCCCCGATGAGCCCCAGGATCCGGGCCCAGGCCGGGTTCTCCGGCTCCTGAGAAACCGCCCCCTCCGCCACCGCACCGGGCAGAATCTGACCGCAGTAGGCAAAGGTGGAGGGGATCACCAGCTTCCCTTCCCCATCCCGGCCCTCCACCCCCAGATACAGGGCGTTGGGGGCCCACTGTTCCGTCCGGAACACCTCCGGGGCCACCGTGGCCTGGCTGCCCACATTCAGCACGGTCCGGACACAGCCGTCGCTCCTGCATACCAGGGTCTTCACCAGTCCATCCCAGCTTTCGTCCCAGGTGATGGTCACGGGGACACCCACCATTCCGGCAGTCAGAACCCCCTCCACCTCTGCCCTGGCCTGGGCACCTGTCAGGGTCAATTGAATTTTTGTCACCAGATACACTCCTTTTTTCCTGATTCGGGCGGGATACTTCCCTTCCCTTCTACCATCAGCCCCAAAAAGTGGCCCCGGTTGCCCGAAACCAGGCAACCGGGGCAGAATTCTTTCTTTTTCCCGTTTTTTCAGTCTTTCTTGTTGACAAATCAGCAGGAAATGCTCTACAATGGAATTACATCATCCAAAGGAGGCAGCCGTTATGTTGGCCTGGGGGATCGCAATGGCGCTATGTCTGGCACTTGTATGTCAGGGGGGGGGTCTGCGGAAAAAGATCCGCGCCCTGGAAACCCGTTGTGCCCAGCAGGACATCTCCCTGGAGGAGGCCGCCCAGAATCTGGATGCCCAGAAGGCCCTGACTACCCAGTGCCAGGTTTCCATTGACAAGCTGCAAAGCACCCTTGCCGAAAAGGAAGCCGCTCTGGAGAATCTTTCTGCCCCGCCGAGACCCAAACTTTACCTTCCGGATGCCGATGTCCTTGAGCCGGAGGAACGGATCGTCTATTACAACGAAAACACCGGCATCTACCACGCGGACCGGTTCTGCGCCCCCTATCAGGCCATTGAGACCCCCCTGTCCCAGGTTCCGGCCCTGGCCCGGCCCTGCAAGAAATGCGCCGAAGGGGTGCTTCCCTCTTCCCTCCTCCCCAATGACCACCCCCAGGAGGAGGAAAACCAGCTGAGTCTCTTTGAACCCTCCGAAGCCGAATCATAGCCACTCGTGAACTGGTGGTTTGCGTAGCGGCGGAAGGTGGTTCAGACTGTCATAGAAGTCCCTTTTGGGAACGCGGCTGCGCCAGTCTGAAACTGAGTCCTTTGACACGCTGACACCCCACAGGCAGCTTTGCCTGTGGGGTGTTTTTGCAGAAACCGTCGAACCATCGAAAATCAAAAAATCTCTTTACAGATGGGAAATCCTTTGCTATAATGTCTATAATTATGCGAATCCAACGAAACAGGTGATGAATGATATGAATATCGAATTTGATGTTTACAAGCAGAAGCTGAATGACTGCAAGGGCGCCCTGGATGGGCTGGCGGAATCTCTGAACCTTTCCGGCATGAAAAACGAGCTGG
>CAZAGJ010000156.1:0-2115 GCA_964484605.1 uncultured Roseburia sp. | reverse complement strand
GGTCACCCGCACCGGCGCCCGCCGGGGTGACGCTGCTGAGATGGCAGTCATCGAGTTGGTGTAATTCAAAAGAATCAAGCCCCCTTCCATTTTCGGAAGGGGGCTTGTGATCTGTGTGGGGCTATTTCGAGAAGGAGTAGCAGGCGCGTTGACCGCCGGCGTTGGTCAGATTAAAGTAGATAGAGGATTCGGAGAAGGTAGCTTCCACCGTTTGCCCGTCTATCTCCAGCGATGCGGTGTAATACTTGGCATTAGGATCATAGCCGCAATAAGACCAGGTGCCGGATACCACACCATCAACAAGCTTTCCGGAGAGCGTTCCATCCTCGTGAAGTGTCAGGCTACAGCCTTCAGTTTCAGAAAGGGAAGCCGACGAATCCACATACACACCGTAGGAACACTTGCTCCAGGTACCCGTGAATTCCTGCCTGCCGCTGGTAAGCTTTGCATAGTCCTCGGATGTAAAGCACAAGAAGTTGATTTGAAGCCCATTCCACTGGAAATATAGGCTATAACCATAGTCGGCGGTATAACTTACGGTAAAGGTGTACGCTTCCTGGCTATCCGAAAGGGTAATCGTACCGTCGATGGAAGAATATGTCTCATCTCCCAATAATGTGTCGGGAACCAGTACCCATGTGCCGGCAACTGAGTCTCCAAGAATTCCTGTGAAACTGCCATCCGCTTCCATTTGAATGGAATACTCTGAGGATTTCGTAATGATGTCGGTTATATCAATGGAACCGTCAGCCGCGGGTGTGAGCGCTTCAAATTCCGAAATGGCAAAGTAATCTTGGGAGATCCACTGGCCGACAAACACATTCTTGAATTCGTCAAGTTGCGTCGCCTGCTCCGCTTCTTTAGCCTTTTCCCGCAGAGCACGAAGGGTTTCCGCCTCCTCAGCGGTGGCGATTCCATCCGTGGAGGTTTGGGTGAAAAATACCTTATCGTCATCGCCCAAAAACCCGTAAAACTGGATGCTGCCAGAGCCTTCCTCAATGGGTCGCTCCAAAAAGAAAACGTCTGATCTATTTTCGTAGCAGGTTGCACCGATCATATAGACAACATTCATAGAATGTCCTTGCTTAGGTGTCGTTGGATACAGATACCATTTCCCATGGAAGGGGATATCAAACGAGGCAAGAAAGGAACGATCAGACATGAGCTTCAGCTGATAGGAAGCGTTGTTATATTCGACAGACCAGGTGCCAATCACATAGGGCTCAGCGTCATCTACGCGCTTCAGCTTGGCGTCAGTAATGTACTCACCATTGTCGTTGTACCACGGAATCATGACGGCTTGATCGGGTGTTGAATAATAAAAAAATGCTCTACCCCGGATATGGTCAGCGTGCCCTCATAGTAATCGTCTGTGACGTACGTCAACGACCAAGTGCCGACAAAGTCCATGTTCAGAAAACGTCCGGAAACCTGAAAGTCTTTGGAAAAGTGCAGTGCATACACTGGACCGTATTGGGCGCTGGACATAGAGCCCAGGGCGAAAAGTTCCCAGTTGCCCAATAGCTGATCCTGCGTATAGAGTAACGGATCATAGGGGATGGTTTCCACATTGCCGCAAAGGTTGCAGGTGTGGGTCATATCCGAATCGATCTGGGTCCAGATGTCATAATCATGGCCCAGGGGCTCCCCATCCGTCAGGCCGCATACGCGGCAGGTGGCGGGGGTGGTGCAGTCGGGGGCATCCCACTGGTGGCCCAAAGCCTGACCCTGGGTGGCACCGCAGCGGGAGCACACTTCAGGCGTGTCGCATGTGGCAGCCTGGAAGCTGTGGCCCAGGGGGTCCCCGGAGACCTCCTGACATTTGCTACAGATTTGCGGATTCGTGCAGTCCGCATCGGACCATTCATGCTGACAGGAGCACCCGGAAAGCAGAACCGTGAGCAGCAAAAACCAAAGCAATCAGCCGTGTTTTCATGAAAATCAACTCCAACGATAGGATATGTCGAGTGTAGCATGGGGTTAAAAAAATGTCAATAAAAAAACCGAAAAAAGAGAGCTTGACAAATCCAGCGGTCTATAGTATAATAAACAAGCTGTGAAAACGCTGCTATAGCTCAGCCGGTAGAGCGCATCCTTGGTAAGGATGAGGTCTCC
>CAZAGJ010000155.1:0-2136 GCA_964484605.1 uncultured Roseburia sp. | reverse complement strand
GCCCGGTTGGAGGTCCGCTCGAAGACCTTGCGGATGCGAAACCGGGGATCCGCATCCAGGAAGGGGGCGTGAAAGACCTGGCCGGACATGCCGAAGCCGGCAATGCCCACCTGAATAATGCCGTTCTCCATATAAATCAGCCTTTCTTCCCGGCATCCCAAACCGAAAACCGGGGTAATATTCATATATCTTACCATTGAAAGACGGAAGAATCAACAGGAATGGAAATAATTTCAAAGGAGCACTTCCTTACGGGCGGGACGGTGCGGCAAAGCCAGGGCAATCACGGTCCCGTGACTGCCCTGGAATTCGAATCAGTTTCCCATAACCCCGAAAGACATCGAAAAGGAACCCTGCGGAAGACGACTTTGCGCATCCTCCGCAGGGAATGGTTATTCGCCGCGTTTTATCAGCAGCACGGACAGGTCATTGACATTGGTACCCGTAGGCCCGGTGATAATCAGGCCATTGATCGCCTTCAGCGCGTGGTATGCGTCATTGTCCTGCAGAACCGCATCAATCCGCAGATTTCGCTCGGCAAGACGGCGCATGGATGTGCCATCCACCCAGCCTCCCGCGGCATCGGTAGGTCCATCCGTGCCGTCAGAGCCCAGGGAAAATACCAGTGTATTCTCCAGGCCCGCGATTCCCTTCGCAGCACCCAAAGCAATCTCCTGATTTCGCCCACCCAGGCCCTCGCCGGTCAGATGCACCACGGTCTCTCCCCCCAGGATAAAGGCAAGGGATTTTTCCGTGCCGGCATGGTATTGGGCGATGGATGCCAGGAAAGACCCAGCCTCCCTGGCCTCACAGCACACAGAGGCAGAAAGGACAATGGGCGTATACCCCAGTTCGGCGGCCGTCTGCGCGGCGGCGGAGCACAGCTGCCGCACAGAGCCGGTGATCACACTTTGGGCATTGCTCAGCACCTTCGGGGTTTCCGAACACAGCTGCTCCTCCGCCCGCTCGCTGAGCCGCAGGCTGTATTTCTCCGCAATGGCGCGTGCCTGCTCCGAGGTGGTGGAATCCGGGTAGGCAGGACCGGAGGCGATCATATCCAGAGGATCCCCCAAGATATCAGACAAAACAATGGAAAACACCCGGGCCGGCGCGCAAAGCTGAGCAAATTTCCCTCCCTTCACCGCGGAAAACCGCTTGCGAAGGGTATTGATCTCCGTAATATCGGCACCGCAGCCAAGCAGCTGCCTGGTTATGTCCGCCAATTCATCGGGGGTGATCAGGGGCTTTTCAAACAGTGCCGAGCCACCACCGGACAACAGGAAAAGGACTAAATCCTGTTCTGACAAATCCGCGACCGCTTCAATCGCCGCCTGGGTAGCAAGATAGGAGTTCTCATCCGGCACGGGATGCCCCGCCTCATAAATTGTCAGATTTCCAATGGGGCCCTGGGAGTGCTGATACTTGGTAATGACGACGCCGCCTGAAATTCTATCCGCCAGACGCTTCTGCGCAGCTGCGGCCATCTGCCACGCCGCCTTCCCCACAGAGATCAGAATCAGCTTTCCAGAATAAGCAGGCAGATCCCCCAGTGCCTGCTCTACCGCGGTGTCCGGCAAAGCAGCATACAGCGCAGCCTGGATAATTTTGTTGGAATCGGTTAAAACAGACATATTCTCCTCCTTATTTACCTGATCCGGCAAGCGGTATCCCTCGAAAACCAATTGGCAGCCCTTTGTATGGGCACTCTTATCGGCCGATTTTGATGCCGGGCTTCGGCAGGTTATTGGCCATGGCCTTGCCCATAATGCCAAGACCGATCGGACCAATTCTCATTATACCATTTTTTCATAATATTTGCACGCATTTTTTAAAAATCCGGATTGGATACCATTTCTCGCAGTGCATTCGCAATTTCTCAGTGTAGCGCTGTTGCCTGGGGCATTGCCCCAATCGGTTTCTGAAAGCGAAAGCGGAACCACGGCGATCCGGAAGCCGCACAGGGCGACACCGGCCACGCTGAGATCAACATGATCACCAGCATCTACGCGCACATCCTAGATGAAGACAGAAAGACCAATGCGCAGAAATTTGAGACTGGACGGATTGTTTGAGCGCATCTATAAAGTGTACCCCTCGTTTTGGACAACATGTGTGCGTTTGAATTCCAAGAGTTAA
>CAZAGJ010000154.1:0-2182 GCA_964484605.1 uncultured Roseburia sp. | reverse complement strand
CCTTAGCTCCAGAAGTATTGTAGGAGGACGGAGATATGGCAACCATGAAAATTAAAAAAGGCGATATGGTAAAAGTTATCGCTGGTAAAGATGTAAACAGCGAGGGTAAGGTTATCGCTGTAAATAAGAAGAATAATACAGTCCTTGTAGAGGGTGTCAACATGGTGACAAAGCATGCAAAACCAAGTATGCAGAATCAGCAGGGCGGCATCATCCATCAGGAAGGACCAATCGATATTTCAAACGTAATGCTTCTTCACAAAGGAACACCGACTCGTGTTGGATTCAAGATGGATGGAGACAAGAAAGTACGTTACGCTAAGAAAACAGGCGAAGTAATCGATTAATTATAGAGAGAGGAGGCCAATCAGTTGAGCAGACTTAAAGAACAGTACAACAATGAGATCGTAGATGCTATGATCAAAAAGTTCGGATATAAAAATATTATGGAAGTGCCAAAGCTCGATAAAATCGTTGTAAACATGGGCGTTGGCGAAGCCAAAGAAAATGCAAAATTATTAGAAGCTGCTGTTAAGGATATGGAAGCAATCACAGGACAGAAGGCAGTTACTACTAAGGCAAAGAATTCCGTTGCTAACTTCAAAATCAGAGAAGGTATGCCAATCGGATGTAAGACAACTTTACGTGGCGAGAAGATGTATGAGTTCATGGATCGTTTGGTGAACTTAGCATTACCTCGTGTACGTGACTTTAGAGGTGTTAATCCTAACGCATTCGATGGTCGTGGAAACTATGCCCTTGGTATCAAAGAGCAGTTAATTTTCCCGGAAATCGAGTATGATAAGGTTGATAAAGTACGTGGTATGGATATCATCTTTGTTACAACTGCTAAAACAGACGAAGAAGCTCGCGAATTATTGACATTGTTCAATATGCCATTCGCTAAGTAATTAGGAGGGAATTTTAATGGCTAAAACAAGTATGAAAATCAAACAGCAGCGCAAACCAAAGTTCTCTACCAGAGCTTACACACGTTGCAAAATTTGTGGTCGTCCACATTCTGTTTTAAGAAAATACGGAATCTGCAGAGTATGTTTCCGTGAATTAGCATACAAGGGCCAGATACCAGGTGTTAAGAAAGCAAGCTGGTAAAAGGTCAGCCTGCGCGTGACCGCAGAAATTAAAAAGGAGGAAATATACATGTTGACAACAAGTGATCCAATCGCAGATATGCTTACAAGAATTCGTAACGCAAATACTGCTAAACATGATACAGTAGACGTTCCAGCATCTAAGATGAAAATCGCTATTGCTGATATTCTTGTAGATGAGGGATACATCGCAAAATACGATATCGTAGAAGATGGTAACTTCAAGACAATCCGCATCACATTAAAATATGGTGCTGATAAGAATGAAAAAATCATCACAGGACTTAAGAGAATCTCTAAGCCGGGACTTCGTGTTTACGCTGGTAAAGACGAGCTTCCTAGAGTTCTTGGTGGTTTAGGTATCGCTATTCTTTCCACAAACCAGGGTATCATCACTGATAAAGAGGCTAGAAAGCTTCAGGTTGGTGGAGAAGTATTAGCTTTCGTATGGTAAATTTTGATTTCCATTGGAATATCAAAATTGGAAGAACCTTGCGGTTCTTCCGGCTACTATAGATTTTATCACATATAATTAGGAGGTACGGGCATGTCACGTATAGGAAGAATGCCAATCGCAGTTCCGGCTGGTGTTACAGTGGATATTGCAGAAAATAATCATGTGACTGTAAAAGGTCCTAAGGGAACTCTTGAGAGAACCCTTCCATCTGAGATGGATATCAAATTAGAGGGTAGCGAAGTTATCGTTACAAGACCTAACGATTTGAAGAAAATGAAATCTTTACATGGATTGACAAGAACACTGATCAACAACATGGTTGTAGGTGTAACTGATGGATACACAAAGGAGCTTGAAGTAAACGGTGTTGGTTACAGAGCTTCTAAGTCTGGCAAGGTTTTAACACTTAACTTAGGATATTCTCATCCGGTTGAGATGACTGATCCGGAAGGTCTTGAGTCCAAAGTTGATGGAAACAAAATCATTGTATCAGGTATCGATAAAGAGAAGGTTGGCCAGTACGCAGCTGAAATCAGAGATAAGAGAAGACCTGAACCTTACAAGGGCAAGGGTATCAAATATGCTGATGAAGTTATTAGACGTAAAGTTGGTA
>CAZAGJ010000153.1:1359-2187 GCA_964484605.1 uncultured Roseburia sp. | reverse complement strand
ACATCTGCCGGTGGTGCGTTTTATCAAATGCAGGAAAAGCAAGGCAACACGCTATTTGGTCTTTGGGCGAAGTTAGGCGATGCTGCGTCTATGATGTATGACGAAATCGGTAACACCGAAATTGTCAACGACGCAATGAAAGGCACTATTGAGAATCTAACAACACTCATGAAAAACTGGAAAGCGGTTGCCGCAGCAGCATCCGTTGTCGGAGGTGCCGGTGCTGTTGGATTCTTAGGTGTGAGTGCAAGTAAAAAAGGAGCCGAAATACAAGCAAGTGCAACATCTCAAGCGGAACTTGCGACCCGAAAACGTGTTATTGCAGAGAAATTGTTGACGGCGGCAAAGCGCGATGGCTCAATTGCTGATACGGTTGCGGCTGTAAGAGCGTTGGAAACTGCAAAAGCAGATGAGCAAGCGGCTCTTGCGGCTCAAGAACGAGCATTGGGAACGAGTAAACTAGCGTTGGGTTTAAAAACGATAGGCAAAACTCTTTTGACAGGTCTTGGTATTGGAGCGGTTATTACGCTTGTAACGGCTCTCGTTTATAAGTTTGTTGCGTGGAGAGAAGAAGCTACTCGTCTCAAAAACAAACTCAATGAGATTTCGGCTGAACAAGTAACGTTAACGACCCAAGCAGCTCGTAATTTCCGTTTTTTAGCTAATCAAGCCGTAAATGCTAGCGATGGCACAAAAAAGCAAATAGACGCTCTTGAGGAACTTAAGCGAACTTACGGCAATATGGTCCCAGCGGAAGAATTGGAACTAACCAACCTACGCAAATTGAACTACGAATATAATTCGTAGTTCAATTTGCGTAGGTTGGTT
>CAZAGJ010000153.1:0-1349 GCA_964484605.1 uncultured Roseburia sp. | reverse complement strand
GAATACTATCTCCGAGTATATCTCAATGCAGCAACGTCAGAAGGCAATTTCGGCTGCAAATGAGGAGTTCGGGGATAAAATCGTAGCTAATACAAAAAAAATGCGAGAAATATTCAAAGATGAACTTAGTTTAATGGGGCTTTCAGATACTGATATAGAACGTTTTTTTGTTTCGTTTAGCAAGGAAGCAACCGATACTACCAAGAACATTCGAGATAAGGTTATAGACGCTTTTAGAAATATTGGCCTAGATGTATCTAAAAGCAGTAACGCATCTTTTCTTTTCACTAATAGTGCCATCAACAACTTAAACGAAGCCTATATGGGACTAGAAAAAACTCTCAATGCTATTGATGAGGCATATTCTGAGTCTACTGCAACTTTAGGTGAATACACTAAGAAATGGGATGCAGCTAAAGACGCGATAAATAAAGTCGCAATAAACTTACCAAAAGGAACATACTTATACGACAAAGAGAAGAAGAATCAGACAATCCGAGAATACGCTAACTTTTTAAAAGATGTTTTAGGTAAGTCTTACGCGTCATTAGAAGAATCTATTGGAGCTGAAGGCGATAAGATGTCTCGCATATTCTTTGACCAAATTATGGCAGATTTTGACAAATTTACAATTGACCAAAAAAATGCCATAATATTAGTGAAAAATAATTATGACGCGTTAATTCCTCCCGATAGTATGGTTAACCTATATCGCGATAAACTTGAAGAGCTTGCCAAGATTACTAATGCGAATATGAACGTCGGACGAAACTATTTTATTAACCTTGGCGAAAGCAGTGAAGAATACGTTGAACGACTTCAAAAGGCTCTTAAGAGTGCTACAAGTACTCTTAAAGATTATCAGTTTACCAATGAGCAATTAGCCACAGGAAAAACCGTTTGGGAACCGATACCGGAAGAAACCGTAAAAGAAGCGCAAGCAGAGGTTGATTTGCTTACTAAGATGATAGAATTCCTTAGCCAATTTGTTAAATCAAAAGGTGGTGGTAAGACCGATCCTCGCCTTGGGTTACTTCAAGAAATGGCTTCTTTAGCGCAAACTTTAAATAAAGAGTTTTCTGACTTAGAAAAGAAAGCTGGTACGGTATTCGCTTTGAGTGAGGTGTCTCAAACGTATGCTGAAACGATTGCGCATGCACAAGAAGAACTTCAAAAGTATGGTCTAGTATTGCCGGAACTTAAAGTTCCGAAAGATTCCGCTATGTTGACTGATTATCTCAAACAAGTGCAGGCGGCTATTCAAAAGTTACCTCAAAACGTTCAAACAGCTAAGGCGGCAATTGAACTTGGCGTTGTCATTAGTAAAGCGGAAACAGATGTAGCTCAAA
>CAZAGJ010000152.1:0-2232 GCA_964484605.1 uncultured Roseburia sp. | reverse complement strand
GCTCGTAGGCCTCGATCATTTTCTTGACCATCTGGCCGCCGACGGAGCCGGCTTCCCGGCTGGTCAGGTGGCCGTTGTAGCCCTGCTTCAGGTCCACGCCAACCTCCCTTGGTGTCCTTTTTACATAGTAAACTTAGCCCGCTGTGGACATTTCATCAGTATTTGCCCGTGGTGGAAGGAGCTCTCGAACAGGCTCGGTTGTGATCTCTCCGATGAATTTATAGAAAATCCGAACGCTCTGCTGGTAGCTACCGTTCTTGCGGGGCATCTTGGTAAACCCTTCGGGATAGATTTTATCCCCTACTTCGATCCGGTCAACAAAGGTCACGAGAGTATCCCTGTCCAGCGTCTCAATGTGGGTGTACTGCTTCGCCAGAGCGAAGAACCGTTCGTAGTTTTCCTGAATATCATCCGCAGGATCTTCTACATCCAATTCCATGATTTTTGCTTCCAGGCCAGCTGCCTCTTTTTCCAAATCGGCAACCACATGGCTAAGCCGTTCATCGGAGATTTTCCCTTCGGCATTATCCATATACATTTTGGCAACCATCTTGTCGATCATTTTCAGCCGATTCTGAGCCTGTTCCATCTGTACTTTTCGGTCACGGAGATTACGTTGGGAACTATCCTTTTCGATGACCGACTGAACAAGGGAATTGATTTCTTCATCCGTCAGGGAAATCAGGCTATTCAAGTCCTGCCGTACGATTTCGCAGATATCCGAGTAGCGGATATTCACACCAGTGCAGGGATCAGGCAAGCTCTTTCTGGTATGATTGCAGGATAGGAACCAGTATTTCAACCGTTCCCCCTTATGCACCGTTCCGGAAGAACACAGAGAATAGCCGCATTTGGCGCAAACGGCAATGCCGCCGAAGATGCTCTTACGAACATGTTCATACTGACGATAATCTCGGGATGCTTTTCCCATATTGATCTGTGCTTTTTCAAACGTGTTCAGGTCTACCAGCGGTTCATGGGTGGCTTCTGTGACTGTCCAATCCTGCTGGGGAATGGGGACTTTCTTTTTAGATTTAACACTAACCTTTCGGGTTTTTCCTAAAACTGTATTACCGAGATAAACGCCGTTTTTCAAGATTCGTTTGACCGTTGTATAGTTCCAGTAGTCCGATGCCCTTGCGGCACCTTCCGGAGTAAAATTATCCCGGTACAGAACACGATATTTCAGTGGTGGGATAATTCCTTCGTTCGTAAGCGCAGTGGCAATTTTGATACAAGAGTCTCCAGCAGCGGCCTGAGCAAAGATTCTCCGAACGATGGGGGCAGTATCTTCGTTGGGGATCAAAAGGTCTTTGTTTCGAGGATGCTTCTTGTACCCATAAGGAGCACAAGCACAGTATTCGCCACGTTGCCGTTTCATCCGAAGAACATCTTTTACCTTCCGGGAACCGTCCCGGAGATAGACTTCGTTCATGGCAAACTGGAACGGTGCCATGACATTTTCGGTCTCTGAGTCAAAGTTATCAGCAATGGCAATATAACGAATCTGATGTTCCGGGAAAAACTGTTCTGCATAATAGCTGGATTCCCGCATATCACGCCCCAAACGAGAAAGGTCTTTGGTGATGACCGCATTGGCGTGGCCAGTTTCCAGCGCACGCATCATTTCCTGAAAACCGGGACGTTCAAAATTACCACCAGACCATCCGTCGTCCACAAAAAATTTCAGAATGGTAATGCCGTTTTGCTGGCAGTAGGCTTCCACAATTTTCTTTTGGTTGGAAATGCTGCTGGATTCCGTTTTTTGGGCTTCTTCTCGTGAGAGGCGGTAGTAGGCATACGCAAACAGCTGATTTCTGCCGTTGGTTCGGTAATTTCCTTTTTGTGTATTGGAAGGGAAGGATTGGTAAGAATAGCGATTTGTTTGCATGGTTCCTCCTTCAACCAGCGTTTCTTCCATCGTTATTATAAGATGCAGACGCAGGCGTTGTCAAAGGTAAGAAATGGGAATTGTCCTGTTCCACTCTTTTTTGAATCAAGTCAGAGACGTTTTTGGTTCCGACAAAGACACGGCTTACAATATAGGTTGCGTTGCCGATGACTACATTTTCCATATTGGTTCCTCCTCGGGCAGAAAATGGATCTCACTATAGGGAAAGTATTTACAAAGCGATGATGTTCTATGCTGCCACGGTTTATTTTTTGTGGTGTACTTTGTAAGCGCACAATAACCACCCGCCTGGCATCTCACCCGTCGATATGAGATAATAT
>CAZAGJ010000151.1:0-2252 GCA_964484605.1 uncultured Roseburia sp. | reverse complement strand
ATACCACACTTGGCGGTATTTGCCACTATTTTTCTGTGCGGTATTGCCTTAACTATTTGAAAGCGGCGCAGGGTGATTGCCCTCTGCGCCGTTTTTGTTTATATCGCATGCAAATGATTGTCAAGGATATCTGGCAGGATGCACCGGGCGATGGCTCCTTTCTCAAAAAACGGAAAATGCAGACGCTTGTCAAGCCGATGGCTTGATGGGCGTCTGCTTTTTCTTTCCTGCATGATATCATTTTGGGAATGGGCGTCGACAGCTTTGTGATATGGCATAGCTACCGGAGTCACATTTTTTGGTCGCAAGCGCAAGCGGGATTCGCACATTCCGACAAACTGGCTTACAATTCATCCGATTTGATAAATTGGAGGTTATGCAAATGAAATATGGATATGTACGCGTCTCTACCAAGGAGCAAAACGAAGGGCGGCAGGTCATCGCCCTGACGGAATTCGGGATCAGCAGCAAATACATTTACATGGACAAGCAGTCTGGAAAGAATTTTGAGCGAACCGGCTATAAGCGTCTGCTGCGCAAATTAAAAAACGGCGATACCCTTGTTATCAAGAGTATCGACCGTTTGGGGCGAAATTATGAGGAAATTTTGACCCAGTGGCGGCTGATCACCAAGGAAAAGCAGGTCAATATCGTTGTGTTGGATATGCCTCTGCTGAATTCCAATGGGGAGCGGGATCTGACCGGAACGGTGATTGCTGATATTGTGCTGCAGCTGCTTTCCTATGTGGCGCAAACGGAGCGGGAATTCATCCGCCAGCGGCAGGCCGAGGGCATTGCCGCCGCCAAAACCCGGGGCGTTTGCTTCGGAAGAAAACCCAAGCCCCGCCCAGAGCACTTCACAGAACTAAAGCGAGCGTGGCTGGAGAAGAAAATATCCGCCCGGGAGGCAGCCAAGCAGCTGGGAATCACCCACAGTACCTTCCTGCGGTGGGTGAGAGAGAACGACGGATAAAAAAGTACGGTTTGTCAGCCACGCAAAAAATGTCAAAACTACGCACTTATATTATACGTCTCTCGTATTGAAATTGCAAGCTTTTTCTGGATGATAAGGTGTACGTTAAAGGCCAAACAGCAAGCCTGGAGTAACATCGACATGCGCTTTATCGTCACCATCGGGGGCTAAGTCTACTATATCTGCTCGGAAAAACTGAAAATCAGTGGGATATGAGAGAAATGGAAATTGTGAACGCAATGGCAGTAAATGGAATCAAGCGTGTAGGAAAAACAGGTTTGCGTATTCCTATGAAATCGATGGAGAGTAGACAAAATTGACCGGGACTTTTATAAGTGCATCGAGGAGTTTATCGATGGCTTCGATACAATCATGGCTTAACGCATAAATGGTGTACAATTTCTATGGGTTTATTTTGAAAGGGTGCGCTTTTTCGACAAATTCAGAAGGGTATTTGGTCAGGATGGAACGAAGAGCAAGAAATGGAACCGCCCCTGCCCGGGAGGGATTTTTGTTTTTCCTGTGGGCAATGGGCTATCATCTTGCCTGGCTTCCGGTCCGGTGGCTTGTGCTTCCCTGGTTGGCATCGCTTCTGCTCCCGGTATGCTGGTTGCTTGCGTTCCTCCTTTGGTGCTTCATGAGCGGAAGGGCGGAGCGCCTCTTCCTGACGGTTCCCCGGAGGCTTTCCCGGGGGTGCTGGCTTTCCCTGTGGCCGCTGGCACTGTTTCCCGGCTGGAATCTGCTGTGGGGTGACATCGGGTATTGGGAGGCATCCCGGATGGCACCCGCGCTTCTGGCGGCTATTACGGAGGAGATCTTTTTCCGTGGCGTTTTTCTTTCCTTGTGGCGAAGGGACCGCGGAAAGGGTGGGGTTTTGACTTCCGCGGTTGTGTTTGCCGCTTATCATGCCCTTTCGCCCGACAGCAGCGGCATTCAGCTGTTGTGCGCGCTGGCTGCCGGCGTGTGCTATGGAGAAGCGACGCTTCGTACGGAAAGTCTATTGCCCGCAGTGCTGGCCCATCTGGCCGTCAACCTGACAGGCGCCCGGGGAATGGGTGAGGTTAACGGCGGCCTGTGGGCCTGCGCGGCTGTCTGCCTGACATGGGGATTGTGGGGCGCAAGAAAGAGAAAGAAGGAGATATTATGCAATTCTACATAGATCCTGGCACGGGGAGTATGCTCTTTACCATTTTGATTGGTGTGATCGGCGCGGCTGTCTATTCCGCCCGGATGTTTCTGATCAAGATGAAATTTCGCCTTTCCGGCGGAAGGGTGCGTA
>CAZAGJ010000150.1:0-2286 GCA_964484605.1 uncultured Roseburia sp. | reverse complement strand
TTCTCTTTAATTTTCCTGTTCCTGTTACTTTGAAACGTTTTGCAGCTGCTCTGCTTGTTTTCATTTTTGGCATGATATGTTCCTCCTTAAAATTATGATTTTTTCTCTGCCAACACCATGCTGATGCTTCTGCCTTCAACCTTTGGTGCTTTTTCCACTACTGCGATTTCACCAAGTTCTGCAGCGAAATCATCCAAAATGTGCTTACTTGCATTCATGTGTGCCATCTCTCTACCACGGAAACGCAAGGTAATCTTAACCTTATCTCCTTTGGAAAGGAACTTCTTGGCCGCATTCATCTTGGTATTCAAATCATTTGAATCAATATTTGGTGACAAGCGAATCTCTTTAAGCTCAACCACTTTCTGTTTCTTTCTGGCTTCTTTTTCTTTTCTTGCCATCTCGTATCTGTACTTACCGTAGTCGATAATCTTACATACCGGTGGTTTTGCAGTTGGAGCAATCTTCACTAAGTCAAGTTCCGCTTCTTCAGCCAGTTTCATGGCCTCCTTCGCTGACATGATGCCAAGCTGTTCTCCATTTTCCCCAATCAGACGAACTTCTTTGTCTCTGATTTGTTCATTAATCATTAACTCGCTAATGGTATTGTACCTCCAAATAAAAAAGTGGATAGGCAGACTATCCACTAAACATTCAAACTCGCAACATACTTGCAATACTTTGAAATATGAACCATGAGTCACTTACACGTGCTCCGGTGAGAGTGGATACTCTACTTTGTTTTCTAACAACTATTAGACTTTAACATACAAGAAACATGTTGTCAACATCTTTTTATTGAAATCTATTTTGCATTTGCATTATCATCAATCAGTTTGCGAATCTTCTGCTGCTCTTCCATGGATACCAGACTGTCTACATCAAGCATTACAATCAGTTCTTTCTGACAGGATGCGACATCATTGAAACAATTCTGCACGCCGTTCATGATAATCGGCATCGCAAGTACATTGGAATCCTCTACATCAACGATTTCCTTAACTTTCTCCACTTCAAGCCCAATCTTCATCCCATTTACATTCACAACAATCATATTCTCTATTGGTCGCTCCGGCATACCAAATCTGCTTGTCAGACAAAACACAGGTATAATCTCACCATGCAGACGAACAATACCCTTAATATGCGCCGGTGCTGTTGGAACATTTACAACATTCATACGGCTTTCAATAGACTCAACATTCTTCAAAGCGATACCATAATCTACATTATTCAAAGTAAAACTCAATAACTGCATAACAGCCTCCATCTCGTCGAATCAATGTCAAAATATTAATCATATTATAGCTTTATTTTTCATATTCGGCAACAATTTAATTGCTTTTATTTTTCTTTTGACAATCCTATACTTTTGCTCTATGATTTTTCTCATAAGACAAGTGAAATATCCATCCGATTTTAGGATATGACTACTATGTAATATAAAGAAAAGGAATCACTATGGAGCATCGCATTATAGATTTACACGTACATTCAACCGAATCTGACGGCACGCTCACACCGGAGCAGGTCGTCCTGGCTGCCAAAGAAGCCGGTGTCAGTGCCTTTGCGCTTACCGACCACGATACTGCTTCCGGCATTGCCAAGGCAGCACCCGTAGCATTAGAATGCAGCATTGAACTTATTCCCGGAATTGAACTTTCCACGCAGTATGAGATTCCAACCACAAAAAAGCAAAGCAAGGAAGTTCACATCGTAGGTTTATTCATTGACCCTTCCAATCCAACGCTTCTCGCGAAAACGAGAGAATTTCGCGATTGCCGCGACTCCCGCAATGAGAAGATTGTAGAAGCTCTGCAAAAAGAAGGCTTTGACATTACAATGGAAAAACTCCTCGCAGACAATCCTGACAGTGTCATCACACGCGCCAATATCGCACGCTATCTCTATCAGCACGGCATGATTAAAAGTGTACAGGAAGCCTTTGACAAATACATCGGCGACGGTTGCAAATGCTATGTCGGCAGATTCAAAGTCACACCGATGGACGCAGTGGAACTCATCCACGCTGCCGGAGGCATCGCTATCCTCGCACATCCTCTGCTCTATCACATGAGCACAGTCACATTGCAGCGTCTGATTGATGACTTAAAGGAGGTCGAACTCGACGGTATCGAAGCCATCTACTCCACCTACACCACCGGAGAAGAGCAGTTCGTCAAAAAGCTTGCCCGCGAAAACAATCTGCTTATCAGCGGCGGTTCTGATTTCCACGGCGAAAACAAACCACAGATTCACTTGGGAACAGGCAGGGGACATCTGTAT
>CAZAGJ010000149.1:0-2402 GCA_964484605.1 uncultured Roseburia sp. | reverse complement strand
GCTCTGCTCATGCTGTTCAGCGTGTGCGCATCCGCGGAAGGCTACACCATCGGCTTCAGCCTCAAGACCATCACCAACGACGACTTCCAGTTGGCCGTTTATACCGCCATCAAGAATGCCGTTGAAGAATCCGGCAACACTTTCGTTGATGCAATCGCAGAAAGTCAGACCGGCGTTGCGACTCAGGTAAACCAGATCGAAGACCTGATCAACTCCGGCGTTGACGGCCTGATCATCAGCCCCATGGACGCGAATGCTTGCGTTACCGTTCTTGAGAAGGCAAAGGAAAAGAACATTCCCGTTGTGCTGATCGACAGCACCATCGCGGAAGGCCATGATAACCTCTATGTAACCTACATCTCCACCGACAACTTTGCTGCTGCAAAGAAGGCCGGCGAATTCATGGCTGAGCAGCTCGGCGGCGAAGGCAAGGTTATCATCGTGCGCGGCGCAAACGGCTCCAATGCAGGCGACGATCGTGCCAACGGCTTCAAGGCTGGCATCGAAGGCACCGGTCTGGAACTGGTGAACGAGCAGCCCGGCGACTGGACTGTTGACGTTGCAATGCAGGCAACCGAGAACATGCTGCAGGCTGACCCTGACATCGACGGCATCTTCTGCTGCTCCGATAACATGGTTCCCGGCATCCTGCAGGCTCTGGAAAACAACGACATCGATGTTGCTGACCTGTGCTTCGTTTCCTTCGACGGCGCAAAGGCAGGCGTTGATTTCATCGCAAACGGCCAGTTGACCGGTGACATGGCTCAGTTCCCGTCCGTAATCGGCGGCACTGCTGTGGATGTTGTTCTGAGCGTTCTCAACGGCGAAAAGACCGCTGATGACTATGAGAAGTTCATCGACGCAGGTACCACCGTGTACACCGCAGATGATCTGGAAGGCGCATACGCCACTGCTTTCTAAGAAAAACAATTCCAACATTTTGTGCGGAGGCGGGAAATTCCCGCCTCCGCACGGTTAAAGTAAGCAATTTCATTTTCTGTTCTTCATATTTCCAGATTTTGATTCTCGAAAGAGAGGTAAGCCCAAGTGCAGTTTTTTAAGAAACATCAAAAGCTGATCATAGCGATCGTGGGCATCGCTCTGTTCTTGCTCGGCGGATCGATGGTGCCGAACTTTTTGAAGCCCGGCAATCTGCTCAACGTTATTCGTCAGAGCTCCGTTATCGCCATTGCGGCGGTCGGCATGTCTCAGGTCATCGTGATCAAGGGCATTGACCTCTCCGTCGGCGGCAATATTTCCTTCTGCGGCATGACCGTGGGTATTTTGTTCCAGCACGGCGTTTCCGTGCCGGTAGCGATTCTGATCGCAATTGCAATCGGTTTGATTTTGGGTCTGATTTCCGGCTCTCTGGTTGCTTTTTTGAATGTGCCCGCATTTGTTTCCACGCTGGTAATCGGTCAGATTACGACGGGTGCATCCTATCTTTTTAACAACGGCAATTCCTTCGGCGGCTTCCCGGACGCCTTTAAGTATATTGGCAACGGCTCGGTTCTGGGAGTTCCGATTTCTGACTATTTAATGGTGATCTTCATTGTCATGGGTGTAATCATTACCACTCGCCTGCCCATCGGTACGCATATCTACGGCTTGGGCGGCAATGAACAGGTGTTGGTGAACGCCGGTATCCGCACGGATCGCATTAAGCTGTTTGTGTTCATGCTTTCCGGCTTCTGCTCGGCTTGCGCAGGCGTACTGCTGGCCGCCCAGTTGAATGCGGCGCATCCGACACAAGGCGATAACTACCAGACGGACGCGATTGCGGCTTGTGTAATCGGCGGTATCAACATGGCAGGCGGAGAGGGCAAGGCGTTCTACACCATGATCGGCGCGCTGATTATCGGTTCTGTGCGCAATGTGCTCAATCTGCTGCATGTATCCGTGTATATGCAGAACATCATCGTTGGCATTATTATCATCGGCGTGGTTGCTTTCAGTATGATGATGAAAGTGCGCCGCGAACAGAAAACTTCCCAGTTCAAAGCTGCTGCGGAAGTTTCCATGAACTAAGGAGGGCGCGAACATGAAGAGCAATAGCGGTTTTGTCAAGTTCGCGAAGGAGCACGGCGTTATCTTGGAGTACGCCATTCTGTTCCTCCTCGCATGTTTTATCGTTCCGAATTTCTTTTCCGTATCCGCGATCTTCACGGTGATTAAACAGGCGGCCGTGCCCTGCGTTGCGGTTATGGGCATGATGCTGGTTTTGACCACCGGCGGCATTGATCTGTCGCTTGCGAATACGGTGGGTCTCTGCTCCGTTGTATTGGGTATTTTGACGGTGCTGTACGGATGGCCTGCATGGGCGGCCATCATCATCACCATTCTGGTGGGCGCGCTGGTGGGCGTTATGAACGGCTGCATTGTGCAATTTTTGAAGGTGCCGG
>CAZAGJ010000148.1:0-2552 GCA_964484605.1 uncultured Roseburia sp. | reverse complement strand
TAATTCCTGTTACCATTGTTCTTAACAAACTTAGTATACAGGTAAATCCACGTTGCTACAAATGTGAGGTCACTTCATATTGTCCTATATGGTAAATTCCTTAACAGTATAAATGACTCTAGCCAATTAGGCTAGAGTCATTTAGAATCAATCCTATCTATGTAATTCTAGAAATCTACCTCTGTATCATAATAGCAGCACTTAAGAAGCTTCTCCATCTCCTCTTGGCTTGGCTGACGAGGATTAGAACCTGTACAGGCATCCAGAATCGCATTTGCAGCTATCTCAGGTAATCTCTCTAAGAATACCTCCTCCGGCACGAAACCGTTCTCTGTCGGGTAGCTGTCTGCACCGTAGTTCTTAATGCAGTGTGGAATGTTCAAATCATCATTCATCTTGCGCAGATACTGAATCAAAAGTTCAACCTTCTCATCTAATGTATCTCCACCCAATCCCATGAAATCAACAATCTCTCCATAACGAACCTTTGCCTCTTCATTCTTGGCATTAAATGCAATAACCTTCGGCAGATACATCGCATTTGCAGCTCCGTGGATAATATGTGCACCGTAATCAGCAAATGCTGCGCCGGTCTTATGTGCCATAGAGTGTACAATACCAAGCAAAGCATTGGAGAATGCCATACCTGCAAGACACTGTGCATTATGCATGGAATCTCTCTTTGCCATATCTCCATTATAAGAATCTACTAAATCATGCTGAATCATCTTAATAGCATGCAGTGCAAGCGGGTCTGTGAAATCACAGTTAGCAGTGGACACATATGCTTCCACTGCATGTGTCATAGCATCCATTCCTGTATGTGCAACCAGCTTCTGTGGCATGGTCTCTGCAAGATCCGGGTCTACAATCGCTACATCCGGTGTAATCTCAAAGTCTGCGATTGGATACTTAATACCCTTATTGTAATCTGTGATAATAGAGAATGCGGTAACCTCAGTTGCTGTTCCTGAAGTAGAAGAAATCGCACAGAACTGTGCTTTCTTTCTTAATTTAGGAATGCCGAATACTTTACACATATCCTCAAATGTAATATCCGGATATTCGTACTTAATCCACATTGCCTTAGCAGCATCAATCGGTGAACCTCCGCCCATTGCGATAATCCAGTCCGGTTCAAATGCAAGCATTGCCTCTGCGCCCTTCATAACTGTCTCTACCGACGGATCCGGTTCAATGCCCTCAAAAAGCTGTACTTCCATACCAGCCTCTTCCAAATACTGCTGTGCGCGGTCAAGGAATCCAAATCTCTTCATGGAACCGCCGCCCACACAAATAATTGCTTTCTTTCCTTCAAAAGACTTCAGTGCTTCCAACGCACCTTTTCCGTGATACAAATCTCTTGGTAATGTAAATCTTGCCATGTCTCCTCCTATTCTGCCATACAGGTTGTTTTTTGATATTATCTGGCATATTGTTTTTTATTAACCCCGCTAAGATTTTAACATAAATAGAGTTATGTTTCCACATTTTTCACAATATTTTTTATATTTAAAACAAATTGTTAGGTATTTTGTTCAACTGCTCATTCATTGCATCAACAACTTCCTGCGGTGCTGCGCCATACTTAAGGACATCACGCAATTTCATCTTCTCTATGAAAGCTCCCATATCGCCTTCCATGCTGATTCCGGTCTTTCCCTCTGCCTGTTTTAACATCGGAATGACAATCGCTGCCCCCTCCGGGCTTTTTAAAATGCATCCCATCGTACAATCCACCGACAAAAATTCCTTGTGATCATCAGTTACATGGTCGCTGCATACCGGCTCAGTCATACATCCATCACCAAATTCACCCAATACATCACGCAGCCAGCCAATGCTGTCCGGCACCCAGTTCGGTATTCTCTCGCAAAGTTCTGTATCCTTACTCTGCACTGATGTGTCACAGGTAGAAAATCCATGTGGTCCATATGCATAAATATGACTTTCAAACGCCACATCTGCCTCAATCAGTGCCTCCATAAACTTAATCGAATTTATAACGGGCACGACATTGTCCGTACGCGCAGAAAAAAGAAAACATGGACATGTATTTTTATCTACTGCCGAAATCGTATCTGGTGCATTCGGAACGCAGCCTTTCACTGCATCCCCTGCTACAGCATAGCCAAGAATCGCTGCATTCGGACGATTCTTAGACATTGTTGCCGCCGCCGCTGCCAGATGTCCGCCAGCCGAAAATCCGATAACGGCAATCTTGTCCGCATAGAGCATCCACTCTTCTTCCCTTCCTCGAATCAATTCCATCGCCTGCTCATAATCTGAAAGCGGATTCGGCCACACTGCATCCTCTCCTACAGAATAGCGCAGAACAAATGCCTGATATCCCGCCTTCAAATATGCCGTTGCCACCGGATCTGCCTCTCTGTCTGAGCAATACCGATAAGCTCCTCCCGGCAGAACTAATACCGCCGGACGTTTTGGCACATACTCAAAAGCTCCCCCTGCCTCCTGAATGTAAGCTGTCAGTGTAACATTTCTCTTTTCATTTAGTGTGATTGTTTCTACCCTCATAGTCTTCTCCCTCC
>CAZAGJ010000147.1:0-2678 GCA_964484605.1 uncultured Roseburia sp. | reverse complement strand
CAACAATATAAAGATTGATGGAGTGAAAATTCCTGTTGAGGCAAAGCAGGGGATTTACTGCGAACTGTTCCGGAAAAGAAAGAAGGTAAAACGAGAAAAAATAGTAGATTATTTGGTTTGCAATAATTATTTGCGTAAAGACAGTATTGATACGCTTAGCGGTATAGATACAGAGATTAAGTCTGATCTGTCCACATATAACGCATTTAAGCGTTTAATGCAAAATGAAGTATTGACTGAAGACGATGTTGAGGAAATTATCGAAAGAGCATCCTATGCGGAAGACAAGACGAGAGTAATCAAATGGCTGAGAAAGAATTATCCGCAGCTTTCTGAGGAAGATATTAAATATATTGCAAATATAAAAATAAACGGTTTCGGAAGATTATCAAAAAAATTCCTCACTGAATTTGAGGGTGTTTCAAAGAAAACAGGTGAATATACAACAATTCTAAGGGCAATGTGGGATACCAATGATAATTTGATGGAAATCCTCTCTGACGAATATACATTTAGGGAAGAGCTGGAAAAACTGCGTCAGGATTATTATTCGAACAATGCAAGAACCTTAGAAAAACGCTTAGATGATATGTATGTGTCAAATGCTGTAAGACGACCGATTTACAGAACCCTCGACTTGATGAGAGATGTTACTAAGGCATTCGGAACTCCTAAGAAGATTTTTATAGAAACTACGAGAGAAGTGGGCGATACTAAAAAGGGGAAGAGAACTATGTCCAGAAGACAGCAGATTCTTTCCATTTATCAGAAGTGTGCAGAGGCAGATGTTGTAGAATTAAAACATCAGCTTGAATCCATGGGTGAAAGGGTGGATTCCAAACTTCAGGCTGACAAGCTTTTCCTGTATTTCATGCAGTTTGGTCGTTCGGCATACAGCGGAAAGCCAATCAAATTGGAAAGCCTGTTATCCGGTTCCAAAGAATATGATATAGACCATATATATCCGCAGGCATATGTAAAAGATGACAGCATCATAAATAATAAGGTGCTGGTGTATTCAGAAGAAAACGGAAGGAAGAAGGATCACTATCCTATCGAAGCATCTGTCAGACATAACATGGCAGGAGTCTGGCGAAAATGGAAGGATATTAAAGCTATTTCCGATGAAAAATACAAGCGTCTGATTCGTGCGACAGGATTTACGGAAGATGAAAAGTATGGCTTTATCAATAGACAGCTGACAGAAACTTCGCAGTCAACGAAAGCAATTGCAGAATTGCTGAAGGAAAAGTATCCGCAAAGTGAGATTGTATATACAAAGGCTAAACTCACATCTGATTTCAGACATGAATTCGACATTTACAAATGCAGAAGCTATAACGACCTGCATCATGCGGTGGATGCATACTTGAACATTGTTGTCGGAAATGTATATAACATGAAATTTTCCAAGCAATGGTTCAGGGTTGATGTCCCGTACAGCATAAAAACCAAAACGCTGTTCACGCACCCGGTAAAGTGTGGAGATGAACTTGTGTGGGACGGAAATGATATGCTGAAAAAAGTAATAAACACAGCCGATAAAAACACAGCCCATTTTACGAAGTATGCTTACTTCAAAACAGGCGGACTCTTTGACCAGATGCCGGTGAAGAAAAAAGAAGGCTTAGTGCCTCGCAAAAAAGGCATGGATACAGAAAAATACGGCGGATACAATAGAGCCGGAACAATGTTCTTCATACCTGTAAGATATACGGCAGGTAAAAAATCCGAATTGTTTGTTATGTCTGTGGAGCTTATGTACGGAGCACAATTCCTAAAGGATAGAGAATTTGCAAATAAATATACATTTGAAAGATTGCATCATATTTTGGGAAAGAAGGTCGATAGTGTGGAATTCCCATTGGGAATGCGTCCGTGGAAAGTGAATACCATGCTGTCGCTGGATGGATTTAGAGTGTGCATAACAGGGAGTGCCGGTGCCGGGAAATGTTTAATTGTTCAGCCTGTTATGCAGTTTGCATCGGATCGTTTCTGGAAATATTATATGAAAAAAATAGAGCGGTTCGCAGAAAAGACTGCGGGCAACGAAAACTATGTATATGATGAAGAATATGATAAGGTCTGCAAAGAGAAAAATCAGGAATTGTATGAATTATATATGGATAAATTATGTAATTCAATCTATTGTAAGCGAGTAAATGCACCAACAGAAACATTAGCAAAGGGTAGAGAAAAGTTCTCGGCTTTAGACATTACAGATCAGTGCAGAGTTTTAATGAATATACAGCAGGTATTCTCGAGGATGACTAATGGATGTGATTTGAAATTGATAGGCGGAAGTACAAACAGTGCAGCAACAGTTAGTTTCAGCACATCAATTTCAAACTGGAAAAAGAAGTATTCAGAAGTATATATAATAGACCAATCCGTTTCCGGAATGTGGGAAAAGCAGTCGGAGAATCTGCTGGATTTGTTATGAGTTGGCGTACGGTTATAATTGACAGTCAGTCAAAGCTGGATTATAAAATGGGATACCTTGTAGTCAGAAACTCAGACACAAAGAGGGTTTTGATTGATGAGATAGCGGTACTCATGATTGAAAATCCGGCTGTGTCGATTACAGGTTTTTTGCTGGAAGTTTTGATTGAAAAAAAGGTAAAGCGAGAAAATCAGACTGCTTTCTGATTTTCTCGCTGACAATATCATGCCAAACC
>CAZAGJ010000146.1:0-2678 GCA_964484605.1 uncultured Roseburia sp. | reverse complement strand
ACTACCCGAAAGTAGTCCTTGTTGACTGTTACTCATCGCCCTGTTGCGAGAGCCTAATCAAATATTGCTTCGTAGAACTCGAACAAATCGACATCGTTGACAAGTGCGAGTTCTTTTGCTTGTCTTGTAAATTGAGAGTTTGTATAGACTGCCGCCTTAGTGCATTGGTATTTTGCTTTTGCTGTAACAATCTCTTGTACGGCAGACAAACCAACAGGAGATGAGTAAAACTTGCATTGAATACAAACTCGATTGCCGTGTGGGTCTGTTGCTACAATGTCTGCACCATAATCGCCGCTTTTTGAAGTTACCTCAACATTCCGATAACCTTTACGCCGGAGAGATTTCGCTACTCGTTCTTCATACTCATAGCCGTTCGATGGAGCTTTTTCGGGCATTGGTGTTTTGAAAATGAGATGACAGATAAACCGAATGAGATAGTAAATGACATAGCAAATATAAAACTCCAAGAGCAGTATAGAGCCTACAATGTATAGTGCAAGCAGAAATACCATTAAGCATATCCCGATGACACCAAGTTTTTCAAGTTGATTTAGAGCTTTGCAATACCACCCATAAAACTTTTTATATGCTTTCATCATACCATCTCCCGTACTCTATTGTACCAAGTAGAACGACTTATTCCAAGCTGTAAGCAACACTCTTCAACTGTAAATTCACCATTTTTATGTTTTTCTAAAAGCATCTGAAAGTTCGATAATGTCTTTTTCTTTCGACCGTCTTTCCATTCGGGGTTGGTTTTGCAAATATCTTTTCCCTCACTTGTACGCTGTACAATCATATCTCGTTCAAATTCTGCAAAAGCAAGAAAGACCGTTCTCATTAGTTTTCCCGATGGGGTATTATCAAATTTACCCATATTGAGAATGTTAATGATTACTTCTTTTTTGAGTAATTCATCAATAATATCCAATCCATCACGAGTACTTCGAGCGATGCGGTCTAATTTGGTAACTATTAGAGTATCGCCTTTTTTCAATTCACACATCAATCTATTCAGTTCAGGGCGTTTCTTTTTTGTACCCGTAAAACTTTCATAGAAGATTTTTTCCGCACCTGCTTCTGTCAGCTGTTGCTGTTGAACATCAAGTCCGTTGCCATATCTATCTTGTCCTCTTGTACTGACACGAGCATAACCATAAATCATACCGTACACCCAACAATTTTGAAGCCAATCTTGTTATACCATTTCATATATTCATCCAAATTCTTGTGAAAACCATAATTATCGTCTCCCCATATTTCTTTCAATTTGATACGATATGATTTCACATCATATTCACTTTTACTCAAAAACAAGATTTCTGTTTGCTCGATTTTACTTACTCGGCTTTCGGAAAGCAATTTGGATTTGATTGCTGTTTTGTCAATTTTATTAAGAAACTCGCTGTTTTGTCTTTGCTTTTCGATAATGACATCTAATAAATCTTTATCGCTCATAAGTGAGTAATATCCCTGCTTGCGAATAGACGGTAAAACATCGTGAGTAACCCAACGGCGAAACGGTTTTGCTTTTTCGGAGTTGGAACGAATTATAACCTCATATAAACCGGCTTCATTGACACAACGCATTTCTTGCATACCACCGGGGGTGGGTACTTTATACCTACCCCTTTCGTCATCATCGAGTCTGTCATATACTTGTTTGTCATCGGCAATTCCAAGTGAAATACATACATCACGCAAAACAAACCATATTCCCGATGTGTCGGAAATAGTTCTTACGGGAAATGTCTCATAATTAAAAGCAAGTTGTAATGTGTTCATTCTATTTCATATCCTCCTTTGGGAACAGAAGTGTCTCTCGGAACTATAATTGTTTTATAATCAAGAACTCGTAACAATTCGTTAAGTTTGATTATACTAATATTCTCCTGAGTTAATCGTTCGCTGATGACATTAGGCTTTTTATTTAATCGGCTTGCCAATTTGTTTACTCCTAAATCTTGCTGTTCCATAATTGCTCTAACTGCTTCAACTGTTTTCATAAGCAACCTCCTATCTACGCTATAATTATAACACAGATATTTCTGTTTGTCAAGATATTTCTGAAAAATAAGCCTTTTTTATTTTTGCGAGTGGTTACGACCCCTACCCACCCCGAAACTGCCGCCCGGTTTCCCCCTCCGGGACTAAAATATAGTGCAAAAACTCAAAACTTTTTGCACCCAAAAAATAAATCAGAAAAATCTGAATTATTTTTCAAAAACCTCTTGACATCGTCAGAAATATCTGATATAATATATTCGCAATCAGAAATAACTGAATAAACGGAGGTAAACGCAATGCGCATTGAAACAATTAACTTTTGGCGGCGTGTCCTTAAATGGTACGCCCAACAAACGAGAAAGGAGAACAAACGCAATGACTATTAAAGAATTAACAGCAACAACCGCCCCGAACATTGATGTTATTATCCGTTTTAATGGGGACGAAATCGCATACAGTCAACCCATCGCCGCAATAGTGGACGATATTATTATTGACCGTATAGAAGCCGACACAACGCCGGACAAGTCTATTATTTTATATGCAATAGCCAAATTGCAACCCGTAAAAAAAGAGGGTTGACCGCAACGCCGACCAAAGCAAGAGCGGACAACCCACACAACACACCACGCCGGGCGGCTGCTCCTCTATTATAGCACAAACCCGGC
>CAZAGJ010000145.1:0-2682 GCA_964484605.1 uncultured Roseburia sp. | reverse complement strand
CTATGAGAGCGTTATTTCAGAATAAGATTTAAGGATAGGAGATTTGTGGATACATGGCAAAAAAAGTATTGATTTTTGGATGCGGTGGATTTGTGGGGGATTACCTTGCCAGAGAATTTGCAGACAATTCATATGATGTATATGGAACAGATATTAAAGCATGTTCAGAACAACTGAAGAGATTAATCAAGGACTTTGAAATTGTTGACCTATTAGACAGAGAAAAAGTGCAGGATCTTATACTTAGGGTAAATCCTGAGTATATTATAAATCTTGCCGGTATCAGTTCTGTTAAGAATTCATGGTCTATTCCGCAGCTCACTATTTCTGCAAATGTCAACGGAACATTGAATATCCTGGAAACAGTTCGGCTGAACAATATGTCAACAAAGATTTTGCTGGTAGGCTCCAGTGAAGAATATGAAATCTCTGATAAAAAAATAACAGAAGAATATACACTGAAGGCGAACAGTCCCTATGGCATTTCAAAGGTAATGCAGGAGAGCTTTGCGGAGATGTACCGCGACGAGTACGGCATGCAGATTATATGTACAAGAACCTTTAACCACACAGGCGTCGGACAGCCGGATATTTTTGCAATTCCTAGTTTTGTAAAACAGGTTGCTGAAATAGAGAAGGGAAAAGGTCCAAACGGAAATCGGCTGATGGTGGGAAATCTTGAGGTGCGCAGAGACTTAGGGGATGTTCGTGATATGGCGAGAGCTTATAGGATGATTCTCGAAAGTAATACGAAAAAGCATATTTTTAATGTTGGAAACGGAACAAGCTACTGCTTAAAGGATATCGTTGATTATATCGCCTCACTTTCGTCCACGGAGGTGGAGATGGTTGTGGATAAGAACAAACTGCGTCCGGCAGATAATCCGATTATTTGGTGTGACAATTCCCTGATAAAAGAGGAAATTGGCTGGGAACCACAGTATACGATTTATGATGCAATAAAGAATATGTATGAGTATTACAGAGCAATAGTTTAGCAGTATGTGATGAAAAGGAAATGGCATGAGAAAAAGTAAGAATGCACCGGTTGTGCTATTTACATACAACAGACCGGAACACACAAGAAGAACGATTGAGGCATTGGCAGCCAATGAACTGGCGGATGAGACAGAACTGATTGTTTTCTCTGATGCGCCGAAAAATGAAAAGGCAATTGAAAATGTAAAAGCAGTGCGCGAATATGTGGCTTCGTTGCCGCAAAAGGGGATGTTTCAAGCAGTTTCTTTGATTTTTAGAGAAGAGAACTGTGGATTGGCAAAAAATATTATTGAAGGTGTCACTGATATTGTCAATCAATATGGCAGAGTGATTGTTCTTGAAGATGACCTTGTTACAAATCGGTTTTTCCTGAGATTCATGAATGATGGTTTGGACAGATATAAGAAGGATGAACGAGTAAAAGGTATTTCCGGCTATTCATTTTTTGATGACAGCAGAGCGGATAAGTTAATGAAAGGCAGAGTGATTTCGGAGTCCTACCTGACCGAAATTGCAGGGATAAGCTGGTCGTGGGCTACATGGGCAGAACGTTGGGCAGCTTTTGATAAAGATGCCAAGGGCTGGGAGCGTCTTATGACGGATGCGGCTTACCGTAAGAAGTTTAATTATGACAACACATACAATTTTTATAATATATTAAAAGCACAGCAGCAAGATTCAAAAACCAATTCGTGGGCAATTCGTTGGTATTATACAAATTTCCTTCAAAACGGTCTTTATCTCTGCCCGTCGAAATCCCTGGTAGGAAATGATGGCTGGGATGGAAGTGGTGTCCATTGTGGTGAAGGAGCAGCACCAACTGCTGTGCACGCATTACAGACAGATAAGGTAATTACAGAGTTCCCAACAGAACTACGGGAATTGCCGGAAGTCAGAAAGCATTTGAAGAAGGAACTGATAAAAATATCAGAACCGGATATGATAAAGAAAATTTATCACAATGTGTTCCGAAAAAATTATATCGGAAAGGCTTAGGAGAGAAAAAAGATGAAGATACTTGCAATCTTTACCTGCTTTAACAGGAGAGAACTGACAGAGCGAAGTATTCGTACACTGCGTGAGAATCGGGATGTAACATTTGATTACGTGGTAGTAAATGATAGCAGTACGGATGGCACGGCGGACATGCTGGCATCACTGCCGGATAATATTGACGTCATCAACGGCGATGGCGGATTGTTCTGGAACCGTGGTATGTATGAAGCAATCGAACATACCAAGAAGGCACATCCGGACTACGAATACTATATGCTTATGAATGATGATACGAAGTTTGTGCCGGGAATATTTGATGAAATGCTTCCGAAACTAAACAAGGATACCGTTATGGTTGGAGCAATCTGCGGAGAAGATGGCGAATTAAGCTATGGCGGTATCAAGTATGTGAAGGGCATTAAGTACTTGAAATATGGACCGGATGCGACAGATGTGCGTCTGGACACATTTAATGCCAATAGTGTGATTATCCCGCATGACATCTTTATGCAGGTGGGGATAGACCCATATTATCAGCACAGCATTGGCGACTTCGATTATGGCTTACAGATTAGCAAGAAGGGTTATGACATCCGTATGTATGAAAAATATGTGGGTGAGTGTAATGACACGGATTTGTCGAAGACATGGCAGAATGAGACGCTTCCGAAATTGGAGCGTATTAAG
>CAZAGJ010000144.1:0-2692 GCA_964484605.1 uncultured Roseburia sp. | reverse complement strand
GTTTTGGGCGTTTTTGACCGTGGCTTGCTACCTGGCGTTTTTGCACAGGTACTCTGTTGATTATCCTTTAACTATATTTTTGATCTTTACTGCCGGCGGATATCTTTTTGCCGCCGCGGGGATCAAGCAAGCAGCCGCCATGGGTATATCCATGCTTGGCGTAATGTTTGCATTAAAAAAGAAATGGGTAGGCTATACCATATGCATACTCATTGCCACATTTATACATCCCTACTCTCTGCTCTTCTTCTTGGTGCCGATACTCAAATTTCGCCCTTGGAGCTACGGCTCGTATATTCTTGTGTTTGGAGCGATCATCGGCGGCATTCTTTTGGGCCCGTTGCTTGGCACCATTGTGGATATAACAACGATGCTTGGCGAAGAATACACACTTGAGTCCTTCAGCGGCGATGGCGTGAACATATTCCGCGTGTTGGTGTGCAATGTTCCCACCGTTCTGTCATGGCTGTACCGCGACAGGATATTTAAGGACAGCACCGAATCTGATAACCTTATCATGAACTTTACAATGCTCAACGGAGCCATCATGTTTGTTGGACTTTTCGGCACAGCCAACTACTTTGCACGTCTGGCAAACTACTTTATTCTGTTCCAGTCGCTGTCGCTGCCTTGGATGATGAAAAAAATAGGCGGACGAGACGGCCGAATACTCACTATCTGTATGTTGCTCGGTTACAGCGCGTATTTCTATTACGCCAACGCAGTCAATCAGCCATTTGATGAATATTTCTCACGTCTTACCGTATCGGAATACTTTGCACAGTTTGGAGGATAACATGCCACCCGTACGTGTTCTGCATATCGTAACACAAATGAACCGCGGCGGTCTTGAATCTATGCTGATGAATTATTACAGACAGATCGATCGCAGCAAAGTTCAATTTGATTTTATAGTTCATCGCGAGGAGCGCGGCGCGTATGACGATGAGATAGAAGCATTGGGAGGGAAGATATTCCGCCTGCCAAGGCTCGTGCCATGGAGTCGCACCTACTTAAATGCTTTGAATCATTTTTTTGACACTCACCGCGACTATAAGATCGTTCACGTCCACCAAGATTGTCTTAGTTCTGTAGCACTTAAAACCGCAAAAGAGCACTCCATCCCTGTTCGAATAGCACATAGCCATAGTTCCAATCAAGATAAAAATTTAAAGTACCCAATTAAATTGTGGTACAAAAAAAGCATCACACGATACGCAACAACACTATTTGCTTGCGGCAATGAAGCTGGACAATGGATGTTCGGTGATGTACCGTATGCGGTCATAAACAATGCCATCGATACCGCGAAATATGCCTATGATCCGAGCACACGTAACACGGTACGAGATATGCTGGGGCTGGGGAACAGTTTGGTTGTCGGTCATGTCGGAAGGTTCAACCCACCAAAGAACCACCCATTTTTGATCAGCGCGTTTGCGGCATTGCTCAAGCATGAGCCAAATTCCACACTGCTTCTCGCGGGTGGCGGCGACGGCATGGCGCGAGCGCAACAGCTGGCAAGCGATCTCGGCATTGCCGATAAGGTGCGTTTTCTCGGCGTGAGAAGTGACATTGCAGAGCTTATGCAAGCCATGGACGTTTTTGCTTTTCCATCGCTTTATGAGGGGCTGCCGGTCACGATGGTCGAGGCGCAAGCCGCAGGCCTGCCTTGCGTGATATCGGATAAAGTACCCATAGAATGCGTACTTTGTAAAGATCTTGTTAACATCTCCCACCTCTCCGCCGGCGCAGAAACCTTTGCGAGAGCAATACTCGCGCGGCGGAATACACAGCGCCGAGACAGGCGCGCCGACATCGCAGCACACGGTTTTGATATTTCCAATGAGGCTATAAAACTGCAGGAGTTTTATTTAATAGCATATGAGCAACAATAAAACGACATTGACGATCTTTACGCCGGCATACAACCGCGCACACACCCTGCCGCGGACATATAAAAGTCTTTGCCGCCAAAACTGCAAAGATTTTATTTGGCTCATTGTAGATGATGGCTCAACAGACAACACCGCCGAGCTTGTCAGTGAATGGCAACGACGGGACAACGGCTTTGAGATACAGTATATTTACAAAGAGAATGGCGGCATGCACACTGCACATAATGTCGCCTACGCAGCCATACATACAGAACTTAACACGTGCATCGATTCGGACGACATGTTAAGTGACGGCGCGGTAGAAAAGATAATTACAAAATGGGCAGAAGTTAAAGACCGCGACTATGCCGGATTGGTGGGGATAGATGCCGATTTTGATGGCAACATAATTGGCAGCGGCTTTCTGGATGGACTTGACGAAACAACGCTCTCGGGTTATTATGCCCACGGCGGCTCCGGCGATAAAAAACTTGTATATCGTACAGATGTAATCAATTCTTACCCCGAATACCCTACATTTGATGGTGAAAAATATGTAAGCCTTGCTTACAAATATCTACTTATAGATCAGGATTACAAGCTCGCGGTGCTCAATACAATACTCTGTAATGTCGAGTATCAGGCGGACGGCTCAAGCAACAACATGCTGCGCCAGTATTTGAAGAACCCAAAAGGCTTTGCGTTTTGGCGCACCATAAAGATGCGTTACCCCGAATCTCTCAAACGGCTGATCATCGATTGCATCCATTATTGCTCAAGCAGCACCCTCGCACACAATAAACACTATATAAAAG
>CAZAGJ010000143.1:0-2713 GCA_964484605.1 uncultured Roseburia sp. | reverse complement strand
ATATATGCCTATGAAGAATTAAAAAAGAGTCTGTCCGGCATTGAGAACTTGCAATTCATTTTTACCTATCCCACATTTACCACAGAGAAAACAGAAAAATCTAAGAGAGAATTTTACATCCCTCGTATGACCCGAGAGAAAAGTCTTTATGGTACGGAATTTGAAATTCGCTTGAGAAATGAACTGACTCAGCGAGCTATTGCAAAGGAATGTGCTGAATGGATTAAGCAGAAAGTAACATTTAAGTCTAACACAACAAACCAAGTCGTTCCCGGATTTTTGAATGTAATGTCAGACAAAGGACAGTATACTTATTTGCCATTTAATGAGTTCACAACTGTTGACCTTGGGTGTGAACGTGGTAATTATGCCTACAACTTCACGCAGAGATTATCATTTCCGATGAGCAAGAACTATATTGATCTCTTTGAGCAGTTATGGAATGATAAGCAGCACTTCCAAGATGTTACTGACCAAGTAATTGAAAACATTACGACTGTTTACAATGAGAACTCTCCCGAATTCATTTATTTCGTAACCCTTTATAATATTTTTAGTGAGTTTTTGGATGATGTATCTGAGGATACGCTGCCGAACGAAGCAACTGGTTTTAAGGATAGTAAAGTTTGGAATATGTTGTTCAATTTTCAGAAAGATGCTGTTCTTGCTATAATTAATAAACTCGAAAAATACAACGGCTGTATTTTAGCTGACTCTGTTGGTCTAGGTAAGACCTTTACGGCACTAGCGGTTATTAAATATTATGAGTCTAGAAATAGAAGTGTTCTTGTCCTTTGTCCGAAGAAGCTCTCTAACAATTGGAATACGTACCGCGATAACTATATTAATAACCCGCTTGCGGAAGATCGTTTGAATTACAAGGTTCTATATCATACAGACCTTGGCAGAGAGCATGGCTTCTCCAATGGAACTGATTTGTCCCGTTTGCGTTGGGATACTTATGATCTCGTAGTCATTGACGAGTCTCATAACTTTAGAAATGGCGGTAAACTGGAAAGCGATGATGATAGCAAAGATAATCGCTATGTAACCTTGTTAAAACAAGTCATTCGTAAGGGTGTAAAGACAAAGGTACTTATGCTTTCCGCTACTCCTGTTAATACTCGTTTTAATGATTTGAAGAACCAACTTCAGCTTGCCTATGAGGGTGACGCCTCACTTTTGGATAGCAAATTGAAAACAACTCATTCTATTGACGAGATATTCCGTAATGCTCAAAAAGCATTCAATATATGGAGTAAGTGGGAACCATCCGCTAGAACTACAGCCAATCTGTTACGTATGCTTGACTTTGATTTTTTTGAAGTCTTGGATAGCGTAACCATTGCTCGTTCTAGAAAGCACATTGAAAAATACTATGATACTACTTCTATTGGTAAGTTCCCCGAAAGATTGGCTCCTAAGTCGCATAGACCACATCTGACCGATTTGAAGGATGCTATCAGTTATAATGAAATATTTGAACAGCTTACCAAGCTGAACTTGGACGTATACCGTCCTTCTCATTATATTTTGCCGAGCCGTATGGAAAAATACGCTGAACTGTATGGTGATAATAAGGTAAATACCGGATTTACACAGGCAAACCGTGAACTTGGTATTCGTCGCCTTATGGCAATCAACCTTATGAAGCGTATGGAAAGTTCTGTCTATTCCTTTAAGCTCACGCTTTTTAGAATAAAGGAACTGATTGATGCTACTATCAAATCAATCGACGATTACGAAAACATGGTAGAAGTGAAAATTAACCTTACAGATATTTCCGATATTGATGAGTACGACCTTGACGACCAGAACAGTGATGAATTTGTTGGTATCGGAAAAAAAGTACAGATTGACCTTGCAGATATGGACAGAATTTCTTGGCGTAGCGAGCTTGTCAAAGACCAGGAGATTTTAGAACTGTTGAATCTTATGGTGGACGATATTACTCCAAGGCACGACAGTAAGCTACAAGAACTCTTTTTCGACCTTTCAAATAAAATTGAGCATCCTATCAATGAGGGAAACAAAAAGATTATTATATTCACAGCATTTGCGGATACTGCTATGTACCTCTATGATAATGTGTCGGAGTATATGTTGAAAAAGTACGGCTTACACACCGCCGTAGTTACCGGTTCTGTTGAGGGTCGCACAACCGCAAAGCTCAAAAAAGCAGATATGAATACCATTTTAACTTGTTTCTCTCCGAGATCAAAGGACAGAGATTTGTTCGATAGTATTCCAAAGATCGATATTGATATTTTGATTGCAACCGACTGTATCTCCGAAGGTCAGAACTTGCAGGACTGCGACTATCTTATAAACTATGATATTCATTGGAATCCAGTTCGTATCATTCAGCGATTTGGTCGAGTTGACCGTATTGGCAGTAAAAATAAAGTAATCCAACTTGTCAATTTCTGGCCTGATATTACTCTTGATGAGTACATTAATCTGAAATCGAAAGTTGAAACGAGAATGAAGATTGTTGACATGACCGCTACTGGCGATGACAATATTCTTTCCGATGAAGAAAAGCATGATCTTGAATACCGTAAAGTCCAGCTTAAGCGTTTACAAGAGGAAGTTGTGGATATTGAAGAAATGTCCTCCTGTATCTCTATTATGGACTTAGGACTGAATGAGTTTAGACTGGATTTGCTTGACTACATTAAGACACATCCCGAACTTGAACATACGCCTATGG
>CAZAGJ010000142.1:0-2743 GCA_964484605.1 uncultured Roseburia sp. | reverse complement strand
TCTTGTCGCCGGTGCAGTTGAACATGAAGACCTTGTTCAGGGTCTGCAGGGGCAGAAAGCCCTTGTAAGCATCGGCGGTAGTGCCGTTGGCATCGGCCCAGTCCTTGGGGATGAAGGTATCCAGCACGCCGGTCTGGACCATCTTGCTCTCGATCTGGTTGCCGTCCTGGATCAGGGTCATGGCGAAGGTGCCGGTGCCCTTCAGGGAGTCAGCGGTCAGCTGATCGAAGATCTTGTTGTTCTTGGGCTGCTGCCACTCGAACTCCAGGGTGTAGTTGGGGTCGATGGTCTGCAGATACTCGATGAACAGAGGCAGAGCGCTCTTGCCACGGCTGGAGTTGCCCACGCCATAGAACATCTGGCCGTTGGACTCCTCGATGGCCTTCTTGGCCAGCTCTTCCAGAGTCATAGACTCGGCTTCCTTGATGATCTTCTGAACCTCGGTCAGGTTCTCTTCGGGCTCCTGAGCGGCTTCGGTAGCAGCGGGGGCCTCGCTCTTTTCCTCCTGCTTGGCAGCAGGCTGGGTCTCCTTGGTGGAGCTGGAGCCGCAGGCGACCATGGACAGCACCATGGCGACAGTCAGCAGCAGGGCGATAAGCTTTTTCATGTGTTTTCCTCCTCATTTTATAGATGCGCAAGCGGCCGCTTCGCCGCTTCTGGGTTTATTTTACAAGCCACTTGCACAAAAGAACAGGGGACAAAACCAAGATTTTTTGTGATTCTCTGAGTTTGTTGTGATATCTGCTTAAAAATCGTCGCCGGATATGCTATAATTCCGGCAGATTGATAGACCCCTTGTCATTTTGACCCGAAAGGGGTATAATCGGCCCGAGTGCAATAAAGCGAGGACATATCCTATGAAAAAATATCTGATTTTCCTTCTGGTGCTGGCCCTGCTGCTGACCGGCTGTGCCGGGGATACCCCGGCCCCGGACTCCGGCCCGGCGGAATCGGAAAAGCTGGTGCTTTGCACCTCCCACAAGCAGGAGGTCTGGTGGCCCATCGTCCGGGAATTTGAAAGCCGGACCGGGATCTGGGTGGAGGTCATCGAGGGTGGCACCCTGGAGCTGCTGCAGCAGCTTGAAGCGGGCAGCCTGCAGGCGGACGTGGTCTTCGGCGGCGGTGTGGAAAGTCTGGAATCCTACGCCCACCTCTTTGCCCCCTACGTCAGCCGCTACAGTGCCGATATTCTCCCCCAGTACCAGTGCGAGGGCGGCACCTGGACCCCCTTCTCCACCCTTCCTGTGGTGCTGATCTACAACCCCAAGCTGCTGCCCGACGGAACCGTCTCCGGCTGGCAGGATCTGTTCACCCCGGAGCTGCGGGGCAAAATTGCCTTCGCCGACCCAAGCATCTCCGCCTCCAGCTTCACCGCTCTGGCAACCCTCCTCCAGGCCCTGGGCCGGGAGGAGACAGACAGGTGGCTGCAAACCTACGCCGCCAGCCTGGATGGCAAGCAGCTGACCAGCTCCGGGGATGTACTCTCCGCCGTCACCAGCGGCGACTGTCTGGTGGGCATCACCATTGAGGAGACTGCCCTGCGCTACATCGGCGCGGGAGAGCCCCTGGGCATGGTCTACCCGGCGGACGGAACCAGCTGCGTGCCCGATGGCAGCGCCATTCTTTCCGGTGCCCTGCACCCGGAAAATGCCCAGGCTTTTGTGGATTTCACCGTCAGCCAGGATGTGCAGAGTCTGATCCAGCAGCAGTTCTTCCGCCGGTCCGTCCGCCAGGACCTGGTGCAGGCCACGGACCTGCCCGACATTTCCACCCTGGCCCAGGTTGACTACGACACCCACTGGACCAACGAAAACCGGGACAAGCTGCTGATGAGCTGGCAGTTCTACTTTGGAACGGAGGAAACGCCATGAAAAAGCCTCTGTTCCATTCCTTCCGCCAGCGGCTCAACGCCGGCTTTCTGACGGTCTCCCTGGTGCCGCTGCTGCTGTGTGCCTGCCTGATGCTGCAGATCTTCCAGTCCCAGATGGTCTCCAGTGCGGAAGCCGCCGCCCAGCAGCAGCTGGACAGTGCCCTAATGGTGCTGGATGTGCTCCAGGAGACCTTCCAGTCCACCGCCGATGCCCTGGCCCAGGACAGTCTGATCCCCCAGGTCCTCTTTGCCGAGGAGGCCGACGCGGAGCAGGTCTATGACCGGCTCTACCCCATCACCGCCTCCCTGCGGGGTTTCGCCCGGTTCGATCTTTACGACATCAGCGGCAACTGGCGCTATTCCCCCCAGTCCGCCCCGGCGGAAAAGAAGCGGGCCACCTCCTGGGGCATCCTCCACGCCGCCGCCCAGGCCGGAGAGAATACCCTGGTCTACGCCTCCCCGGAAAACCCGGAGAATACCGAATCCTCCTTACTTACCGCGGCGGTGCTGCTGGCAGACCCCTACGGCGCGCCGGTGGGATATCTGGTCATCGGCATGACGGAGGGGCAGCTGCGCTCCCTCTTTTCCGGGAGCACCGGCCAGTCGGAGCTTCTGCTGCTGGACAAGCTCTGGCGGCCCATTTACTGCACCCAGAGTAGCATTATCCTGCCCCTTTCCCAGGCCCTGCGGCGGCAGCTTCTTTCCGGCGGGGCTTTGGAGGGATTATCGGCAGAATATGCCTACACCGTGGCCCAGCACCCGGGAACGGGGCTGTATCTCGTGCTCCAGCAACCCCAGGCTGTCACCCGGGAGACGCTGAACCTGCTCTACACCGTGGGCATTCTCTGTGCGCTGGTCTGCGTGGTCATCAGC
>CAZAGJ010000141.1:0-2757 GCA_964484605.1 uncultured Roseburia sp. | reverse complement strand
GGTCCTCTAATCCCAACGCCGCCATTCCTCCAATTGGAGAAGATATGGCCGGAACGTATTTTGCAAGGGATAGCCAAATGTCATCCCACGAAGCATTGCGATTGTTCATTGGTGTCCCGCCATAGCTGAACACAGGGCTGTTCGTGATGGAGCCGTTCGCCGCCATCGCGTTTGCTTGAGCGGCGGCATAATACATCTGCACGGGTTCACCGCCAACATTCTCACACCAGCAGTCGAATCCCCATCCGCCCCGCAGCGTCCCCGCGATAGGCTCTACGCCCTTGTGGGTTTCCTGCTTCTGCCAGCTTCCCTCTTCTGCGGTGATGTTGAAATCTATGAACGGCCACGACCAGGAGAGCGTGGGCCAATGGAAGAGTCCAATGGTGACACCTGGAACGGTACCGGACTCAAAGAATATCGGATCGCCTGTCGAGTAGTAGTTGTACACGGTTCCAGCGCGAGACAGAGCAGGCAAAAAGTAGTTGGGCCAGCCCATCTTGCCGCGAGAATCCGTCGTGTCATCGACGAACCACTTGTGCCAGTTAGCCGCCCACGACCGTGAATCGTAGTCGCTCCAGTCAGAAGGAACGTATTTGTCCTTGATCGTGGAGTTCGCGTTCTGGAATGTACCGTCAATAGCCTCGGAAGCGACCGCCGCGTTGAACATGAAGTACTTGCCGACGGAAAGTCCCTGTCGCAACGCCTCGCAAGCGACCATGTTGCCGAGCGACTGCGTCATGAGAATCCGCTTGGATGAATCCGCCTGGGCGCTTTCCACGAACGCCTTTAATGCAGCTCCTGTCTTAAGCGCCTGATACACATCCTGTTGGTAGTGAAGGCCGTTAAACGCTGCACCAAGCCAGTTGTAGTCCCCCGCCCATGTGAACATCCAGAACCTTGCGCTAGATCCGGACTGCCACAGGCGCTTGAACAGCTCCGATCCCCATGCGTGGGCGTCAGATTCTGACACATTAAAACCATGTGTGAAGAATACATCCAAGTCCTTGCTGTTGTCCATAAGGTTTTGAGGGATGCCGGGAATGTGTACGGTGAAATTGGGATTATTATGAGCACCGCGCAATGTTACATATCTGTACATATCCTCTACGGATGAAATTTCAATGTCGAGTCTGCCTTCAGATGCGGCGGTCGTCGAATCATCTATATAGCCCTTGAGTTTCAGATCCTTCCCGCTGGAGCGTCCCTCTATCATCACCACGCCCTTGCCGCCAGCGTTCTTCATTCCCTGCACGAACTCGTCCGGCAGCTCCTTCCCGCCGACGAGCCTGTCAACCATGGCTTCGTATGCGTTCTGTGAAAGGTTAGGCCCGAACGTTGCCCCGGCATCCGCAGACCTGTGGAAGGAGCCAGCGTCGGACGGAGATAGCGACGTCCATACGGCATTGACGACGCTTGACTCAAGCTTCCATGATATGCGCTCTTTTATTGAACTGGGCGTTCCTGGCGGGAACACCTTTGAGATGTCAAGAAGAACTGGCGTGAAGTCCAGGAGGTCGCTGCGCCCGTTCACCTTGTCGTCCTGCCCATTGGAACCAGCCCCCGGACGGTCATACTTGCTCTCGTTGACGTTCCCCGTATCTTTGTCGTTGTTCACCCAGAAGCGGAAGGTCGTCTGCCCTGCGTCGAAGATTGCTTCGTCACTTGAATCTATCTTTCCGTCGCGGTCATAGTCGGGAATGACCTTCGGATCGCCAAGGACATACAGCGTAGAGGAAAGCCCCTGCGCCACATTACCGGCACCGGGACCACCGTGAGAGTTTCTCCGACTCGCATGGACATGGCTCGTCAGGAGGCCGTCTTCGTTTTCAGCAATCCATCCGTTGCCGACAATGATGTTGTTTCTCTGGGGAATCCTCGCGCATAAACCTTCGCTGTAGTCGTCGTCAAATGACTTCTGCCCTGGCAATCCATCGATCAGAGCCTGCCAGCAGTACCAGGGCGACATGTTGTCGTTGTGGCCGTTGCAGTTCAGCCAGCGCATTGTCAGCCTGTAGGAGTTTCCCTTGCGCATCTTCATCGTCGCGGATTCGGACGCAGCCGGCGCTCCCATACTGATGCGCCGTGTGCGGGTGTCCTCCGGTCCGAGTCCTTCGATCTGCATCTCCCATGAGGCCCAGTCGCCGTAGATGTTGAAAGTCAGAGTCCGGAAGAGTTCAGGGGGCGGTGCCTGCCCGCCGTCCGAAGGATCGGTCGGGTCGGCCTCGCGCTCGACCTCGATGCGGTCTGAGACCCCGTCGCCGTCGGTGTCGGCGGAATGCGGGTCGGTGTTGTTCAGATACTCGTCGATGTTGGAAAGTCCGTCATGGTCGGGATCGCCCGTCGCTCCATCGTCGCCAGCCGCATTTCTCGGATTGAGGCCATGCGACACCTCCCAGCCGTCAGGCATTCCGTCCTTGTCCATGTCGGGGTCGAGCGGGTCGTATCCCGAGTCAACCTCCTGCTTGTCCGTCAAGCCGTCGTTGTCGGAGTCCGTCTTGCCGAGGTCGGTGCCGTTGGCGACCTCCAATGCGTCGGAAAGTCCATCGCCGTCCGTATCGGCGCTGCGCGGGTTGCCTCCGTGGGACTGCTCCTGAAGGTTCGTAAGGCCATCGCCGTCAATGTCGCCCTCCGCGCCGTCGTTTCCGGCAGACGAAAGCGGGTTCAGCTGGTTTTCGACTTCCCATCCGTCAAGAAGTCCGTCGCCATCCGTATCGGGATTGTTCAAGGAGGTTCCAAGCGTCACCTCCTGCGAATCCG
>CAZAGJ010000140.1:0-2797 GCA_964484605.1 uncultured Roseburia sp. | reverse complement strand
TCATTTCGGCGGAAGCAGCGGCGGCACTTTGGATGGCGTGGGCGTAGACCTTTGTTGTGGTGTTGGCCGTGCTGTGCCCCAGAGTTCCCGCCACAGTGGTGACCGCCACTCCATTGGCAATTTGCAAGGTTGCGTTTGTGTGTCGCAAACTGTGGATATGTATTTGCGGCAGATCGGTGGTTTTGATAAAACTGCAAAACCAGCTTGTCAGGGTGTCCGGGTGCATAGGCGTTCCGTTCTGGGTAACGAATGCCTGTCCATCTTCCTCCCGCGGCTGACCAATGCGCAGGAAGGTCTTTCTTTGCCATGTGCGGTACGCGCTCAGGGAGTGAATAGCGGAAGTCTGTGCTTTGATCACACGACGGCTGGACTTTGTTTTGGTGTCCGATGTAAAAACGCCCATATCCGGGAGGTACTGCATCGACCGCTGGATGGTGATGGTGTTATTGTCAAAATCAATATCGCTCCACACAAGCCCCATCAGTTCACCCCGGCGCATTCCTGTGAACAGTAGCACCGTGACGGCGGTACGGTAGTAAATCGGCTGATCTTCCAGCAGTTCCAGAAGACGGAACGCCTGTTTATCGTCCAGATATACCGTTTCGTTGGCTTCCGCTTTCGGCGGTTTAACCCGCTCTGCGGGGTTAGCGGGGATGTACTGCCATTCCACGGCGGTTTGCAGGATAACAGAAATCAATCTGTGATAGTGCAGGATCGTTTGCCCGGAAAGATATTCCGGCTCTCCAACAGGGCAAAAAACCTTATCAAGGCTGGTGCTTAACGCACCGACTATTTTTTGCGCCGTTTCTTCGGTGGCGGCGTTGCCGATGATAATGGAACGGATGGTGCAAGTACATACCCCGGACTGTTCCGCAAGTTTGACTTGCGTAATCTTCTTCTCTTTCAGATACGCTTTCAGGTCAATATTGGCGGTATAGGTGGACACTTTGCGAACCTGCGCCAACTCCCGGTAAAAGGCGGTCAGGTGGGTAGGACGGAGCCGGTCGAGGTAAATACTGCCCAAAGTGGGCTTGATGCGTTCCAGCAGCTCCCGGTAGCGGTTGACGGTCTTGGGGCGGAGCTGGGGCTGTGCATAGTCCTTCATCCAGAGATCACAGAAGTCCGCAAATTTCATTTTCTTCTCTGCGCTCTGGCCTGTGCGTACCTTTTCTTCAAAGAGTTCCGCTTGGTGGCGGGCTTCCTTCTCTGCTTTCTTTTCGGTCATTCCTGCCGGGATTTTCCATGTCATCGTCCGTTCGATTTGTCGACCGGTCTGATCATAGCCGTCATAGCAGCGGATGAGGTAGGAATTGCCCCTTTTCTTGATTGTAGCCATATTAGTTCCCCTTTCATTCTTGAAATGTGTGGGGAAGTCTGATACAATATTGTTGCTGTCGATTGTCAGAGATTCCCCTTTGATGATCTCATGCAGACCGTTCCTGGTTGCCGCCGGGAGCGGTCTTTTTATTTTCAATTCTTTTCTACGAGGCCAATAACGATTTGACGAAAGGCTGCTACTGCCATTTCAATGCTGTGTCGATAGGCTACATCTGCGGATATTGCCAAAAGACCATTTGCAGAGAGTGTTTCCTTGGCCTTGTCAACCTTACTTTTCTGTTCTTTGTCAAGATGGCTGTTCCGATGCGTATACCGTTTCTTAGCATCTGCTATATCTAGCAGTACTCCCAAAATCGAATCCTCTACGCTTGATCCAGAACAGAGAAGTTCGCAGAGCAATTCTAAATGGGCGGCATCAAAGAAATCGCAATCACTCGAGAACAGAACTGAATCAATGAGATGGGCTATATGCGGATCGTTGGTGGCCTGTTTGTTATAAAGGCATTTTACAGATGCTTCAGAAAGACCGGTATACTTGCACACTCCCTGAACTTCGGGATCTACTGTTTTGGCTGGAGCAAGGCCAAGTAACCAATCTATAGAAACCCCATAATGCTCTGCTAACTTAACAATTTTGCAATAGCCGAAATCACGGCCTGAATCATCCTCAAGTTCCTGTATCAAAGATGCGGATATGCCAGTAGCCTTATGTACCTGCGCCATGGTTTGATGACCATGCTGGTTATATACAGTGCGGGCATCCTTGAATCGTTCACCTCTTGTTAGAGCGATTTCCTTCATAATGACCTCCAAATATAGAATTGGGCTTACAGATAATTGTTCAAATAGAATTTTACGGAATATACGGTACGAATATTGAAATGTAGTATATTTAGAACAAGAACAACAATACGCCTATAAATAGAATACATTATATGCAGGCTGCTGTCAACAACAATTTTTAAGTAGGAGGAAATATCGTGGCAATGTAGACGCCGGCACAATACATTTGTGCTGGTATATATCGCAGAACGGCGATATACCGCAAAAGAGATTGCGGCGATTCAGGGGATAACGTAGCGGGCGGTATGGAAAGATGTAAACCATGTTTTGGATGATATGATGCTGCTTGCTTTCGGAGTTGATGGTATCAAACCGACCGGCAAGGGCATGTGAGGAAACCTCTGAGCCTTACTGGGAGGGCATGGTTAAAGTTATAGGGCAAACCGAACACGCCCCACCACGACGGTTCTAACCGCCCACAAACACATAAAAGGACACCGGATATTGCCATGATCGGCAGTATCCGGTGTTTTCTATGCATTATCAGGTGATTCCATGGATGGTGTTTTCGTAAAGGAAGTCTGTCAGAGCTTCGCTTTCGCCGGTATTGTAGTAGTCCAGCAGCAAGGTATTGAATTGCTCCATGTGGCGGTCGGTGATCGTCAGGAAACCGGCG
>CAZAGJ010000139.1:0-2840 GCA_964484605.1 uncultured Roseburia sp. | reverse complement strand
GCATCTGCATGGAAACCGTGCCTATGACGATTCCCTCCTCTTTCAGCTCCAGCGCCAGTGTATCATTGTCCCGAATATAGGCTTCCACCCGTTTTTGACTTTCTTCCGGTGTCCGGCAAATGGGAAATCCCGCCTGCTCTGCCACCGCCGGGTTTCCGGTAATCGCGTGGATGTCTTCGAAATCCCCCAGCCGCACCGGACGCAGGATCAGGCGCTCCGTTTCCATGTAGATTTCCGAAGCATTTACCGGTGCCGTCATCTTCCGGGCAATTTCTTTCGCCTCCGGCGATAAATTCATCCGTTCCAGCATGCATTGTCACCCTTGTGTCAAACTACCGTGCTGCGATACCTGGCAACCTCTTTCAGGAAAAAGTCAATTCTCATATTTGTCCTCCTTAACATTCCGTACATTCTTCAAGCCATAAACCTCCGAAAAACGCATCGGTCACAGGCCATTCCCCCAATATTCATCATCTCCGCTGATTATACAATCTTCTACCGTTTTTTTCAAGGGTCAAATATATAGCCGGAGGTCCGCGGGCTCCCCGGTTGTACTGCTGCGCGCTTTCCTTATCAAGGTTTTGAATTCCCGGGGGAAATTCAAAAAGGGCATCTGTTTTTTCGCAAAACGGGGGCCACACCCCGTAAGGAGCGGTGGAATCCCCAATCATCAGCTTGCTGCGTTCGTTGACAATAAAGCCAAGGGCCACCGCGTTGACGCGAATGCCGGCGTTGGCAAAGTAAGCCGCAAGGGCCTGGGTCAGATTCGCAATTGCCGCTTTGCTCATAGCATAAGCAAAATTGCGTGTCAGCGGGCAATAGGTGTTCATGGAAGCAAAATTGACAATGCTGCCACCCCTACCGGCCGTGAAACGCGCAAACGACAGCGTGGGATAGACGGTGCACATGGTATTGATCCGCAGGACGCTTTCAAAAGCCTCCATATCAACATTATACAAGCCCCTTAGTTCTTCAGGGCGATCCTCGGAAAGCTCCATTGGGTCAAATGCCGCAATGTTGGGCTGAGCCTTGGCGTTGTTCCCGCCGGCGCCATTGATGAGGTAATCGCAATGGCCAAAGCAGGCAATTACCTCCTCGGACAGTGCGTTTACAGCTGCCTGGTCCACCACATCACAGACATAACGGGCGCATCTACCGCCTGCCTTCTGAATTTGCCGAGCAACCTTTTGCAGCTTCCCCATGGTACGCCCCACCAAAACCACGGTGATGCCCAGCTTTGCCAGGTCCTTCGCGACCTGGGCGCAGATAATACCGCCGCCTCCATTGATTACAGCCACTTTGTCCTAAAAAATGTATCCATATCGTAAAAAGCGCATCCATAACAAATGGGCTTCTGCCAATCATCGCAGTTGATGCTGCTGTTTGCGGTATGCTTTCTTTGTTTCTCGTTGGGCGATTTCTGGTGTAAAATTGTGTTGTTTTTTGTATTCAGCTATGCTACAATATTTGCGAACAAATTTATGAAAAGGCGGCGTATCATAATGACGGAACTGGAAATCGCACAGCGTGCAAAATTGTACATAGACCAACTCGCTCAGGGCATTGATCCAGTTTCAGGTCAGGAGCTGCCGGAGGATTCTGCCTTGAACAATGTCCGGCTGGCCAGATGCTTTTTCTACGTGTCTGGCGTTTTGGAACAGGTGATCCGCAACGGCGGTCATATCGGTGCTGTGCAAAAGTCGGAGTTTACCATCACCCCGGAACAGTTGGCAACGGTGCAGATCTCTGCCTTTCCCATCCGGATCACAGAATTTGCCAACGCACTGTCGCAGGCCGTGGACAGTAGCTCTGTAAAAAGGCTGAATGTAACAAGAATCACAAATTGGTTGATTGAGCAGGGATTCTTGGTGAAGGAGGCTGCTCCCGGCTGCCGGAGGATTCTGCCTTGAACAATGTCCGGCTGGCCAGATGCTTTTTCTACGTGTCTGGCGTTTTGGAACAGGTGATCCGCAACGGCGGTCATATCGGTGCTGTGCAAAAGTCGGAGTTTACCATCACCCCGGAACAGTTGGCAACGGTGCAGATCTCTGCCTTTCCCATCCGGATCACAGAATTTGCCAACGCACTGTCGCAGGCCGTGGACAGTAGCTCTGTAAAAAGGCTGAATGTAACAAGAATCACAAATTGGTTGATTGAGCAGGGATTCTTGGTGAAGGAGGCTGCTCCCGGCGGTAAAAGCCGCCGTGTTCCTACTGCCGCCGGAAGGAGCCTTGGCATGACCACGCAAATGCGTCAATCCCCGGATGGCGAGTATTTGGCCATTTATTATGATGCCAATGCCCAACGATTTCTGCTGAATCATTTATACGATATTCTTCGTTGATGTAAATGCTACTCTTTGACCAGAGTGACACTGAAAAGTTTACCAGGGGTATTGTGAAGCCCAGGGCAAAACAAGTAATGCCGTGTTGCGTCAATTTGTCCTCACTTGCATTGCAGAGGAGGTCACGGAATGACAACCTATACCATTATCGGCGGAGTCAATGGCGTGGGCAAGTCCAGCTTTACCGGCGTTATCAAGGAGCGCAGCACCGATTTAGGAATCATTGTGGACAAGGAGCTGCTGGAGCGTATCAATCAAGCGATTGGCCATATCAAGTTGGTGGATCTTCGAGCTCAGCACTTAAATTCTTTTTACAAAAACCTCACGGAACCAGGTGTAAGGCTGGGCACAGACCGGGCAACTGCCAAAATTGATTTGGCTGCATGGCTGAAGGAGAACAAAAAAGCCGTGCCGGTATCGCCGAAGCCGTTGGGGTGGCGACAACCACTGTAAGCGCCGCCGCCCGTGGAAAAGCCATAGAGGAGGAAAAAGCGCA
>CAZAGJ010000138.1:0-2888 GCA_964484605.1 uncultured Roseburia sp. | reverse complement strand
TCCGTATACCTGTAATCCGGATGATATGTTAGAGGCGCAGGCGCAGATGAACCGGAGCAATTGGTTTTGCGGAGATGTCTGCGTAAAAGGAAAATATCCGTACTATATGAATCGCTTTTGGGTGGAAAATGATATTGTGATTGCAAAAGAAACAGGAGATGATGAAGCTTTAAAAGATGGTACAGTGGATTTTTTCAGTTTCAGCTATTACTGTTCTAGATGTGCGACAGCAGATGAGACAGTCAAACGGTCAGCGGGAAATATGATGCTGGGCGCTGTGAATCCGCATCTGCCGGCGAGTGAGTGGGGATGGACGATTGACCCGAAGGGACTTCGGTATCTGCTAAATGAAGTCTATGCACGATATGAGATACCAATTATGATTGTGGAAAATGGTCTTGGCGCCGTCGATGAAGTCGCTGAGGATGGTGGTATTCATGATGAGTATCGCATTGCGTATCTGCGGGAACACATTAACCAGATGCGTGAGGCGATTGCGGATGGAGTGGACTTAATCGGTTATACGCCATGGGGCTGTATTGACTTAGTCAGCGCCAGCACAGGAGAAATGAAAAAGCGCTATGGGTTTGTATATGTAGATAAAGATGATAGCGGACACGGAACACTGGTGCGTAAGAAAAAAGATTCCTTTGCATGGTACAAAAACTGCATTGAAACAAATGGAGAATCCGTGTAAAGGATATTTTGTGAAATAAATTCTCAGAAAGATGAGGGGAAGTGTATGGTAAGAAGAGAAGTTGAAATTATCAATAAAACAGGCTTACATGCCCGACCAGCATCAGATTTTGTGCTGGCAGCAAAAAGGTATGAGAGTAAGATTACAATTTGTAAGGAAGGCGGCGAGCCGGTTAATGCAAAATCAATGATAAGACTTTTGGCAGAGAGCATTGGTCAGGGGACGAAAGTGGAACTTACTGCGGAAGGTGTGGATGAGACTGAAGCTTTGGATGAACTGGCTGCGTTGATTGAGAGCGGTTTTGGAGAATAAAAGAGGAGAATGGCACCATGAAAGCTGAGAGAAAGACTTTAACGGGGATTCCGGTTTCGGCTGGAATTGCGCTTGCAAAGGCATATCGGTATGAGCCGATTTTACTTACTGTGACAGAAGGCTGTTGTAAGGCGGGAGAAGAAGAAAAGCAGTTACAAGTATTTCGTGATGCTATCCGTCTTGCAGGAAAAGAACTGGAAGAATTGTATGAATCGTTACGCGGTGAGGATGAGTCCAAAGCTAAAATTTTTGCGGCGCATAAAGAAATTTTAGAAGATGAAGAAATATTGAATGAAATTCAGACAGCGATTGAGGACGAGCATGTAAATGCGGATTTTGCGATTCAAAAGGTGTTTGACGAATTTGCCGGACTTTTATCAAAGGTAGAGAATCCGCTGATTGCCGGAAGAGCGGCAGATTTACAAGATGTAAGGAACCGTCTGCTTCGTATTTGTATGGGCAAAGAGGCGAAGAATCTGGCAAATCTTACAGAAGATGTGATTGTTGTTGCACATGATTTGCTGCCAAGTGATACGGCGACGATGAACCGTGAGCGTGTTAAGGGAATTGTGACGGAAATCGGCGGTTCCAACGCACACTCTGCAATTTTGGCGAGAAGCTTTCGGATTCCTGCAGTGCTTGGGGTAGCTGATGCGATGTCGGAGATACCGGATGGTGCATTGCTTTCCATGGATGCATTGAGCGGAGAGGTGATTCTTTTCCCGGCGGAGGACGAAGTTGCAGAGAATGAACAGAAAAAACAGAGATTTTTACAAAAGCGGAGAGAAGAAGAGCAGTATTTGGATAAACCGGCGCGAATGAAGGACGGAACGCAGATTCAGATTGGTATCAATGTTGGTTCCGCAGAATTTGAGGTACCGGAAACACAGTTTGATTTTGTCGGACTGTTCCGCACGGAATTTCTGTATATGGAAAATAGCAGTCTGCCAAGTGAGGAAGAACAGTTTGAAGCATATAAGAAAGTGATAAATAATGCGAAGGGACATCCGGTAACACTTCGGACGCTGGACATTGGTGGGGATAAAACGCTGCCATATATGGAATTACCCAAAGAGGATAATCCGTTTCTCGGAAAACGAGCGCTGCGTCTTTGCCTTGCAGAGGATTCGCTTTTTCAGACGCAGCTGCGTGCTGCCTTGCGTGCATCAGCGTTCGGGTCGTTGAAATTGATGTTTCCGATGGTGGGCAGTATGGAGGATATTTACCATGCCAAGGAATGCGTGGAGAGAGCCAAGGTGTCACTTGCGGCAGAAGGTATCGCCTACGATGAAAATATAGAAATCGGTATCATGATTGAAGTGCCATCCATTGCGCTGATTGCAGATTTGGCAGTTGAGGAAGTGGACTTTGCAAGTATCGGTTCGAATGACCTGACACAGTATGTCAGCGCGACAGACCGTATGAATGCATCGGTGACTTCTTACTATCAGAACTATTCTCCTGCGATGCTACGGCTGCTGGGATTTATTTTTGAGTCGTTTGATAAGAGAAATAAGCCGGTGTCTGTCTGTGGGGAGATGGCAGGTAATCCTAAAGCTGCAGTTGTACTTGCAGGGCTTGGAGCAAAGAAGCTCAGCATGAGCGCCGCAAATATTGCAGGTGTGAAAGCCGCGTTGACAGGTGTGAGCTTAGAAGAAGCAAAGGATATAGCGCTGCAGTGTAAGCAGGCAAAGACAGAAGGGAAAGTGAAAGAACTTTTAGGGATGTAAGGAAGAGGAATAGAGAATAAAAATAGGGGGTATTTTATGGGAAGAAAAGAATTTATTAAGATAATGCTTGCGAGAGTGCTAATCTTGGTTATGGTATTGCAGGTACCGGTGACTGTGCAGGCGTCTACGGGCGATATTAGTGCTGATGT
>CAZAGJ010000137.1:0-2964 GCA_964484605.1 uncultured Roseburia sp. | reverse complement strand
TTATTAATCAGCTTGAAACTCGTGGCGGTATGGTTATCGAGAGTGCGGCTAATATGCAGTTCTCTCGTGTCGTTGAACAAAATGGCGAATATTATTGTTACTTTGACCAAAAAGGTGGTACCGTAGGCAATAACTTCGTCATGGGCGATATTGTCTATTGTTCTCGTTTTGACCCCGAAAATAATACGATTAAATATTACAAGCGAATTGTTAACAATATTGGTGCTGACTATATTGTTTTGAGTTCTAAAAAGGTTGGCGATGGCATTCCCGAAGAAGGTGATATTGTCGCTCAATATGGCTGTTCTAATCCTGAATATGCCGATAGAACCTATGTGAAGATTCGCGATGTAATCGGCGGTGGCTTTGAACGATATTTAGAAAACTTAAATTCGTTAGATGCAACCGGCACTGAGTACTACTTTGTTGGTCGACAAGTTGGTTCGTATAACGACCGTCCTAGATTCTTTATTGGTGATAAACAAAGCTATTTAGAGTATGTAGACGGTGTTTTACGATTTAAAGGTCGAATCGAGACGACTTCGACTTACGGTGATACGAACCTTGGAGATTTCATTAATAACGCAGCAGCAGCAGCCGTTGGTTATGTAATAGACCTCTCCGACGAAATGACTTCAATTCCTTGTGACTATTTGGGCAATCCAGTTATTCCAGTGAATTTGAAAACAACCGTTTCTATATATAAAGGCTCGCAACTAGACTCGTCTTTCAAAGTTACTGCTGACTTTAATAACTGTACCGGTACTCTCAGCCAAAATGCTGACGGTAAACGATATGATATTACAGTTGCCGCTTTAGGCTCTACTTCTGATAAATCTTCCGTTGTAGTTCACGCGGATAACGAAGAAGGTGTAATATTGGCAACAACTTACAACATTGCCAAAGTTAGAGGAGGAAAACCCGGTGAAGATGGTCAAGATGGTGTAAATGGCGATTGGGTAAGCTATGTATTTAAACAAAGCTCAACTAAACCCAATAAGCCAACAGGAACAGCATCACTACCTACTGGATGGACTGACGCACCGACTTCCGAAGGACGTTGGTGGATGTCTAAGGCTACTATCAATGGAGCTACTGGTATTGCTAGCTCTTGGAGCGACCCTATTCAGATTACTGGCGAAGATGGTGCAAAAGGCGAAGATGGCTCTTATACCGACTTCAAATATGCTAAAGATACTTCTTCGACTATCGCACCGCCGATAGCCGATAAAACTCAGCGCAACCCCGCAGGGTGGAGCGATAATCCTCCTTCAATTTCCTCTGGAGAATTTCTTTGGATGATACAAGCAGTTGTAAAAGCAAATGAAACTTTAAAGACTGATTGGTCTACCCCTGTGCGTATTTCGGGCGAAGACGGAGCTGACGGTGTTAACGGTGACTGGGTAAGTTATGTATTCAAACAAAGCGAATCTAAGCCAAGCAAGCCTACCGGCACTGCTTCTATTCCTTCTGGTTGGAACGATGCGCCCACCTCAGTAGGACGTTGGTGGATGTCAAAAGCGATAATTAGCGGTGTTTCGGGACTTGCTGGTACTTGGAGTGATCCTATTCAAATGACTGGTTCTGACGGTTCGGCTGGTGCACCGGGTAAAGATGGTTCGTTCACTGCGTTTAAGTACGCAAAGGGAATCACAACGCCCACTATCACTGACGTGCAGAAAACTCAGCGTAATCCTGACGGTTGGAGCAACTCTCCGCTAGCACTATCTTCGGGAGAGTTTCTTTGGATGATTCAAGCGGAAATTAACGCTGATGATAGTCTTAAGACGTACTGGACTACTCCAGTACGTATTTCGGGCGAGAAGGGCGAAAATGGTGCTGACGGTGCAGACAGCTACTCAGTAATGTTATCGACAGCAGGCATTCAGTTTGAGGGTAGTACATCTGCAGCAGTCGCAGCGAGCAAAACTGTATCAATTTTGGCATACAAGGGCGGAAATAGAATAGCTGCAAAAGTAGGTTCTATTTCGGGTGCTCCGTCTGGTATGACTATCACAGTCAATAACAACAATACGGCAACTATTAGTTTAACGATTTCAGTTACTGCTGCTTTAACAACAAGAGTAGGAATGTTGACGATACCAATCACCGTTGACAGCACAGATTTTTCGTTGCAACTTTCTTGGACGTTATCGTTACAGGGACGTGGCGTTAAGTCGGTAGCTGAGTACTATGCAGTTAGCTCAAGCACAACAGCTCCAGCTGATTCAGCGTTCAGTACCACCGTACCTACAATGACGGTAACAAACCGCTATTTGTGGAACTATGAGTTGACTACCTACACTGACAACACAACATCAAAGACTGACAAGGTTATAATTGGTGTTTACGGACAGAATGGAGCAGACGGAGCAACCATCACTTCGGTAACCAACTACTATCTTGCAAACGCAAACGCAAGCGGAGTAACTGTAAATACCTCTGGTTGGGTAACCGACCCAACCGCAGCCAACGCAACTATGAGCGCTAACAAGCCGTATCTTTGGAACTACGAAGTTACCAAGTGGAGCAAGGGCGCCGATACAAGCACCGCTCCCCACGTTATCGGACACTTTGGTTCTGACGGTGTAGACGGCAGTAGTTACACCGAAAATTTACTATTGGGGTCGGGAGAGAAAGTGGAGACTGATTCGTTTAAACTCAACACTTACTATATAACAGAGCAACCAGCGGCAGGAGAATACGTAACACTCACTATTTGGGGCGAATTGGGCGATGGTAAAACGAATTGGAGTGCTACCGACTCAACTGGCTACACCTCAATTTCCATTGTCAATTCTATTGCAGAAGGCGTTTATCAAATCATATTTCCGTGGCCATCTAAACCGCTTAAAGACAACATTGTAAACGTTTTTGCGACCCCATCCTCCGTAACAGGCGTCACCTCACGCATCGACCGCATCAAGTTGGAGCGCGGCAGCAACACCAACCCTGTCTGGACGC
>CAZAGJ010000136.1:0-2993 GCA_964484605.1 uncultured Roseburia sp. | reverse complement strand
ATGAATAAGGATAAGGCGATGCAGATGCTGAAAGCAAAGCTGCTTATGCTGCGTCAGCAGGAAAATGAAGAAAAAGAAGCGCAGATTCGCGGCGAAGTGACAGACATCGGCTGGGGCAACCAGATCCGTTCCTATGTCATGCAGCCCTACACGATGGTTAAGGATCGTCGTACCGGCTGCGAGACCGGAAATGTGGATGCTGTGCTTGACGGTGAGCTGGATCCGTTTATCAATGCATACCTCAAGTGGCTCTCGCAGGGAGGCATGGTGGCAGCTGAGGAGTAGAGGACACCTGCTGTCCTTTGATGATGTAGTGGTTGGACCGGTAGCGGATGATACCGTGGGTCTGCTGATTCGACAGTTTAGCAGGGGAACGATAGATGATGAAAAGAGAGGCGCAGGACGAATAAGTTCTGCGCTTTTGTTGTAAAATTCGTCATTGGGAATTTGTGGAAGGATGTCACTGAGCGGAGCGTCCTAACAGAAAATATAAAAAATATGTAAAAAACTGTTGCAAAATAGTCGCGCCGCGACTGTAATGACGGATGGAATTGTGAAAAAAATACAATATAAGGAGGAGAAGTGTATGAAGCAATTCAAGAAACTGAAAAGGGTGTGGGCGTTGATGCTGGCACTGGTAATGATGTTGTCGGTTCTGCCGGCGGAAGCGTCATGGGCTGCGGATAAGTATGAGTTGAAACGTGTCGGTGCGAAAGAGGGAGTAATGTTTCTGGCTGATTTCGAAGGACTTTGGTTGAATGTGATTGTCTGCAAAAACGGAAAGGACGTATCGAATAAAGTTAAAAGTCAGGTGAAGTGGAAGTCTTCTGATAAATCGGTCGCAAAGGTCTTCGATCAGAACTATGGTCGTGCAGTAGTGTGGGGAGTAAATCCGGGTACAGCGACGATCACTGCATCGTATAAGGATAAAAGCTGTTCATTCAAAGTTACTGTAAAAGGTCCGACATTCACGGTTGGAGGAACTGGAAAATCCAAGGGTTATGTGCCGGCAGGGCACACGTTGGAGATGAGTGTGCGAGGGCGCGACTGGGACTATCCCCAAAAGACAGGTACCATTCATTACAGCAGTTCCAACAGCACGGTTGCTAAGGTTGTGAGTGATGTGCGGGGTGACAAAGTAATCAAGGGCTTGAAGGAAGGTACGGCAACGATTACTGCCAAATCCAAGCTGGGTACATTGAAATGTACGGTAACTGTGTTGCCTGCGTTGAAATTAAAGGTGAAAAAAGCCAAAAACTTGAAAAAAAAGGGGACAAACATAGGATTTAGCTGTGAAGTGGTAAATAAGAGTGAGAAACCGATAACTATTTTTGAGTCAGCAGTTGATATGGGGTACGGAAGCCTCTGTTCGTCCTTAATCTGTAAGATTAAGGGGCGATCAGTGACGATTAAACCGGGAGAAAGTAAGGAGGTTATAGTTTTATATGGAGAAGAGGATTATAACGCGCTTTCTGAGACGGTAGACTATTCGGTGAAGTATGCGGGACATAAGTTTGTTGTACCGTACCAATTTCACGAATCTAAATCGAAAGGATTTCGTGCGTTGTCGATGGGAACGCTGAGTGGGTTCCACAATGCGATGGAAGTGTACCAGGAATTCCCTGAAGGATTCTAATGAACCACCTCATAAAGAAATGGAGTTGATCAATACAATATGAACACTAAATATATGAAATACAAAAGCCTTGTTCTTGTTGCCTTGTGTTGTGTACTCGCTGTTACGGAGCCGGTGTATGCCGGCTCTGTTGACTTATCGGCAGCTGAGTCACAGGAGGAACAGACCGAGACACAAGAAAACGAGAATAATACATCAGAGAATGAGACTGCCGCGGATGAAGCTGATCAGAGCGAAACAGTAGCGGAAGAAACCGTAGTATTGCCGGCAGTGACGGAGCTTACGGCGGTCTGGCAAAACAAAAACAAAGAAGTGCGTCTCAGCTGGAATGCCGTGGAAGGAGCCGCGTGCTATCGGGTCTGCCGAAAAGAGGCGGGTAAGAGTTATGAGGAACTGGCGGTAGTAACAGACACCGGCTATGTGGATCGGACAGCCGGACATAATAAAAAATATACCTATCGTGTGAAGGCAGAAACGGAAAACGGCGTGTTGGGAGAGCCGGCAAGTGTACAGCTGATACCAAAGCCGGAGTCAGTGAAAGGTCTGCGCACGACCTGTCAGGCAAAGAAACGCGTGCTCTTGGAGTGGAATAAGAGTACATATGCAAAAAGCTATCGGATTTATCGAAAAACAGGGTCAGGAGCTTATCGCAAGATTGCAGACACGAAAAAACCGCGTTACGTGGACCGCACGGTTCAGTGGGATAAGGTATACAACTACAAAATACTCGCAGTGAATGAAACAGGTGCGTGCGAAACTGCTGCAAAAATAAAATACGCGCCGAAGCAGGTCGTGAAACCGACGCGTCAAAAGTATTCATATGCGAATATGCAGACAGATATGCGGGAACTGGCAGAAATGTACAGCGATTACTGCACGATGAGTACAATCGGAACCTCTGTGCAGGGACGCAAGATCTATGATTTTGCGATCGGTAATCCAAATGCGAAAAAGTCTATGCTTGTTGTATGCACGCTGCACGCCAGAGAATATATCTGTTCTGTGGTGGCAATGAAACAGATCGAGCATTATCTGAGCAATTATAATCGTCAGATCGACGGCATTAAACCGGCAGATTTGATGAATAAGATGCAGATTCATTATATTGTCATGTCAAATCCGGACGGTGTAACGATTTCGCAGACAAAGAATGCGCGCTGGAAAGCGAACGCAAACGGCGTCAATCTGAATCAGAACTTCCCTGCGACTCCGTTTCGCAAGGGCGGAACCAAGGGCAGCTTTGGATCTACCGGTGATCATGCGTTAAGCGAGCCGGAGAGCAAGGCGATTGCAACGCTCACCAAACAGCTGAAAAAAGAACAAAAGCTGGTCGGCGTACTGAACTATCACGCAATGG
>CAZAGJ010000135.1:0-3028 GCA_964484605.1 uncultured Roseburia sp. | reverse complement strand
CGCGTGGTCCGGGCGGGCCCCTCGTCTGCCCCGGGCGGGTGCCTCTTGAACGGGCCTTCCGGCCATGACGCATGAGCCGCCCCACCGGCGTGCGGCGGCGACGGCAATCCTTGTCCTCCTTTCTTATGACGCCGCCCCGCCGAGGCGTGCGACGCGCATACTCAATAGTAGGTATATTTCATCGGGGATGATTATTCTTAAAAATTTTTTCCGTACTTTTGCCGCCAAAAAAACAAAACTCAACACTCATGAACACAATGAAATGGCTTGTTTCGGCCTTGCTTCTCTTGATGGCCTTGCAGACTCCGGCCTACGGCCGGCGTGCCGTGCTGATGACTTATTATGGAACCAACAACGACGACGCACGGAGGCTCACCACCGACGCGCTGACCCGCATGATGGCCGACAGCCTTGAGGGGGTGGACGTGGCCGAGGCTTACACCTCGGCTATGGTGGTCGACGCGCTGAGGAAGAGGGGCGTCAGGAGGCCGCTCGTCGGCGAGGCCCTCGACAGCCTCCGGGCCCTGGGCTGCGACACGGTGGTGGTGGCCAACTGCCAGTTGCTCGACGGGGTGATGACGCGCGACGTGGAACGGACCGTTGCCGCCCACGCCGGGGGACTCACCATCAGGCTCACGCGTCCCTTGCTCTGCAATAGCGAGGACTGCCGGTGGCTGGCCGGCGTGGTCACCTCGCGGCTCGCCGGCGAGGACCGGGGACAGGTGGTGCTCGTGGGGCATGGCTCTGACGACTCGGCCAACGCGATGTATGCCTTGCTCGACTATGTGCTGCAACACTCGGGACACGAACGCTTCCACGTGGGGACGCTGGAGAATTATCCTGACCTCGGGGCCGTGGAGGATATCCTCGGAAGGACGGGAACCAAGCGCGTGACGCTCTATCCGCTGCTCCTCATCGCGGGCAACCACGCCCTGCACGACATCAGGGGGGAGTGGAGGCGAAGGCTCGAGGACGGGGGCTACCACGTGGACGTGGTGGGCGAGGGGCTGCTGCAGCTGCCTGACGTGAGGGGACGCGTCCTCGGAATGGTGAGGAGGACGATGGAGGACAGGTGAAAACTCAAAGGAAAAACAAAATAAACAAAACAAACAAAATAAAGACAAGGTATGAATAAGATGAACATCATCGCCGTACTGGCCCTCATGGCCACGACGGCTAACGCTTTCGCCGACGAGGCGGCGAAGAACGACACCGCCTTCTTCGGAGGCATACACCAGCTCGACCAGGTGGTGGTGACCGGAAACGGATACCACGAACGATTGCGCAATTCGACAACGCCCGTAAGCGTGCTCACGGCTACGGACATTGCCAAGACGGGGGTGACCGACTTCCAGACGGCTTTGACAAGGCTGATGCCCAACGTGCAGTTCGCCCCCTCGAGCATGGGCAGCTACATCCGGCTCAACGGACTGGGCAACAAGTATATCCTTATCCTCGTCAACGGACAGAAGGTGATCGGGGATGTGTCGGGAAACGTCGACCTGAACCAAATCAACATGGGGGCCGTGAAGCGCATCGAGGTGCTCGACGGGGCCGCCTCGGCGCTCTATGGAAGTGACGCCATCGGCGGCGTAATCAACGTCATCACCGACCAACCGAAGGACAAGCTCTTCAACGTGACTTCTGACACGCGCATCGGCGCCAAGGGGCAACTCACCGAGAACGTCGGAATGGACTTGAACTGTAAGTGGATCAGCAGCTTCACCCGCTTCTCGCACAACGAGCAGGGCAGCTTCAGAAACAATGCCCTGGAGTATGCGGGCGACGCCCCCGAGGGAGATACGCGGAAAAGCTTGCAGCCCCTCGTGGTGGGGTTCAACCAGAACTTCGTGAGCCAGCGCCTCGAGCTGACGCCCGCGAGGGGGCTCTCAATCTATGGCGAGGGCAGCTACAACTATAAGATGACCGACCGACCGAGGAAGGCCAAGGGATGGGAGGGCGGATTCGATTACGACATGCGCTTCAAGACCATGCGGTGGACCGCCGGCACGCAATATGTCTTCAATCCCGACCATATCCTGAACGTCGACTTCCTGAGCCATAACTTCCGATACGGCAACGAGTACCGCGCTCAGGTGGTGAGCCGCGGAAAGGTGACTCACGAGGTGGGAGACTATTCGCAATCGAAGAAGCAGCAGCTCTACGACGTGAACGTGAAGAGCACCAACCACTTCTACAAGGGGAGCACGACCATCATCGGAGCGGAGTATAAGAACGACTTCCTCAACGCTACCTCGGGCGACGTGGACCGGCATGTGCACAACCTCTCGGGATTCTTGCAGCACGACACCCGGCTGGCCGGGGGGCTCTCGGCTACGGCGGGCGTGCGCTTCGACCACAACGGGGCCTTCGGCAACCACCTCTCTCCCAAGCTGGCCGTGCTCTACACGCTGGGCGCGCTCAGCCTGCGCGCAAACTATGCCATGGGATTCCGGGCTCCGGGCCTCGACGAGCTCTATTATCACTACTATAAGAGCAACATGGGGGGAAGGCCCGTGGTGACTTTCGGCAACAGCGCGCTCGACCCTGAAAAGAGTAATTACGTGGGGGTGACGGCAGGATACGGCAACAGCCTCTTCTCCGTCGAGGTGACCGGATTCGCCAACTTCGTTGACGACATGATCGTGCGCGAACGTGTCGGCATCGACGACGAGGCCAGGGAGATGCTCAAGCGGGCCTTCCCTGATGACATTAACGACGAGACGTTCGCCTCGCTCACCAGCTACAACCACTATATGAACAGCGACAAGGGCATCATCAGGGGCGTCAGCGCGGGACTGAACGTGTATCCACTCAACGGGCTCACCTTCTCGGCCAACTATGCTTATGTCAACGGAAAGACCAAGACGGCCGGGGAGTGGATCGGGATGGAGCGTACCGTGAGAAACACCGTGACCGTGGCGGCCAACTATGTGCACTCCTGGTGGAACAGGTATACGCTCAACGTCAACCTGAACGGGCGCATGCAGGGCAAGACTTGCTATCCCGGCTATGAGGACGCGCCCGG
>CAZAGJ010000134.1:0-3066 GCA_964484605.1 uncultured Roseburia sp. | reverse complement strand
ATTTTGCACCCACTGTATAATGCGGATTTTGGCATTTATGCGGTGTTGCCTTAGATTTATTACAACATGTGCGCAGTAGTTTTATCTTCCGGATGCACTTACTTACATATCGTAGATTTGCCTTGATAGAACAGTTGATGTCCCCCTTATTATTGCATGATTCCTTATCAGATCTTTCCTGTTCAATATCTAGATCTATTTCTTCATGCGCCATGGAAGAGATTTTCTCAGTTAGCATCTTCTTCGACCATCCAAACTGTTTCACTGCCCTGAGATACCACTCGCGCAGTTCTACCGTCAAATCAGCTTCCATGATCACGACATTTTGAATCCAACCAATCCGCAATGCCATATCCAGCAGTCCGGGATGGCTTTCATAGGTACGGTAGAAATCCCGCATCCGGCGAAGGTTACGAGGAGAGAATCCCTGAACATCCGGGTACTGCTTGCTCAGATACTCAGCTGCAGCTACAGCGGCACCTTTCTCGGTTCGCCGGCAGACGGCCTTTCCGATCTCACAGTACAGCTCCATCTGCTGTCTTTCGGCTGCCATTGCGGTATCGAGTGCTGCATACATTTCGCTGTAGTCAATATTCTTTCGGATGTTCATTCAATTCCCTCCATTTCAGATAAAATCATTTGTGTCTAAATTGCTTTGCAAATTGGGAATCATAACTTTGAATTTACTTTGGAGGTTCCCTTATGCGCAGCTATTTCTGTGGCTGGTATTTTCGCTGCCAGTCAGATTCTCAGACATTGGCCATAATCCCATCTGTTCATAAAACCAAAGAATCCAACTTCTGTACCATACAGCTTATTACCGATACTGAGGCATTCCATGTCCAATTCCCCTACTCAGATTATCGTAAGGACGGCAATCAGGTTACAATCGCTGATAACCGGTTTGGGAAAGCAGGAATCACGCTGGATATCCAAACACCTGCCCTCTCCGCCAACGGCTCCATACGGTTCGGCGCTCTCACTCCAATCCGGTATGACATCATGGGTCCTTTTCGATATATCCCCTTCATGCAGTGCAGACATAGTGTCTTCAGTATGCGCCACACTGTAGACGGCGAGATATCTGTCAATGGCACCCCATATATTTTTCAGGATGCCGTAGGCTATATCGAAGGTGACCGGGGATACTCATTTCCCAGGGAATATGTATGGACACAATGCAGTTTCCCGGATGGTGCATTGATGCTCTCCATTGCGGATATTCCATTTGGCACGTTTCGCTTTACCGGTGTTATCGGTGTTGTAATGCTTCATGGGAAGGAGTACCGTCTTGCCACCTATCTGGGTGCCAGGGCTGTCAAAATAACGCCGGATGAAATCATTGTTCGGCAGGGAAAATACACCCTGATCGTCAAGCCGCAGGAACGATCAGGCCACCCGCTTCGCGCTCCCGTTGGCGGAGCAATGAATCGCACAATTCATGAGCATCCTTCCTGCAAAATGTATTACCGCTTTGAAAAGACCGGCATTCCATTACTGGAACGGGATGCCCAAAATGCCGCTTTTGAGTATGAATATTGAGGTTTACATGGCTCCTACCATCAAGCGAATCATATCCGCAGATGTCACCTCATTCGGTTCAGACAGTAGGACTGCTCCTCTAACACAAAGCGTGCCACGGGTATTGGCCGCATAGATCACCCGGACCTTGGAGCCAACCTTCATGTTCGCCAGCCCTTCATAGCTGCTCCGGGGCCATGTCGGTGCCACGATTCTGCGGCCATCCTTGAAGGTCATGTAGGTGATCAGCTTCTTCCGTTTGCCCCAGCGTTTGCAGTCGATGGTGGCAATGAATTCACCGACGCGCTGATTAAACTCGTATCCACTGCCGTCAAAATCGGATTCGTGAAACTGCCGCCTGGATAAAGCATTCTTCTGTTCCATGATAATTCCTCCATAATAAATTGGTTGTAAAAAGAAGGGTGAGTGGTGCCAGTCATCAGGCTAGTCCTTCTCACCCATTGAAGCTCCCGCACCGAAACTCATCAAAAAAATGCAGGAGCATTGGTTGCTTATTAAAGCGGTCGGAAAACTATTCTTCTACTCGGTCATAGTCTATCAGCTGTTCACGCAGCCCATTGGCTGCTTCTTCTCCACCGCAGCATCCGCAGCTGCCTCCTTCTTCGGATTTCGTTTTCATATCTGAGAACCAAGGCAACTCCCTGCATCACGAACTCCACGCAGGGCATCGCCACACTGTTCCCAAGCGCCTTGTAGCGGGCCGAATCGGAAGCAGATGGGATGTTTGTCCACCCGTCTGGGAAACCCTGCAAGCGTTCGCACTCAAGGGGTGTCAGGCGGCGAATCAGGTTGATACCATCTACAATGCACTTATCATCGTTGACATACTGGTTGCTGATTCCCTTGTGGTCTGATTTGACCAGAGTACCTACAGTCGCCTGATATGGTTGCATCACCAAATCCGTGGCATCTTTGTGCTGACGGGCACTTTCCGTGCTTACTACTTCATTCTCAGAGAACACATCTGTTCGCTGGCGGCTGAATACCGCATGGCGGTCAGTCGCCGTCAGTGTATAGGCAACATCTTCATGATAACCAATACCGTTTCCCCCGTTCTCCGGCTCCCGGTCAATGGCATTGCCCATGATACAGAACACAGCATCCTGTTCTACCACAGGAACGTTATTTCCGCCTGTCCCGCACCGTGCTGAGATCGTCGGTGATACTTCGTGAGGGCCTGTATACCGGGAATCAATTCCATGGTTTTCATACACCATAGGCACATATCCCCCGCCCGTCCCCATGGATGCCGGGAGTGTTGGGGATACCTCATCTTCCCTTATCACAGCATGTTCCTGATTGGATTCCAGGATCAGCGGTTGATGGTGATGCATCGTAAGCGTCAATTCTAATAGCATATAAAAAGCACCGGCTCTGAGAATTTGTCTCGGAGCCGGAGTATGTTATTTGGTTTGACAATCTGCCACGGCATTCCAGGGCAGCAGTCGCTGCACAACCTCGGCATCTGCCAGATCCGCATCCTTTGCCTGCTTCATCAACCAGGTCAGATATTTATATGGATCC
>CAZAGJ010000133.1:0-3143 GCA_964484605.1 uncultured Roseburia sp. | reverse complement strand
TAACAGAGACCCCTCAAGTATAACATTTTGGTGTTGAATTCCACCCAACACTTGACACAGGACGGAAAAAGGGCAGCTACAAATCTTTCGACTCACAACTGCCCTGACGCTGTTTTCTGTTATAAAATTTTTCAAAATATGATGAATCAAGTTTTTGACAAGCTGAATTTTTACGCATCCTTTTTCTCGGAAATAGCCTCATCTTTTTGGCTCATATATGCGGCGGCAAACGCAACGCCAATACCCATCACTACCCATCTTATAGCAGCCTCACAGAAATCATAAAAAGCACCACCCACGAAAGCACTAATCGTATAAATTATCGCAACAGAAAATAACAAAATTGCTGTTGTTAATATTATTCTCTTATTATCTTTCGCAACTTTTACATCCTTCTCAATCTTTTCTTTCATTTTTGTGTCTCCTTTTAATAGTTCATCTAAACTAATTTGATAAAGGTCACTCAAATTCAAAATGCTAACAATATCAGGCAAGGATTTTCCGTTTTCCCAATTTGATATGGTTTGTCTTGAAACCATAATTTTCTCAGCAACCTGTTCTTGTGTCAATCCAGCATTTGTTCTTGCTTCTTTTAATTTCTTCTCAATTTCCATATGTGCGACCTCCATCCGAAAGGATAATAACTCATTTATATAAGAACAGCTATCAATAGGCTTTGACACACCTTCGAAAACACTGTCAAAAACCTTTTACATACCATTCTTTTGTCAATGAATTTCTAAAAAGTCTTAATCTTTTTATATTCTGGCACAAACGATTATTTTCAGCCCCGCAGAGCGAAATACACCCTTCGTACAAATCTCCGAGTTATACTCTCTAGTATTTCTACCCATATCTAAATCAGTCGCCTAAGTAAAAACATTTAGCCATACTGTAATCAATGCATCGTATACACCATGCGCGATAACAGCCGACAACAAAGTACAATTTTTGATTTTAATCCTACAGATGCAAAAAATAGTTCCGATGATACCGGTCAAAAAAATCTGTACTATATTTCCTCCCCCAAAATGAAACAATCCGAACAAAACCGATGAACCTATGATCGCACCAACGGCTGAACCGAAAAGTACTTCTAACTTTCTGTAGAAAAAACCACGGAAAACAAACTCCTCCACCAATGCAATTGCAAAAATATAATCAACAAAATCGTATATGAATTGCCACATGTATTGATATTGATGTTGATTATTTACCCAGTCATTTTTCCCTGCTAAATGCGGTATCACCGTAAAAACAAATGACATACACAATGCAATGCCAAGGCCTATCAGCACCTGACATCCAATTTTTTCTTTTGAAAATCCATAGTCAGACCACTTCTCCTTATTAAATACTACCATACAGAAAGGCACCAGCGCAATCGACCAATATGTTACAATCATCAAAACCATACGAACAAAAAACGGAAGACTCATAAGCACATATTGATTAAATGCATTCACTCCCAACAAACCACCAACCACACCGATGATTGCAATTACCATCTGTATTATTATTTTTTTACGCTCCTTCACTTTCATCTCTCTCTTTCTTTGTCAGTACCTTCAAACACCATCCCCGTTTACCGCAATGCGGGCATCGCATCCTTCTTTTTGTAACCATATTCATTGCTACTGTATAATTGATGAAGCCGGGAACAAAGGTTTCTTCACAATGTAAACACTTATAATATCCAAATGTCCGCCCTCCCTCCATCAGTGCAAGTAAACCAACCAAAAAAACGGCACATGCAATAAACACCAATATACCTTTCGCCTGATTGCTTATAGCTTCCGTATATGCAGTCACAACAACAAGCAGTGTCACAAAAGAAATGATGGATATGAGTCCCATTAACAGAATCAGAATTAATTTCGTTCTGTTCTCTTTCTTTTCTTCTACCAGATGAACCATTTTCTGTTCTGCCTTTTTCATATAATTCTCTTTATCCAAGCGTTCACCCGTCAGCAACTCATTCACCGAAATTCCCAGTGCTTTACAAAGGGGCTGCAACAATGAAACTTCCGGAAATCCTTTGCCGCATTCCCATTTGGAAATTGTTCTGTCACTAACATTAAGAATATCTGCAAGTTGCTTCTGCGTATAATTTTTCTTCTTTCTTTCCTCTGATATGAACTTACCTATTTTTTTCAGATCCATGCTTGTCCTCCTTTCAGGTCTCATCATAATAAAAACAATCTTTTTTGTCCACCAACGGAGCGTAGAGTCCCTTATTTTAAAGGAATTCTACGCTCCGTCGTACTAATTCTTTCGATACTGTCGTAATAAGGATATGAATCAATAGTTTTTCCTGAAACTTCAAAAAAATGAATAAATCTTTATGCTTTTGCAGGTTCTCCATGCCTCCTGTGTTTTGCGAAGCAAAATGCCCACCCACTTCTGTGGGCAGAGGCATTTGCCTCCTTATGAATTTCTGAAGCAGAACCGGTTTTGCTTCTTTATCTCGTTGACAAGGTTTATTATAGCTTGTGATGGCGTGCCTGTCATTACCCTTCAATAATGTCATTGGTTTTGCCTTTCCGGCAGCTACAAAACCTAAAGTCGCACTGATGTTAGTGGCAGCCAGGGAACAGCGGATCCTATTCTTTGTAAAATCCTCTTCTACGGATGTACCGACATTGAACATATCCATAATTGCAGGTAGTGAATTGATCTTTCTTCTAACAGAACCTTTTACTTCGTTTTCGTTCTGTCCTTTTTTACTGAAATCAAAGTCGGTTTCCTCCAAAGTACCCTTATAACATTTTTCAAAAAATGTGGCCGCATCCAGCCCTGTATGTACCCCTGTAAGATGTAAATAATTATCTTCCTGTGCAGCTACAATATAATATTCACATTTTTCAAATGCTTTTGAACAAAGCAAATATTCATAATCCACATAATATCCCTTTATAGGAATAAGCGTTGCTAATTAATGTCTCCTTCACACGCTCTTTAAAACTCTTTTGTTCCGACATGGTTCCTCCCGAAAGTAAAATAGAAGGACGACTTCGCAGCTATCCTTCTACTAATTTTTCACAGTTTATTCTGCAATGGGAATGGGTTTTCGGTCTCCATCCCGACCACTGGAACAGGTTTAAGGTCTCTGTTCCGACCATATTTAATATCTCTTCTTTGTA
>CAZAGJ010000132.1:0-3167 GCA_964484605.1 uncultured Roseburia sp. | reverse complement strand
TATTGCCCGGTTAATTATCATTGGAGTACGACTATAAGCCGAGAAAGTATCTATAAGATTAATGGAAAGAAACACAAAAAGAAATGAATATCGCAGAAATTCTTAAAAATACACCTAAAGGAACTAGATTATATTCACCTATTTGTGGTGAAGTAAAATTTGATTCCGTGAATTTTGCTTCACTATATACCCCAATTTGTGTTCTATCTTCAACAGGTGAAGTTTTCTGTTTTACGGAAGACGGAAAATGGAATGTGGAGTACTACAATACGGAATGTCTTCTTTTTCCCTCCAAAGAAAACCGTGATTGGTCTACATTTAAAGTTGAACCACAATTCCCAATGACTTATATTGATTGTCTTAATACCATTGGGTGGGTTATCAGCCAACAAGATGTATGTGGGTATTGTATGGATAAACTCGAAGCATTACAAGAACTTCTTATTTGTCGTGATGCTTGGTGGAAAGTTGATGGTGATTGGGAACCCGATTGGACTGATAGTGAAACTAATAAATGGGTAATTGAAAATTATTATAATGATATTAGAGTAGACGTATACACTAATAATAATTTCATACTCGCGTTCAGAACCGAAGATCTTGCGGATAAATTCCGTAAAACTTTCTATGATTCAATCGAACAATGTAAAGAACTTTTGTAAAGATGAAAACAGTATTCGCAATATTTATTATCCTACTTGGATTAACATTGCTATGTAATTTTATAGGAATGCCTATTTATATAGCGTATCTCAAAAACATGTTACAAGCGAAGAAAATAAGCCTTTTTGATTGTGAAAAATACAAAGGAAACTTCGAAGCGTTTATTGGATTCCTTATTTGTCTAACATTCGTTGCTCTCATAGCACTTGTTATAACTTTTGGGATCAGTTTATTATGAGCAGCGCATATCAAGGAGAAGTAGGTGGTGATCACTACAAGAATATGGCGATACAGCCGTTTGAATATGCAATGAAGAATCACTTCAATGCCGGTCAAACACTTGCATTGCGCTATATCAGTCGTTACAAGCATAAGAACGGAAAAGAAGACTTGTTGAAGGCGATTCATTGCATTGAATTACTAATCGAAGAAGAATATGGGCAAACCGATAACGATACACGAATTTAACCTTACAATTTACCCTCGTAAATTGTGGGTCATAAAAAAACCTACAAAGTTGTTTCTTCTCGAAAACTTTGAACATTCTGATGGTACTCCGATAGAATTAGGTGATTTAACAGACTATCGGGCAGCAGTATATCAAAAATGCCGTTTTGTTCAGTCTCGTAAATTGGGATCTTTGGTAGTTTTATGCGAAAAGTTAACTCCTAGAGATGTAGCGCACGAAGCAGTGCACGTTGCGTTAGATATTTTAGATGATTTGGGAGTTTTTGTAGATCCATCGAATCAAGAACCTTTTGCATATTTAGTTGGGTTCGTCGCTGATTGTATACATCAAGTAAATACAAAAAAAAATTAGAGAATGAAAATAGTTAAACCTTCTGCTGAATTGTGGATTCCCGAGAATCACGTACAGCATGTTGCACGTTGTGCTCGTGTATGTTATGGTAAAGATAGCGGAGATGATGAACGCTTGTACAACGCATTGAAAGCAAGTCGTCATAATTCAATGTTCCGACACGAAACTCATTACTACATAATGCCATCGTCGTGGAAGCGGGAAGTCAATGTAATTGAAAAAATGCCGGTAGGCTGTTCCGCTAAACATTTTAATGGGAAAGTGTTCATTGTTGTAAACGGAAATTATCTTATAGACTACGACGACTATTATGGGGAATATGAAGTTTCTTTAGACGAGTTCTCAAAGTATGACTGTGCAAAAGACCTTATTCGTTATACTTTTTGTTTGACCACACAAATCAGTATATCGAGAGAATTGAACCGAGTTTCGCCAAATAGTATTGCCGAGCGTAGCACTCGTTATGTAGACGAATCTAATGGAGCAATCTGTCAACCCTATTGGGTAACTGATGAGATGGTTAAAGCATACGACGAAGAATCAGACCTCGATGTTCGCAATCAGCCGGGCGTGACATACTTAGACTCCTGTGCACGTTCGTTCGATGATTATAGACGTTTACTCAGTGCTGGAATCCCTAAAGAATCTGCGCGAGGAGTACTTCCGTTAGATACCGCTACTAAAGTTGTGTACACATATTCAGCAGCAGAGTGGAAGCACATTATAGACTTGCGTTATCACGGCACAACCGGAAGACCGCATACAGACGCAAAAGAAGTTATCGGGCTTGTACGCGATAAACTAAATAAACTTGGTTATGATTATTAACCTTTTACGGAAGTGGATTTCCTCTCGTAAAGATAAACGAGAAGAATTAGCTAAATTAGACTTAATCCGAGCTATCGGTATCAAAGAAAAAGACGGTAAAGTTTGGGTTATATCCAACGGCATTGCCATACAAGCCATTCCCGACACTGCGTCGGCACAAGACATCGTTAAGACGTTAGATAATATCCGAAAAGCCGCTATTGAATATGAGCTTTGCGGAGATAAAAAAACACTAATTGGAAGTTATGGATAAAAAATCAATAAATCGGCTTAAACGAGCCAAAGATTACTTTTATATACTTACAACGGTAGACAACTCAAAGCCGTACACTTCTGTATGGACTAGCAACCTAAAATATGCGGTTGCAATGATTATTCACTTTGCAAAATTGAATGAGACATTCCGCAAAGGATTAATTTCTTGTCTTTTGCAGACCTTTGAAAAAGACGTAGAAGAAATTTCCAACACGATTAAGAAACACGAACATCTTAAAGAATGTTAAAGGTTTTGTTTGTTCAAAGTTAGTTCGCTAACTTTGTAAGCGAAACAAGAGAACATTGAAAAGGTAGCGATAAGAGAGCTACTTCGCATTTGTAAAGCGTGTGTCATTGGTTCGAGTCCAATCAAGGTTTTTAATCTTGTAGCTCAGTAGGTAGAGCTACGATAGCTCTCTTAGTTTTTCTCCTTTTTATCATATAATCCATAGCGAGAGTGGTGTTACTTCAAAATAAAGAGTTTTGATTTTTTTCTATACACCTCTCATTTTCTTGGATTTTCATTGTGGTGTAGGGCAGTGGTAAACCCATTAGGCTCATGACCTAAAGATCGTTGGTTCGACTCCAACCGCCGCAACAA
>CAZAGJ010000131.1:0-3208 GCA_964484605.1 uncultured Roseburia sp. | reverse complement strand
AGGGTACCGTTATCGATGTGAAACCTGATGAGATCGTTTTGAATATCGGCTACAAAGCAGACGGAATTATTACTCGTAATGAATATACAAACGAGTCCAACGTTGATTTGACAACAATGGTATCCGTTGGCGACACCATGGAAGCAAAAGTCCTGAAAGTGAATGACGGAGAGGGACAGGTATTATTGACTTATAAGCGTCTTGCAGCTGAGAAGGGCAGCAAGAGATTAGAAGAAGCATTTGAGAACAAGGAAGTATTAACAGCTAAGGTTGCACAGGTATTAGATGGTGGTTTGTGTGTTATCGTAGATGAGACACGTGTATTTATTCCTGCAAGCCTTGTATCTGATTCTTATGAGAAGGATTTGACTAAGTATAAAGACCAGGATATTGAATTTGTAATCAGCGAGTTCAATCCGAAGCGCAGAAGAATCATCGGTGATAGAAAGCAGTTATTAGTTGCTAAGAAGATGGAACAGCAGAAAGAACTTTTTGCTAAGATTAAAGTTGGCGATGTATTAGAAGGAACTGTTAAGAATGTTACAGACTTCGGTGCATTTATTGATTTAGGCGGAGCAGATGGACTTCTTCATATCTCTGAGATGTCTTGGGGAAGAGTTGAGAGCCCGAAGAAAGTATTTAATGTTGGCGATACAGTGAAAGTATTCATTAAGGATATTAATGAGACGAAGATTGCACTCAGCATGAGGTTCCCGGCAGAGAATCCATGGAATGGTGCTGCAGAGAAGTTTGCAGTAGGCAATGTGGTATCCGGTAAGGTTGCCAGAATGACAGATTTTGGTGCATTTGTAGAATTAGCACCGGGAGTAGATGCTTTATTACATGTATCCCAGATTTCTAAGGATCACGTTGAGAAGCCGGCTGATGTATTGAAAGTCGGACAGGAAGTAGAAGCTAAGATTGTTGATTTCAACGAGGATGAGAAGAAAATCAGCTTGTCCATCAAGGCATTACTTGCTCCTGAAGAGGCAGAGGAAGCAGATGCAGATATTGCAGATGTAGATATCGAAGCCGTTGCGCAGGATGAGGAATAATTGGATTTATCCTGTTAGATAAGTTTTTAAATAGGCTTACACATATGTGCAAGCCTATTTTTATACAGCAGAGTCTGGGGCGAAAGTCCTAGATACGGAAGGTGGGGGATGCACACATGCTTGAGAACGATAATTATGAAAAGTTTAAAAAAGATGTATATGCACTTGCAAAGATTGATTTGAATTCCTATAAAGAGAAACAGATGCGTCGAAGAATCAATACCCTGATTACCAAGAATGGTATCAAAACATATGACGAGTATATTGTATTGATTAAGAAGGATAAGGAGAAGTTTGAACAGTTTATCAATTTCCTTACCATTAATGTGTCTGAATTCTATCGTAATCCGGAGCAGTGGAAGATTTTGGAAAACGAAGTTTTTCCAAAACTGATTCAAAAATATGGAAAGAATTTAAAAATCTGGAGTGCTGCCTGCTCTACCGGTGATGAACCGTATTCTTTGGTTATGGCGTTGTCGAGACATTTGCCGCTTGAGAATATTAAGGTTATCGGAACAGATATTGACAAACAGGTATTAGATACAGCGCGCATGGGATTGTATAATGAGAAAAGCATTGCGGCTGTACCGGATGATTTGAAAAAGAAATACTTTACAAAAATTGGAAATTCCTATCAGATTTCAGATGCTGTTAAAAAACGCGTAGAGTTCAAAGAACACGACCTGTTAAAGGATCCATATCCAACCGGATGCCATCTGATTGTATGCAGAAATGTTGTAATTTACTTTACAGAAGAAGCAAAGGATGAGATTTATGCAAAGTTCCATAAGTCTTTGGTGCCGGGCGGTGTGCTTTTTATTGGAAGTACGGAACAGATTATGAATTACCGTGAGATTGGCTTTGAAAGAAACAAATCATTTTTCTTTGAAAGAGCGCAATAGTGAATTGTGAAAGGACTTCTCCATAGATGTGTAAATTAAGCATCTATGGAGTTACAGGTCCTTTTTTTGTGTTTATATGTGATATGAAATGGTTTACATAGGTTTCCTGAATTTCAGAAGAGGCGATGAATTCTTCACTTAATTCAAAATATGTCTTGCGATCTTTCGGATGATGGCAAAATGCCGGCTGAAACAATTTCTCGTGTTGTGGAAGAAATAGTGCGTGCTTTTTTGTGTAACAGTTTGAAGCGGTTGCCTGTTTGCGGTACTTAGAATTTACACCGGCAGCGAGTGACTTTAAAACTGCCATATCCTCGTTAATCAGGTAGTAATAATCTTTGGGATTATCGAAGAAAAACCTTAGTTCGCCGTCAAAGAGCCTGATGCAAAGTCGTATATCTGAATGCCGGAACATAAGATAGCAGTCTTCACTGCGGTAGGAAATTGGTTTTGGCACAGAATATGGGCTCTCTAATGTAAAAATGAGTTCGCGGTTCCGTGAATGCCCATCATAAGCAGATGATTCACTTGCCTCAAGCGACAGTACAGTAAGAGGACTGTTTAATGCTTCGCGATAAGACAGAATCGGGAGAAGTTTTGGCATATAAAGGACATCTTCGTAATTGTGCTGCTTTAACAGCGCTAAGGCTTCGTCAGAGGGATGTCTGACATAGGATTTGTATACTTCAATCAGTTCTCCGCCGGAGAACAAATCCTTGCGGTCAATTCCTAAGAAGATTTCGATGGACTTCTGTTTTAAGCTGACAAGACCGAGCAGAGCTTTCATTTTAGTGACTTCTTTATAAATGTCAAGATAAGAATGTTCCTCAAAAGGGGACGCAATTTTTAGACTTTTGCATTTACCTTTCAGGTATGGAATGTCAAAACCGATACCATTAAAAGAGATGATGGTTCTGTACTGCCTTAGCAGAGAAAAGAATGCATGAATAATCTCTGCTTCGTCATTTTTGGATTCTGCAAAAAATTGGTCAATACATAGAAGGCTTCCTTTGCGGGTCGCACATCCAATCAGATATAAATCTGAGCGTGCCGGGGAGAAACCCGTAGTTTCTATGTCGAAAAAAATGGCATCTTCTGTGAAATGCCGGTCTGTCATAACCTCTGTAAAATCAAATGTGAATTCGTCGTGCCAAGTTATCATCGCAGGCTTCCTTTTCTGATTTATATAATGTGTATATTATAGCACATATTTTGGTGTTAAGTTTTAATAAAAATACAAAAAAATATGAC
>CAZAGJ010000130.1:0-3327 GCA_964484605.1 uncultured Roseburia sp. | reverse complement strand
GTACTGAATTTAGTCGCTGATATTTTCACAGAAGGTATTCAACAAAAGAGATAAAAAAAATGAGAGTTAAATTTAAAAAGTTACATCCAAAAGCAGTCGTACCGTTTAAGAGCTATTCAAAAGACTTTTGTTACGACGTTGTAGCCGTATCTTGTACTGAACTTGCTCCACTTGTTTATCGTTATGGCTTGGGTTTTGCGTTGCAGATTGACCGAGAAGGCGATGAAGAATTAGATCCTAATATAAGATTGTCGATCGACTTACGTCCTCGTTCGTCTGTTTGGAAAACAGGCATGTGCTTGAGTAACTGCGAAGGCACGATTGACGAGCTTTATACCGGTGAAATCTCGGCAGTATTCTATCACTTATTACCAATGATGCCTAAATATGAAGTTGGTGATAAAATCGGGCAAATAAAGATTGGGTTTACTCGCGATATGGAATTTGTTGGCGTGCAAACACTTGACGAAACTGAGCGAGGTTCCAATGGTTATGGTAGTACTGGAAAATAAATCGTATGAAAAATATTTCTATCAAGTCCGTTGACTTTTGTAACTTCCGTAGTCGGAGCGGACGCTATGAAAACTTGGGCAACGTTGTTACAATCAAAGGACGCAACAAATCCGGCAAGAGTACCATTTTCAATGCGATTCTTTGGCTATTGACAGGAGCAGATGATGCCGATCGTACTAACTTTGAGTTATTCGACAACACTATAGACTTCACACCTGAGAACGCTATCACAGCGGACGTAAAAGCCACGTTTGACATTGACGGCAAACTGTTAGAATTGCGTAGAACAGCCACTCAAAAATGGGTGCGAGAGCGTGGTAAGTCCGAAATGTCAAAAGCGGCAACTGACGATTACAAATTCTACGTTGACGGTATCGAAACTTCGTCCTCCAACTATTCGAAAACCGTTGAAGAAAACTTCGCAATGCCAAGTATTCTGAAACTGATTCTAAATCAGCGGCTTTGGATGGCTCTTGATTGGAGGGAGCTTCGTAAACGTTTTGAAAGTATTGTTGGGCAAATCACTGTTGACGAATTGGGTGACCGCTATGCTGAAATTATCGAAGAAGTAAACGAAAAAGGTGCAGCTAAAGTAAAGAGTGATATTCACACTTTGCTTACGAATAAGAACACCAATTCGTTAGGTCTCCGTCCTAGAAAAGATGGCGTTGACGCAAGTATTGACGCTTTGAAGTCAACGCTACCGGATATTACTGCAATAGAAGAAGCCGAATCTACTATTCAAATGCTCCAAGCAGAACACAAAGAAATTCTCAATCATATTTTGGGTTTAAAAGACGAAAACTCGGGCTTGTTAGATAAGTATAAAGACGAAGAAGAAAGACTATCAGCACTTCGTTTGAAGTATATTGAGTTAGAATCTGCTTACAATAAACAATATGAAGATACGCTTGCGGAGTGCCAACGAAAAATTCAAGATGCCTATGCTAACAATCGGATTGTTGAAAATGAGAAGAAAGTGTTAAAAGAAACTCTTGAATCTCTAAACACTATTTTGCAGTCTAAACAGAATGAACGAACCTCTAAGTTAGCGTTGTTATCTGAAATCGCAAATCGCAAATTCACCGGGTTGTGTCCGCATTGTGGAAATGCTTATATTGGTTCAATGCGTCTAGAAAAACGTGATGGGTTTGACATTCAGAAAAAGAAAGACCACACCGAGTGTGTAGCAGAAGGAAGACTTATTAAAGCGAAGATTTCTGAATTAGAAACGGCAATTGCGAACACCGAGACTGAATTAAACGCTTTGCATGTTGTTGACGTAACTCCTTTGCAAATAGAACTAAACAACCATAAAAAACAATTTGTTTCATTTAGTGTTACTGACGAAGCAAAGCAGATAAATGAAGAAACTGAACGAATTACCGAGAACCGCACCGTAATTCCTACAAACCCTATTGTCGAAACGTTGCAAATTAGAAATGGTGAAATCGAAGTCGAGTTAAAGCGTCTATACGAAATCTCTGCATTGCGTAGCAGCTATAATCAGACAATGGAGAAGATAGAAACTCTTTCTCTACGCAGAAAAGAACTTATCGAGGAAATTGTTCCACTCGAAAAGAAAGAAGACCTCGTTGCCGAACTTGAACAAGAACGAGCAGACATCATTCGCCAACGAATGAAGGCGTTGTTGCCGGATAACATCGAGGTTCAGATGGAGAAACGTAAAAAAGACGGTTCTTTTGAGCCATCGTGTTTGATATTCATAAACGGCTGTAACGCTTTAGTCGCGAACACTGAAAGTCGAATCAAAGTAGGGCAGGCTATTTCAGAAGCATTTCAACAAGCAAACGGCTTGAACATGTTTATGCTATTCGATGATTCTGACTTGTTAGACTCGTCTAATTTACCTAAGGTCAAAGGGCAGCTATTACGTACTATTGTTTCTGATAGTGATTTAATCGTTGAATCCAATTAGTGAACATCGGTTAAAACATCATTAATAACTTTAAATAATTTGTGCATAGTAAATATATGGTGTAACTTTGAATGGAATTTTCATAAGGTTGAGTTCCCTTGCGATTGAGAAACCGTATTGGGGATGTTGGGAGAAACGGTTTTATTAGTGGTTCGATTCCACTATCTCCCTCTAATTAATTCTTAATGTTATGGCAGAAGAAACTCAAATAGTTAAATGTGGTGCTGCTGCGTTACAAACCGCAATCGAAAAGCCAAAAGCAATGGAGCGGTTTGTCGGGATGTTGGGCAATAAGCAAGCTCAACAATTCAAAAATGCGCTGATAACGATTGTTGCAAATAACGATGCACTTGGCAAATGCGATGTTGCATCAATTTTAGGTTGTGCTAGCCAAATAGCTACAATGGGATTGTCAATCACTCCATCATTGGGTCTAGCTGGTGTTATGCCTTTCTGGAGTTCTAAAAAAAACGGCTATGAAGCTCAGGTTCAAATTTTCCGCGATGGCTATGTAGAACTTATGTTGCGGAGCGGACAAATTGCAGCCGTTGCGAATGAAATTGTTTACGAAGGAGAACTCGTCTCCTCAAACCGATTCAAAGATGAATATGTTTTTGATAGTAGTAAACGAGTTTCTGATAAAGTCGTTGGATATATGGCTTATGCTAGAACTCTTTTTGGCTTTGAAAAAACTGTTTATATGACGCGAGAAGAAGTTTACAACCACGCGATGAAATACTCAGATACCTTCAAGAAAAATAAAGGTCTGTGGAAGTCGGACTTCAACGCAATGGCGCTTAAAACCGTTCTTCGTAAACTTATTAAAAAGTATTTGCCGAAATCAACAGAGATGCAAACTGCAATGATTGCAGACC
>CAZAGJ010000129.1:0-3463 GCA_964484605.1 uncultured Roseburia sp. | reverse complement strand
ACCCCACCCTTATGGGGTATGCCACCTTCGCCCTGATCTGCCAGGTCATGGAGGCCTGCGCTGTGCCTCTGATAGCTTTCCTGCTGGTGGAAGATGCCGGGCGTGCGGAAACCCTGGGCAAGGCCCTTGCAGGACTTCTGGGCCTGGCCGTGATTTGCCAGCTGCCCTACAATGTGCTCATGAACGGAAATCTGTGGCAGATTTCCGGGTTAAATCCCGTGTTTTCCCTGGTATTCAGTCTGGTGATGCTCTACTTTTTCCGCCGGTTCCCGGAGAAGAAGGGAAGCCACCGGGCCATCAAGGCCATTGCCATTCTCTTTGCCTTCCTGTGGAGCACTCTTCTGGGGGTTGCCCATGGTCCCGTCTTCGTAATTCTGACGGCAGCCCTGTGGACCCTGAAAGGAAAGCCCAATTTGCAGACCTTCCTGGGCATTGCCGTCACCATCTGCAGCAGTGTATTTAACCTCTTCTATATGGCGGCTCCCATCTCCTTTCTGTTTCTCCACTTTTACGACGGAGAAGAGGGGGCAGATAACAAACGAATCAGCGCCCTGGTGTATCCCACGTGTTTAGTGGCATTTATGCTGTTTACACTGTGCTTCTGACGTGGTAATCAGTGCTTGCCCGAAAAGCGATTGCTGGAAAAAATGCCAGTCCCGGCCTCAAGTTTTCTGGAATGGGACTGCCGTCCATGGGCTGGAAAAACTGGGTGTTATGTCAACTTAAAGGATATGTCCCGTCCATCTATGGGGCAGGTGTGCCCTATTTGAGGTAATATTTATTATTGCATATGCTGAAAGACACCTCCCTTTTTCTGAGTCTCACGATTGGAAACAGGCATGTTTGAAGGTGCCATGATTACTGGATGTGACGGGCTTATGCCCGGATTTACACCAGGGCTTGGTGAATCAATTAAAGCGTTTTTTGGAGCTGTCGATGATGCCCTGGTTTATTTATGGGGATATTGTAATATATGTATCAATTTGAAGTGGACTTTACACTCAGTTGCAAATTGATATAAAATGTTCCAAAAACAGTGCTTTTTTCGAAAAAAAGCGACTTGATTAGGTGAATAATACAAAGCATAAGGAAATGGGCATAGTAGCGGCAGGTGTCGCATTGTATTAAGCCGGAACATTGTATCAACTTGTTATACTGTTGCCAGAAACAGAACCTGATTTGATACAAAGTCAAATCAGGTTCTTCCTTTTATATTGCGGAAAAAGTTGGATTTATACCCGGGAATTGGGATAATTCCAACTTTTGTTATTTGCGGGATTCTGCATTCGACAGAAGCGCGACTGATGGTGATCACCGGGATGCCGGAATGGGGAATCCTATCGTTCAGACAATAATACCGCCAAATATGGGCCGTATTTTACGGGCAGATTAGCGACTTGGCATTCCCCGGCGCCAGAGGTAACATCACACACATGTTTTAAGGACGGTGATGCTACCTTTATTTTACAACTTCATTTATCAGAAAGCACTGGCCATTTCCTTTGATTCTGCTCAAAAATCAAATATGGTGCCCGGAAGAACCTTTCAGAATACCGTATTCTCCCAGACTGTATTGCCTGGAATATCCAAAGCATTTGCCGTTTTGTCGGCGGAAAAGCCGTTCAATCAGCAGTACCGGGGAGCCCTCGGGGCAGGCCAGGGCAGCAGCGGCCTGGGCCGGCGCGGCGGCGGCACTGACCTGCACTTCAGTATAATACTCAAAAGAATCCACCTTTGCCAGTGTGATATCCGGCAGCACCGCAAAGCGCATTTCGCTTTCTACGGAGGGGTAAGCCCGTTCGTAGGGAACGTATTTGACTTCGTAGCTGACGGGGTTTCCCTGGATGTCGCGGGTGATCTGGCTCAGCTCAATGACCTTCTGGTTGGCCGTGATATCCAGCTTTTTCTGAAGGATCTCATCCGGCAGGATGCCGTGGACATCGCTGTAGTGGGTGGTAAAGCCTTCGGTGTTTTCCCGAAAGGTCAAAGTCAGGCTGCTGTGATTGGGGGTAGAAACAAAATATCCGATTTTGGGGCGGGAGAAGATCAGCCCTTCCTGCTCCAGCTGCTTCAGGCCCTTCCGGACAGTCTCCCGGCTGGCGGAAAACTCGTTGCAAAGCTGATTTTCGGAGGGGAGAATATCACCGGGGCGGAATTTCCCACTGAAGATTTGGCTGCGCATGCGGTTATAGATGACCTCATAAACCTTGGGTGGATTATTCTTTTTTGCCATATTTCGCCTCCACGGTCCGTTTGCAGAAGGCAACAGTCTCCATGGGATCATAAGCCCAGCCATCCGCGCCAACCCAGGCCCGCTGGAACTCCCCGGCGCACAGGCCGCCGATTAAAATAGCCACCTGCTGGCGCAGATTTTCCCGGGAAAGAAGGTCGGTGGTTTTCTTCATGGATTCCCGGGCCAGGGTCAGCACGCCGCTCATCAGCAGCACATCCGGACGGTAAGTGCGAATGGCATAGGCGAACCGCTCCGGCTTCACATCCACCCCAAGATCAATGACCTCAAAGTGCTCCGAGCGAAGAAGGCTCACCACAATGTCCTTGCCGATATCGTGAATGTCTCCCTCCACCACGCCGATGACGATCCGGCCAATGGGCATGGAGCGGCCCCCATCCATCACCGGCATCAAAAGCCGCAGGGCATCCCGGTAAATCATGCCGGATACAATCAGGTCGGCAATAAAGTATTCTCCCGTCTCAAACCGCTTTCCCACGTTGGTAACACCGGTATTCAGGCACATCTGAATGGCGTTGACACTGGTGCCATCTGCCACCAGCTTCCGAACATTCGCCATGACTGCCTCGTCATTCAGCTCCGTCATGGCCAAAACCAAGGCTTCCTGATCATTCATAGGACAGCCCTCCTTGTCTGGGTTATATGTCTATAGTTATTTATAGTATAACCCACACTGGGGGAAAAAGAAAGAACAATTTAAAAAATTGGAAATTTTTCCAGAAATCTGGTATTTTTCTATCGATATTTCATTATCAAATTGTATGCTTCGTCAAATTTCGTCTGCAAAATTGGTGGATTGTTCCGAAAAAATCTTTGTCTCTTGACAAGCCGCCTGTGCTTGTTGTATTGTTTGTATAGACAAGTAACCCTGATAAGGAGAGTGACTTCCGTGATAATCATTGGCGAGAAAATAAACGGCGCAATTCCTTCCATCAAGGCGGCCATTGCTCAGCGGGATGAAGCACTGATTCGGGAACGCACCCGGCTGCAGACCGTTGCTGGGGCCCACTACCTGGACTGCGCTCCCTCCACGTCCACTGAGGTGGAGTATGAAACCATGTGCTGGCTCATCGATATCATGCAGCAGGAAAGTGACCTGCCTCTTTGCATCGATAGCCCCAATGCAAAGCTGTTGGCCCGGATTCTGGAAGAGGGCTATGTGAAGAAAACCGGCATGGTCAACTCCGTCAACGAAGAGGGCGACAAGTGTGA
>CAZAGJ010000128.1:0-3486 GCA_964484605.1 uncultured Roseburia sp. | reverse complement strand
TTTTTATAGTTCCCATTCGTCATAATAATCACCAGCAAATTTATATAATTCATCATATACATCTTCGTCCGTTTGAGGTAACGGCTGCTTTTTGGGACGCGCGTCTAATTCAAAAATTGCGCGAAGTACAATTGCATCCATAAGGTCTGGAGAGCGTTTATATCTGCTTTTATATTCCTCTTTACTTTTGAAGTATATCTTTTTGTTACGTTCAGTTGATACGAATATATTAATTTCATCGTAAAGAATATTAATAAACTGTCTAGTTTCGCCTTTTCGACCGCACGGCATTATAGTCTCTTTGCTTAATGCGCATGATATCTCTCCTTTTTCAAACATAACTCTCATTTTACCAAGTAATTGCGAGCGTAAGTTAAAGTATTGCTCTAACTGAACTGGATTGCCATATGCGTCTATTTCTTGAATAGCTCGTAAATTTGCGGTCACTGGCATACCAGCAGTAAAGTCTTTAAGGTAGTTTCCAATGCCGGTTGCGTCAAACGCGAAGTTCGTTATAGGAACTTTGTATTCATTTAGTATCTTATGAATCCATTCGACTAATTCAGTTGCTTTTCCACTAAAGAATAAAATGTTTATGATTTGCAAACCTTTCCAAATTACCATAGGACATCTATCGGAATTTGTCCCTCCGGACGAAACGTCAAGGGTTGCATACATATTCCTATCGTTATCTATTGGGTTCGTCCATAGGTTTTGTACCATTTGTCGGCTTACTGAATTTTCTTCTTTGTCGATGGGACCAAAGTAAGCTCCTTTGACGATACTTCGTTGAGTACCACCGACTGCGTGTAGATTGCCAAGACTTTGTCCTTGCGTAGCTGCAACAAGTTTTAAGTTATCGGCGGCTTCTCCGGTAAAGAGAGTAAACGACTTGACAATTTCTCGGTATGTTGCACCTGCTTTTTTGTCTTTTTCCGTAAGTACGATATTAGCAGCCTTCGCTACTTCTTCCGGACTATCTCCCCAAATTATACTTTCGGGCGAATCACCTTTAATATAGAAGTATTTAGTCTTACCAATCATCTCCGGCTTGATAAACCAATCATCACTTAAATAACCTGCATCTTTAATCATTTGTGTAGTCCAATGATCGTGCTCAGGGTTAAAAGAAAGCACCATTTGAGGAGTATTACCGGATGAGTCTCGGTTACGTCCGAACCAATAAGTAAACATTTGGAATTGTTTAATTTCGGTTGCTTCGTCAATTGCAATATACGACGCTTGGACTTTTTTTGCATAGTCCTTAAACTCTTCCCATTCTGGCTTATTATCTACGTTAAAATTTGAATGTATCAGACGAACGGAAGAGTTCCATTGTGGCCAAAAGAATGTAGGAGCGTCTGACGATGTTACTTCGCACTCTGCAAATTTGCCGAGTACTTCGACAGCATCTCGGTAGATAGAAGTACCTTTTTTACTATCCGCAGCTCGAACTGAGATCATGACTCCCGAATATGATTGTTTTGTTATACCGTATAATTGAGATAGGTACATACAATATGTATTGTGCGTTACAATAAAATCGTCCGTAATGTATAAGTGATTGGGGTTACTTACAAGGATACACCGGCATTGTTTCTTCCCAATAATTGTGTATTTTATAAGTTTTCTATTATAAAAGCTATCGTTAGTTTTACAAAGTATATCCTTTTTGAATATTAACACGGCAAAATCATTAGCTAACGTTAATGAGCACCGTCCTCCTAACGACTTGACTAAATATTGAATCGTTTTAGCTAACTCAAATTGAGCAGTTTCAATCTTGACTTGCTGGTGTCTAACAAAGAAACCAATAGAATCCACAATGCCTTTGAGAATCTCTAAACGGTCTTCGACTTTAGATAAAAGCATCCTATTGATTCTTTCTTTGTTGAACTTACCTTTAGCCAATTCCACTCCGATAGAATATGGTGTTATAGGTAATTCGATAGGCTCTGCAAACGTCTTTTTAGGGAGAGGCATTGGTATCTGAAAACCGTTATCTATCAAAGGTATCAATTCGGAAAATTCTTTTATTGAATACTCTTTAGAGGTGTTTGACAATAAAACTGGCCAAAGATGTTCAGCGCAACATTCCGTTTCCGAACCATCATCGAATCTAAGTCTATATACTAGTTTTTCTCCTTGTTCGAAAATCGCAAGTACTTTTTGAGTGCCACCTTCTGTATCGCAAATTGTATCTCCTACAACGAGTGAACCCATAGTCACGAATCCGATAGGAGTTAAAACTTTGGCATCGTATGGTTGAGCTTTACCCATTGACATACTACCACACATAAATATCAAGTTAGAGTCACAAGAGCAAACTGCTTCCTGTAAACCTTTTTGTGGCATTAAGTCTACTTTGTCACGTAGAGTAAAATCACCGACTTTATCCCAACCTTTACTTTTGATGGTTGGATCTTCTCTTTCAACTTTTGGATAAAGTCTTGGCCATTTAATCTTATCACGATTTACAACTTTGAACATCTCTATAAAATTTATTATCACAAAGTTATAAAAAAATTTTGAAGTAAAACTTTATGTTTGTATATTTGCGGTGTGAAAGAAAAAAAGATATACTGTACTGAGTGCGTCAAACGCGGTTTCCGTCCTACTTTGCTAGGAATTTGGGAAAAAGGCGATTGCGACTTGCGGTTGTGGTGTAAGAATTGCCGAAAAGAAATTCACATTGCAATAGCAGAAGGCAATATATCTACAACGGAGTGAAATTCTTTTTCATAAGTTCTATATTGAGCCGAAGAGCCGATTAGCAGAAATGCAGTTGGCTCTTTTTTTTGTTAAACTAAACTTAAAACGAAATGAAACAAAAAATTTTGGACGCACTGAAACAAGGGTACAAAAGTAAACTTGGGTTAGATGATGCGGTTTTTGAAAGGGTCGCCACGTCCGCAGAAACTTTCATCACAAGCGAGGAACAGATACCTGTTTTTGTAGCTGGGGCTGAACCGATGCTAAAAATGTATCAGAGTATTGGCGACCAAATACGCACTGCAAAAGATGCAAAAATTGCGGAGTTGGAAGCTAAACTCAACAATCCTACTCCTCCAGTCGACAAGCCGCAACCGGCACCCCAACCTCTCGACTTAGCAAAAGCAATTGCAGATGCTGTTAAAGAGGCTATCACTCCTATCAGTGCCGAATTGAGCCGATTTAAGAGCGAGCAAGAACAATCAAAAATAGAAACTACTGCAAAGCAAGTTTTTCAGTCAAACGAATACGTTAAGTTGTATTCAGATGAGGCAAATGACTCTTGGGACCGAGCTTTCGAGTTGTACGAAGCCACTGGCAAAAAGTGGAATAGTGAAGAACTCCAAAACAAGGCTCTTGGTTATTTCCGAAATGCTGTTAAGCGCAGAAATGTCGATATCGATAAGCCAGTTCCATCGGATGCTCCTGCTGATGGTTCTGAAATTCCCACCGACATTTTCGACAAGGTAGCTTCTTCTATTGAGGGTTTTACGC
>CAZAGJ010000127.1:0-3488 GCA_964484605.1 uncultured Roseburia sp. | reverse complement strand
ACATTATACCATGTGCTTCGCACACGGTATATGGTACCTATGCGCTCTCCGGCGCGTATAATGTCTGTCGACATTATACCATGTGCTTCGCACACGGTATATGGTACCTATGCGCTCTCCGGCGCGTATAATGTCTGTCGACATTATACCATGTGCTTCGCACACGGTATATGGTACCTATGCGCTCTCCGGCGCAAAAAATAACACAAATAGATGCGTGGAATTTTCAAATTAGTAACAGTTCAGAATATGTCAGAACTGTTACCCAAGTTTCGACCACAGAAAGGCAGATTACATATGAACAAAAAAGATATACTCGAATTAAAAAGACGCTTCAAGAAAGATGCCTGTACATTCACCAGAATGTGCGGCTGCTACGTCGATGCTGATCGCAATAAAGTCACGACGATTGGTGAGACCTTTTTAAATCTTGAAGAAGAAGAATTTTATAAATATCTGGAGATTACCAAAAAGGTTTTATCCGGAACTGTCGGCAACAACATCTTAGAGCTTGAATTTCCAACCGCAGAGGAAGCTCCGGGCGGCAGACAGCAGTTCTTGATGGGACTTCGTGAAAGTGCATTAAAAAGCGACGAACTTTTAGATGCCTTTTATGATTTAGTCATCGACAGCTATGACTATGTGGGCAATTACTTAATCTTAATCTTCCACGACGCCTATGATGTCATGACAAAAACTTCCGACAACAACAAATTGGACGAATCCGAGGAAGTATACGAATATCTGCTTTGCGCAATCTGTCCGGTAACCCTGACCAAACCGGGACTGGGCTACCGCGAAGACGAGAATCGTATCGGGCCACGCATCCGTGACTGGGTAGTAGGTGTTCCTGACACAGGCTTTGTCTTTCCGGCATTTACTGACCGCAGCACTGATATCCACTCCGTCATGTTCTACACCAGAGATACCAAGACTCCACATGCAGAATTTATGGAATCCGGTCTTGGCTGTGGCACGAAGCTTACCGCAACTGAGAAGAAATTAACCTTCCAGAACATTGTCAAAGAAGTTATCGATGATGATGAGGAGGGAGAAAACTTATTCTTAAATATTCAGGGCAATCTCAATGATATGATTCCTGTCACGGAGGACGAAACGGTAGAGCTCGAACCGGTTATCATGACCTCAAATGCTATCGCTGAAGTATTAACAGAAAGCGGCGTTGCCGAAGAACAGGTTGCAGTAATCGAAAAAGTCTACGAAGACGTATTTGGCGAAGAACTGCCTGAGGCAGAACAGCTTGTAGACCCAAAGCTTGTAGAAGCCAACGGCAAGCGCAAAGAGAAATTAGAACTCGTCCAGCAGGTAGCAAGTTTAAAGCAGCAGCTCGAAGAGACACGCACGCTCCCTGTTACTCCATCTGAGGATGACGAGGACGATGTTCCGGCTGTCAAAACTTATGATGTTATCCTTCGCGTAAAACCTGAGAAAGTCGGACAGATTCACTCACAGGTCATCGATGGTCAGAAATGTTTAGTAATTCCAATGGATGAGGATGAACACGCCGCCGTAAATGGTGTAAATACAACTGTGTAAACCGCAAAACGGATGCCACACAATCTGGCATCCGTTTTTCTTTCATTGCTACATTATCTTTATTTTTCATTTTCGCTTTAATCCATATTCTTCGTACAATTTATCGCGATACGCTTTATCCTTCATTACTCTTCTCAAGTCTTCAACGCGCGATTCCTTCAATAATAATTCTCCCAAGGTACCGAGTAACGCTTCTCCTTCATCAATCCCAGTCTCCATACCCTGTGTGATTCCCGCCTCCATGCCCTGTGCATAAGCTTCTTCTGCCGCTATCTTCCTCTCACTCTCGATATGTGCCTGCTCATCATACTCTGTCAATAACATAGAACGCACCTCCTCGCGCTCGCTTCGCAGCAACTCCGCTAATATTCCCTCTTGTATGCATTCATCCACCGCTCTGTCCATCGCCCGCTCTATCGCATAGCCCAAATCTGCTTCTCCCGCGTCATAACGTTCCGGAAAGGAATCGTGCAGATACAGCGTCATCTGCTCTGGTTCTTCTGTCGTTCCATTATAAAATATCACAAACTTCGGTAGCGGAAGTTCGATGCGCTTACTGCTGTATATGTCATGACTGCCCGCTACCATCTGTCGGTAAAGTGTTGCAAAATAAAACAAGCCACGCAACGGCAGATTCGGCGACATCGTACTCTGATGTTCATAGAGATTCAACACTTCCTGAAGCACAAACGATATGTCATTCTTCATACTAAGTAAATAACATCTTCCAGCGTGTTTACCTCTATCTCATCTGCATCCTCATACGCCGTATCATTCAAAGCATTATACAGTTCCAGCAAGTCCTCCTTCTTACGAAAAATCCACTTAAACAAGCGGTCTTTGTACTCTCGATTCGTACCTGTCTGCATACTTTTTTCCATAGGTTCTCCTCCATTATAAAATTTTTTCCTATCCCCCGCAATATAAAAACTACATTTTTCTCTTATGCAAGCACATACACTTTTTTATGCTTGATGTATGAACGGTAACTGGTAATTAATTGGCGAAACGCCTTGAACGGAAAGCATATGCCCTCCTCAAATCATGTAACTGCAACATCCGGCAGTACAACTGAATAAACGAAATAGCTTTTAGATATGTATAATTTATCATGGAAACTTCTAAATTTCAAGTGTCATTTATTTGTATTGTTATTTATTTGTATTGTTATTTATTTGTATATTGCTTTATTTTACGATTTTTCTCCTGCACCTTTCTTCACTAATTTAGGTCTATACAAAAAAATCATCCTATCAGATACACACATTTATGTATCTGACAGGACAATTACTACTTTTCTTCTAAGCGCTCTTTAATATAATTCTCCATTTCATTCTTCGGAATCCCTAACGTCAATGATAACTCACTATACAGTTCATTCTCTGCTGTCCGCATATAGCGTTCATCCAAGGCGGTAATCTTCTTACCCTGTGCAACGCGCTCCTGCTTGCGCACATAAAGTGTTTTTACAATACTTACCCATGCACGATAATCACAGGTGTTTAATGCTTCTTTATACTTTGCCTCACGCTGTTTATCATCAGGAACCCACAGAAGCTCAATCTGTGGCAATTCATCAATTAATCGGTCTGCTTCTTCCTTTGAAATAATGCGGCGCATCATAACCTTCTGATTATCTGTTGGCGCATAGATTTTCCCGGCACTCTCTCCAATCGGGGTCAGCACATAGTACAGGCGGTTCTTGTCTGCCCCTGAAATGTCGATGTGCGTGATATCATCAACCCGGCAAACGCCTTTCACACCATAAACGATATACTCTCCTACCTCAAACATATTCCCCGATTCTCCTTTCATTTACAATCTGCTATCTTCTCGCTGTCGGGCTTTCGCCCTATCACAACATGCAATATCCGACATATTCTCGCTCTGCCCGCTCGAAAACTCCGTTTTCTCGCTGTCGGGCTTTCATT
>CAZAGJ010000126.1:0-3602 GCA_964484605.1 uncultured Roseburia sp. | reverse complement strand
CACTCGCATGCAACCAAGTTATTGTAACTTTCTTTGTTTCCATGTATTACTTTGTTGTTTTTATTCACCGATTACCGACCATCCTTTATTCGTCGCGATCGCTATTTCTGCTTCCAATAGAGTTTCAAATGTACTCTGCTTAAATGCAAGGGACTGAGTGGACGATACATTCGCCAAGCCATTAATGAATACCATTGCAGATTCTTTTGTCAGAGGACAATCCGATAAAGAGAGTGAACGCGAAAGCCCTTTGATAGTACCCGAAACATTCGCAAGAGATGTACAGTCGGCAAACATATACTCAAGAGCGCCTTGCATAAGGCAGTTTGACATATCAAATACGCCTAGTTTTAACGTTGTCAGTGATTCGCACAAATTAAACATTTTAAACATATTTAAAACGTTTGATGTGTCGAAAGTCCTTAAGTCTAACTCAGCTAAAGAACTACAACCATAGAACATTTGACGCATACTAGAAACATTTGCGGTTTCAAAACTGCTTAGATTGATAGTTTCAAGAGCAGTGCAATGATGAAACATATCATCCATGGTCTCTACATAGGTGGTGTCGAAACTTCTTAAGTCTAATGTTTTAAGGTTCTCACAAAAGTAGAACATCATTGACATGTCTAAAAGTTCTACAGTATCAATAGAATTTAAACCGTCAATACGGATACCACCAAAGCCATCAAATAGGCTAGCTCTCATATCGCCTAGCCGCATGTTGATGTTTTCAAATTTTGCATGAACAAAACACGATGATGCAAGTTTGCCGCTAGGTAGTTTTAACGTTAGATAACCGCTGGTATCATCTCCAGATAAAGTTTCTACCGAAGGAGCGGCAAAAGTAAACGGTATCTTTTCTATTGTTCCATCAGTGAATTTAACATTCGCGTATCCGAAATCCTCGGTGTCTAACAATAGCAACGAACTCACTGTTACTTTGTAGTTTTTATTATCGTGAACTAAAACAAGTAGGTCTTCATTTCTAATAGAACTAGCGCTCAGTTCCTCTAGTTCACTAATTTTCTTATCTGTTGCCATAGGATTAAATGAGTATTAATTTTCCATCTTCTAATAAAAGATTACAACCATTTTCTAAAAGAAGATTATCAACTGAATTTCCCTTACCTTTGGTTTTAGATTCTATCAACGTTGCGGTAGGAAGTCTTAAAAAAGCTATTTTAATAGTTTCCATATCAACTTTCAACTGTTAGAACAGAAGATTTCAAAACCTTAGCACCAGCCTTAATTTGTACGTTTAGACTTGCCGGCAAATCAATTCCAAATATAACGCTATTGTCATAAGGATTGGAATATGTAGCGACAACACTTGGAGGTAAAGAACCAACATGAGCAAGCACTGAAACACTTGCTTGTTTTTCCAATATCAGCTGAACTACAATAGCACCACTTGAAACAAACTTTGCAACATTACTTTCATCAAAACTTAGAGTTATTTTCTTACTTTTTTTTATCGATACTCTTGGAGGCTTTTACACCTCCAAGAAATCTCGATACGATTAAATAAACTTTTTAAGATAAACCAATCACAAAATTACAATTTTCTTTTAATAAAACAACTTTTTACATAAAAGTATTTACTACGTGCGAACTTTGTGTACCTCTTGCCGAAATCACTCGTTTCATATTGCTTGCGATTTCTTCGCAAGCTAAAGCCGCTCTCTCACAACGTTCAGCAGTTGATGCAGTATTTGCGGCAATTGTAGGCAGAGATGATAGATACTGATTTTGCATCGCAATCAAATCAGTGTAGACGCTATCTTTTTGAATCTCAGTACCGCCATACAACATCTGGACTATCTGCATAACATTTGCATGAATTTGCGAGATGTAGTAATTTTGAGTGTTGATACCAGCCGCAAGTCCGTTTATACTTTCTTCACTTGCGGTTGCTATATCTCTACTGATACCACTCATATCGCTACCCAAATCTCTTACAGAGATACCGGCTTGCTCTAAGAAGTTCATTAAGAGGTTCGCACCTGAATCAATTTCTTGCGTTGCTTTCGATGCCTTTTCCACGACTTGCTGCCAAAATGTGGTGGACGAAAAGTCCGTTTCTCCCATCGTATCAATCATGTCGAATACAGGTTGCAAAGCTCGCTCCATAACTTTTGCAAGAAGACTTTCGACAATCATATTTTCAATCATATCGTTGAACTTCTCCTTAATTGCATCGGTTGTGTTACTGAACTCTTTGTAAGCATCCAACCAAGCCGTTGCGAAATCTCTTGCAGCAGATGTCAAGTCTGAACCGAGCAGATGTTCGGATATAGCACCATACAAGTCTACAATTGAATCAGCCGCTTTGCGAGCGCTTTCTTCGTAATCTTTAATTTTGTCTTTATCCGCTTTCTTGCCTTTTGACCGTTCAGCCTCAGCTTGTTTCATATAAGCCGACTGCTGTTGTTGGAGGTTTCGGAGCTGCTGATTATAGTTGCTAATATAATCGGAACCAAAGGCTTTTTCGGACGCTTTTTCAAGACGTTCGTAAGTATATTCTAGCTTATCCAAGAGTTCCTGTTGTTTCTCAATCTCTTTATTAGCCGCACGGACTTTGCTATTCGATAGCCAAGAAACAATTGCAGTTAAAGTTCCAACGGCAGCTCCGATAGCTGCAAGCCAACCCATTGAAGATTCGATGATTACAAGGATGGACTGAATAACCATAAGAGTTGACGAAGCTGCTTGCAAACCCTCAGCAAAACTGTTCACTAAATCGCCCATTTTGCTATCTTCAACGACCCCGACTTTTTCGGCTATGTCGGTGATAAATGATGCGGCATTATTCAAAGAACTTGCCATAGTGCCCAAATCCTCGGAAACGTCTTTTAGGGTTTTCTTTTGTTTGTCTTGGGCATTAGTGGTCTTGCGTGTTGCTTTAGTTACATCATTGGACGCTGACTTTATCTTGTTTTCAACTTGGAGCGTTGCAACTTTAGCGTCTTCTAATTCTAACTGAGCCTTCGCGCCCTCAGTAGTATATAGAGTGCCCTCCGCTATGTGCTTGTTTACGGCATCTTGAGCCGCTACTTGACGTTCTTGTGCCGATTCTAATTCCTCGTCATACTTGGCTTTTAATTCGGAGTATGTTTTTTGAGCCTTAGCCTCTACTACTTGTGCTTCTGCATATTCTTTATGAGCCGTCCGATATGCAGTAAGGCTTTTAAAAAGGTCTTTAAATGGATCACGGACTTTACGTTCTTCCGAAATCGAATCAAGAGCCTTTACCAAAGTTTTCATATTCTCAGGCGAAAGGTCTTTGCTAGTAGCAATTACATTCCGCAGTTCTTTCTCAAGACGATTTAAGGTTTTTGAAGATACGGTCCCCAAGTCTTGGAATATTTTGATGTAATCTTCACTTGCCTTAAATTCCTCAAAATTCAAGTCCGATAGGCTCTGTGCTTGCTTTCCAAACGAAAGTGCCAAGAACTCACTTTTAGTTTCTTCCGGCAACGTCGACTTGATAATTTTCTTACGTTCTTCGGAGCCTTGGCGTATGATGTCATTACGTTTTTGCTCAAAGTCTTTTGCTTTTGCAAGCTCTTTTTGCCAATTAGAAATATTCGATTCAAGAG
>CAZAGJ010000125.1:0-3733 GCA_964484605.1 uncultured Roseburia sp. | reverse complement strand
CGTCAGTCCGTCGCCGTCCGTGTCGCCGAGACGCGGATCTCCGCCGTATGTGCCGACCTCTGCTCCATCCGGCAAACCATCGCCATCCGTATCGGCAGCGTTCGGATCGGACCCGTAGCCTACTACAAACGAAAGGCCCAACCCATCATAGACCATGTCGTAGTCCCATGAGTAATAGGACACGCTCTCTTGCGCGTTGAAGCTCTGGAAGCCGATGGAAGCGTCGCGCCCGTCCATCTCTTCGCCTACGAGATCGGCGTAACGCACGCAGACCCTGTCGACATGACCGGCAGGGAACACCATCTGGAACGAGATGGAGTTCGTTTCGTAGGAATTGAGGTCTTTATACAGATTCAGGCATTCAAGCACATAGTAGCCGTTGGTGCCGACGGTGGCCGTGCCGAACTTCACAGATGAAGGCGTGGCCTCGTTCGACAGGAAAAGATAGCTCCAATATGGCGCGACGGTGAAGCAGTTTGTGTCTGCCGTTCCGTAGTCGAAATCGCACACGCTACGCGAATATTCAGGATTGGCGTATCCAGCCTTGTTGAAATACACTACGCCCCTTGCATCGATTGTGATGTTCGTCACCGTCTCTTGCTGAACTGTGACAGAAGTCGGAAGTCCGATGCTTATGCAGTTGTCGTATGCGTTCGTAATTGAGTCTGTAAGGTTCGTAAGCGTCGTGAACTCCATCCACGGCAATGGCGAGGCGAAAGATACGCACACGGCCTCTTCACCGTCCGAAAGACCGTCGCCATCCGTATCCGGCAGATTCGGATCTGTGCCGAGTTCGTATTCGTTGAGGTTGTCGACGCCGTCGCCGTCGGGGTCACCGGCATTCCCGTCGTTTCCGTCCGCAGAGAGCGGATTGAGGACGTGCTGGACTTCCCAGCCGTCCGGAAGGCCGTCGCCGTCCGTATCAGCCTTTGCGGGCGAAGTGCCGATCAATGCCTCCTGCCCGTCTGACAGGCCGTCGGCATCGGTATCGGCGGCCAGAGGGTCAGAATTGGCTCCGAAGAGGAATTCAAGCGCAAGGTCGTCGGCAACCCTGCCTTCTGAATGGTAGCACCACGAATGGAGCCACCTGCCGCCGAACGTCTGCATTCCGATACTGGCGTTCCTTCCGTCCATGTACTGTCCGGATACGTCGGAATACCGGGAATACGCCCTGTCCGGGGAGTTCGTCGGAATCGCCAGCTGGAACGATATCGAGTTCGTCTGCCGTGTCGAAGTGTCGTAGTAGGAATTGAGATATTCGACAAGCAGATATCCAACTCCTCCGCAAGTGGCCGTACCGAACTTTATGGAAGTGCAACGCCCCTCGACGTCGGAGCGGATATGGGCGTACTGCAGGTATGGTGCAAGGACAATTGCATCTTCGTCAATCGTGTACTTGAAGTTCGATCCAGACGTGGAATTGCCGGAGTTGGCATGTCCTGCCCTGTCGAGAAAGACCAACCCGTTTGCCGAGATGGTCAGGTTCGTTACGATCTCCCCCTGGATTCGCAGCGGCACGGGAGTCGGACAGCTGACACAACGTCTGTAGTTGGTGGAGATTTCAGTCGTGAGGTCTTCGCTAACATCGAAAGACAGCCAGGGGACGGCGTTCGTGGCGAACACGCTCCCTGTCTCCAGTCCGTCACGGAGTCCATCTCCGTCCGTGTCGGCGACCGAAGGGTCTGTTCCGTACTCGAACTCCTTTCCGTTGGAGAGATGGTCGCCGTCAGGGTCGCCATCCGCGCCGTTTCCGTCTGTCGCCGAAAGCGGATCAAGTCCGTTTGCGTTCTCCCAGACGTCGGTCAATCCGTCAAGATCGGTGTCTGCATATCTTGCGCTCGTTCCGATTGTCACTTCTGTGCCGTCGTCAAGTCCGTCGCCATCGGTGTCGGCAACGGCGGGATTGGAGCCCGTGCCGAGGTGATAGGCGATGACCATTCCGTTCGTGGCCGCCCCCGCCGTATCGAACGATACCAGATGCGTCTGTTCGCGGTTTGGCAATTGAGCACCTATTGTCGCGCTTGAGCCGTCGAAAGCATCGGGCAGGTCGATGTAGTGGACATAGACGGTGTTCATTTCGGCTTCGGGGATAACGATCTGGAACGTCGCCACGCACGATGCGTCGTTCCTCTGCGAGTAGAGGCGGATGTTGGAGTATTCGACCACTGCGTACCTCAACCCGTTTGTCTCGACATCCGCGACCGTAATCTGCGCCCCGCTGTTGGCGGGAGAGCAGAGATAGTCCCAGTACGCGGCAACCGCCGTGTGATAGTAGCTGACGCGATAATCGGAGAGATCGTAGTTGCTGGATGAGACGGAGAACGAGTAGTCGCTTTTCCTGTCCGACATGAGGCCGATCATGCCGCACACCCCCACCGTCATGTTCGTATGCACATATCCGGCGCTCCGCACCGTGAACGGAAGCGGCACTTTGAACGTATCGCTGTAGTAGGCGCGAGAGGCCTGTAGGAGGTTCGTTCCTCCAGACACGTCGAACACGAGCATGGAATCGGCGTACTCCCACCATCCGACCTCGGCGCGGTCGGTCAGCCCGTCACCATCCGTATCAACGGACACCGGCGAAGTACCGAGCGCATGCTCGCGCAGATTGGAAAGACCGTCGCCGTCGGGGTCGCCTGCGGTATCATCGGTGAGAGGATTAAGGCCGTTCAGCACTTCCCAGCCATCTGGCATTCCGTCTCCGTCCGAGTCGGCGGCCATCGGATTTGTTCCGATGGCAATCTCCTCCACATCGAGAAGCAGATCGCCGTCGGAATCTGCGACAAGCGGATCGGTGCGGCAGCCAAGTGCTTCATCCGCATCGGACAGACCATCGTCATCCGTGTCCGGATCGCAGGGATCTGTACCGGTTCCAATCGAATATTTGACGGTCAAGCCGTTTTCCGGGAATCCGGACGTCAGGGGCCACGAGAGGTTGTAGCAGGTTTCTCCGGACTTCCAGGATCGCATCCGTCCGCACTGCACGCCGGCGACAACGGCAATCTCGCGGAAGGTATTGGATGCGCAGAGATAGCTGACATAGACCGTATTCGTCTCGTCGGAGGGGATGATCATCTGGCATGTCAGAAGCTCGTTCGACTCCGCGTTACGGAGGGAATAGAGTCCGACGTTGCGGTACTCGACAACGCCAAACGTCCGTCCGCCCGACTCGACGCTGCCGTACAGAACCTTGCTGCCCCATTCCGCAGTGCGGGCGTACAGGTCTGCGTTGAACAGCGCGACCGTCACGTGCATCGCGCTCCACTGGGTGTTGCTCAGTCCGCCAGAGTAGTTGCTGCCTGAATAATGTGTACCGCCGGAGTTGGTGGGGCACAGCAGATGGACGATCCCGTTCATGCAGATAAGCGCGTTTGTATGGCACACGTTGTTGATCATGGCATTCTGGGACAGCGCGATAGTCCATGTGTTCTCGTCCGCCGTTGAACTGGAGGCAAGAAGATCCGTGCCTCCGGACATGTCGAACCACATGAAGCCGTCTTCGGTCAGAAGGGTCATAGTTCCAAGTTCGGCAACATCCAACAGTCCGTCCCCGTCTGTATCGGCAGAATGAGGATTTGAACCTGCGGCTATTTCGTCGCCATCCCCAACCCCGTCTCCGTCTGTATCGTACAGAAGAGGGTTGGTACCGGTACCGACGTCGAGTTCCTGTGCATCAGAAAGGCCATCGCCGTCCGTGTCTGGATTGGACGGATCGGTGAAAGACACGAAACTC
>CAZAGJ010000124.1:0-3804 GCA_964484605.1 uncultured Roseburia sp. | reverse complement strand
TCTGATTCCTTCAGCCATTGGTGGTGACCGGGAGAAGCGCACCGGTGTCGTCCTTGCCAAATCCATTCCAGCGAAAAAGTTTGGAATTAAGACAGGTGAGCCCATCGGCATGGCGCTCAGAAAATGTCCCGACTTATTTCTTGCAAGACCTGACTTCCGGCTTTATGAGCAGTGCTCAAAAGCGTTTATGGACATCTGCCGGGAGTACGCTCCGGTTGTGGAGAAGTATTCCATTGACGAGTGTTTCCTGGATATGAGCGGCACACACCGTCTCTATCCCGATCCTGTTGCCATCGCCCATACCGTCAAGGACAAAATCCGGGATGGTACCGCCCGGTGGGCAACTCCGGGAGAGATTAAGCAGAGCTACAGACAGGTACCGTTCACCCCGGCAGCGTGGCGGAAAGAAGCACAGAACGGGAAAACACCGACAGCCAATGGAAAACCATTGCCTCAGGGAATTGTACTGGGATGCACAGGGAAAAACGGCACCACAGCACTGGTGGATACGGACGATGTTCACTGCCTGATGATTGACGCATCCGGTGTTGGAAAGACAGCCTTCTTTCTGTACCCAAATCTGGAATATGCCTGTGCCAGCGGCATGAGCTTTCTTGCATTGGACACCAAAGGTGACCTCGCCCGGAACTACGGTGCCATAGCCAGAGATATTTACGGCTACAACATTTCGGTGGTAGATCTCCGGGAACCTACCCGGTCGGATGGAAACAACCTGCTGACACTGATCAACCGCTACATGGATATTGTTCGGGAGGAACCCAGAAACATCAATGCCAGAGCAAAGGCAGAAAAGTACGCGAAGATCCTCGCCAAGACCATCATCAATCCGGAAGGGGATGGGGCAGATCACGGACAAAATGCCTACTTCTACGATGCGGCAGAGGGCTTGTTGGCATCTGTTATTCTGCTGCTGGCAGAGTTCCTGCCGCCGGAGGAAACGGACGGCTATGAGATGCGGCACATCGCCTCAGTGTTCAAGCTGGTGCAGGAGCTTATGCTGCAAAGCGCCTCCCAGCGGGGCGGCAACCAATTCCAGGAGCTGATGCAGTTGTTGCCGGGGGATCACAAAGCGAAATGGCTGGCGGGTTCTGCGCTGACGGCATCTGAGCAGGCAATGAATTCCGTCATGTCCACGGTGCTCTCCAAGCTGAATGCGTTTCTGGATTCGGAGCTGGAGCAGGTGATCTGTTTTGATGGGAACATTGATGCAGAGCTGTTCGCCAGCGAGAAATCTGCCATCTTTCTGATCCTCCCGGAAGAGGATGCTACCAAAAATTTCGTTGCCAGCCTGATGATTCAGAACCTGGCGCGGGAACTGTTTGCGGTGGCCAATGAGCATGGGGGAAAGCTGCAGAACCGGGCGGTGTTTTTCTGCGACGAGCTGGGTACCATGCCGCCCTTTGACATCCTGCCGCTGTTCTCCGCAGGCCGATCCCGGCGGCTGACACTGGTGCCTATCATCCAGAGCCTTGCCCAGCTGGTGAAGAACTATGGAGCCGAGGGTGCGGAGATCATACAGGATAACTGCCAGGATACAATCTTCGGCGGCTTTGCGCCCAACAGCCAGACGGCAGAAACCCTGTCCAAGAATCTTGGCTGCAGAACAGTTTTGTCCGGGCAGATAACCAAAAACAAGGATAATCCATCCCAATCCCTGCAAATGATGGAGCGCCCCCTGCTTACAGCGGACGAACTGAAATCCATGCCAAAGGGCAGCTTTGTAGTAATGAAGACAGGCAGTCATCCCATGCGGACAAAGCTGAAGCTGTTCCTGGATTGGGGTATTCGATTTGGAGAACCTCTGGAGATGCCGGATCAGGGAACACGGCCTGTTTATTATGCAGGCAAGCAGGATCTGGAGCGGGCGATCTTGTGTGCTTACCCCCAAGTGAGGTCTGCTGAAGAAATCCTTCAATCCGCCCGGACAGACCGACCGATGCCACACCTGGGAACACCGGCGAAGCTGAATCTGGAAGTCGAATAAAGCAGGCTCCAATTACAGAGCCTGCCTATGTGAAAGGAAGGGGATATTGTGATCAATGTAACCAGGCTATACCGAATGGAACTGCCCCACAGAGCAATTTCTGTGTACATATATCTGGCAGATAGGGCGGGAGGGGATAATACCTGTTGGCCTTCCATACCCACGATTTCCAAAGACCTGAAGCTATCCGAATCCACTACACGTAGGGCACTGAGTGATCTGCGGAAGGCTGGGCTGATAGAAACAGAGCAGAGGTATCGGGAGAACGGGGGAAACAGCAGCCTTTTGTATCTCTTGAAAATGACTTAAATGATTCGTATTCACAAAAGAGATAATCAAAATTAAGTTTAGATTTAAAAGACAATTGCTACGAGGGATAAAAATGCAAGCGGCAAAGATCGCTCCTTGCGTACCTTCAGCGAGTAAAGCGTATCATAGAAAGAAGGAAGCATGACTCCCAAATTCAACAGAAACGCCCGGACAGTTTGTGTCCGGGCGTTTGATGGTGTTATGGGGCGGATTGAAAAAACAGTGACTGATCCTGTTTTCGGTTACTTCCCGTAGTAGGCGTTCAGGTACATCTGCTTGATCTCACGCATCAGGGGATAGCGGGGGGTTTGCGCCGGTGCACTGGTCGTCGAAGGCCTGCTCGGTCATGTCATCCAGACGGGCCAGGAAGTCGGCTTCGTCGATACCGTAATCCCGGATGGTTTTCTTGATGCCGCAGTGGGCCTTCAGCTCGTTGATCTTTGCAATCAGGCCTTCCAGCTTTTCTTCGTCAGTATTGCCCTTGATGCCCAGATAGTCAGCGACCTCGGCGTAGCGGGCCAGAGTATGGGGGTGGTCATACTGGGAGAAGGTGCCCATCTTGGCGGGGACTTCGGCGGCATTGAACCGCAGAACTTCCTCGATCATCAGGGCGTTGGCAACGCCGTGGGGCAGATGATGGAACGCGCCCAGCTTATGCGCCATGGAGTGGCACACGCCCAGGAAAGCATTAGCGAAAGCCATGCCCGCCATGGTGGCGGCGTTTGCCATCTTTTCCCGGGCAACGGGATTCGTGGGACCGTTGTCGTAGGCCTGAGGCAGGTACTCAAAGATCATTTTGAGGCTCCGCAGCGCCAGACCGTCCGTATAATCGGTAGCCAGCATGGAAGCGTAGGCTTCCAGCGCGTGGGTGACCGAGTCGATGCCGGAAGCAGCGGTGAGGCCCTTTGGGGCGTTCATCATCATGTCGGCGTCCACAATCGCCATATTGGGCATCAGCTCGTAATCGGCCAGAGGATACTTGACACCGGTTTGCTCGTCGGTGATGACGGCGAAGGGCGTGACCTCGGAGCCGGTACCTGCACTGGTGGGAACGGCCACGAAGTAGGCCTTTTCGCCCATCTTGGGGAAGGTATAAACTCTCTTGCGGATATCCACAAAGCGCATTGCCATATCCATGAAATCGGCCTCGGGATGCTCATACATGACCCACATGATCTTACCTGCATCCATAGCGGAGCCGCCGCCCACAGCGATGATCACATCAGGTTGGAAAGCTGCCATCTGGGCAGCACCGGCCTTGGCGCAGGCCAGAGAAGGATCGGGAGCCACATCGAAAAAGACAGTGTGCTGGATGCCCATTTCGTCCAGCTTGGCTTCCACGCTCTTGGTGTATCCGTTGTTATACAGGAAGGAGTCGGTGACAATGAAGGCCTTCTTCTTGCCCATAACAGTTTTCAGCTCGCTGAGGGCGACGGGCAGGCAGCCCTTCTTGATATAAACCTTTTCGGGGGAGCGGAACCAGAGCATAT
>CAZAGJ010000123.1:0-3814 GCA_964484605.1 uncultured Roseburia sp. | reverse complement strand
CAGGAACGGCAGTCCAGCCAACCGACGAAATGCGACTTCCTTGACCCGCCCAAGCAACAGACGCAGTCTCAGTGCCGCTCAAAGTGGCAAACTCCTTGACAATGGTTGTGTAATACTTTGATTCGTCCGTAATCGTTGTCGTATCAAAAATCAACAGATACGCGCTATTCCCAGTTGTGGCATCAGCAAGCCCGAGATTTGCGTTAGCGACCGTCGCACCGTAGTTGCCCGCCGTTCCAGGAGTCCAACTGTACATCCCGCTTAATGCGGTCGTGAAGTCGGATGCCTTAGTGAAAGATGCCAGCGATGCCTGCGAAAGGGTTGCTGCATCCACGAAATAGGCGATTCCGGAGACGGCGGCGCCATCCTCCTTCACGCCTGTACACGTCCACTTGACGGACGCCGCTTGTACAGATGCCGCGAGAGCAAGTACGCCAAGCATAAACATGAGTTTTTTCATTTTCATCTTCATTTTCATTTTTCGTTTTCATTTCCTGCACCGCACACTATGCGCGGCACAAAATTGTTTTAGAGTTCTGGGAAGCGAAGGTAACCAGCAGTTCCGGCGTAGAGTTTGAAACCTTCGCCGGCCGTAAGAGTGTATTCAACCAATTCACCATCGTCGTCATACCATCCAGCGGCATAGCCTTCGTCGTATCCATCCTCTTCAAAGTAGGTGTAGGAATTCTGTAACACGCCGAATGAGGAAATGAACTGGACTGTGACATCTCCGCTAATAACCTCTTCGTTGTCATCAACGGGGATGATCGATTGGATGTTCACCGCAGATGGACGGATGTTTGCCTGAACCGACAGATACTGCCGGAACGGGACATCGGTTTCTGCCATGTTAACTTCACCGGAATAGATGAAATTGACGGCGACGCCAGAATATATCTGGAACGCTTCGGCAGCGGCAAAAGTGTAAACAGCCAACTCGCCATCGTCATCATACCATCCAGCAACATAGCCCTCATCGTATCCTTCTTCCTCAAAGTAGGTGTAGGAATTCTGTAACACGCCGAATGCGGAAATGAACTGCACGGTGACTTCGCCGCTGACCTCATCGCCATTTGCATCAACGGGGATGAGGTTCTGGATGTTTAGCGAGCCGTTTTCAGCACCGATCTGGTCGAAGGTACAGACCTGTTGCGACAGGTACTGACGGACATCCTTGTTTTGATACCCGACCACGTTGGCCGAGGTTATATCGCTGAAGCCTACTGTCGCGCAGTACAGAGAAGTCCTTTCCCGCGACAAATTCAAGTTCGACCCCGTGTCGGCGCGAGAGTCAATCGAAGGTATTGTCGAGAGCGCGGTGTTTCTCGACCGCAAGGAAAGCGGCCTTGCGGTCATAGACGGGAAGGACAGGGTTTTCTACGAGGTCGCGTTGGCAGGGCCAGAGGGTGTCACAAAACTTGTGACGAGCAACCTTCGCCATTATCCTATTGCTCCGATAATCGTAACCCTGCGCGGATTAGCGCAATCTTGGAGGCCAGTCGGCTTGATGTCTCCGAGTTTTATAGTCGAGCCGTTGCGCATTGTATTTGGCTTCCCCTTGACTGCGACCATCCAATATGGCACAATACGTGCGTTTTAACTGATAGGAGAATTGCGCAGTGGCACAAACAGCATTTAGCATAAGAATGGATGATTGTCTGAAACGGGACTTCAGCCAGTTCTGCGAGAACATCGGCATGACGATGTCCACGTGCCCGCGAACGTGCCCGCAGGGCTTTTGAGAGCGTCAAGGCAGTTGTCGATACGAATGTCCTTGTCTCGGCGTTGCTGACTAAAATCAGAACTTGCCGACTAATTCTGCGAGATTTCGTGGATTTGAATTCCTCGAGTAATGATTTTAAGGAGAAGAGAAGATGAGCTTTACAGTCAAATACAGGGACAAGTCGGGCGATACAAAGTCGCTCGTGCTTGACGTTCCCAACAAGGCCGCCGTGTGGTCGGAACTGAAGAAGCGCGGAATTTCCGCCCTGTCGGTGAGAGAGGAAATTGGGAAGAGGGAAGAGGGTATTAGGAAGATTGAATTGAGAATTTGGGGGGGCATCGTCGCGGGCGTGGTCGTGGTTGCGCTGGCGATTGGCGCGTGGTTCTTCTTCATGGACTCAACGACCGCGCCGAGGGACGGCGAGGAGCAAAAGCCGAAGACGATCAGAGAGGTCAAGCCTGTCAAGCCGAAGGCAGTCAAGCCCGCCGCTGAAACCAACAAGCTGGAAAAGCCCGCATCCGTACCGGTCGAGACGAAGGTCGAGTCGGAAGCCCCCCAGCCGAAATCGCGCAAGGCACCCTCCACGGCGAAGAAGTATCCGCGCCGCGTGATTCCGCGCAAGCCCGAGCCGCCGCAGAAGTTCAAGTACGACAGCGACGATCTCATCGGCGGATTTCTTGAGATCGTCCCCGGCACTCAAATGGAGGGCGGTCTGCGATTCGACAAGATCGGACGAGACTTCGAGAAGTCGCTCACCGAGGACGTTACCCTCGCGGAAGGTCAGGACAACGAGTACAACCGTCAGCTCCGAGAACAAGTGCGCGAGATCAAGAAGGAGATACAGAAGGTCATGCGCGAGGAGAACAAGACCTTCGGGCAGGTCATGCAGGAGCAGTTCGACCAGTTGATTGAAATGGGGCAGTATAAGCGCGGCCTCGAACAAGAACTGCGTCAGATTCGCAAGAGCGGCGAATTTACCGCCGAAGAATACGACAAGTTCATCGAGGCTTCCAACAAAATGCTTGAAAGCCGTGGTTGCTCGCCGCTCAAGGTTCCGAGAGCCACATACTACCAACTTGAACGTTACCGCAAGATGCGCCAGGCGCGTGAGGCGAAGGCGAACGGCAGCGCGGCAGCGAACGGAACGGTACAGGAATGACAATCTAACGAAGGATACAACAAATGAAAAAAATGCTCTTTATCGCAGCCGCTGCTTTCTGCTCGGCATTGACGTTCGGAGCCCCGGACCCGGAGTTCCCCACGATCCCGGTCTTGGAAAAGCCCATGAACCAGATGTCCAAGAAGGAACTCAAGGAGTTCTACGCCAAGCGCAAGGCGGCCATCGAGGCGTTGCCGCCAGCCCGGCGCGAGGCGTACCGCGCAAAGCAGCGGGCGGAGCGCATCTCCTATGCGGGCGGCATCGTCCGCAAGACCGAGGGCAAGGGGCGTATCGTTTACGCCAATCTGCAGCAGACGGTTGTGACGGCGGACATCGCCGAGACGATGAACGTGCTCGGCAAGTACCTGCGCGTCAACATCGACACGCTCGATGCGAAGTCCGATGACGTGGCGGACGTGAACAAGTATCTTCTCGACAACAAGGCCAAGGCCGTCGTGATCGTCGTTGACAATGCGACCGATCCGTCTATCCTCGTTGCGCCGGAAGAGAAGTGGGCGAAGGTGAATATCGGCAAGTTCAAGGACAAGAACGTGAAAAGCCGCGCCCAGATGGAACTGCTCCGCGCCTTCTGCTATCTCTGCGGCGGCATCGGCAGCGAGTACAACAACCCGCTTACCGGCTTCATCGGCAACCCTGCGCAGCTCGACGATTCGCCCGTCGCCGAACTTCCCATCGACGTGGTCAACCGCTTCACGCCTTACCTCAAGCAGCTCGGCGTGATACCCTACATCGAATCGACCTACCGCAAGGCCTGCCGCGAGGGTTGGGCTCCCGCCCCCACGAACGCCGTGCAGAAAGCGATCTGGGAGGACTTCAACGCCACCAAGGAACGCGGTCCCGCCAACGCCCTACAAATCCCTTCGCCGAAGAAGAAGTGATTAGTGGTTAGTGGTTAGTGCGTTTGCCGGATG
>CAZAGJ010000122.1:0-3872 GCA_964484605.1 uncultured Roseburia sp. | reverse complement strand
GATACCAGCGGCTCATCCATTACCGGATAGTGTACGGTATAAAATCCCATGTCCTTTGTCGCCGTAACCTCTCCCTGCACACCGACACGCGCTAAATGCTCTGCGACTGCCCGGCGGCCTGCGTCCACCGCATATTGTTTGCTGAACGGATTGGAGGAAGTCGATTCCTGATGACTTCTCCAATGATATAGCACTCTCGGTACATGTCCCACTGCCTTGGCCTGCTCCACACAGCGCAGGATAAAGTCATAGTCCTGTGCACCGTCAAACTCTGCACGAATGCCACCCACACGCGCAAGAAGCGCTCGGCTTACCATGGTAAAATGTGTGATGTAATTGTTCGAGCGGAGTAAATCGATATTGATATCGGGTTTAAAATGTGGCTGGAAGTGTACTTTTCCCTCCATGTCCACTTTATCCTCGTCCGTATAAATCAACTCATATGCCGCGTCATCCTCTACCGGATGCAGAAGGTCGGCATTCTCAACCGCTGTGCGCTTTTTTACTCCTTGCCGCATGAGACTTACTGCCTCATAGAGTGCGTCCGGTGCAAGTAAATCATCATGGTCCATAAACGCAATCCAGTCGCCTGTTGCAAGTGCGATGGCAGCATTGGTATTCTCCGCAATGCCAAGGTTTTCCTCCAGATGTGTATACACGATTCTGGAATCCTCATCTGCATACTCACGCACGATACGCCCTGTCTCCGGCAGCTTTTGAGTTCCTCCTTCTGCCAAATCAGCACTCTGCTCTGCCACTGCCGGACTTGCATCCGCCAGACACAACTGCCAGTTTTCATAGCTCTGCGCCTGCACAGACGCAATCATTTCTCGCAAGAAAGACTCTTTCGTGCAGTATAACGGCACAACAATGCTCACCACCGGAGCATCCGTCCATTTCGAGGATTCTTTCCGCTGGCGTTTTAGTTCTTCCTCCGTCGCCTTGTGTTTCTCATACCACGGCTCATAAGGAACATTTTCCGCTTCTTTTTTCTCCTGCAGGCGTATCATGAACTCTTTCCATCCATAATGCTTTAAATAGCGCACGCCTTTTCTCACATTTGAGACTGTTATCTTCATAGCTATTGCTTTCTCTGATGGATATAAAGCCATCCGTCAGAGTAATCTTTCCTTTCCTCTTCTGACATATCTGTATACTTTGCGAAATCCAGCTTTACAGGAGTCATCTGCTTTTCGTCACATTTATAGCATTCCACATCTTTGCGCCTTGATACCACGCGCATCCATCCACAGGAGGGACAGATATATACTTTCATCATAGGATTCAACCTCTTTCTTGCACAGTCCTGTCTGCCCGGCTTATCTCCTCAGAGAAAAGTCCGAGTTATCCAATGTCAGGTTACGATTATAATATGGGTCGCCGCTCTCGATAATGCCGCGCCAGAACGACAGTAAAATCTCTGTCTCCCGGTTAAAGCGCTCCACCTTTTCCGGAGAATCCTCAAGTCCTCTGGACTTTGACTCATAGTGGTAAAGTTCTGCATGAGGATTATATACCACCAGCTTTCCAAGCTTACGCACTTTCAAGCAGTAATCAATATCGTTGAAAGCCACTGCCAGTTCCTCCGTCATGCCGCCAACCGCTTCATAAACACTGCGCTTCGTCATCATACACGCTGCCGTCACGGCAGAATAATCCTGTGCGCACATAATTCTTCCGAAATATCCGGTATCATAGCGATTCTTGCCAATAAAAGTATGTCCCGCCGTACCACCGAATCCTAGTACAACTCCCGCATGCTGAATCGTATCATCCTCATACAAAAGCTTCGCGCCAACTGCACCGACGTCCTCTCTCATACAGTAACCGAGCAGTTCCCGAATCACCGTTCCTTCAATAAGTTCCGTATCGTTATTTAAAAGCAGAAAATATTCTCCCTTTGCCGCTGCTGCGCCAAAGTTATTAATCTTAGAATAATTAAATCCGCCCTCATAATATACCACCTGTACATTATCGTGCTCATTTAACAGCTTCTCATAATAAGCAAACGTCTCTTCTTCGGTGCTGTTATTCTCCACAATCACAAACTCAAAATTGCGGTAATCTGACTTTTCATAAATTGAGTTCATGCATTTTGCCAAATCCTGTGCATGATCCTTGTTCGGAATGATGATAGAAACCAATGGTTCCTCTTCCCACTCATAACTCGTGCGATACATTCCATAAAACTCTGCATTCTCCACCCTTGCCGGAACATGGATTCGCTCGTAGTGCGCTTCGATAGCACGTCGTCCCGCCTCAAAAGCATACAGCTTGCTCTCCGGATTTGCCGCTGTCGAATCCATGTGACAGCGCCAGTGATATAAAATCTTCGGCACATGATGAATATGCTGCGCCTGCTCGCTGCACCGCAGAATGAAATCCAAATCCTGCGCACCATCGTATTCCGCACGGAATTCTCCGGCTCTTACAATGACATCTCTTCTTGCCGCGAACAAATGGCAGATATAATTCACACTGCACAAAAGGTCAATGTTAAAATCAGATTTAAAATGCGGTTCAAAATACTTTCTGCCATCCATATCGACCTTATCCTCATCCGAGTATATCATGTCGATATCCGGTTCGTTTTCTATCGCCGCAGCAAACTCATAAAGCGCATTCGCCGGCACAATATCATCATGATCGACAAGGACGACAAAATCCCCCTCCGCCAGTGCAAGTGCCGCATTGGTATTGCCGGATATACCTTCGTTCTTCTCCAATACCGTAAAGCAGATACGGGAATCCTTCCCCGCGTACTCTTCCAGAATCGGAAGTAACTCCGGTGACTCGGCATTTGCCAGACATAACTGCCAATGCGGATAAGTCTGTGTCACAATCGAATCTATCATCTCTCGCAGATACTCCTGCTTTGTATGGTAGAGCGGCACCACAATGGAAAACTTCTTCGGTGACGCAAACTTTGTCTCCCGCTGTTTCGCAAGTTCTTCCTCCGTCACTGCATACTTCATCCGCCAGTTCTCGTAGGTGTTCCCCTCTTTTTTACGAAGCTTGCTGTTAATCTTATAAATTGTCGCAGAGATACCGTTGCGCTCTAAATAGCGCATCGCATCTCCTGCTTTTTCAAGCATATACTGAAATCTGGTTCCATCATCCCACTTGCGCAGTTTTGTGCGCGACATCTGTCTCGCATTGCGCATCTCCAGATAGAATGGTCCGTGTTCCGCATCATCTGCTTTTGCAGTAATCGCAAATCCCGGCTTACTCTCCATATCACACTCCGGAAAGATGGAAAGTAAATCCTTGCGGTAATAATGGTCTACTTTTTCTGAAATCGGCTGTTTCGCCGCATTCAAAAGTTCCAGCTTTACTTCTCCCGCCGCCTGACACCATCCGGTAACCGTTATTCTGCCCTCGCCGCGGTGGCACTTTTCAATATAAAAGCTTACTTCTTTTTCAAGGCGAAGCAGCTTTCCTTTAGAAATCGTATACGCCTTCGCACGCTCTCCGCAATAACCGGATACAATGCGCAGTCTGTGACACTCTTTCCAATTCTCCGGAAGTGTCACGATTCCGACTACTTCCTCTTCTATCTCATTGATGCTGCGGATGTACTTCTGTCTGACTTCCGCACCTTTATTAATCTGTATCTGCAGCGGCAGCTTCTCGTTATCGAAATATACCTCCAAAGAATGGTCTTTCGTACTTCCGTCAAAAAACCAGCCCACGAAAACAAGCTTATTTCTTTCTGTCAGGTGGAACCGCATTTTCTCTACAAAGAATTTATGTGTGTCCATTCCTTATCCTTTCTGTCTCAACTTCGTCCACTAATCCCGGAAATATATGTCACGCGTGTACACCTTATCTTCCACGCTCTTGAGCTGCTCATCCAGGCGATTGGTAATGAT
>CAZAGJ010000121.1:0-3892 GCA_964484605.1 uncultured Roseburia sp. | reverse complement strand
TACGTCAAGTTGCAAGATGCGTTCGTGGCGGAAAAAGGAACGTTTACAGGAACTTGGCAGCAAATAGGATACAAGATGTTCAATTCTTCCAACTTCACATACAAAGAAGGAACTGCAGCTTCTTGTGAAGCCGGAGCAGCGGACTGTAAGGGTTATCCGACTGTAACCGCTCGAGATGAAAAGAGCGCATATGCAGAAACCAATGCCTGGGTCGCAGCGAATAAAGCCACGTTGAACGATTGCACAGCTGGCGATCACTGGACTATTTCTACAGAGGCTAACGGAGAAACTGGAGGAACAGTTTTGTATGCCGTCACCATAGCTGATGATGCCGATGGTTCTTGCGAAGCTTTGACTCCGTCATTTAAACAGCTTAATACGAAAGCGCAGTAGTAGACGATTGTAAAAGCAAAGAGCCTCTCACAAGAGAGGCTCTTTTATCATTTCATGTGCAATCCTCGAAAAATTGTCGTTCTTTTTGAGGATTTGTTTTGAATTACGCTTTATTACGCGTCAATTTTTTTAGTCACCTTCACCTTCACCTTCACCTGCTGCAGCGGTATTCAAATTTTTGAAATTTGGAGTAAGGGCAGCACATTAAGCGCTAACCGTAGCTTTGTAGAGAGCGGCACCACCGACAGATGTATTTTGAGATGTCGCTAAATTCCAATTTTGGTTCGCTGCGCAATCATTGAGCGTTGCGATGTTAGTCGCATTCCAATACTGGGCCCATCCAGTAGACTCGGTGGTTGATGCTGTCGCCTTTGAATATTCCGCATTATCGTTATCATCGGCCTGACACGAACCCGTAGCTTTGTTGCAATAATAGAAGTTGTTTGAATTTTTCATAACATATCCAATTTCGTACCAATTGCCTACATGAGTCCCCTTTTCGGCGACATATGCATCTTGCAACTTGACGTAGGACATGACCTTGCCCTACATGCACTTATTTTTATATATTTGTAGGGTAATGAGCATAATCAACAGTATTTTAGATGAAGAAAAGCTGCGCCTTGAATCTTTGCTAAACAAACGCATGGAACGTTTTAGAAGACTTCCTAAAGGGTCCATCAGAAAGAAGGAAATTGGGAAGCGATGCTATCTTTATAGGGTTTTCCGACAAGACGGTCGTGTAGTGACAAAATACCTCTGCCCTCTAGACAGCCCCGATGCCGCATCTCTATTGGAAGCCGAAAATCAAAGGAAAAAACTGAAACAAGAAATCAAGACTATATCGCAAGACCTTTTGGAAATAAGGAGGAGCCTTGGACGAATCGGCAGAAAATGAATTCACCAAAATTCTTGCAGCGTTGCAAAAAGAAGGGGCTTTGGAACGCCTCATATTAGTCGGTAGTTGGTGCCTGCCGATTTATCGGCAATTTATGAAAACTCTTCGGAAATTCCTGCGCTACGAACGACAGACTTGGATTTTCTTGTGGAAGACCCAAAGTATAGAGGCGAGCTGATCGATGTTCCCAAAATTTTGGAATCGTTAGGCTTCACCGCGGAATATGATCAAGAGTCAACGCTAGTCAAATATGAAAGAAACGATCTTGAAATAGAATTTCTCTCGCAACGTTTCCGTATGGTGGAGAATGTCATTCCGGTCCCCAAACTTCTATTGACGGCACAAGTTTTAAGTTATATGGAAATTGCCAAAAAGTTCACCCAGAAAATTCAGTACAAAGGAATCCGTATAAAAGTTCCAGAAATAGAGGCTTTTATCCTACACAAAATTTTGGTATTGCCACACAGGGGAACGAAGACGAAACGAGAAAAGGACGCCCAAACTGTTTCGGGAATTGCTAACCTTATCTCGGCAAATTCCTCGATGAGGGCCAGGGCTCGTGAAATTTTTGACACATTCTACGGGAAATGGCAAAGGAAAATTCTTCAAACGGCAAAAGATGAATTCCCCGTTCTTTTTGAAATACTCAAAACGAATTAAGACCGAGAAATTGTTGATGTGGTATTTTCGATAGGATCTAAACGAAAGCCACCGGGAAGAAATTTTCTCAGTGGCTTCGTCCATTTTTAGAACTAGATTTTACTTCTACGGAGTTTTTGTGGTTGCTGCTTTGTATCCAGCAATATCCGAGAAGCTCGGGGTGAGGGCTTTGCAGCCAGCATTAGTCGCTGCCGCGGTGTAAGTCACAGAACCACCTTGCGCATCAGCCTCCGCTGCCGCTTCAATGTCAACATGCCATTCGCCGGCTCCACTTGTTGTTGCGGCGCAATCGTTCAATTTGACCTTTCCATCAATCGTCAACGCTTTGCTTTGTTTTGTCGTAATGGCTGTAGCTTCCGAAACGCCATCTTGATAATAAAAATTAGTCGACTCGCTTTTGGCGTTAGCTCCCGTTGCTGCAGCGGTAAAAGCCCCCGGTCCCTTATAACCGATGTCATTCCAAGTGCTGTATTGATTCTTTTCAAGAACATACGCCTCTTGCAACTGACGTAGGATGCAGGGAAAAATAGTATATTCCATAAAGATGGAAGAATCTTATAAAATTCCTTATATGAACACCTGCATCAGGATGTTTGCGCGGCGTTTCGGACTTTCGTTAGAGTCTGCGGCTCTTTATTTAGCTGATTTCAAGGGCCTTCGTTTTTTGGACGAGTATTACCAAGCGGAGCATCTGCTTTCTTTGGATGAGACTTTAGACGATCTCGTCAAAATTTGCAAGAAAAACGGAGGGAACATTGCATGATTCTTTATCACGGAACGAACAAGGATTTCGACAAGATAGATTTTTCTTATTCACTTCGATTCAAGGATTTCGGAAAAGGCTTTTATCTGACAGACATTCATTCGCAGGCGCTTGACATGGCTCGGCGAAAAGTCCGGCTGGACGGAGGATCCCCGTTTGTTCAGAAATACGAGTTCGACCAAGATTTGCTAACGGGAGAAACTCTTCGTATTCTCCATTTTGAAGAACCATCGGCGGAATGGGCTGAGTTCATTTTCAAAAACCGAAATCGGCGGCTTCAATTTTCACATGATTATGACATTGTTTGTGGACCTGTCGCAGATGACGGCGTGGCTTACTTGCTCAACTTGTATGAGGATGGCTTGCGGACGTTGGACGATTTGGCAAAGGAACTGCGATACAAACACTTGAACAATCAATATTGTTTTTCCAGCGAAAAATCCATCCAATTTTTGAAAAGGATTCTATGACACAAGCCCAGTCCGATTTTTTGCTGTCAAGAATTGTAGAAAAGTGCACAGCGCATCTTTCGCAAGATTTTGACTTGCCCCTTGACTCTGCTTTTTCCGCAGTCTATTCTTCTAAAATTTTCAAGTGTTTGGAGGATGGCCGTTGCGGTCTTTTGTCGCAAAGCGCAGATTATGTTTATGAAAAGTTGGAACGGGAATATCAAAAAAACACTTCCTCAATCTTTGAACGTTCAAAGCGCTAAAAACAATTTCGCCCCAACAACATACATAGCGAAAAAATCCCCACCTAAGCGGGGATTTCGTCGTATGAAAAGTAATTTTAATTAGACGCTTGTTTTTTCGTTGTCAGCTTTGTGAAACTCGGAGTCAAACTTTCGCAGTTGGGGTCGACCGTTGTCGCTTCATATACGGCAGAACCTCCAATGTCGGCATTTTTTGAAACTGCGATTGTCCAAGATGTCCCCGATTGAGGAATCGGGCAATCGTTTAGAGTGGCCTTGTTCGCAGCGCCCCATGCTGTTGCTTTTCCCGTTTCGAGAGTAGCACTAGCGTTGTCCGCAACGTAGCCCTTGTCTCCGACTTTTGTTCCGTCTTCATAATAATCGAAATTGGAATTGTTGAACATATTATAGCCGATTTTTTGCCAAGAGCCTAACGAATCGCCTTTTTCAGCAAGATACGCATCTTGCAACTTGACGTATTCTCCGG
>CAZAGJ010000120.1:0-3909 GCA_964484605.1 uncultured Roseburia sp. | reverse complement strand
ACCCAGCAACGTCAGACGCGAACCTTCCGTGAGATGGACGATTGTCGTACCGTCGGCGGTATCGGCAACGACCGTCAGATTGACGCCTTTCAACGTAATCGTCCCGCTGTCGGACAGCCCGTATGCGTAGCAATTCCCGCCCGTCACACTTGGCGTGACTTCTGTATCTCCAGGAATCGTCGCCGTCGAATTCTGCATACCAAACGGCCGCCCCAACCACTTGCCCATCAAGTGCCGCTCGGTCGCGAGGCGTTCAGACTCCGTTAGCACACGATCATAGATAATCAATTCGCCCAACTGCAACCCCGCCCAGTGACTGAGGTTCGTCAGACTTTGATCATACACGTCATCCGTCGTGTAGGCTCCGTCCGCCGCAATCCGGTCGGCCGCGCAAGCGCCCGCCGTGACAAGCGAGAGCACTTCCCAATCCCCTGTCGGCACATCAACGGGCGAGATGTTCCGCCCATTGCGCCGAAGCGAACCATCCAGAACGTTTTTGGACGCCTCGTCGGCGTCGAAGTACGGCGAGTTCCCGTCCAACAGACCGAACCCGCCGCGCATGAAATCGCACGGCCGCCCCCCCGCTACGGTCATCACCCAGCAGCCAACCACCTCCGCGCGTGGGATGGTCACGCCACATCCAAAAGACCGTGCGGATGCCCGTCAGCCGTTCGCGCAACGACAGCGACCGCACCCCTGCCCATCGGCCATCCCACGTGACACGCGCCCCGAAATCGACCACATTCAGCCCATTCACAAGCCCCTCCTGATAGTACGGAATCCAAGCCTCCTCGCCCATGCAGGAAATCAAATCGCGACCCGCCGCAGACTGGTCTTGAATATGCGTCATCAGCCTGTTATCCGCAGCGTAGCGCGTAACCGTGGACGCATCCGACGCATCGATGTGGAGCAATGGATGAGCCGCGACGGCCAGTGTCTCTGGCGCGACATCGACCCCGCAGACTCCGCCCGCAATCGACACGTCCTGTCCCTGTTCCGCCGCCACAAGCACCGCGCCACCCGTCAGAGACAACGTTCCCCGTCCTGTCAACGCATCAGCCATCAAGACAACACCCGTGGGCGCATGGATCGTCGCGTCGCCATCCAGCGTCATCTGGCCACAGCGGAACGTCCCATCGTCCGCCGCATACCCCATGGGCGCACGTTGCGGGAACCATTTGCGTGTCAAATACGCCTCCACGTCGCGCCGTTCCCCGTCCGACAGCGGACGGTCGTAGATCAACATTTCGGACAACCTAAATCCGCCCGTATACTTCACGGAATCCTCCGACGTCGTGCCATCGTACCCGTATGCGCCAATGGCGCTGACGCGGCCGCCCCACGTCGGCATCACGCCAGACACCAACATCGGGACATCGTTGGGATGCGCCGTCTGAATGGCCTCGGCCAATTCTTCGCCGTCGAAAAACCAACGTCCAGACCGTGCCGCAGGGCCGCTTCGGATCGTGACGAATCCGCCCCAGCCGTTCCGGAAGAAGTCCATGTAATCACCACCCCCACGATAACCAGCGGCCACCGAACTGGGATGCGCCGCGTTCACATACCCGGAACGCAATCCGCCGAGCGGTTGGCAACCGTTCGCGTGCTGTTCCCAGACGAGGAACACGGACGCCGCCATGAAATTCGTAAACGCCTGCAGACAGCATCCGTTGTCACGTGCCCCAAACTCGAAAATCGCCGCCCCCGATTCGTTCGTCGTCCACACCGGCGGCACAGGACTCGGCCAAAGCGAAGGCGTCGGCGCGTTCGGGACGAGATTACGAACTTCCTTGACGTTGCCGTTTGCATCCGCCACAACCCCATCCGTGTTCGCCGCGTCAATCCACAGCACCGCGCCATCTAGAACTGGTGTCGCGGACGGCGGACGGATGTCCGACAAATCAAGCGTAGATGCCGCCCCGAGCGCCACGCCCATGCCACCCCCAATCCGCCCCACCTTCAACGTCGTCCCCGCCTTGACGGCAAACGACTTCTCGCCGGTGAGCGTCCCGACCGCGACCGTCCCCTGTTCGTCCGCATGTCCCAAAACGGGTGCGCCGTCCGAATCGACGAGATCGACGTCGCGGATGAGATCGACGTTGCGGATACGCGACGTCCCGTAGCCGACACCATCGCGGTTGAACCATTTTTTCATCAAGTAGGCTTCGACGGCCTGGCACTGAGCCAGCGTAAGCGCGTTCGTGTAGACCAGTACTTCGGCCAGCATCTGCCCGCCCGAAAACCGATCACCGGAAGAATCGTTCTCGCCGTCCAATGCAAACGCGGAAATCTGCTTGGCGGACTGCGGCAGCGAACACGTGTAGACATCCCAGCCACCCGTCATACCGCCCGGGCCATCCACGTACGTTCCGTTGATAGCAACACGTCCGCCATTTGCATACTCGCCGATAATGCCATTTTCCTTACGAATGACGTACTCCGGCTTCGTGTTAGCGATACCGCACAGGGCGTCGAACCCACGCCGGTAGCTTTCCGTACACCCCGGTTTCGATCCCATGAACGTTCCGCCAGACTTCTGCGAACCGAGAACCGCAAACACGGCGCGAACGCCCGACACTTCGCGATCCCAAACGAGCGCCTTGTGCGATCCAAGGTCGCCGAAATCGATGACGCGGCGGCCGTTGAGGCCCGCTTCGACGAGTTCCGGCGGCGTCGCGTCCTTCCACGGCGTTGCCACGACGCCCGTGCCGCGCACATCACGCCAAACGGACACCCGACGGCCATCCGACACCGTGACGGAATCCGCCGCCGAAGCATCCATCCACACGGCGGGGTTTGCCACAGGCGGGACTTCACCGACTTGCGGCAGATCGTCGAACAGGACGTTCGCGGTGTGTTTCGCCCGCAACCGCCCCGTGAAAGCCGTCGCATCGCCCAACACGCACGTGCCGTTCGTTCCGTTGAGTTCGACCGACGAATCCACGGTCAACGTACCACCCCCGGCCAGACGCCGAACTTCAATGATTGCGTCGCCGGAACGTACAGGACACGGCATGAGCGTCCCATGACTCGATGGCTTTTCAACGATTACGGAATCAAACGCCGTCTTCACCGTCCATGCGCCAGCCGCGAACGACACGTATTGCGTCGTGACAGCCTCCACGGTAACCGGACGGTCAAGGGAAATCACCAATTCCGTCTCAGGCACGCCATATCGTACATGGCGGATGAAACTGCCGTCCGCTAGGCCGGCGCCCGATGCCAACTGTCCGCCACTCACCTTCGCGCGGGCTGTGAAATTCGTCGGCAACAGAACGAGATCCGGCGACTGAGGCGTCAGGCGGCAGAGAAGATCGATGCCCTCCCGAAGATGACGGCCATACAGACGAAAGACCGATCCGTTGTCAAACGTCAGAGTGCGAGCCGCCAGCAATCCATCGTCCAACGGGGCGGAGGTCGATGCCGCGTACCGCGCGTCGAACGCACAGACGCCGCCGCCGTTCTGCAAAAGGAAAATCCCGCCTGTAAACGTTTGCGGTCCCTCGAACGCAAACATACTCTTCCCTGTGAACTCAAATCCACACGAGCCAGAAATTTCGGGCGCGAACCGCAGGGGCGAGTAGGCCCCATTCTTCACCTTGAACGTTCCCGACGACGGCCCGACGACGCCGTAGCGCTGGGTTGTCCCGAGAATCGGTTCTGAATTGAAGAAAACCGAACACCCCGTCTCGTTCGTCAACGCCGTGAGAGACACCGATTCATCCAAAAGAATCTCCTGCGACGAACCGGCCGGCGTCAGGGCGTTCCAAGTCGCCGCCCCGGCATCGGGTTTAACACCATCCGTCCAATTGGCTGCGTCCGACCAGACTCCGCCATGTTCCGACGTCCACGTGCCGTCCGATGCGGAGACGACCCATGCGCCGCAGAGACCCGCAAGGACGAGAAACC
>CAZAGJ010000119.1:0-3956 GCA_964484605.1 uncultured Roseburia sp. | reverse complement strand
GAGAGGACAATACCCTACTCTCACTTACTAATGAGAAGGGTACTAGTGATTCTCTTGTTGAGTTCCAAGGATACTATGTAGGTCATTGTGTTCTTGGAAAGTACCTTGTTGTGTTCACTGCTAATGATGATAGCTCTGATAACTATATCTATAGAGTTGAGAAAACAGATACAGGGTATAAGACTATAATCCTATTCCACGAGAAGGATGCATGGGAAGGAGCTTGGAATCCTGACCATCCAATTGAGGCTTTAGGAGTGCATGAAACTAACTATATTCAAAAGGTGTACTGGGTAGATGGCATCAATCAACCTAGAATGATAAATATAGCTAAGCCAGAGCTCAGGCTGCCTGAGAGTATAGATGTGGAAGGTACAAACCAGGAATTACTGATTGATAGGGTTGATTTGTCAGGACCAGATTATAGCAATAACACTAATATAAACCAGTATCTATATGATAATTATCCTCAAGGATTTTACCAAAAGGAATCCTTTAATTTCGTCAGTACTCTAAAGCTACAAGAAAAAGTAGAAGTTAGGAAATCATATGGAGAAGGAAGTTTTGCTCCTGGGGTTATACAATATGCATTTTCTTATTACAACCAATATGGTCAAGAGAGTAATATATTTTATACCACTCCTCTGCAATATATATCCCCCTCAGAGAGAGGGGCCAGCCCAGAAGAAAAAGTAGCTAATATTTTCACTATAAGGATAACAGACCTTGACAGAAGGTTTGATTACCTAAGGGTTTATTCTATACACAGAACTTCTATAGACGAAGTTCCCACAGTTACTAGGGTGACTGATATACCTATAACTGAAGACACTGCTCTAATAATAGATAGTGGGACTTCAGGTGACACGGTAGACCCCACACAACTCCTATATGTAGGTGGGAAAAGTATAGTGGCTGGGGCTATCACTCACAAAGACGGAACTTTATTTTTAGGAGATATATCTATACTGGAAGATGATAACTGGAAAGAGGTAGTAACTACAGTGAAAGAGTATGTAGACCCAGAGGCATGGTCAACTAATGTACCCATTAGTGATAGAGCAGTAAACTCCGTAGGGTCCTCATACTATTTCCAAGAAAGTAATCTAAAGAGTATTGGGGCTTTTAAAATGGGGGAAACTTATAGATGTGGTATTCAGCTACAAAAGTCGGACGGAAATTGGACTGACCCCATTTTCTTAGAAGATAAGGTACTGACACATTCATTTCCGCAGAGAACCCCAAAGTTTATAATAACCACTTCAGGGGAAGTTTCCTTACACAGCACTTTAGTAAACTACCTAAAGAGCAAGGGGTATGCCAGAGTCAGAACTTGTGTAGTCCTACCATCCCTAGCTGATTAACAATTCTATGTCAAGGGATACTATGCCCTACTGTATTTAGTACAGGTGCTAGAGTTACCAATTCTCCATATGCTCAATCATCATGGTTCTTTAGGCCAGCAATTGATACAGCCCTTATAGATAATAACTCTAGTGAGCAAGTTTACTCTGGAGCTGACATTCAGTTTCAACACAACAGACCCATGTTCTATGGGGGGGATAGAGGAGCTGAGGTTCAGTGCATGACTATGCCATCAGGTGTTACAAACTTCTCTGGTATGTCAGACCCAGAGAAGTATTCTAGTAGCTTCTTCGTAGATGAAAACTTAGTTACTTTTCATTCTCCTGATATTGAGTTTGACTCATCTCTTTCAGCTAATGAAGGAATATATGAAGGAGTACACCTGAACATAGTAGGTGCAGTATACTTAGGAGCTGTAATAGGCGACATTGATATACAGACATCCACCCCTACTATTTCTGCAAAGTGTAATGGGTTTGAACATCTGTATATAGGATATACTACAGATAGTTCTAAAGGGTCTACTGGCGGTCTTGTTTCTGGTTTATTCTATAAGGATGCCCTTGTTAAAACTGACTACAATGCTGATTTAAGTAGTGAGGCTGGGGGACGGAATTTCATGGTGTATCCTTGGCATAGGAGTGGGTCCATCAATAATGATGTTAATAGGCCATCTGAAGGCACTGGTAAAGGAACAAGAAGTGCAGTTCTTAGTAAAAAGAAAATTTCTAACCTTAAATTCTTCAGCAGAAGTGAAGCATTAGTAGACCAGCGTGATTATGATATTACTACACCTGTGCTATTCAACAGCAATGAGGTATCTGTGTTAAAGCCCAAAGTTGCTTATCTTGACAAGGAAGTTCCATACTATGGTAATGTGGACTCCATGATGACAGCAAATACTGAGTATCCTCTATTTTATGGACCTGGATTCTCAGCTACACCTACTGCTATATCAGGTGATATCAACTTTAAGACTAGCACAGAACCTGTAAGAATAAAGTATAAGTCCTCCCCGCACTTAGTTTTTTCTCTAAAATCAGAAAGTGGAAAGATACAATTATTACCTAGGCTAGGAACTGTATCTACCTTAAATGGAGAAAATTACACTCCACCTGTCTGGTCTGATACTGGAGGAGGTTCAGAGTCTAGTGATGTTATAGCAAGTGGGAAACTTTACTGGGTTATGAAGGATAAGAGAACATCTAGTGTACACCCAAGAAAGAATGTTGGGTCGTATTGCTATCTTACAGACACTCAAAGACTATTATATGGAGAATTACCAGAACCAGTGTGGACAGATGGAAGTCATGTGATTGCGTGTTGGTCAGATGTAACTAATGATATGAATGGACAAATCCTAAGATTTGAAGGCGGAGACAACGCTATATTTGACTCAGTACCTTCACTATTTGAGCCTACACCTCCATCAACTATAACATACAGTGGGCCTACAAAATATTTCAAAGTAACTTCAACAGGTGGTGGAAAATGCGAACTTGTTCCATATACCCCATCTAGAGCAGAGACTGAGGAGGTTGCTTCTAGAGCATCAGCATCTTCATCCTTTATACTAAAGCAAGAGAATCTGGATGAGAGAGATGAAGGAATTGCCCCCTACTTACTATTAGGAGAAATAGTAAGAGACAATGTTGCTAATAGATTTGGAGGAACCTCAGATGAGGCTCTCAGAAATAATTTATGGTTACCTGCGAGTGAGCCTGTAAGTCTTAATGATACAGGAGATGAAGGAGAAGTTACTGTCCAGTACAAATATGGGGATACTTGGTACTCCAGGTATGATTGTCTGAAGACCTATCCATTCACACAGGAGGATGAAAACCAAGTAGTTGAAATAGGTTCCTTTATGTGTGAAACAAGAGTTAACATAGATGGAAGGTATGATAGGAACAGGGGTCAGTTATCTAACCTTAATATGACTCCTCAGAACTTCAATCTGTTTAATGAAGTATATTCACAGAAGGATAACTTCTTCAACTACAGAATCCTCGATGAGAATTACTACAAGCAACATACCTTTGCTAACCAGATAACTTGGTCAAAAGAAAAACATGCGGGAGAAGAGGTTGATACTTGGACCAATATCACCTTAGCCAATACTCTTGACATGGATGGTGAGAAAGGCAAGGTAACTGCCCTAAGAACATGGAATGAATATCTTCTATGCTTCCAAGAGAAAGCTTTGAGCCAGATACTGTTCAACAGTAGAGTTCAGATACCTACAACTGATGGAGTTCCTATTGAAGTCTCTAATGGTTATAAGGTAGATGGAAGTAGGTTATTCAGTGGTAATATAGGTTGTAGCAATAAATGGGCTACTACTACTACTACTACTGGTATATATTTCTTAGACTCTAATACAGACAGTTTATATATTTTCAATGGTCAGCTTGCTAACCTGAGTGGAGATAGAGGTATGGATTGGTGGGTTAGACAAAACCATACTGATAAGGTATGGAACCCAATATATTATAGAGGAGGAGTACTCAATGGAGTAAGAGCTTTCTATGATAACAAGTATGGGGACATCTACTTTACTCCTGGTCCTGTTGAGGGTATAGACCAACCGG
>CAZAGJ010000118.1:0-4035 GCA_964484605.1 uncultured Roseburia sp. | reverse complement strand
TTGAACAGCGTCAAAAAGGACAAAACTGAGGTTGCAATTCGATTTGCGATGTGCTGCAAAAGCTTTTTGAAAGTGATTGACATGTTGTGCCGGAATCGGTATGATACAATTTTGCAGGAACTATTAGAAGAAAGGTAAAGAACATGACGAAATTAGCGTTATCAGATGAGATTTTAATGAAAATTGATAAGCCGGCGCGCTATATCGGAAATGAATTGAACAGCGTCAAAAAGGACAAAACTGAGGTTGCAATTCGATTTGCGATGTGCTTCCCGGATGTTTATGAGATTGGAATGTCCCATCTGGGCATTCAGATTTTATATGATATGTTTAACCGAAGAGAGGATGTATGGTGTGAACGCGTCTATTCTCCGTGGCCGGATTTGCATCAGATTATGAAGGAAGAAAAGATTCCTCTGTTTGGTTTGGAATCACAGGAACCGATTAAAGATATGGATTTTCTTGGTGTGACGATTCAGTACGAGATGTGCTACACCAATATTTTGCAGATTTTGGATTTAAGCCAGATTCCTCTGCTTGCGTCAGAGCGTGGCGAGGATTGTCCGATTGTCATCGGAGGTGGTCCATGTACCTACAATCCTGAGCCGATTGCAGACTTTTTTGATATGTTTTATATGGGAGAGGGAGAACTGCAGTATGATGCACTTCTTGACCTTTATAAAGAGATGAAAGCAGCCGGAAAATCCCGTGCCGAGTTTTTGCATGAGGCTGCGAAAATACCGGGTATCTATGTGCCTTCGCTTTATGAAGCTGCTTACAATGAAGATGGAACCCTTGCAAGTTTTACACCGATTGCAGATGATATTCCGTCTGTAATTACCAAGCAGCTTGTGATGGATTTTTCGGATGTGACATATCCTGAGAAACCGGTTGTACCGTTTATCAAGGCAACACAGGACAGAGTTGTGCTTGAGATTCAGAGAGGCTGTATTCGAGGCTGTCGTTTCTGTCAGGCAGGCATGGTATACCGTCCGGTTCGTGAAAAAGATGTAGAACGCTTAAAAGAACTTGCCGTAACGATGCTAAAATCTACCGGATATGAGGAGATTTCGCTTAGTTCCTTAAGTTCTTCTGACTATACACAGTTAGAAAATCTGATTAATTTCCTGATTGAAGAATGCAACAAAAAGCATGTAAACATTTCCTTGCCGTCTTTGCGTATTGATGCATTTTCACTTGATGTCATGAGCAAAGTGCAGGATGTCAAAAAGAGCAGTCTGACCTTTGCACCGGAAGCAGGCTCTCAGAGACTCCGTGATGTCATCAACAAGGGATTGACGGAGGAAGTTATCCTAAATGGTGCGCAGGAAGCGTTTGAGGGTGGTTGGAACAAAGTGAAATTTTATTTTATGCTCGGACTCCCAACGGAGACAGAGGCAGATATGCGTGCAATCGCGGAGCTTGCCAATGAGACTGCTGTGCGCTATTACGAGGTGGTTCCTAAGGAAAAACGAAACGGCAGATGCCAGATTACGATAAGTACCTCGTTTTTTGTACCAAAGCCGTTTACGCCATTCCAGTGGGCACGTATGTATACGCCGGAAGATTACATCGGAAGAGCCAAGATTGTAAATGATACCGTAAAGGAGCAGTTAAACCGCAAGAGTATCAAATACAACTGGCATGAGGCAGATGTGACGGTGCTGGAGGGCATTTTAGCCCGCGGTGACAGACGTATCGCAAAGGCAATTTTAGAAGTATATAAAAATGGCGGTATTTTCGATGCATGGTCAGAGTATTTTGACTATAAGCGCTGGCTGGATGCATTTGCATCCTGCGGCATTGACCCGGATTTCTATACCATGCGTGAGCGCTCCTTAGATGAGCTGTTCCCGTGGGATTTCATTGATACCGGTGTGTCGAAGGAATTTTTAAAGCGTGAATGGCAGAATGCCATGAATGAAACTGTGACACCAAACTGCCGTATGCGTTGCTCCGGCTGTGGTGTGAAAAAGTTTGGAGGAGGTGTCTGCTATGAAGATAAGAATTAAATTTCGTAAATATGGCGTGATGAAGTTCATCGGACACTTGGATATCATGCGTTATTTCCAGAAAGCCATGCGTCGGGCAGAGATTGATATCTGCTATTCGGAAGGATTTTCACCGCATCAGATTATGTCTTTTGCAGCACCGCTTGGTGTCGGCATCACCAGTGATGGGGAATACTTAGATATTGAAGTAAATTCTACCTTATCTACCGAGGATTCACTTCGGGCATTAAATGCTGCCATGGTGGAAGGGATTGAGATTTTAGATTATGTACAGCTTGCAGATAATGCAAAAACAGCGATGTCTATCGTTGCTGCTGCGGATTATGACCTGTATTTGAAAGATGGATATGATGTCTTTAAAACAGTGGAAGAGTTTGCCGAAGGTATTGAAAACTTTTTCACAAAGCCATCAGAGGTTTTGATTACCAAGAAAACAAAAAAGAGTGAAAAGGTCATGGACTTAAAGCAACTGGTTTATGATTTTAAAGTAGAACCTAAGGTACGTGAAGATGGGAGCAGCGTTCCAAGCTTTTATCTGATGGTTTCTACCGGAAGTTCGGATAACTTAAAGCCTGAGCTTGTTGTAGAATCTTTGTTTGAAGCGATGGGACTTAACTATGATGCAAATGCAATTCAGATTCACAGAAGAGATGTCTATGCTGCTGCCGCTGACGGCAGGGGATATGTGTCTCTGGGTGAACTTGGCTGTAAAATCATATAAAGATTTAGAAAACATCATGACAAAGCGTGTTTTGAAGCGCTTGGAGATGAGGAATGGTTTATGAATCGCTATGTAATTACAAAAGGACATATAAAAGGGCAGGAATATCGAATTTCTGCCCTTTATGATAGTAACAGGAAAATGATTGAGGCATTTCCGGAACGTCTGACAGACGAGCAAACTGCCATACTTGGAAATATATATGTTGGCAGGGTGGAAAATGTTGTGAAGAACTTAAATGCTGCCTTTGTTAAGATTTCGCCTGAGCAGAATTGTTATCTGCCGTTAGAGGATTTGAAACATCCGATATTTACGAAAAAATTATCGGAGAAAAAAACATTGGTGGCGGGTGAGGAGCTTTTGGTTCAGGTATCACGTGAAGCACTTAAGACGAAAGAACCTGCTGTTACAACGAACCTAACCTTAACCGGAAAATACGCCGTGCTTACCAGCGGCAATCACAGGCTTAGCGTATCAAATAAATTGTCAAAGGATATCCGTAAGCATTATCAGGAATTACTGACAGAGCAGGAATCCAATAATTGCGGTTTCATCGTGCGCACGAATGCGGCAGAGGTTTCGGATGAGGTGGTGCTGGATGAAATAGCTGACCTAAAGCAAACCTATGAAAAGCTTGTGGAAACAGCGCGATTTAAAACCTGTTACAGTCTATTATATAAGGATGAACCGACATATTTGAAGCACTTGAGTGATTTGCGTCAAGATACATTAGAAGAGGTTGTCACGGATGACAGACAGATTTTTGAAGAAATCTGCGCGAAATATCATATTCCGCCAGAAAAGCTTATGACAGGCGGAAGCGTGTCTGTACCGGTAAATGAGATTCTGACGGAAGCAGGTGTGAAACTTCGCTACTATGAGGATGCGGCATTTTCACTGCCTGCGCTTTATAGCATTTCCACAAGTCTGGAAGATGCCTTAAAAGAGCGCGTGTGGCTCAAATCGGGAGCATATCTGGTTATCCAGCCAACGGAAGCCTTAACAGTAATTGATGTGAACACTGGCAAAAACGTTGCGAAAAAGGATGTGCAGGAGAATTTCCTTAAAGTAAATAAAGAAGCTGCCGTGGAGACGGCAAGACAGCTTCGCCTGCGCAATATTTCAGGAATTGTGGTGGTTGACTTTATGAATCTCGCCTCAAAGGAAGCGGAGGCAGAGCTGATGAGCACCTTCCGCGAAGAATTGAGAAAAGACCCGGTGCCGACTCAGTTGGTAGACATCACAAAGTCTACCAACTGAGTCGGCACCGGGTCTTTTCTCAATTCTTCGCGGAAGGTGCTC
>CAZAGJ010000117.1:0-4162 GCA_964484605.1 uncultured Roseburia sp. | reverse complement strand
CCATTGCAGTTAAATAAATGAAACATACATCACTTTGTGCTCTGACTTGTCTTCCAAACTCTAATCCGCTTCCGTCCGGAAGCGTAATATCGCTAATTATCATATCTAATGTTTCTGCACGCCAGACGGCCTCCGCCTGTTCTATCGAATAAGCGGAGTACACTTGATATCCTTCTTTTTGCAGTGTAATCGTAATTCCTCTGTTTAAGTTCTCTTCATCTTCCAATAGTAATATTGACTTCATTACAGATATAACCTTCCTGTGATACATAATGAACTTATAATGCATTTTTAGGGCATGCTTTTGTACATTCAAAGCACAAAATACAATCCGTTCCATTTTGACGTTTTCTTGAATTGTCTGTTATGTCTACATCCATCGGACAGACCTTTTTACATTTTCCACAGGATACGCATTTGCTTGTATCACATTTTACTCTTATTAGCGAAAAATAGCTCATTGGTTTCATAAATACTGTGATAGGGCATATGTATTTGCAAAAAGCACGATTATCCTTAAATGCAAATGCCAGTGCAATACCCACTGCATAGTACACAATATTACCGATGATAAATGCCCAGAACATGATTCTTTCAACGTTGCCTACATGCACTAAGAACAGCGCGGCAACAAATACCAATGACGCAGCAAAAACAATATATCGAATCCATCCTATTTTCTTTCTTGGCTGTTCAGGTACTTTGTATGGAAGAAAGTCTAATACCATAGCAGTCCAACAGGCATATCCGCACCAGCCTCTTCCAAAAATCAGTGGCCCGAATATTTTGGCAACTGCGTAATGAATCGTAGCCGCTTCAAAAACACCTGTAAACAGATAATACCAAAATCCCTCTATCTGCATGTTTTCATTACAGCACACACCTAAGTATAACAGCATATATAAGCCTACCAACAGCTGTGTTACACGACGTGCATTCTTATATTCTTTGATGTAGAGTGTAAGCCCCAATGCAATAGAGCATCCGATATAACTGAAATTAAGCAGATAAAATAAATTATCTTTTGTCAGCCAGAGTGTAATCGCAACCGTTTCAAATATTGCCAGCATAATTATCGGTATAAAATACTTCTTCATCGCACACCTCCAAGAATTTGGATTTCTTATTTTAGATTGTATCACTTCACACCCGCACTTACCAGCATATGAAGCATTGCAAATTACAGTTCTGCAATCATAAAATGTGAAAGTTATCTCAAATGTTTTATGTATCTGACATCACAGGCAAAATGCGCTGTTTGCACAATCGGCTCGTCTACTCTTGTAAATCCGTATTTTTCATAAAACTTTTGAGCTGCCACCATATTATCCAAGGTTTCAAGGTAGCACCTGCTATAATGCTTGGCTGCATACTCCAACGCAGTATCCATCAGCCTATGCGATACACCTGTCCCGCGTACCTCAGGTAAACAGTACATTTTCTGCAATTCACAGACATCCTCTACGCCGTCCAGCTTTCCTATTCCGGCTCCACCGATTATCCTTCCCTCGCAATTTTCTGCTACCCAGTATTTATTTCCATCCGTATGATATATTTCCGAAAACCTGCAAAGGTCAGGGTCTGACCATGCTGTTCCCTCATGGTTTGCGCCAAATTCTATCAGGCAGGTTCTAATCACATATTCCACGTTTTTATTGTCTTTTTCTTGGATTTCTCTAATGTTATACTTCATATGTGCCTCAATCTGTTTTCAAACGTAATCCGGATGTTATGTTTATCGCTTCTGTCATAGTGGCTACCGATGCCCTTCTCCTTCTAATACGCACCTGATAAGTGGTTTAGCATATTCCTCGGATGTAATATCATAGGATTGGTTTATCGCCTGTGCAAAGCCTTCTTCTATGCTATCCTTATTCTTCTTTTTATTCAATATTTTAGACATCGTTTTCATAATTGTCCTGTTCGAAAAAGACATTTTTTCATAACAGATTCCACCCTGCATATAAAAATGAGGGATTGATTGCAATTCTTCTGCTGCCAGATTATTCTTCCAGATCTCCTCAACCTCCTTTGCAGCTGCATTAGGCGTCCCACCTGTCGCAAATAGTATGAAGCTTTTCGCCGAACTCTTTTCAAACATGTCTTTCGCCTGTTTATATCCATTTATCATTCCGGCGTATAGCCCACCGCCATAAACAACCACATCATATCCGGACATTTTTTCCGCTGTAACATCTTTCATATCCATCAAAGTACCATCTACTTCTTTCGCAATGAACTTTGCATACCATTCTGTAAATCCTGTTTTACTTTTGTACATTATCAAAGTCTTCATACTGTATTCTCCATTAAATCAATTTCAAATTATCCTCAATCTGGACAATGGTCTGTATCGCAGTCTGTAGCTGCTCCTCAGACACTCCCTCAAACATTCTCTTTAAAAGTTCCCCGCTCATCTCATCGCTTTTCTCACAAAACTCGTGACAATACGGAGTAAGCTCAATCCGCTGTTTTCGCTTGTCCTGCTCGTCTACATAAATCTGTACAAACCCCTTCTTCTCTAGTTTTAATAAAATCTGTTTTACATTTTGGTGGGAACTTCCCATGATTTCCGCCAACTCCTTAATTGTAGGCGGAGTTTTACACAAGTTGATGCATATAATTGCAAAAAACTGCTTCCAGCTAATTTCTTTCATAGCACTGTCTGCCATCGCCTGAAATCTGTTTTCAAAAGCACTTAACAATCCTAACAAAAAATAGGAGGATTCAATGCCTGTAAAATTTACTTTGTCACTTCTGATTACTTCCTTTAAGTCCATTACTCTCTCCAATAGGTAATATATTACTTTATTTAGGATAATACATTACCTATCTATTGTCAATAAGAAACGGATTTTCATTAATCCTTCCATCCATGCTTACATTCAGAATAATAATGCAGTCTTTGCAATCAACAAAAAATATCTCGGTGCCCTTTTTCGACATTTTGCATATTATATACGGAGAGGATATCTCGATTAAAATAAAGGAGGATGCTTATGGCAACTTTTACAAATCAGGCTACCCTGACTTACAATGGAAATGTAATTACGTCCAACATTGCAAGCGGCGAAATCATAGAAGTATTATCTGCCACAAAAACGGCAGCAATTGACACCTATTCCCGTGATTCCCAAATCACCTATATCATTCAGATTGTGAATTCCGGCACAACCGCATTCAGCGGAATAACGCTTAGTGACAACTTAGGAGCATACACTTTCGGCGTATCCACATTAGTACCGCTCAATTATGTGGAGGGCTCTGTCAGATACTATACAAATGGTGTATTGCAGGCTGCTCCCACCGTCTCCACAGATTCCGGATTAAGCATCAGCGGTATTTCCGTGCCGGCGGGCGGTAACGCTACCATTATCTACATTGCTGAGACGAATCAGTACGCACCATTCGGTGTCACAGATTCTATTACCAATATTGCCGTATTAAGCGGCAACGGCTTCTCAGACATTACTGTGAATGAAATGGTAACGCCTGTATCAGAAGCTGTTCTGTCTATCACCAAAACACTCTCTCCTACCACCGTGACAGAAAATGGTCGTCTGACCTATACCTTTACCATCCAAAATACAGGAAATGTAGCTGTTACGGCAGCAGACAGTGTGACTATTACCGATACTTTTGACCCGATTCTGACGGATATTGTTGTCACATTTAACGGTACTGTCTGGACAGAAAACACCAACTACACCTATTCTGACACAGTCGGTGAATTTGCATCCGCACGGGGACAGATTACGGTTCCTGCCGCCACCTACACCCAGAATCCTCTCACCGGCGTCTGGGGTGTTGAGCCCGGCGTGAGCATACTCACCATAACAGGCACCATCTAAAGTGTAGAATTGCCAAAAGAGGCTGTTGCACTAATGCGATAGCCTCTTAAATTATTTACTAATATACTTCCGCTAAAGCAAAATGTCCCAACATGATCCGCATCGTCGAGAGGCGCGCTGGGTTCTGTTAAGCATATTATATCTTCAACTGTTTTATTCCCAGCACTTTATTCCCGGCACTTTATGTAAGATTAACTTGACACTCATCAAAAAATATATTATCATGCAAGCAAACACTTGCAAGGCAGGGTAGTGCTTTATGTTTGATGAAACTCAAAACAAAATTATAAACGCAACAATGTCTTTGATTA
>CAZAGJ010000116.1:0-4185 GCA_964484605.1 uncultured Roseburia sp. | reverse complement strand
TACAATTCCGGAATGCCGGCAGAAGTGCCCTTGGAAGCAAAGGTGTGCCGGGTATCGTGAAACTTATGCTCAGTATCCATAGATTTATTAATACGTGGCAAATTGCGCGATACGAAGTTGTTATACATGATAATAGAACCGTTAGGATTTATCATAAGCTTTTCCTGCTCAAATGTAGCAGAGTTATTGACGAACCATTCTACCAAATCCAATATCTTGTCGTGAATCGGAACATAGCGACAGCTTTCTTTGTTCTTGGCAAGTTCTTCCGGCACATATATCCATCGCTCTTCTAAGTTCACGTTTGTCCGGTAGTTTTTTAATAGTTCATTCACGCGCATACCGGAGTAGAGCAGGATGAGAAGTATCTTGACATCCCACTTATCAGACATGGACCAGAGAGTCTGTATCTCTTTGTCAGTATATTGGATGCGGTCAATGACCGGGTCACTGTATTCGATGACAACGCCGTCTGTACACTTCTTATTGATGAGATTGTGATCGTAAGCGTAGTCAATGATAATGCGCATGACGGTAAGCACGTTCTTCTTGGATGAACTGCCGCGCTGTACGGAGTCAATGACCTGTTGAAGCATATCCGTATTGACATCACGTATTTTTACGTCATAGAGTGGCGCGCAGTATTTATAAGCGGTGCGCCTGCTCTCTAAAGCTGATTGCTTAAGCTTTAAGTAAGCCGGAGATTTCCGGTACTTCTCATATATCTCGGCGAAAGTGACATTCGCATCTTCAGGCTTAAAAGGATTCTCGTTATACTCTGCCAGTGCTGTGAGTGCAGCTTTTCTGGTGGCGTAGTAGCCTAGCACTACGCGTGGTTTTACATAGTCGTGTTTGGTATTGTCGTAGGTTTCTTCTCCGCAGACACGCACCATCCACGGATTTCTTCGATTTCCGGACAATTTAGTGATAGAGCCGTAGCCATTCGGTAATTTCATCGTATCATCCTCCTTAAAAAAGTGTATAAAAATAACAGCCAGCGAAGAACAATTGTTCCGCTTGCGTGGCTGCTCCGAGAATGATACAATATGCTTGTTCAGGGCTTCTGTATCATTCGGGAGCGTACCGTCCTGCTTGAGAGAGTGGGGCGGTTTTTTATTTGTCGCTTTACAAAATGATTCTAAATGTATATAATACACTTAACAAGAGAACCGAAAGCTAGATGAAGCCTAGCCGCCGGTAAAGATAATTTGTTACAAAAGTAGCGCCTTAGTTTACCAGACCGAGGGCGCTATTTTTTACGTTTGATGTTGCAAACAAGAGTTATAACAGCGCAAAGCATAATTACAAAAGAGAATAAATCACTATATGTAACCATTGGCATCAGCTCCCTTCTTAAATATCCGGCAGCTGACATATCGCCCCTTCAGTTCCCTTGGTAAATATATTAAGTTTTAGCTTGTCCGCCCCGCGGGTGCAGGGCGGTTTAAATTTGACAAAAATAAACAGTTGACCTATAATATACTTAACAAGGCAGTCGGAAGGTGAGTGCACTTCACCCGACCCGGCGAAAATCTATTTAACTACAGAGTAGTCGTCCTAAACTTTACCAGAGCACAGGACGGCTACTTTTTATTTTTCATATTCAGAATGGTTACAATTAGTGACGCTGTGGTCAGGATAATCATAAATTCCTCGTATGTACTCATAAGCATCATCCTCTCCGTAAGGCTCGGATTGGATGAGAGCACGTCCCCCGGCTACCTGGGTAAGTATATTATATTGTCAAGGTTGTCCGCCCCGCGGGTGCAGGGCGGTGTTTATTTTATTCTTCTGGTTGTTCTGTATCTTCTAAATCAGAGGAATCGGCGGAATTCATAATTTCTCCGGAACCTGCGTTTACAAAATCAACATGCACATTTTCTACTGGTGTGCCGTTGAAGATGTTGTACATTCCGCCATACATATAATATGCCATGACGGAGAAAGATTCGCTTAAACTTAACTCGGTTGAAGTGGTGGTTACTGTAAACTCTGTAAAATCACTATTGGCGGTAATATCTGTGATATTAGGATAGTTCTCGGATCCTACCATTTCGGATAAGCTGGCATTTATGTTAGCCGCCATTTCTTCCATCATTTCTCGGTGTTGTTTCTTGGACATGAGATAAGTGGCACTACCATCTTCATTTAGAGTGATGGATTTAAAACCTTCCTCGGCGGCAGTAGCATCGAGTTCTTCCTGTGTAGTGTCTCCAACATATTCTGCAGGAATCGTTAATTCAACTGTCAACAGATTTTCATCGACTTCAATATCACCGATGGCTTCTAAGTCAGAGAAGTCTCCTTCTGTGGATGATTCGGTGTTTTCACTGAAAGTATCAATGCCGGTAGGTACATCGGAACTTCCGCATCCAGAGAAAGCGAGTGTGCAGATTAATAGTGACATAACAATTTTCTTTTTCATAGCGTTTCTCCTCTTTTTACATATTTAGTGTTTTATATCAATTCAAGCACTGCAATGCTTGACTCGAAAATGATAGCATAATTATCTACTGTTGCGCACATACCATACTTATTCTTGTAGTAAGTTAGAGTGTCACTTAAAAACTCTTCGGTTACTCCAAGATACTCCGCCGCTTCATATAGTCCTTGACAGTGGTGGTTGTATGCGTCTATGATTCCGCGCAGTCCAACTAAGCGATTGTAAGCAACAAGTCTGCCACGTAGTTCCTGCTTGCGGTTAGCTGCGGAGGACTGGTCTAGGATGTCGCCCACAGCGGTGTAGTGGTGTCCGAGTTCCTCTGCGAGAACACATTTCTTTTCTGTTTCCGTTAAATCTTTCTTTATGGCAATTCGATTTCCCTTGATGCGTCCCTTATTCGCACGGAGTGGTTTTTCTTTGGTTATTAAATTGTTCGCATCCGCTTCTATTAAAAGTTCATCGTATGTCAAAGAAGTTCCTCCCATAAATTAAACGTACATCTCTTCATAAGCATAACTGTGTTTATACATATATTCCGGTGCACAGTCTATTTCCTCATCCATCCATGTGAGAGCTCCATGTACGATTTTAAAGTCCTCAAACACAGATTCATCTGCCAGTGGTTCAAAGGCAGAGCCGGTTAGTATGGTTGCATCAAATACGCGTTTTTCTCCGGTGGAAAATGTGAGAAGCATCATTAGTCTGTCTGTAACTCGTGCATCTGTAACTTTCAAGGATTCCGTAAACTCATTTGCATATACAATACCATTTACTTCAAACATAAAAGCACCCCCTATAATGGATTTATTTTATCGAAATGATTACCTTTAACTGCTTTTATTCCATGCGTCGTAGACTTCATCTTCATAGATGGCAAGCCACCCATTGATAATTTTTAACTGCTTGGATGGAATAGAACCCGCCAGTAATTCGCCATCGATAGCAACCACGGCTTCATAATCTCCATAAAATGCGTGAATATGCGGTTTATGATGCTGTTGTATGTCATTAAATTACATTTTGATAATGATTCCGTAAAATCTGCTTAATTCCGGCATATTAAATCCTCCTGATTAAAAATTTTCGTCATTCATAATATCTTCGTCATACTGTTGTTCTTCTTTGGATGCGCCTGCGATAGCGTGTGCAGCGTTGACTTGATTCGCAGAATACTGTGGGAAATATGTTAGCTCTTCAACTCGCTTTTCAGCTTCGTGCTTTCCCAAATCATTAAGCTGTTCATAGAAAGTCATTATTTTGGGTGTGTTTGGCTCGGCTGTACGTTCTTCAATCAAATCTGATTTATTAATATGAAAATAATCAGCGAGAGCTTGGACTTTTCCCATTCGTGGAATAGCAATGCCCTTACACCACGTATTAAAAGTTTGCGGTGATACACCGATAGTGTTGGCGATTTCTAACTGAGTTTTTCCACTTTTATCTATATAGGAGTTTAAATTTTTAGAAAAAATAATTTTCTGTTTATCTTCACACATGTGGCAATCCTCCTTACATTATTATCATACAATTTAATTTTATTATAGTCGACAAAAAACAAAATAAATTTGATTTGCTATGTATTTGTAGCAAGGAGATAGCAGGAAAGACTAACTATTAAAAGTCAATTCTAAAAAGAAAGATTTTTTGAATGAATTGCAGAAATGCATTTCAGATATAAAAGAATCTTAAATGATTCTTAGAACCTTGAAAACTGCATGACAAATAGAGTGTCATTGCTGGCA
>CAZAGJ010000115.1:0-4253 GCA_964484605.1 uncultured Roseburia sp. | reverse complement strand
AGCAGTATCTTGACAGCGTTGACAGCAGGAAGAAGGAGGCGGCAAACCGCATCACGCTGAAACGCAAATCGGAATAATAGCTTATTAGAGTCTAAAGCACACATTTTCAATGATTGGAGTATGATTCTGAGTATGAAATCATACTCCAATATTAATTTGTCATAAATTGCTGCGTTTATCTGCGACTATTTCCGCATATACCCAAACTGCCATAGTAACTTTGCTGTAAATAACCGTCAACAAGACGTAATATCGAACAATGAAACAAATATAACACATGAGAAATTTGAGTACGATTATCAGCAAAGAGACCTGTCTTTTCTATGGTCTTCCCGGCACAGCTATCCTTGCCGTGTCACTTATCCTGTCCTGCAAAATCGGCAATGACTTTGCAGGGAGCACGTTTGTAAACACCATTTCCTTCTTTGGCTGCAATGTCTTGTTATGGCTGTTGTATCTGGTACTGTTCCAGTACCTGCCTGTTGACTTGATGAGGATTTGGCTGTCAAAAACGAAACCTAATGCCACAGAATCGGTGGAAACAAAAAACATTAAAGAGCCTGTTAAATATCCTGTTGTCACCATCCAACCGATGACTGCTGAAGAATACAAAGCCCACTGTGCCGAGTTTGAGCGTAAAAAACAGGAGGAACACCAAAAACTTGTCAGTCCCATCATAGATTATGCCGGCAGGGCAATGGCACCGTTCATGGAGGAAACTGAACTCGATCTGCTCCGCAATGAGATTCGGGCATGGTGCGACAATCCGGACTATAAGCCCAAACCTGTCAAGTTAAAAACGGTTCATGACTATAAGAACAAACTGAAGACTGTCTCTTTCAAGCATTTCATCTGGAACATAGCCGCAAGGCTTGGCTTTGAAAACGGATATTCCGGGAAGATACAGGCCAATTTCATCAAATCTCTGTTCCCCAACGAACTGAAAGATGTAGAATCCAAATCATTGGAGAGAAGTCTGACCAATTCACCTAATGACGGGCACATAAAACTTGACAGGCCTGTTCACACAGACAATTATATTTTCCACTTTTAACTATAACCGTCTTATTCTAATACCTACAACTATAATGCTGGGAGGCTCTTACGGGCTTCCCTCTTTTTGTTATATGTCATTGTGTCCTGCTGTTGTTTATTGGTTGCAATACAGCACCTGCTTTTATTTCCTTATTCCATACTTTTTTACCTCCTTTTTACGCCCTGTTCCTTGATAGTACAGTTATCTCAGGATTATCAACCGATTATCATCAATAATCAGTATCACAGGTATATCATTCAGTTCCTTTGCCACAACTTAATTTTCAAAAGTATGACAAACGAACTTACATTCAACGACCTCCCACAGGTCGTGGCCGAACTTCGGGATGAGGTAATCGGCATGAGGCAGATGCTCATCTGTCTGCAAAAGGAGAAGGAACAACGCAAGGAGAGCACTCACCACCCCATGTCAGTGGAGGATGCTGCCGAGTATCTGAAGATACCGCTACGTACCCTTTATATGAAATTGGGCAACGGTACCATTCCGGCCACCAAACCCGGCAAGCGGTATGTACTTTATCAGGATGAGCTTGACAAATGGTTGGAGTGTAACCGAAAGAATCCAGTACCGCTTACAGATGAGGAACAGAACGCAGCCATTCTTGCTTCCAACAGACGTAAACCAAACAAAGCGGACTGGAGGTGAGCATGGAGAACTGTTACAATTTCTCGTTTTTCCGTGCACCGATTCAGAATACGGTTCCACATGTAGCCTTCAGCATCCTTGATGCCTACTGTTACATCTCGGAACCGATAGCCAAAGAGCGGACGGAACAATTACGTGCCATGACCTCACATGATGAAGCCAGACAATTCAAAGCACGGCACTTTGACTACTGCACTTTCTCTGGACTGTTCAATTCCCGCTCCTCATCACTGCTCATCCAACATTCAGGGTTAATCTGTGTGGACTTTGACCATGTGGAGGATGTTCCTGCGCTAAAACAGCAGTTGCTGGAGCATGAGTATTTCGATACTATCCTGATGTTCACTTCACCTTCAGGAAACGGAGTGAAATGGATTGTTGAGGTTGACATGCAAGGTTGGGAACACTCCCGTTTCTTCAAGTCCATGGCAAACTGTCTGAAAGCGACTGGACTTCCACCTGTTGATATTTCCGGTAGCGATATTGCCAAAGCCTGTTTCCTGTCATACGATCCGGACGTATTTATCCACCCCAAATTCCAAGACTATGCCAAAGAAGCCCTTTATACCCCAGCAGTGGGAAGAATGCCCGGATGAAAGTCGTTTGCCTATATGCAATAAGGTATATTCTGGTGATTGTGGCAACGATAGAGACAATGATGTGGAGCGCATCGTTTCCTTGTGCGAACAGCAGGGTGCAGACATCGCACCATCCTATGAGGAATGGGTGAAGCTCGGCTTTGCATTGGTGGATGGCTATGGAGAGAACGGACGTGACTACTTCATGCGCCTAAGTTCCCTGCATGCAGGATGCACTCCGGAAGCGGCAGAATCCCAATATGACAAATGTCTCTGTTCTAGTAATTCAGGAATCACCATATCCACCTTCTTCCATCTGGCAAAACAGGCCGGAATACCCATTTCCATACCGAATGGTAAAATGGCAATTTGGCAAAATGGTAATTTGAAAGACCATTCGGATAAACAAAACGGTGTAGAAATATCCAAAAGTCCAAATTGCCAAGATGGTAATATGGAAATATCGGAGGAAAAAGAAGCTGTAAATATCCAAAATACCAAATATCCATATTGCCAAAACAGTAAAACGGACATTTCAGACAAATGGATATTGGAGGAAGAGGAACTGCCGCTTTTCCCGGAAAAAGTATATTCCCGTCTCCCTCCTTTTCTTGACAGCGTGATGAAGAGTGCCATATCACCGTCGGACAGGGACATGTTGTTGATTGGGGCAATTACTGTACTCTCTTCCACGCTGGGCAAGGTGAGCGGTGTCTATGACGAGCGCATTGTCTATCCCAACCTTTATCTGTTTGTTTCCGCAGATGCAGGCATGGGCAAGGGAGCGTTGACCCTGTGCCGTGAGCTGGTTGCGCCCATCAATGCCGAATTGCGTGCCGTAGCCAGACAGCAGTTGGCTGACTCGGACAGCAGCAAAGAAAAGGATATACCCATGCTTGCCCTTATCATTCCTGCGAACAGCAGTGCCAGCGCGTTCATCAAGACGTTGGCGGACAACAACGGTACCGGGCTGATGTTCGAGACGGAAGGTGACACGCTCAGCCAGACACTGAAATCCGACTATGGGAACTATTCCGATACGTTGCGCAAGGCGTTCCACCATGAGCCTGTATCGCTGTGCCGCCGTAAGGACAGGGAGTTCCTTGAACTGGACTGCCCCAAGCTGAGTGTCGTGCTGGCAGGGACTCCCGGACAGGTACGCAACCTCATACAGGATTCCGAGAACGGGCTGTTCAGCCGTTTCATGTTCTTCAATGTAAAGTTTGAAAGGAACATCTGAAACGTGTTTGTGGTGACAGACACCAGATATTCCAAGACGGAGGTATTCCGTCAGTTGGGTGAGCAATACAAGGAACTGTTAGGAAAGATTCAGCGGGAGGCATCGGCATACGAAGTGAGTATCCCGTCGCTCCTGCATGGTCATTTCATGGACCACTACAACCAGCTGAACAATGAATGCTGTGAAGCCATCGGCAACAAGATGCAGGGTGTGGTGAGAAGAAACGGACTGATGGCATTCCGCATCATGATGGTGCTGACGATTGTACGCCATCTGACGGATGACCGTTACCATCCGATGCCGGAGGGACAACCTCTTAGACTGGAATGTACTGATGAGGATTACCACACGTCGCTCACTATTGCCGGGACATTGCTGTATCATTCCGCATATATGTTCCGTCAGTTGGAGAAGTCTTCCGCTCCAGCATCGACATCCAGCAGGAATGACAGAAGAGAAATCCTGTACAATATGTTGCCGGACAGCTTCACCAAACAGGAGTACCTGTCTGTTGTCCGTCAACTGGAGTTTAGCGAGAGTACCTGCAACAAATGGATTGACCGGTATATAGCGGAAAACCGACTCCGGCATTGCGGACACTCCAAGTATGAGAAGGTGCGGAAAGATTCACCTGAAACTCCTTCTTCAACAGCTCCGCCATAACGGAACTATTCACTCCGTGAGCTTGCTCTTATACAGACTTTGCAAAAGTCCTAAACTCAATAAGGACTTT
>CAZAGJ010000114.1:0-4318 GCA_964484605.1 uncultured Roseburia sp. | reverse complement strand
TCATTGGGATTAGTAATTGTCTTGGAAGCCATTGTGTATAATAATGGCTTCCAAGACAATTACTAATCCCAATGATCAGCACGATAGGACAAAACATATTGAGCAGTAACACCACCTCATCATAGCCTTCCCCGAAAAAGAACGGTACAAATTTATCCGAAACTGCCCAAATTCCAAAACAGATACCAATTCCCATGAACAAAATATAGTCCACCGAAAATCGTATTCTTTCCTTAATTTCTTTTGTTTTTCCTTTTGCAAACAAAAAAGAAAGCCTTGCTCCCATGATACTGTTAAGAGAGACAAAGGTAACTGTCTTTGCCATCTGAATGATCTTTACAGCCTGCTCATAATAACCGTTCTGACTTGCACTATGCGTTATAACACCTATCAGCGTCTTATCTAAAACGGTATAGATTGAAATTGCGATTGTTGGGATAAAATAAACCAACGTTTCTCTAAAATGAACCAACAGATTATGCCATCTGACAGGAAGAAACTGCACATATTTCGGTAACTGAAGCCACATACTCAGATTTGCCAGCACAGCCATGACGACATTAATAAAAATATATACCCCCAGATCATCCTTTGTATTGACAAATGCAAAAAGTGCGATCATTCCCGCTAAACGAAACAACATATTGATCCAGACCATAAAATCAATTTTTTCCAATCCATAGTACAGCCATGAAATATCAAATAAAACAGATATTAAACTAATCGAGAAAAGCATATAATAAAGCCGATATTGTGTCGTAAAGCAGATCCCTAACAGCCAAAATACAAGTACTGTTAACGTTGTAATCACACTCAGTAATTCAATTTCCCAAAATATCTGACTGCATTTTTCTTTATTTTCTCTGTTCTGTGCAATTTCCCGCTTACCATATGTCGCTGTTCCCAGTGCTGCAAATAATGTAAAATAGGATAAGATAGATTGCATATAGCTATATGTACCTATATTTTCCACTCCCAGAACACGAGATATATAGGGTGCTGTGACTAGCGGCACTATGATCAAAAAGACCTGATAAATCGTGCTCAAAATAAAATTTTTCTGAATGCTCGGAGTTCTCATATTTCTTTTCTTTCTGCCAGATATTCTTTATAGCTTCTATTTGTATCAAATATGGTTTCCCCATGCGTACTGGTTCCGATCTGGTATGTCTTCCAATCTCCATAAAACTGATCTAATATGACTTCATACCCTTTCGGCAGTGGTAATTGAAACATCTCGAACGGCATATCGACTGTCTCTAAAACATCCTCTATATTCCACACCCGCCTCTTTTTATTCAAAGGAAACTGGAAAAAATTAGTCACTCTTTTCGTTTCAGATGAATTATATTTTGTAATCTCTTTTTCAAACATAATGTAATAACGATTTACTCGTTTTTTTGAAGCAAAAAATTTTTTCCATATCACATGAATACTTTTTTTACAAAAACCACGAAACCCACAGATCCGCTTTTCGTTATATCGATAAGTACAATTACCAAGCAAAAGTGCTGCTCTTTTATATCTGGAAGCTCTCTTTATCTGCTTGTTAAACAACCTCTCATCATCCGGGATTTTGTCCAAAACAAATATATCCAAAAAAATTCCTTGATTAAAAGTAAAGTTCTCATCCTCATCCTTTTTCAAGATTCCCGTAGTCAAACTATTTCTAAGCTGTGCATGACCTCTTAATGCTCCCGGATCTGTATATTCCGTCTGAAAGAAATATGGAAAAGTAAATTCTTTTTCAGCCACTTTACATAGCTTGTCATATTCGTCTCGCAGCATCATCACATCAATATCATCATCCCACGGAATAAAACCACGATGACGGACTGCTCCAAGTACAGTCCCAGCTGCCGCAAAATATTTTAAGCCATACTTTTTACAGACCCTCATGAACTCATTCAGTAAGTCCAGTTCAACTGCCCATATTTCCTTTTTTTCCTTATCAACGTAATAGCCATCCCTTTCCTCGCCGTTCAAAAACCCCTCCGGCAATTCCAGTTGTAGATTGATCATCTTTCTTTCCGATCCTTTCTGAAGCAATGTTTTCCAGCATTATCGCTTTCTTGATCTATAACAATTTCTCTGCTACTGTTTCCGCATCGCATTCCGCTAACTGTTCCAATATAAATTGCCTGAATTTCGGATATTGCAGCAGTGCTTCCACACAGCCTCTTCGGATTACCCTGCCCCGAAGTCTATCTAATTTGGTACGGTAATAGCGAAAGCTTTTCAGCCATGCATAGCATGTGCGCAGTTTCGGAAATCTGATATTGTGATAAATAATATGCAGCATGGCATTATTCCGATAGTAATAACGATACATTGCAATTCGTTTTGAATTTGTCTCTTCACTAATATTCAAATATCGTTCATCTTTTCGTTTATGTACCGCTATACTATTGCCTACAAAATATGCATCACCAAAAAGTTCAGTCAAACGTATCGTATACTCCGAATCATCTCCCCAAATAAAAAAATCCTTACATGGAAGTCCACATTTTTTCACTGCTTTTCCATTTACAAGTATTGATACAAATGTTGCTGCACAAATTCGTATAATTCCTTCTTCCAGATATTCATAACAGTTAAGATATCCTCCTTCTGTATAAGTATCCGAAATTTTAGGAACATTCATTGGATTCCCGCTACTTCCTTTGATATTGCTAGCAAAAAAAGAAGCTTCCTGACCATTTCTAATTTTTTTCTGTGCAGCTATCAAATTTTCCAAACACTCTTTCTGTGGAATCGTATCATCATCCATAATCCAAATCCAATCTGCTTTCTGCTCAGTTGCCAGTTTAATCCCCTCATAAAATCCACCAGAACCTCCTAGGTTTTCTTTCATTCCAATGTAATGTACGACATCCTTATCAAAATATCCCTCTTTTTGAAGAATCTCATGTGTACCATCCGTACTGGCATTATCAATTAAAATGATGTCCTCTATTGGTCTTGACTGATGTAAAATGGCATCCAGACATTCCTTTAGCAACACAATCCGATTATATGTTACGACTACAGCAACAACTTTCATTTTTGATTCTCCACTTTTTCTAACTCATTATTTTATTTCCCACATCTGATTTAATTTTTTTATCTTTTCATCAAATAAAGTTTTTTGATTTAACACCTTAGTCCTATACGCATCAAATTTTCCTAAATCTTCATCATAATTATCCAACATTTGTATAACTTTATCTGATATCCTATCAATATTTTTCTTTTTCTTCTCCATCTTAAATTCCTCATGAATCGGAAAATCCATCCTATTTCTTGCACTTCCCTCCAAAGCAACCAAAATATTACATTTATTTACAACCGCTTCTCTCGGCACCCTCTCCGGTCCCGGAAAAAATCCAAAATCAATATACACTTTCGCAATACTCATTATGTTATGCACATCATCCCTCGACATATTTCTAAGAGGAATACACAGAATATTTTTATCTTGTAACTTTTCAACTATTTTTCGAGTAAACTTCATACCTTTTTCTGGATTATAAATTACAATATTTCTCTTTAATGAATTATTTACCTTATTTACAAAATCTTCATTAATTGGTCCACATAAATAATAAAGTTTTTTTTCTTTTATTCCTTTTCTTCTCAAATAATCCGCGACGTATTCACAATTATATAAATGCGCATACACTCTATGTTCATTCTTCTTAGTGTATACGCGAAAATTTGTACTTCTTTTTGCTAATAAGTAACAAAACATAACGGGAATTGTCAGATACATTACTTTATTCTCTTTACAGCGATATATGCAGCCTTTCAACGGATTAGTCTTTATATAGAAGTCCAATGACAGCCACCATATCACGATCCGTGCTTTTTTGATTTTTCCCATCAAAAATGTCAAAGTTTCTGGTATAACAACAATATTTTCTATTTCATCTTCTATATAATCAATAGAAGTTACCCGATACTTTTCAAACTTTTCTTCTATTTTTTTCTGCGGATTATCATAAAAAAACAAATATGCTTTTCCTCCAGAATTATTAATACCATCCGCTAATTGATGCAGACTTTCTGTTCCTCCGCTACTGAATTTTGAAGATGCAATAATAATTACTTTCATATCTCTTTCCTATATTCCTAAAACATAGTTCACATCCTGTGCCATAATGTGAACTGCCACGAAAAGCAAACATCCTATTCCAACTTTCGCCCATATGTAACTTTGTTTTGAAAGTGTCTTTTTCATAAAATACGGCAAAAACACAATAATATATAAATCAAGTAAAAGAGCCACTCTACTTAAAATAATAAATTTATTAGAAAACAGTGACGTGCACATATCACG
>CAZAGJ010000113.1:0-4535 GCA_964484605.1 uncultured Roseburia sp. | reverse complement strand
AGCAGTTAAGCGACAACTTCCAGACCCTTATGGGTGCTATCAACAAGGCTAAGCCGGCAAGCTTAAAGGGACAGTATATCAAGAGCGCAACTCTTGCTTCTACAATGGGTCCTGGCGTTAAGTTAAACGTAACTAAGATTGCTAACTAAGTTTTGGTTGACAGACGCAATATACAATGATATAATGCTAGCGTTGTCGTGAGATGACGCTATGCATAATATGCCGAAGACAGTAGGTGCCGTAAGGCGTAACCATGTGGCCTACCGAGGGAATCTTTTTGATGAGCATTCATCGTGAGAATGATTTTTGAACCTCTCTGTTCTTCGCGCAGAGAGGTTTTTTATATGAATCCGTGCGGGATTCATGTACCTCATATAAGTCTTTTATGCAACAAAATCTAAAAAGGAGGTGCACGATTCGTGGCAAAGGTAGAATTAAAACAGCCTATCGTACAGGAAATTTCTGAAAACATCAAAGATGCACAGTCTGTCGTAGTAGTTGATTACCGTGGACTTACTGTTGCAGAGGATACTCAGTTGCGTAAAGCATTAAGAGAAGCTGGTGTTACTTATAAGGTATATAAGAATACATTAGTTAGCCGTGCGGTAGAAGGAACTGAGTTCGAGAGCTTAAGAGAAGTTCTTGAGGGACCAAGCGCATTTGCTATTTCTACAACAGATGCAACAGCCCCGGCAAGAGTTCTTGCTAAGTTCGCTAAAACAGCTCCGGCACTTGAGATTAAGGCTGGTGTTGTTGAGGGAAGCTTCTATGATGCAAAAGGAATGCAGGCTATTGCTTCCGTACCATCAAGAGAAGAATTGCTTTCCAAGTTGCTTGGAAGCTTACAGTCCCCTATCACAAATCTTGCTCGTGTTCTTAATCAGATCGCAGAGCAGGGTGGTGCAGCTGACGTAGCAGTAGAAGCAGCACCTGCAGCAGAGGAAGCTCCGGCAGAGGAAGCGCCTGCAGCAGAAGAAGCTCCAGCCGAGACTCCGGCTGAGTAATATTGTTATCAATTAAATTTTAAAATGGAGGAAAAAATAATGGCAAAGTTAACAACAGCAGAATTTATTGAAGCTATTAAAGAGTTAAGCGTATTAGAGTTAAATGAGTTAGTAAAAGCTTGTGAAGAAGAGTTTGGTGTATCTGCAGCAGCAGGTGTTGTAGTTGCAGCAGCAGGTGCTGGCGATGGTGCAGCAGCTGAGGAGAAGACTGAGTTCGACGTTGAGTTGACAGAGGTTGGACCAAACAAGGTTAAGGTTATCAAGGTTGTTCGTGAGGCAACTGGTTTAGGACTTAAGGAAGCTAAAGACGTAGTTGATGGCGCTCCTAAGGTTATCAAAGAGGGTGCTGATAAGGCAACTGCTGATGATATCAAGGCTAAACTTGAGGCTGAAGGCGCAAAGGTTACTTTAAAATAATCGCAATCTAGCGGACTGAGAAAAGACAAAAGGCGTGGGTACGTGCTTGCACGGTTGCCCACGTCTTTTTTTGTCTTTTTAAAGGCGCAATGCGCCGAGCAGAACGCAGTTCTGCGTGCCAGTTCGCGGAAGAGGAATCAAGCGGCTCAATCCGCAGAGGAAACACAGTATTGCCGTGCAACAAAATTGCGAGTAGCATATCTTGTGGTTGCTAATTATTATATTTCGAGCTACAATAGAATTGAGAACAAATACCAATAGATTACAAACCTGCGAGAGGAGGGTTTCGTATGAGCAGTATCTCTTCTATTAATAGTAGTACTTCCTATATGGATTATGGCAGATTTGCAAGTGGCAGGAAGATAAATAGTGCGGCGGATGGCGCAGCGGAACTTTCAATCATTCAGAAAGAAGATGCGCAGATTAGAGGCCAGAAGGCGGGAGAAAATAATATTGCTTCTGCGATGGATATGCAGAAAGTTGCTGATGGGGCAATGTCCGGAATTGCAGATTATTTACAACGAATCAGAGAACTTGCGGTAAGAGCATCTAATACGGCGACAGTAACAGATGCAGAGCGCGTGGGCATGCAGGAGGAAGTCGAGCAGCTAAAACAGGGAATATCCGATATTGCGACACAGACGACATACAATACGAAAAAGCTGTTGGATGGCACGAATGACAGATTTCAGATTGCAACAGATGCGAATGGCAATCAGATGGAAGCTACGACAGCAAATGCTACGTTGCAGGCGCTTGGGATTGCAGATTTTGATTTGACGAAGAATTTCTCCGTCGGAGATATTGATGATGCGCTTGCGAAGGTTTCGGGAGCAAGAAGCCAAAGTGGTGCGCAGTTCAATGCTTTGGAGTGTGCTTATAGCAATAGTACGAATTCCAGACTGAACCATACAGCGGGCAAGAGTCGTCTGGAGGATTTGGATTATCCGGAGGCGATTTCTGAGAAGAAGAAGAAAGAGGTTCTGCAGGAGTACTCCTTGTTTATGCAGAGGAGACGACAGGAGGACGAAAACAATCATGTGGTAAGACTTCTGGGAAGAATAAGCTGATAGATGTCTGAGGGAATTCTGGTAAGGATAATAAATTTAATAATAATAGAGATGGCGGCGGAGCAATCTGTGCGCCATCTTTTTTTGGCAAAAAACAGATGATTTCAAAAAATATAAAAAATACTTGACGATAACTTTGCGCTTGTGTTATCATATACGTTGCATTATTATGGAGCATTGGGCTTATTGCGCCCTTTTTTCCTAGTGTACGCGAGGTTTTGGCTATACAGCATCTTGTGGTTGAGCCGGAATCTAAGCGGAGAATGATAAAATTTACAACTTTTTCACAAGTGTGATATGAGTAATTTTTAATTATTCTTATTCTAATAAAAACGAGAGGTGAAACGTCAATGGAGAAAAACAGAATACGTCCAGTGAAAGCTGGAAAAGGCATGCGTATGAGTTACTCAAGACAGAAAGAGGTATTAGAGATGCCGAATCTGATTGAAGTCCAGAAAGACTCCTATCAGTGGTTCTTAAAAGAAGGCTTAAAAGAAGTTTTCGATGATATCTCCCCGATTGCTGATTACAGTGGTCATCTGAGCTTGGAGTTTGTAGATTTTACATTGTGCGAAGATGATGTAAAGTATACAATTCCTGAGTGTAAAGAGAGAGATGCAACATATGCAGCACCTTTGAAGGTCAAGGTCAGACTTCACAATAAGGAGACCGATGAGATTAACGAGCATGAGATATTCATGGGCGATCTTCCTTTGATGACGGAGACAGGTACTTTCGTAATCAACGGTGCAGAGCGAGTTATCGTCAGCCAGTTGGTTCGTTCTCCAGGTATCTACTATGGAATTGCTCACGATAAGGTGGGTAAGACATTGTATTCCTGTACTGTAATTCCTAACCGTGGTGCATGGTTAGAGTATGAGACAGACTCCAATGACGTATTCTATGTTCGTGTAGATAGAACCAGAAAGGTGCCAATCACCGTGTTGATTCGTGCACTTGGTGTGGGAAGTAATCAGGAGATCATCGACATGTTCGGTGAGGAGCCTAAGATCCTTGCAAGTTTTGGTAAGGATGTTGCTACCAATTATGAAGAGGGACTTCTTGAATTATATAAGAAAATCAGACCAGGCGAGCCGCTTACAGTAGAAAGTGCGGAGAGCCTTATTTCTGCGATGTTCTTTGACCCAAGAAGATATGACCTCGCTAAAGTCGGACGTTATAAGTTTAATAAGAAATTAGCACTTAAGAACCGTATCAACGGACATGTTCTGGCTGAGGATGTTGTGGATACAACAACCGGTGAGATTCTTGCAACAGCGGGAACAGAAGTGAACCGTGAGCTTGCGGATGAGATTCAGAATGCGGCTGTTCCGTATGTGTGGATTCAGGGTGAAACCAGAAATATTAAAGTTCTTTCCTCTATGATGGTAGATTTACGCCATTATGTGGATTGTGAGCCGAAGGAACTTGGTATTACAGAGTTGGTGTACTATCCGGTACTTGCGCAGTTGATGGAGCAGTACACAGATGCAGAAGAGTTAAAAGAAGCAATCAAGAAAAACGTTCATGATTTGATTCCAAAGCATATTACGAAGGATGATATCTTCGCCTCTATCAACTACAATATGCACTTAGAGTATGCAATCGGACATGATGATGATATCGATCATCTGGGTAACAGACGTATTCGTGCGGTTGGTGAATTGCTGCAGAATCAGTACAGAATTGGTTTGTCCAGATTAGAGCGTGTTGTGCGTGAACGTATGACTACATTAGATTTAGATGGAATCTCTCCGCAGAGTTTAATTAATATTAAGCCTGTAACAGCGGCAGTGAAGGAATTCTTCGGTTCCTCCCAGTTGTCCCAGTTTATGGATCAGAACAACCCACTTGGTGAGTTGACACATAAGAGACGTTTGTCTGCATTAGGACCTGGTGGTCTTTCCAGAGACCGTGCCGGATTCGAGGTTCGAGACGTACACTACAGCCACTACGGACGTATGTGCCCAATCGAAACCCCTGAAGGTCCAAACATCGGTCTTATCAACTCATTAGCAAGTTATGCAAGAATCAATGAATATGG
>CAZAGJ010000112.1:0-4824 GCA_964484605.1 uncultured Roseburia sp. | reverse complement strand
CTTATGAACAACCCCTAATAAGATTACTTTTAATATCTTTTTATAAATATTATCTATGGCATCCAATTTTTTCGGAATAGTTTTCCATAGAGGAATCAGGAAGGAGTTATTAACAATATGAAACTTATCTGTTCAAAAGCAAATTTACTGCATGGTGTCAACATTGTATCGAAAGCAGTTCCTACCAGAACTACCATGGCTATCTTAGAATGTATCTTAATAGATGCTTCTGCGAACGAGATAAAGCTTACTGCAAATGATATGGAACTGGGAATTGAAACAAAAATAGAGGGTGAGATAGCAGAGAGAGGTGTCATTGCATTAGATGCCAAGATTTTTTCTGAAATAGTAAGAAAGCTTCCTGACAGCGATGTTGTAATTGAAACAGATTCTTCTTTTAAAACAACTATTACCTGTGAAAAAGCAAAGTTCAATATCGTTGGTAAATCCGGAGATGATTTTTCATATATTCCATATATTGAGAGAAACGAAGCTATCACAATGTCACAGTTCACTTTGAAAGAAGTGATTCGTCAGACAATCTTCTCCATTGCAGACAATGACAATAATAAACTTATGACAGGTGAACTTTTTGAGATAGAGGAGAACAAGTTAAAAGTTGTTTCTCTGGACGGACACCGTATCTCTATTCGTAATATTGAGTTAAAGAACAGCTATGAGCATAAAAAAGTTGTTGTTCCGGGAAAAACTTTGCAGGAGGTAAGCAAGATTTTGCCTGGCAGTGCAGAGGAAGAAGTCAATATGTTCCTGACGGACAACCATATTGTATTTGAATTTGATAATACCACTGTTGTTTCCAGATTGATTGAGGGAGAGTATTTCAAGATTGAGCAGATGCTTTCCTCTGATTATGAGACAAAGGTTAAAATTAATAAGAAGGAATTATTAAACTGTATAGACCGTGCAACACTTCTTATAAAAGAAGGAGATAAAAAGCCTATTATCATGAATGTAACAGATGGTACGATGGAATTAAAGATTAATTCCTTCATCGGTTCCATGAATGAGGATATCGATATAGCAAAAGAGGGTAAGGATATTTTGATTGGATTTAATCCGAAGTTCTTTATTGATGCACTTCGTGTTATTGATGAGGAAGAGGTTATTCTTTACATGGTAAATCCAAAAGCTCCATGCTTTATCAAGGATGATGAAGGTAAATTTATCTACCTCATTCTTCCGGTAAACTTTAATGCTGCCACAGTATAGGATTGGAGATTAGGATGATAGAAATTAGTATCAGAGAAGAAGATGAATTCATCAAGCTTGGCCAGGCTTTGAAAAAGGCTGGTCTGGTAGGTTCCGGTGTGGATGCTAAGATGGTAATTCAAGAAGGACTTGTGATGGTTAATGGCGAAGTGGAACTTCAGCGCGGCAAAAAATTACATGGCGGAGAAGTAATCTCTTTTAACGGAGAGCAGGTAAAAGTTGTAAGATGATTATAAAATCAATAGAATTAAAGAATTTTCGCAATTATGAAGATTTGAATATTTCTTTTGATGAAGGTACGAACATTCTGTACGGAGACAATGCGCAGGGAAAGACCAATATCCTTGAAGCAGCTTATATGAGCGGAACGACAAAGTCCCATAAAGGGAGCAAAGATAAGGAGATGATACGCTTCGGAGCATCCGAAGCACATCTTCGTACGGTTGTTTTGCGGGGAGAGAAGGAATATCAGATTGATATGCACCTAAAGCAGAATCGTTCCAAGGGAATTGCGATTAATCAGGTTCCTATCAAAAGAGCAGCAGAATTGTTTGGAATTTTGAATATGGTATTTTTCTCGCCGGAAGACCTTAATATTATAAAAAATGGTCCTGCGGAGAGAAGAAGATTTTTAGATGCCGAGTTATGCCAGTTGGATAAGATATATCTTTCTGACTTGACGAACTACAACAAAATTCTCGGACAGAGAAACAAATTATTAAAAGATATGGTATTTCGTCCGGATTTAGCTGACACGCTTCCTGTATGGAATATGCAGCTGGTGGAAACCGGAAAGAGAATCATTAAAAGGCGTAAACAGTTCGTAGAAGAGTTAAATGAAATCGTACATGATATTCATTTCCGCTTATCAGGTGAAAAAGAGAAACTTTTTATCAAATACGAACCAAATATAGATGATATATTTTTTGAGGATGAGTTAAATCGTGCAAAGATAAAAGACATGAAGCTTTGCCAGACATCGGTGGGACCACACAGAGATGATTTACTCTTCTCAATTGGAGATATAGATATTCGTAAGTTCGGTTCCCAGGGACAGCAGAGAACTTCTGCACTTTCCTTAAAATTGTCGGAAATAGAGCTTGTGAAGAAATCAATTAAGGATACACCGATTTTACTATTGGATGATGTCTTATCAGAGCTTGACAGTAATCGTCAGAATTATTTGTTAAATAATATCAGCGATACACAGACGATTATTACCTGTACCGGACTGGATGAGTTTGTCCGCAACAGGTTTCAGATTAATAAAGTTTTTGAAGTGATAAATGGACAGGTTTTTGAAAAATCGGTCATTAGTTAGATATGGAGGCAATTATGGGTACAGAGAACGAATATGGAGCTGACCAAATACAGATATTAGAGGGACTTGAAGCAGTTCGTAAAAGACCGGGAATGTATATCGGAAGTACATCTGCACGAGGACTGCATCATCTGGTATATGAGATAGTAGATAATGCGGTGGATGAGGCTCTTGCAGGATATTGTAAGAATATTCATGTGACAATTAATCCGGATAATTCCATTACAGTAGAGGATGACGGACGTGGTATTCCGGTTGGAATGAATCATAAAGCCGGTAAATCCGCCTTGGAAGTTGTATACACGGTTCTTCATGCCGGCGGAAAGTTTGGCGGCGGCGGATACAAAGTATCCGGCGGTCTTCATGGTGTAGGTGCGTCTGTTGTAAATGCACTTTCCACACATCTTATGGTTGAAGTCTATAAAGAAGGAAAAGTATATTCCCAGAGTTATAAGATTGGTAAACCGGACAGTGAGGTAAAAGTTATCGGAGAATGTACGGATGATAAGCATGGAACAAAGGTTACATTCCTTCCGGATGCAGACATTTTTGAAGAGACAGTTTTTGATTATGATACATTAAAGCAGAGATTGCGTGAGACAGCCTTTTTGACGAAAGGTCTTAGAATTGTGCTTACTGACAGCAGAGAAGAAGAACCGCGTACACATGAATTTCATTATGCAGGCGGTATCAAGGAATTTGTTACTTACTTGAATAAGAGCAAGGAAGCACTTTATCAGGATGTTATCTACTGTGAAGGTACAAAAGACAATGTTTACGTCGAAGTAGCAATGCAGCACAATGATTCCTACAATGATGCTACTTACAGCTTTGTCAATAACATCATTACACCGGAAGGTGGTACACACCTTGCAGGATTCCGAAATGCATTGACAAAGACATTTAATAACTATGCGAGAGCAAACAAGATTTTAAAAGACAGTGAGCCGGCACTTACCGGTGATGATATTCGTGAAGGTCTGACTGCTATCATCAGTGTTAAGATTGAAGAGCCGCAGTTCGAGGGACAGACGAAGCAGAAGCTTGGCAACAGTGAGGCGCGAGGTGCAGTTGATTCTGTGGTAAGTGAACAGCTTACTTATTTCTTAGAGCAGAATCCTGCGGTTGCAAAGAGTATCTGTGAGAAATCCATGTTGGCACAGAGAGCGCGTGAGGCGGCCAGAAAAGCGAGAGATTTAACCAGAAGAAAGACAGCATTAGAGGGAATGGCTCTTCCTGGAAAGCTTGCAGACTGTTCGGACAAAGACCCGAAGAATTGTGAGATTTTCATCGTAGAGGGAGATTCCGCGGGTGGTTCTGCAAAGACTGCCAGAAGCCGTGCAACTCAGGCTATCTTGCCTCTTCGAGGTAAGATTTTGAATGTAGAGAAAGCCAGACTTGACAGAATTTACAGCAATGCAGAGATTAAGGCGATGATTACAGCGTTCGGAACAGGTATACATGATGATTTTGATATTTCTAAGCTTCGCTATGACAAGATTATCATCATGACGGATGCCGATGTCGATGGTGCGCATATTGCGACATTGATGTTGACATTCCTGTATCGTTTCATGCCTGAACTTATCAAGCAGGGACACGTATATCTTGCAACGCCGCCTTTGTATAAGATTGAGAAAAATAAGGGCATCTGGTATGCGTACAGCGATGACGAGTTGAATAGTATTCTCACCGAAATTGGTCGCGATGGCAATAACAAGATTCAGCGTTATAAAGGACTTGGAGAGATGGATGCGGAGCAGCTCTGGGAGACAACCATGGATCCGGAGAAGCGTATCTTGAAGCGCGTTATGATTGATGAGGAAAATACGTCTGAAATCGATGTTACATTTACAACATTGATGGGTGATAAGGTAGAGCCAAGACGTGAATTTATCGAAGAAAATGCAAAATACGTGCAGAATTTAGACATCTAAATAGTGAGATTTATATATCAATCTCGCATTAGAAGAATGCCAAAGCAGCATTTTTCACTGTAAAGGAGAAATTTTAACATGGATGACAAGATTTTTGACCAGATACATGACGTCGATTTGAAAAAAACGATGGAGACATCCTATATCGATTATGCCATGAGCGTTATTGCACAGCGTGCACTGCCGGATGTACGAGATGGTTTAAAGCCTGTACAGCGTCGAGTTCTTTACTCAATGATAGAGCTGAACAACGGACCGGATAAGCCACACCGTAAATGTGCGCGTATTGTCGGTGATACCATGGGTAAGTACCCATGGTATCACCGACAATACGCG
>CAZAGJ010000111.1:0-4917 GCA_964484605.1 uncultured Roseburia sp. | reverse complement strand
GAAGTGTATCTTATCATGTGTCCAATTCTTCGGACAGATATTAAACTATTTTCCCCTTAAAACGAATTTTTAACCGCTTGTTTTTTCATTTTTTTGCGAGGAACTACGATACTTCCATAAGGACAATACTGCCAATGCCACACACACTGTCGATATTCCGGCTCCGAGCATGAAGCCCGGTGTCCGGTAAACAAGTTCAATCTCATGTGTTCCCGGCTCTAAATGCACACTTAAAAATGCTCCGCCGAACGCTTCCGGTTCTGCTTCCTTTCCATCCACCAAAAGCGTCCATCCCGCATCATTGGCTATCGAAAAGATCAGTCTTCCCGCTTCAGACACCTCCATCGTGCCGCAGACACGGGCATCCTCAAAGGATGTCAGACGCATCGTCTGCGCATTTAAAGCATCATATGCCACATTTACCGCTTCCTCATTCAGACGATACACCGTCATCTGCACCGTCTCTTCCTCCGTATTTTTCACACTTACCGTTGTTCCGGCTTTACAATAGCCAAGTTCCAGCGTATACCCATGTGACACCTTCGTGTAAGAACGGCTTCTGCCGTCACTTGCCTCCATAGTCAGGTTATTCACTGATGTTTTCTCATATGATGCATAATAATAGCCATCTTTAGAAACATCAAACTGCGTTTCGCCGGGCATGGAAACTGACGGCACCGGACTTAGCATCTGCTCCTCTGCTCCAAGCAGCATTGCCAGTTCATTCTGCGACTCAATATCTCCGGCTGATTCATAATTCCACGCCGAAATCACATCCTCGCTCATCATAAATCCCAGCGGCAGAACATAGGCATTCTCATAAATCCACGCATTGTCCGAGGAAGCCGCCAGCCGACGAAGCGGCCCTGCCTCCATATCATTATCTGCCAGTACATATTTTATTGAAAGCATCGCGGACAAAAGCGGTGTTGCACCATTTGCACAATAAAAGTTCTTACCGCCTTCCATACCAACATCCTGATAAAAGTGACTGACATTCAGATTCATGAGAGAAGAAAACTGTGTACCGGAGCGATATCCGTAAAGTCCCGCATCATTCTTGCTTTTGCGCTCCAATCCTTCGACACGGTAAAAGGCTCCGCCCGAACTGCCTTCCCCGCTTTCTTCCTGCATTTCCACCTGTGGGAGAAGTTCCTGATAGCTCTCCAGATACTCGGTATAAGCTGTACGGCTTACCGTATCAAGTCCGGTCACATCATGATTCAGCGTAAGTTCTGCAATCATCGCAAAGCATCCGATTACAAGCATCAGCCGCTTCACCTTCGCAGTGCCCAAGAGATATCCGATTACAAGCATCAGATAGCATCCGATAAACACCGCACTTATCGCAAACACCTCATTGTCCATCCGCTCTGTATCCGAAACTCGATAGGCAAAAAAAACAAACGCTCCATCTGCCAACGCTGCTATCAGCACATGCCAGAATTTCGTTTTCCGCAGATGTATAAGTTCCTCATATGCCACCAAAAGCAGCAAAAATATATACAAAAATGATTGTCTACCCGGCAGTGACGTCGGAAAATGAAGACCATGCCAGAGAAAATCCAGCATATTATTGGCAAAACTGACCACAAACAGCGCAAACAGACATACGCGTGATGCCTTGCTTTTCCATGGTACAGCACGATTTAGCAGATACAGAACAAACAGCACCAGCACAAACACTCCGCAATACAGATTCGGCCAATGCTCCGCTCCCGTATAAGTGTCTACCAGCATGAGCTGTCCGGCAAGTTCCTCCATAATGCCAAAATACCACTCCAGCGTCTCCGGGAACGAAATCCCCTGATTTCCACTGTACCCCAGCACAATCGCCGTCGGGATGATAAGAACTGCACCTGTTCCTCCTGCCAGAAGCGAATACCACGCAAAGCGCACCCAAGCCATCATTCCTGCTTCGCGGTGCTCCATCCAGCATACCAGAAACCACAACACCAGAAAAATGCAGACCATAATCGCAATATAATAATTGCTCCAGATGCAAAGCGCCAGCATGACATAGTAGAGAATTGGATTTCCTGTTTTTATCATCCGCTCCAAGCCAAGAATAACCATCGGTGCAAGCACGATACAGTCCAGCCACATAATATTCCATGCATAGGCCGCCATATAAGCGGACAGCGCATACGCACACCCCATAATCGCTGCTGCAAATGCCAATATCTGCCTGTTTTTCCCACACTTATGCTCCGCTGCCGATTCCTTTAATCCAAAATGTTCTATCAGATAATAGGTAAATGTCAGACCGGAAAGCGCTATTTTTAACAGCACAAGCACTGTCATAAATTCGATGACATAATTCCTCGGACACAAAACCAGCAAAATATTAAGCGGACTTGCCAGATAATAGGCAAAAAGTGACACAAAGTCTGCCCCCAGTCCGATATTCCAAGAATAGAAAAAGCTTCCGCCTGATTTTAATTTATCCATCAATTCCGTGAAAAATGGACAATACTGATGATACATATCCACCTGCAGAATACACTGTTCCCCAAACGGATAAACACCATGGTCAATACAAACAATTACAGCAATCAAAAGCGGTATTACAAATCCCGCCAAAAGTGGAATCTTCTTATTCATAGGCTTCCTCTTCCCAATCAAACAACTGATAATACTGAAGCTTCCGATAACTCTCCAGCCCATCTGTCTCATCCATCGACATAGTTTCTTCCCCGTTAAAATCGGTTGTACGCACTGCAGACAGTATCGGATACTCTTCTTTTAATTCCAACAGGAAATTCTGATAGGACGTTGTCGGCACTCCCGCACGTTTCAAAACTTCTGCCGCCAGATAGTTTGCGCTCGTATCAGCATTCTGTTCCTCTTCAATGTCATAGTTCGCCCAAATCACATATGGTACCTGATAACGAAGCTTTACCTCTTCCTCCGACAGCGCATTCCACGACATACCATTGTTCGCAAGCACAGGTGCCGCGACCGTATCTCCCGGCTGGTGATCCCCAAAGAATACAACCACTGTTTTCTCATCTACTCCGGCAAAATACTCTGTCAATGTTGCCAGCGCCTCGTCGGATAGCTTTATCAGGGAAAGATATTGATTCAGTGCAAAATTATTAATTGATTCAGCGCAAACATCCTCCTTAAAATTCTCGTAAGAATCCTGATAACCGCCATGATTTTGCATTGTCACATTAAATACAAACAGGGGCTTTCCTTCTTCCTTCTGCTCGTAAAGGGAAATAATTTTATCCACACAGGCAGCATCACTCACATATTTGCGGACTCTCTGCGCTCCCACATATTCATCCACAAAAATGCTGTCATCAAATCCCAGCCACGGATACACACTATTTCTCTCCCATCCTGTCGCATTATAAGGATGCGTTGCTACCGTCTCATATCCAAGACTGCGCAGATGGGAAGCCAGACTCTCCCTCTCTCCCGTAATATACTGCTGATACGGAATACTTCCCTGCGGCAAAAAAGCCATTGTATTCCCCGTCAGGAACTCAAATTCCGTGTTCGCCGTATTTCCCCCGCAGACTGACACATTCAGCATTCCGGTAACTGTATTTTCACTGCCTTCCTGCAAGCTGTGCAGATATGGCATATAATCCTGATTTGTCTCAAACTCACCTAATACAACAAGGTCCGAAAATGCCTCATCCATCACAACTATAATATTCGGCAATTCCTCATCCGTCTCCCCGGCACCGCCATACTGTATCGATGTATCTTTCTGTGCATCACTCTCATAAGCCGCCAACAGCTCCTGCGCCTCTGTCACGCGATACCCATCCGGCTTATCCACCGACATATATGCGAGATTCATCACAAAGGTAACCGCAAGACCATCTACATCCGTCATATAAACAGGCGTAAACAGCTTATTATAGAGTCTGTGACTGTTCTGGAAATCCTCCTGCTGTAATGTATTAGAAAAGACAATCAAAATCGCAAGCGGAACGATTCCTGCTGCCCAACGCTTCGGACACACAAAATTCCCATATGTCGCCTTTACAAACCGTAAACCCACGATAGTTACCAGAAAAACCAGTGACACAGCTATCATGCGCGCATCCGGCATAAAATCATAATTATCCGCGACACTCGCTGCCGTTTTCCACGACAGGATATCCCACGGCACAATCGGATTTGTGCGGAAACGTACCACATAGGCATTCGCGATTCCGTAAATCATCGCCGCTGCCGCTTCTATGCGGTAAGCACGTTTTAAATCTCCCAGCACACAGAACAATATGCACGCAATCAATTCAAACAACACAATATTAAAAAACTGTGCCCGTCCTCTCACTTCCGCAAACGGATTGTGCGTATAGCACTCCAGCAGATAAAAAAAAGCTGCCGGTGGAACAAATGCCAATACTCCCCACATAAGCTTTTTATAATTCATTTTCTTATCATCTAATCTCTTTTCCATAAATCCATCCACTGTCTATAATTACTGCAAATACCATCTTGTCATTTTAGCACAACCACTATACTTTTCCTATGCATTTCGCAAAAAATTCACAAACCATTTTCCTTATGTCTCCGTATTTTCCTATCTCTGTCGAATTACGTTTCGTTTTGACATATATTGTTAATAGTCAGGCGTTTTCGCAGAATTTTTTGAATGTTTCGTTGACTTTCAATTTTCAATCTCCTATCATGACATTGCACGAAAAAAGTAATAAGGATGGTTACTATGAATAATGAGCTTGAACTGAATCGTTTAACAAAAGAAAATGACAATTTCAAGAAAATCATAGAAGTACAACAAAATACGATAAAAAGAATGATTGACTTCTTCATTCTGGACATAAAAAAAGAGAGATGAGCGCATCATCTCTCTTTTTTTTAATGCCGGCAATGGGACTTGAACCGGTATTACATTCCTAATTTCCCAGTATTTTCAAGGAATTCAAAAAA
>CAZAGJ010000110.1:0-5109 GCA_964484605.1 uncultured Roseburia sp. | reverse complement strand
TTTTTCGTCTGCTCGGTATATAACATTTTCTACACCCCAAAAAGACTCTGATCAAATGCAAACAAAGCCTCGTTTATTTCAAATATGTTGTAATTACCACTCAAAATAAAATACTCAATGATAATATCAAATTTACTACTATGTGAGAGTGCAAAGCCTGCTTTCATCAACAGTTCTTTTGTTTCTTCCAAACTCAATTCCAATGCAATTGCGAAGGCAATAGCTGTGCTCTTTTTCGGATGATAGTACATATCACTACGAATTTTCGAAAATAGTTTCCGGTCAATATTTGCCTTTTTGTAACATTCGGAATCGGTCATGCCTTTTTCATCAATTTTCCGCAGTAACATCTGTGAAAAGCTCTCATCAACCTGATTTACTATGTCCTCTAAGGACATAGCCTTAGGCATTGCCATGGACGGGCAACGTGGCGCCTGCAGTTCACAGATTTCAAACTCATCCGGCGGCAATATTTGTGTTTCAGCTAAGATGGTGCTTTCTCCGAACGCATTCGGACGGGTTCTATTGAAGATAAAATGTGTGTCAACATATTTATCGTCTATGTAGGAAGCAATGTCAGCAAAAAGCTTTTCACTGATTTGGAGTGCGGATTTGTCAAATACCACGATATAAACTAACATATCATGATCAATCAAAAACTCTGTAATAGTATCTACCGCTACTTTTAATGCTTGATCTTTGGGGTATCCGTAGACACCACTCGAAATCAGAGGAAAGGCAACTGATTCGCACTTGTTATCCCAAGCAAGCCTTAAAGACTCTCTATAGCAGCTTTCTAAAAGCTCTCTTTCGTTGTTTTGACCGCCTTTCCACTTAGGACCGACCGTATGTATTACAAAATTTGCCGACAACTTGTAGGCTTTGGTGATTTTCGCTTGACCTACCTTACAACCGCCAAGTTTTATACATTCTAGCAACAGTCCTTTGCCTGCAGCCCTATGGATTGCACCATCTACTCCGCCACCTCCTAATAGGGAAGAGTTTGCAGCATTAACTATAGCATCACATTCGATTTTTGTTATATCGTTTCGTACAATTTTTATTGGCATATATGCTCCTCAAAAAAGTACGGTCCCATAAAGGTGGGACCGTACAATATACGCTTATATACATACAGGGATTTAGGATTTTTTATTATTGTATATGTCCCTACCTATTCTAATCAACGAACCGCCAACTATAAGCAGAATGAATGCAATAGTTTTTGGGGTACCATTTACAATTGCAATAATACTATATATCAGGGATGCGATCAGAATAAGCACTCCTATAATCTGTAACAAAACACCCATATAATCCCTCCTAAGTTAACGAATCAAATAGCCGTAAGGCAAATAGCATTACGGCTATTTGACCATATTGGATTAACCCTTGAGAGAATCGGCCAAAGCCTGGTCTGTCTCTTCCAGGGTCTGCGCAACAGCGCTCAACTGCTGGCTGATGCCATCCACAACTTCCGGGAACTGAGCCATAGTTTTGGCCATTTCCTCGTAAGTCATGAAGAACTGGTCCTGCGCTGCACCATCCCAAGTGCTCTCAAGACGGTTCACTTCAGATCTCAGATAATCAAGGATCTCTCTAATTTCACCTGCTTTGTTAGCAAAATTAGTCGATGCTGTTCTGAGTTCTTCCGGAGTGATGGTAATACGTGCTGCCATTGGAATTCCTCCTTTAAAAATATATTATATCTACACAAAAGTGTAAATACCTAAAGTGAATTGCCCAGGCATGAAGCCTTAGAGCATAATTCTTCATAATCACTCTTTGCATCTTGCAGACACTCTTTAAGATGCTTAATAACCTTTACTCTGTTATTAATATTAGTTTTCCATGAAGAATCAAAGTTTTCAAAAAACGCCTTGCTTGCATTGGTCTTCCAACCTGATGTCTTTAAAACATCTATTGCTTGCTCAGCATCTTTAATTGCTTGTTCAATATCAGAAATTGCCGTTTGATATGCGTTAATGGTTTCCCGCAAGGTGTCTGTATTGACTTTAAATTTAGCCATTCCTACATCCTCCTTACATAATAACATTTACAAGTTTAGGATTGCGTTTCAACGCCTCATTTCTATCGGCTTCATACTCGGCCAGCTTACCAAGATCCTTATTGATTTCAGCTCTAATGAGCAGTGCTTCTGGAGCATCTTCTGAAATGGCAAGAATATAATCAACCATCTCATAGGCTCTATCATAATCCTTCACTTCACGATAACACAATGCTCTGTAAATGTACAAATCAACCATTCCAGGGGTCTTAGAGCAAGCCATTCTAAACTCTTTAATGGCGACATTAAAAAGATTTGTGGCATCTTTTCCGAATTTCTTTGTGGCAAGAGCATTAAAATAAAGTGCTGTAAAGTAATATGCGCCATATGATTTTTCATCAATGGTTTTCTTAGTAGATATAATTGCCTCCTCATACTTTTCAAGAGAAAAATAGATGTTCGTGAGCAAGAAATTCAATTCTTCATCGAAAGTATCCGCTAGAGCCTTTTCTGCGATATCCGCCGCCTCTTTTAGTTTTTCCTGTTTTAAAAGCAACTGTACCTTAAGACGTGCATAGTCAGTAGATCCTGGTGTTTCAAAAAAAGACTCATCCAGTAACTTTTCTGCTTCTTCGAATATCTTTGCATCTTCTAGGTAATGAACCATATCTAATTTGAATCCAGGATCGTCTGGGAATAATTCCAATGCCTTATCCAAAACAAATTTGGCATCGGCCTTGTTGCCCATCTCCATAAGGATTGCGAATTTGTAGTGATATCCTTCAAATTTATCCGGAAGAAGTTCAATCATAGAATCGCTGATAGACAACGCTTCAGAATACTGTTCTTGATTAACATACAGTTCAAGTTTCTTAAGCCAAGCAGATGCAAAATACTTATCCATCTGAATTGCTTTGTTATAACTCGCCACCGCAGAAGGCAAATCGCCAATATCCTCGTATGCAGAGCCTAAATTCATATAAATGTACGGATTTGCATAACCGAGAGAAATAGCTTTAGCATAATGCTGTTTGCCTTCTTCAACATTTTCTTCAAGCAAAGCAATATTCCCTAAATGGAAGAAAATCTCTCCATTTTCTTTATTAAGGAGCTCTGCTCGTTTTAGTGCCTTTTTCGCATCTTCAAATCTATCGAGCATTACATATGACTCGGTAAGATTGAAATATGTTTGTAAGTACATTGGATCCGCCGATTCTGCCTTCAGATAGAAGCCAATAGCGTCTTCGTACTTATCCATAGAATAAAGAACTCTACCTTGCTGGTTATATTCTTCAGCCAAGGAAATCTCTCTTTCCATATTATCCATGATTCATCATCCTTTCCATATTAGCAAATGCATTAGGTATCTTTACACTGCTAACATTCTTTTTTTCTAATTGTCGTCCATTGTTAACAACAACTTTTTTAATTTCACCTTTTACAACATAGTAGAAACGGGACTTAGAAATAGAGTCCACACGCTCAATGCTATATAAATGATGTTCTTCTACTCCACCTACAGCTGTCCACAGTTTATCTGCAAGCTTATCATAATGAATAGCATTACTATCATAGGCAAGTTTGCTTTGCGAAATCAATCGCCGATACCCTTTTTTCAACAATGTAACAACAGGAAATCCTGCAACAGCTGACATCAAATACGCACATACAATTGGCATAATTGAATCAGGAATCGTAAAAGTATTTGCCGGAAGACATAATACACTTACAAAGAAAACAAAACCAAAAACAAAAACCCATTGTAGAATCGTGTATATGATGGCATATCCTTTGTTAAAAATATGCTTATCAAACTTCAACTCAATCATGCCACACCTCCGGACGGAATAGCTACAATGTCATTGTAAAACTCCTTAACCGCAGCTGTTGTTTTTGTGAAAGGATTAAAGTTTCCATCTTTAAACAGATTAATATATTTCGAACCTGCTTTAAATGTTGTTTTAATTCCTTTCCCAAGGTTCTTTAACTGCAGAATAGTTTTTGCACCATTCATACAGGACTTAAGATTAATCTTGGATACACCATGCAATTTGTAGCCAAGTTTGACAACATCTTTTTGAAGAACTTTCTTAAACTTAAGTTGACGCCTCATTGCCTTACCAAAAGTCTTGGTGTTAAAATGGGACCCCCACTTGATTTTGTTCCTATTGCCATTAAACAGGGATTTGAATTTAATCTTATCCAACTTCAAATCCTTTAGCATCTGAGAACCAGCTTTGTAGAAGGAATAACCAATAGCACATATAGACAATCCAGTATGTAGAACGCCCATAGCACCTTCGAAGAAATCGGTTCCAAGTTTATTATCAACCTGACGACCGACCCACATAAATGCATCTTTTCCGCCTTTTCCAGCCAAACGTTCTGCCTCTGCTTCGTTACCTTCTCCGTAATACTGATACGCAGCTGCACAATCGTAGAATAAATCGCAAGCAGCATCAACGGCAAAAAACACACCAACAGCAAGAGCCATACCACCAGTACCTATACAAGCCGCAACCGCTGCAACAACAAGAACAACATCCACCACAATGTTAATCCAATATTTGTTATCTTCGTACCATTGTTTAATGTTATCCCATATTTCAGTAACGCCTTCTCCAACCCACTCGAAGAAATCGCCAACACCTTCACATATAGATGTCCATATCGACTTACTCGTCTTTCCGATACCGGTTCGCTTCTTAAAAGACTTTGTGTCTTTTTTTATGCGTGAAGCAACACGTTTATCAGTTTCCTTGACATCTTCGATAAAGGTATCCACTTTTTCATCCAAGGAATTTAATTTGTTTATCTTACCTTGTAACTGCTGGTATTTTTTCTTCACATAATAAGCGCAGTTGGAACAATTGCTTGTATTACTTGGTATATTCCTGGCACGATTCTCTATGTTCTCATAATCATCAACTCTTTTATTAAGTTCAGACTTAGCTTTCTTTATAGATTTATGAAAACTACTTTCCATGCCATAATCAACAACCAATGTACTCATTTCCGCACCTCCTTACTTTTCTTCTTTTTCAATTGCTGCACAAACATTATTAATCTCATACTGACAGTATGATTTTGCATTTTTTATG
>CAZAGJ010000109.1:389-5149 GCA_964484605.1 uncultured Roseburia sp. | reverse complement strand
GGCAAGAATGACTCGGCTACAAATTGGGTTGAGATCACCAAGGAACAGGCTAACGGATACAAGAAACAGCAACAAGCAGCGTACGATGCAGATAAGTCGTTAACTGATGTAACAAAAGCTGCATCAGCAGAAGTACCTCTATTCAAGAGTACAAAATCGAAAAAAAAATGATAAAGAATCCAATCAAGCAAATAGTCCTCGATATTTTGGACTATTTGCGTTATCAAGTTGAGAACGATAAGTGTACTTCGGAAGAATTGCGAGGCATAACCGAAACTTTCGCAGAACATGTTGGTGTAGATGCAACGGCAGAAGATGTTGCTAAATTCTACGGTGTTTCAGTGAATAGTATTCGCCAATTACCTAATTATACGCCAGTACCTAAACCCAAACGCCGTGTATATTTCGACTTGACAAAGATTGCGATTTTCAAACCGTCTAAATGGAAAACAAAGAATCAATATGAGACTAACGCTTAAACGAATTGCATTAAAGCCTACATATACCATTGGTAAGTTATATATTGATGGTGTGTATTTTTGTGATACACTTGAAGATGCGGTACGTGAAAGAAAAATCCCGAATGAAACTGCAATTCCCTATGGAACCTACAAAGTAACACTTCGGATTCGTTCTCCACGATTCTCAACAAAGTCTGCGTTTAATTGGTGTAGTGGATATTTGCCCAGATTGATTAATGTGCCTAATTTTGATGGCATACTTATTCATAGTGGTAATACAGCCAAGGATAGTTCAGGGTGTATTCTTGTAGGGCGAAATACTTCCGTAGGACACCTGTCCGAATCAATGGCAACATTAAAGCAATTATACCCTATACTTAAAAAGGCTGAAAATAAGGGTGATTCTATAAGCATTGAAATCGTATGAAAAAACTACCTATCATCTTAATTTTCTTGTTTATACTTGGAGCTTGCACAACGACTAAGTATGTGCCGGTTGTAAACACCAAGTATGATAGCATCTATATATCTCAAATGAGAGTAGACACTATCAAAGAAAAAGACTCTATTTTTGTAGAGTCGAAAGGTGATACGGTTCGGGAAGTTCATTATAAATATAAATACATTACACGTAATCAGATTGATACAATCTACTCGATGAACAATGACACTATCCGAGAACAGGTCTTTGTTGAGAAACCGTTATCACGGTGGCAACAGACGAAATTGTGGTTAGCGGATGGTATTTTAAGTGCCATAGTCATATTATTATTGTTCTACTTATTTGGTAGAAAACCGAATACCTAAGCCGGATGGCTCGGATAAATTCCCGACAAGGCGAAAGAGGGTTGCAAATATTGCAATCCTCTTTTGTAGTTTGGTGAAAATCATTATCTTTGCACTAAACATTTACTCCAACTCACAATGGATAAAACGCTGAGAAAAATATTAATTACGCAGGCTGAGAGTAAAGGTGTCTGCAACGAAGGTCACTCCAAAATAGAAGCGGCTACCAGTATTGATTCGCTCATTGATTACTACCTCACCATGGTTAATTGGGCAATGGAAAATAGTTTTCCTACATATCAGACCATAGCCGAGAATTTTTTTGAGTTTGAACATAAGGGGATTTTTGTAAATAAGACGTTTCAAGGCGAAGAACTGAGAGGTTTGCAGTCCTATGTATTCCACAACTGCAAAGGCGTTATTAATGTCGCTATGGATTATGAACAAGGCATTATTCCTATGTTGTATATTGGGAATGGATGCGAGTTGATAATAGGATGTTCTCAATGTAATATACCAGCTATCATCGTTCCAGTCGAAGAGTTTGGCGAAAATGTTTTGGCTCTACAAGAGAATGAAAACATTAAGTTTAAACACTATAAATATAAAACGAAATGAGCGATTTATTAGTTGAAGTTGGTTTGCCGATTATTACATTATTGTTAGGTTGGCTCACAAGTGCGTATCGGAATAAACAAAAGAAAGAAAAAGATATTCTCGATAACGTTCAGCAAGTTATTGATATACAACGAGAGTTTATCAATAAACAGAATGAGGATTTGTCAAAATTGGAGAAGAAGTTTAACTCTAAAACAAGAGCAGTAAAGGCGGCTTATGATTGCCATATTCCTTCAAATAAATGTCCAGTCCTTATTTCTGATGCGAAAGAGCATGAATGTGACACATGTATTCATAACATTAAGAACATAGACGAAGATGATTAATGTAGATTTTGAGTTTGGAGATGGTGTTTTAAAAGACTCATTTACTGAGTTCGGGTTAATCTATGTTTCGTCTGATACTATTTTTTCTGCTCCGCAAAGTGAGTTTGAAGTAACTGAATACGCAGAAAAAGAAGGTTGCAATATAGACCCAAGAACGGTAAGTAAGTCTTTTGATTATAAGGTCAAATTTCTTATTGAAACTAAGAACCAAGATCTTTCAAATGCAAATGCAGTTATAGCTGCTTTTAATAAACAACTTTACACGGAACAAGATGGAGTCAGATTCTTCAAAGAAATCACTTTCCACAACTATTATAAAAGGGTTAAAATCGTTGGTACTCCCACTCCTATGGCAGATGCTAAAGACTTTTATAGACTTGATAAAACTAATCAAAAACTTGATTGCGTCCAAGTCGAACTAAATATAAAAGTTACAACGCCAAGTAAATGCGATTTCTCTTATAACAAAAAATAACAACAATGATACCTCAAATTAAAGAACTATTTTTGGGGGGTAACACACTATCGTCTGCAACGGCTTCTTTAAACAATATGGGTAGCAATACTATTGCTGCCGAAGTCGCGATAGATGCAAATACACCTCCTGATTTTAGTAAACCTTGGGCAATCAGTTTCCGAGGGATGAAGTTTTTAACGAAGGTAAAGAAACCTCAAGGGGCAAAGGAAAACACATCACTGAACGCAAAATTGAGTCTCACCTTCTATTCTGAACCTGAACTTGAATTGCAACGCTATTTCTTTTCAGAAATGGCATCGACTGAGAGTGGAACAGCAATTGCAGATAAATACAACACTTCGATCTCACTAGGTTTTTATGACTTCTGTACTTTGTTTCAGCAAGTTTTAAACTATTGGCACGATGATTTGTTTGAAGTGAGAATCCACGAATCAGTTTCAGACACAGAACCACAGAATATAAACATTTCTTACTCAAAAAACTGGGATGTTCTACTCCAAGTATATGAGTTATATGCAGTTCGTTGGCGATTCAAAGCCGAAGATAATAAGTATGTAATCCTTATGGGTTATCCTGAACCTGCCTTAGACCACATCTTTGAATATGGGTTTGAAGGTGGCTTACTTATGAACGAACGCCAAGTTCAGTCGGATGAAATTTGTAACGTCCTTCTTGGTAGAGGTGGCAAAAAAAACTTGCCATATAGATATTTCAAAGGAGTTGACCCTTATAATACTTCGTTTAGAGCAGACCCAGATGCAATACCTGAGTTAGCCAATATCATTTTCGATGGACTACGCGACTATAATTTTCGTGAGTACGTTCGTGGTTGGAAAGACCACGCGGATGGTGTTGATCCTAACGGTACTTCCGAGGCTTATAATCTAGGTTATAGCGATAAAAATTTTAATCCAATCGAATATGTCAAAGACGAAAGCTCTATCGCCGAATATGGCGAACGATGGGACGGTCTTGACGCTAATGAAGATATATATCCAACCATTCAAGGAGTTTCAATTGATGGTTTAGGACGTATAGACCAACTCGTTGATGTGGAACAAATTACCTCTGACGATGTTCAAAAATCGGTAGAGAGTGAAGCTCAAACTATAAATATCCAAGAATCTAAGGTAACTATTTGGACTGATACAAATGTAGTCCGAGAGGTTGAACTACGAAGTAATCCGTTCAGTATCCCGGTTGGACAAGTTGGTATGCTATACGACTACGTTAAGGTACTTGGTATTCGCAAAGCTAGTGATAACGTTTATCGCGAGCCTTCCGGTGAGATCGAAATTCTTACGTCTAGTATTGTAATTCTTGATTCGTCCGGTAATGAAACTTCTATTTCTCCGTCCTCAATTCCTACTGGGTATGGATACACTTTTAAATACACTGCGAGAATCCGTAGTCTTGCCGGTGAACCTCTCTACGCAACAATCGGAACACAAGACGCTCGCATCGTTGCGACTACTCCAACCGACAAGTGGAATAATACATTCGATATTTGGGTAAAAAACCTTTGGGAAACGGCTAAAAGTTCCTCGGAGACAGAAGAAGAATATGCTAGACGAGTTTGGAATCCGATTCTCGGTAATCATCTTGGAGATGAAGCTAAAGTAGTCTTTTCAAGCGGTTTTCTTTCAATCAGCGAAGATTATGAGTTTACAATTGTAAAGACACCCGAATATGATCCATCAAAAACACTTGACGGTGTAAAGTCGCATTGGAAAATCACTCTAGCAAAATCGGATGCAGAATTAGAAGCTACCGGACTTTATTTACCAAACACTAAGATTAACGCAGCGGCAGGGCAATACTTTTTTCTTATCGGCATTGACCTACCTCACCAGTACGTCCTATGGGCAGAACAACGTTTGACGCGTTATAAGCAAGACCAACTGAACAAATTCAAAGACATTCAGCCAACTTGGAATGTAACCCTTGACAAAATAAGACTTAATCAAAAAGATGCAAACGGCAATACGTTGTTCGACCAGTTAGAGGTCGGTGGTTCGTTCCGGCTCGCTGATAAACGTTTTATATCTAAACCGTATGAAACGTGCTATATCCAAAGTATCAACTATACTG
>CAZAGJ010000109.1:0-379 GCA_964484605.1 uncultured Roseburia sp. | reverse complement strand
AACTATACGTTCTCAGGTTCTAAAATACTACCTGATGCAGAAATTGTTCTATCCGAAAAACCTGCTTCATCCTCTAGCACGATTAGCACTATTCAGAGTAGCATTGACGCTATCCAAAAGCAGTTGGGTAGTATTTCAAATATAGAACAGATTGTTCGCGTTGTAGGTGATAGCTTGTTCCTTAGAAAAGATGGCGTTTCAGACCGCTCGCTATCTCCAACGCAGTTCGCATCTCTCCTCACCTCACTCTCTTGGCGGCAAGGTTTAATAGGTGGTGAAGGTTGGGGCTTTTACAAAGACGCTAACGGTTATTGGACGCTAGAAGTTGACAATATCGGAATCCGCCAAAATCTCACTGTTAATACACTCGTTATTAATC
>CAZAGJ010000108.1:0-5257 GCA_964484605.1 uncultured Roseburia sp. | reverse complement strand
TACAAGGGCAAGGGTATCAAATATGCTGATGAAGTTATTAGACGTAAAGTTGGTAAGACTGGTAAGAAATAATTAAAGGAGTGACGAAAAATGGTTAGTAAGAAATCAAGAACAGCAGTTCGTGAAAATAAACATAGAAGAATGCGTCATCATCTTGCAGGTACTGCAGAGAGACCTCGTTTAGCTGTGTTCAGAAGTAATAATCATATGTACGCTCAGATTATTGATGATACAGTTGGAAATACTCTTGTTTCTGCGTCTACTCTTGACAAAGAGGTTAAGGCAGCAGTAGAGAAGACTAATAACGTTGAAGCAGCAGCACATCTTGGTACTGTTATTGCAAAGAAAGCATTAGATAAGGGTATTACAACAGTTGTCTTTGATAGAGGCGGTTTCATATATCAGGGAAAAGTTAAGGCATTAGCTGAAGCAGCAAGAGAAGCTGGATTAGAATTTTAATAGGAGGAAACGAAAACATGAGACGTGAAATTATTGATGCTAGTCAGTTAGAGTTAAATGAAAAAGTAGTATCAATCAAACGTGTAACAAAAGTTGTTAAAGGTGGACGTAACTTCCGTTTTACAGCTTTAGTTGTTGTCGGTGATGGCAATGGCCATGTAGGTGCTGGTTTAGGAAAAGCATCCGAGATCCCAGAGGCAATTCGTAAGGGTAAGGAAGATGCTATGAAGAAGCTCATCACAGTTAAGCTTGATGAGGTTGACAGTATCACACATGATGTTACAGGAAAGCATACAGGTGCTTCTGTATTATTGAAGAAATCTCCAGAAGGTACTGGTATCATCGCTGGTGGTCCTGCTCGTAACGTATGTGAGTTAGCAGGTATCCGCAATATCCGTACAAAGTCTTTAGGTTCCAACAATAAGCAGAACGTTGTTCTTGCAACAATTGATGCATTAAGTCAGTTAAAGTCCCCAGAGGAAGTAGCGAAGCTTCGCGGTAAGTCCGTAGAAGAGATCGTAGGTTAAGGAGGAATTTAAGATGGCAGAGAAGAAACTTAAAGTTACACTTGTAAAATCAACGATCGGTGCTGTTCCAAAGAACAAGAAGACTATCGAAGCTCTTGGCTTAACAAAGTTGTATAAGACAGTTGAGTTACCAGACAACGCTGCAACAGCAGGCGCGCTTCGTAAGGTTGCACCATACGTTAAAGTAGAAGAAGTTTAAAATAATAAGATAGGAGGTGTCGGTAATGGACTTATCAAATTTACAGGCAGCAGCAGGTTCTGCACAGAGTGATAATTTCAGAAGAGGACGCGGACACGGATCAGGAAATGGTAAGACTGCTGGTAAGGGTCACAAGGGACAGAAGGCTCGTTCCGGAGCACCAAGACCAGGCTTTGAAGGTGGTCAGATGCCATTATATAGAAGATTGCCAAAGAGAGGTTTCAAATGCAGAAACTCTAAGACAATCATCGGTATCAATCTTTCTGCTCTTGAAGTATTCGAGAACGACGCAGTAGTTTCTGTTGAGACATTGATGGAAGCTGGTATCGTTAAGAATCCAAGAGATGGAGTTAAGATCCTTGGCAATGGCGAACTTACTAAGAAACTCACAGTTCAGGCAAATGCATTTAGCGCAAGCGCAAAAGAGAAAATTGAGGCTCTTGGTGGAAAAGCAGAGGTGATCTAATGCTAGAGACACTCCGTAATGCATTTAAGATTAAAGATATTCGCGATAGAATCATTTTTACATTTTTAATGTTAATCGTCATCAGAATCGGAAGCCAGCTTCCGATTCCTGGTGTCAACAGTGCGGTTTTTTCGAGCTGGTTTGCAAGTCAGACCGCAAATGGAATGGGCTTTTTTGATGCAATAACGGGTGGCTCATTCAATAACATGGCAGTATTTGCCTTGAACATCACACCATACATTACTTCATCTATCATTATGCAGCTTCTGACAATTGCAATTCCTAAGTTGGAAGAGATGCAGCGTGACGGAGAAGAGGGACGCAAGAAGATTGCAGAGATTACCAGATACCTTACTGTGGCACTGGCATTAATCGAAGCGACAGCCATGACAATCGGATTTAAACGTGGCGGATACTTAGAGTTCAATGAGGGCTTTAACAGCGTACTTGATATTGTGATGGTTATCTTTACATTAACAGCTGGTTCCGCTGTATTGATGTGGATTGGAGAGCGTATTACAGAAAAGGGCGTAGGAAATGGTATTTCCATCGTACTTTCTATCAATATTATCTCTCGTATTCCAAGCGACATCAGTACTTTAGTTGAACAGTTTATTTCAGGCAAGGATATCCCTAAGGCAATCCTTGCGGCAGTGATTATTATTGCCATCATCCTTGGAATGGTAGTATTTGTAGTACTGTTACAGGGTGGTGAGCGTAGAATTCCAGTTCAGTATTCTAAGAAAATTCAGGGAAGAAAGCAGGTTGGCGGTCAATCCACGAACATGCCGCTCAAGGTAAACACCAGCGGTGTTGTTCCGGTTATTTTTGCACAGTCACTGTTACAGACTCCAATCATTATTGCAAATTTACTTGGAAAGGGTAACGGTACAGGAATTGGAAGCCAGATTTTAAAAGGAATGAATCAGGCAAATTGGTGTAATCCGGATGAACCGGTTTACTCCATCGGTTTGGTTGTATATATTCTTATGATTATCGGTTTTGCGTATTTCTACACATCCGTTACTTTCAATCCATTAGAGATTGCAAATAACATGAAGAAGGCGGGCGGCTTTATTCCGGGTATCAGACCGGGAAAACCGACCAGCGATTATCTGAATCGGATTCTGAATTACATTGTCTTTATAGGAGCGGTAGCACTTTCATTTATCGCATTCGTTCCGATTTTCTTTAACGGCGTATTTGGCGCCAATGTTTCTTTTGGCGGAACATCTATTATCATTATTGTAGGTGTTATCATTGAGACATTAAAGCAGATCGAATCACAGATGCGTGTGCGTTACTATAAGGGATTTTTGAATGATTAATCCGGCAGAAAGCTGGATATTGGAGAGAACGCTGGACTTGTTATAAGTTCAGCGTTACTTTCGATTTATGCGAGTTGTGAGCAGGAAAGGTACGGTAAGGCTATGAAAATCATTATGTTAGGGGCTCCAGGAGCCGGAAAAGGAACACAGGCAAAACAGATTGCGGATAAGTATAGCATTCCGCATATTTCCACGGGAGATATTTTTCGTGCGAACATTAAAAACGGAACAGAGTTAGGACAGAAAGCAAAACAGTACATGGATCAGGGACTATTAGTTCCGGATGAGTTGACTTGTGATTTGGTAATGGATAGAATACAGCAGGATGATTGTAAGAATGGCTTTGTACTGGATGGATTCCCAAGAACGATTCCTCAGGCAGAGGCATTGACTGCAGCACTTGATCAGATAAATCAGAAGATGGATTATGCGATTGACGTAGACGTACCGGATGAGAACATCGTGAATCGTATGGGCGGAAGACGCGCATGCTTAAATTGCGGAGCTACATATCACATCGTTTCCATTCCGACAAAGGTGGAGGGAATTTGTGACAGATGCGGAAGTGAAGTAGTACTCAGAGATGATGACAAACCGGAGACAGTACAGAAGCGTCTTACCGTGTATCACGAGCAGACACAGCCGCTGATTGATTATTATAAGACACAGGGTATCTTAAAAACCGTAGACGGCACACAGCCAATGGAAAAGGTGTTTGCAGATATCGTGGCAATTTTAGGCGCTTAGCGTAAAAATATGGAGTTTATGATATGGCAGTTACAATAAAATCCCCACGTGAGATTGAGCTGATGCGAGAAGCTGGCAAGATTCTTGCAAAGGTTCATGAACAGTTGGGAAAAGAATTGAAACCCGGAATGTCTACCTACGATATTGACAGACTGGGAGAAGAGCTGATTCGCAGCTTTGGCTGTGAGCCTTCATTTAAAAATTATAACGGTTATCCGGCATCCATTTGTGTATCCGTCAATGAAGAAGTTGTACATGGGATTCCGAATCGCAAGCGAATCATTCAGGAGGGTGATATCGTAAGCCTTGATGCAGGTGTGATTTATAAGGGATACCATTCTGATGCAGCAAGAACGCATGGTGTCGGAGAAATCTCTGAGGAAGCAAAGCTCTTAATTGAGCGTACCAGACAGAGCTTTTTTGAAGGAATTAAGTATGCGAAGGCGGGGAATCATCTTCATGAGATTTCAGGAGCAATCGGTGCTTATGCAGAAAGCTTTGGCTATGGTGTGGTCAGAGATTTGTGTGGACACGGAATTGGCTCACATCTTCATGAAGACCCGGAGATACCAAATTTCAAACAGTTCCGCAGAGGAATCAAGCTAAGACCCGGAATGGCGCTGGCGGTTGAGCCAATGATTAATCTGGGAACAGCAGATGTCGTATGGATGGATGATGACTGGACAGTCATAGCGGAGGATATGTCACTTTCCGCACATTATGAGAACACCATCTTGATTACGGAGGGCGAACCTGAGATTTTGACGCTTACAGAATCTGAGATTGCCGCCGGGATATAGGAATTTAAATATGAAGATAGAATTTGCAAAGTCCTTATCAGGGCACGACACCAATCAGATATATCTGATTGCAGGCAGTGATGAGAAGTTCGTATATCTGGTAAATGGAACGACAAAGACACTTAAGACACCGAAAAAAAAGAGCAAGAAGCACATCCAGTTAATAAAAAATCTTCCGCAGGAAGTGACCGAATGCTTTTTACAGGAAGTGACAGATATCACAATTAAGAGGGCGATCAAGATGTATTGCCGTACCACGAGTAATTAAATCAAGAATAGTATTATCATTATTTAGGAGGATGTAACATGTCTAAAGCAGATGTAATTGAAGTAGAAGGAACAGTGGTTGAGAAGTTGCCGAATGCATTCTTTAAGGTGGAACTTGAGAATGGACATCAGATTTTAGCAACAATCAGCGGTAAGCTCCGAATGAATTTCATTCGTATTCTTCCGGGGGATAAGGTGACAATTGAGATGTCCCCGTATGATTTGACAAAGGGAAGAATTATCTGGAGAGATAAGTAGTATCATTTTATAATGAAGAAAAAATTATTGACTCTAATAAGTGTTCGTGCTATAATGCTAAACGGACACTTTTGGATAGTGCCTTTTTGTGCGTGTTGATGTGCAAAAAGCTCTAAATAGTAATCAGTGTGTGATTGATTACATGAGAAAGGAGGATTTGCTGTGAAGGTAAGATCATCAGTTAAACCTATTTGCGAAAAATGCAA
>CAZAGJ010000107.1:0-5384 GCA_964484605.1 uncultured Roseburia sp. | reverse complement strand
GTGTGCCTCGTTTGATAGGTAACGTATGTTCGCGAGAGTGTGCGAAGCACACTTTGTTCTGTTATCGAATTGAGTCCTGTTGCATAAAAATAAGGTCGTCCTCATAGAATTTCATAGCGAAGCAAGTGAAAATGAAACAAAGACGAGGGAGCGATATATGGCAGAGACGAAGTGGCGAAATGAAGGGGAGCGTGGGAAAAATGTGCTGGAGGATGAAAAACAGCCTTCGGTGTTTGAAAATTTTCTGGCACAACTTAACGACCCACTGATATACATACTTTTTGTGGCAGCCGGAATTTCGCTGTTATTAAAAGAATATGGGGATATGATAATTATTCTTGCTGTTGTCCTCATGAATGCTATGATTGGAGTCATTCAGGAAGGAAAAGCAAGGAGGGCTCTGGATGCATTAAAGGAGATGACAAGTCCGCATGCACTTATTCGTATTGACGGGCACACACGAGAGATACCGGCTGTGGATTTAATACCGGGAGATGTGGTGGTGCTAGAGGCGGGAGTGCAGGTGCCGGCGGATTTAAAGATTACCAAAGCGGTCAGCTTAAAGATTGAGGAAGCGGCGCTGACGGGGGAATCGGTTCCTGTGTCAAAGGATACTGTGGATAGAAATAAGGCATATATGTCAACCAATGTTACCTATGGAAGAGGCGAGGGAATTGTTACGGCAATCGGAATGGACACAGAGATAGGCAAGATTGCCCGAATGCTAAAAGAGACGAAACCGGAACTGACACCACTTCAAAAACGACTGGCAGATTTGGGGAAGATGCTGGGGACGGTTTCCGTCTTTTTATGTGTGCTGTTATTCATACTTGCAGTGTTGCAAAAGCGTGATGTGGCAGAGATGTTGATAACTGCGATTTCCCTTGCAGTAGCGGCAGTTCCGGAAGGGCTTCCGGCAATCGTTACGATGGTGCTGGCGCTTAGCGTCTCGCGCATGGTAAAAGTGCATACCATTGTGAAACGACTGCCGAGCGTGGAGACGCTGGGATGTGTCAGTGTCGTCTGCTCGGATAAGACGGGAACTTTGACACAGAACCGTATGACAGTTGCACGGTGTTATGTAAACGGGCAGGTGCGAGAACCTATAGAACTAGGCGTGACAGAGTGCCGTGATTTTCTGCAGGGGTTTACGCTCTGTAATGATGCATCAATTGAGGAGGGGGAACGCAGAGGAGACCCGACAGAACTTGCGCTCCTAGATATGGCGGCACTATGTGGAGTGACGCGCCCGATGCTTGAGCATAAATTGCCGCGGGTGGAGGAAATAGCGTTTGATTCAGAACGCAAGATGATGTCTACGAGACATAAGGGAATGGGAGAAAGTATTTCTTATACCAAAGGTTCGCCGGATGAGATTATGGCAAGGTGCAAATACATCTGGTTGGATGGGGAACGACAGCCTTTTGGAAGCAGTCAGAAAAAGCGGGTACATAAGGTGCTGGCAGAATTTACGGGGAAAGGATTGCGTGTTCTGGCACTTGGGATGCGTGAACAGGCGATAAGTTTAGAGGAAAATGAATTGACCTTTCTCGGATTTGTGGGAATGTCAGACCCTGTCCGCCCGGAAGCGGCACAGGCGGTAGCAGAGTTCGCAGGTGCCGGAGTGACAACCATGATGATTACCGGAGACCGCATGGATACTGCCTACGCGATTGCAAGGGAACTCGGAATTGCATCTCTGCCATCGGAGTGTTTGGCGGGGGAAGAATTAGAGGCGATGAGTGACGAGGAACTGGCACACAGAATGCGGGATACACGCGTATTTGCGCATGTGTCGCCGGAACATAAGGTGCGCATTGTGGCAGCGGCGAAAAAGAATGGATGGATTACTGCTATGACCGGAGACGGGGTAAATGACGCACCGTCCTTAAAGGCAGCGGATGTTGGAATTGCGATGGGAATGGCGGGAACCGATGTGGCAAAAAACGCAGCAGATATTGTGCTTGTGGACGATAACTTTGCAACGATTACAAGAGCGATAGCGCAGGGACGATGCATCTATGAAAATATACGAAAGTCCGTGCTGTTTTTGCTGTCGTCTAACTTTGGTGAAATTATTACAATGCTGGTAGCGGTTGCATTAGGCTTTGCTGCACCGTTGAAATCCAGTCATATTCTGTGGATTAATTTGATTACAGACTCACTTCCGGCATTGGCGTTGGGGATTGATGAGGAGGAAAATAAAAATTATATGGATCGTCCGCCACGACGGAGCAATGAGAGCCTGTTCTCCGGTGGCGGCTGGCGATGTACCTGCTTCTATGGAGTGCTGATTGCGGCAATCAGTTTGACGGCATTTTTACAGCTTCCGATTGGACTGCTTCTAAGGCAGGGGGCGGCAGTGACGCTTCCGCATATTAAAGAACTGTTGCTGGTACCTGAGATACTTAGCAGATGCCAGACCTATGCATTTACAGTACTTGGAATGGCACAGTTGTTTCATGCAGTGGGGATGAGAGATGTGGAGACATCTTTTTTTCGGATAAATCATTTGGAAAATCGCTTGATGATTCTTGCGGTGGCTGTCGGTATTGGCTTGCAGATGGCAGTGACGGAAGTGCCATATTTCATTCATTTGTTTGGAACCTATAGACTGACCATGTTGGAGTGGGTAAAATTGCTGGTGCTTGCTGCAATGCCGCTGGTGGCGCATGAACTGCTTATATTGCTGGCACATGTACGGGAAAAATAAATGTTGTGAAACACATTCTTTTTCGTTAAGATATTAACAGAAGAAGGAGAAGAATAGAGATGAAAGAACAAATCAGGATGAGAAAAAGAGCCTTTTTGATGGCAGCAATTATGATGGTGGGAAGTTTTGCGACAGTGCTTGGTGGCTGCGGCAGCAGTTCAGCGGGAGAAAGCATGGACGAAGCAGCACAGGCGGCAGACGATGAGGTGGTTACAGCGCTCTCGCTTATGCAGGAAGTGAATACAAAGGAGGCTGTTGCGACGGAGGATAATTACCGCACATGGTATGAAGTCTTTGTATATAGCTTTTATGACGGTGATGGAGATGGCATCGGCGATTTGTGCGGACTGACGGAGAAGCTTGACTATATCAATGATGGGGATGCTGCGACGGACACGGATTTAGGCTGCGATGGTATCTGGCTGATGCCGATTATGCCTTCTACAACTTACCACAAATATGATGTGACAGATTACTGTGCGATTGATCCGGAATATGGCACGATGGAAGATTTTGAAACGTTTGTGGATGCCTGCCACGCGCGCGGTGTAAATGTAATCATTGATTTAGTGATGAATCACTCATCCACGAAGCATATGTGGTTTCAGGAAGCTGCGGAATATTTAAAGAGTCTGCCGGAGGGAGCGGAGCCGGATTTGGACGAATGTCCATACGTGGATTATTATCATTTTTCCAGAGAAAAAGGAAATGGATATTGCGAGCTTTTAGGAAGTGACTGGTATTATGAGGCACAATTCTGGAGTGAAATGCCGGATTTGAACCTGGATAGCGAGAGGGTTCGTGATGAGTTTGCCCAAATTACTGCATTTTGGCTTGAAAAGGGTGTCGATGGATTTCGTTTAGATGCAGCAAAAGAATATGTGTCTGGCAGTGTCGATGCGAATGTGGAAGTGCTGACATGGTTTAATGACATGGTAAAAGAGCAGAAGCAGGATGCTTATATTGTTGCAGAGGTGTGGAGCGATATGAATACCTATGCGAAGTATTACGAGAGTGGTATTGACAGTTGCTTTGATTTTGCATTTGCAGAGCAGGATGGTATTATTGCGAAAGTGGCAAAGGGAACCTCGGAAGCAGCACGTTATGGCAGTTCTTTGGTGGAATTGCAGGAGACACTGGGTATGTGCAGCGATAGCTATATAGATGCGCCGTTTTATACCAATCATGACATGGGAAGAGGAGCCGGCTATTATTCCGGTGAGTATAGTGAGAATCAGACGAAACTGGCACAGGCGATGAATCTTTTGATGTCGGGCAGCAGTTTCTTGTATTATGGAGAAGAATTGGGAATGAAAGGTGCCGGTAAAGACGAGAATAAGCGTGCACCGATGTACTGGTCGATGGACTCTGAAGCGGCAGGCATGTGCGATGGACCTTCGGATATGGATGAGGTCAAGATGAAGTATGGAAGCTTCGCAGAGCAGCAGGCAGATGGGAATTCTATCTATAACTTTGTAAAGGAGACAATTCGTGTCAGAAACAGTTATCCGGCGATTTCTCACGGAGTGGTGTCATTTGAAGAGACATACTCTGACAGTAGTATTTGCGTGATTGGTAAAAGCTATGGCGATGAGGAGGTGCTTCTGGTGTTTAATACTTCGCCGGAGGCACAAGAAGTAGATTTGAGCGCAATCACCTTGGGAGATAAGGAGGGAGATGCGCTTGGAATCGGAAGTGTATTGCTTACCGGAGCGGCAGATACCGCTACCATGACAGAGGGAACACTTCACATACCGGCATACGCAGTGGTTGTGCTGGAATAAGAAAAAGCAGCTATGCGCACGGGAAAATTCTCGTGCGCATAGCTGCTTTATTCGTAGTTCAGCAGAAATTCTGCGAATTCGCGGCAGGTATCAGGATTCTGATTGCGATAAAAGATACCAAAATAGCAGCTATCATAGTAATTATACTTGCTAAGCCAGGCATTGTCTGTAAGCTCTATTGCACACGGATAAGGGTCAACTTCACCGTCATCCGTTGCATAGAGGAGTTTGTCTTCGTATTTTTCCAACAACTCCGGAGAAAGAAAGGTGGACAAGTCTAACAGAGCCCCCTGCTCGGCGTAGGAGAGATAAACATCGCCCGTGCCGAAAAAGAGGTCACCGGAACCGGCGGCAACCATGGTTGCCAGAGTCTGATGGTCTGTGTAAGATAATGCGGCTGCTTCGCTATTTTCATCCTCAGGGAAGTAAAAGCTTGAGGAGAGAGAAATCGGATACTCTTTAGCGTCGTATCCGCAGGCCTCCTGAAATTCGTCAAATCCTTCTGTACTGGCGTTGTAGGTATCGTTGGTGTTTATCATGATAACACTTAATAATGGGTCGCGATAAGTTGCGTAGTGATGAATCATATAAACGATGAATGAGACAATCGCGATGGCAACGATAATGTGCCACTTATAATAATCCCGGATATATCCGAGTTTGGCTTTGGTTGATAGTTCTTTGAAATCTGTTTTTGCTTCCATGATGTACTCCGTAAAATAAAATAGTATACAATTCAGAAGATAGTGAATAGTTACAATAGTACAAGGATAACACATTCGGAATGGAGAAAAAAGGAAAAAAGAGAGAAAAAAGAATGAAAAAAGTATAAAAAAGAGCGGGTGATGGGAATCGAACCCACGTATCCAGCTTGGAAGGCTGGTGTT
>CAZAGJ010000106.1:0-5411 GCA_964484605.1 uncultured Roseburia sp. | reverse complement strand
AGGTTGATCAGTAGGGTTGATCTCCGAGAGGTTGATCAGTAGGGTTGATCTCCGAGAGGTTGATCAGTAGGGTTGATCTCCGAGAGGTTGATCAGTAGGGTTGATCTCCGAGAGGTTGATCAGTAGGGTTGATCTCCGAGAGGTTGATCAGTAGGGTTGATCTCCGAGAGGTTGATCAGTAGGGTTGATCTCCGAGAGGTTGATCAGTATGGATGACCCCCGACAAGATGAGCAGTAACGATAGGAGCACCAGTGAAAAAGCTGGTGCTCTTTTTCTTTGAAAGGAAGTCCGCGTAGCGGACGAGTCGCGCCCCTGCGCCAAGCTATCGATTAGATCGGCACTCCTTGCCAACGTGGTTGGCAGTTTCGTTTGGAGGGTTTCTGTAATACCCTCCCTAAAACGCAGAGAGTTCTTGACAAGCTCCCTTGCAGGCATTATATTGAAGCTACAGATTATCGTTAGGAGGATGCACCCGATGAAATATGTTCTTCGTCTTGATTACGCAACTTTTGCTTTTACCCCTGCTTCTGTCTCTCTATCTTCTATTCAGGAAGCTCTTGCTGGTGGTGCTGAACTTGGTTTCAAGCAAATTGGACGTTCGGAGAAGTCCCCCTATCATTCACCCCTTGGCCTTTTCTTCAAGCCTGATTGCGGTTCTGTCCAGAATCCGCACATTCTTCAAGTCTCTGGCGCTGGTTGCGAGCAGTTCCGTCAGACGCTCCCTCGCCTTGCTGATATTCTGCGAGATGGTGGCGAACAGGCGCATTTTAATCGTCTCGACTTTGCTTTTGATGTGATTCTTCCCAAAAAGGCTTGGCGCGATTACTATCTTGGTGTTATCGGCGCTTCTGTCGAGGAAATGAACGACCCTTCCAAAGCTCGTAAACGTATGAAATTCGTTTATCAAGGTTATGGGGATGCAACTACCGTTTATATCGGCTCCCGTTCCTCTGCTATTTTCTGCCGTATCTATAATAAGACTTTGGAAGATTCTGAATATACGTTCATTGATGAAACTGGTGTGATCAAGGCTATTCCCGATGATTCGTATGTTATTCGTTATGAGTTGGAATTGAAACGTCATCATCAGTCTGTACGCGGTGAACGTTTCATTTTTGACCCCTCTCCGCTTTTCGATTGGTATTATGATTCCGATTCTCGTCTTTTCGATTGGATTCATAAGACTTGGATGAAATACGGTTCTTCCGTTCTTCTTCCGTCTGACTTCGAGGATGCAGAGTTTGTTACGGATATTTCCGCTCGCTCTCTCTCCTGTGCTGTTAGGGGATACGATATCGCCTATATTGATTCGCTTGTTTCCTCGATCGGTGCTAAGTCTGAGATTTCCATGATCGGTGAACGCAAAAAGACTGAATATGCTTTCGATAATTTCGGCCTGCGCTTTATTGATGGTCTTCTTAACTATCCTAACTTGCTTGAGAAGGCCTGCTTGGATTGGTCTTGGAAGAATCAGGTTAAATGCCCTGTTTCTGGTCTCTCTCTTTATGCTGCCGTTCTTGATCTGATCGAGACCAATAAACGTTGGTCTGCTGATTTTGATGAGATTGAAGAAGCTTCTGCGGATTCTCCCTTTGTGGATGAACCGTTTGAGGATATAAATATTTTTAGAAAGGAGCGTCAGTATGATTTGTGAAGTAGTCGGTTATCGAGCGTCGAAGTTTACTGCCAATGATGGCTCTGTCATCGAGGGGTATACGCTTTATGTCACTTACGGCGAAGATCGCGTTACTGGTGTTGTAGCTGACCGCATTTTCGTTTCCCTCAATAAGTGTGGTGGTTATATCCCTCAGCTCGATGATACAATTGATCTTGAATATAATCGTTTCGGCAGAGTCAATCGTGTTTCCCCTGCAAAGTTCTAAAATTTAATATCATTCTATCATAATCTGTACTTCTGAGCGTCAGCGGTGGCGCTCAGATTTGGCGGGATGGTGCAGTGGTAGCACATCAGGCTTTGAACCTGAAACTCTATGTTCGAATCATAGTCCCGCAACCACTTCTTGAAAGGAGCGCTGAGCTTGAAAAAGAAAAAACGTATTTCCTCCAAATATCGGTTCTGTCATCGGCTCGGCGCTCTTTTCTGTGTACTGATTATGAGTTGTCTTTTGATTGTCCCTGCGTTCGCCAGCAATAACGCGAGCACCTCAAAATGGACTATCGTGGATGAGGCCTTGATGAAGTCTGAGAGTGGTGTTGATAGCAAGTATTTCAAGCTTTCTCCTTACGTTGGCGGCTCGGAATATGCTCACCTTTTTCGTTGTCAATGGGTGAGCATCGAAGCTTCTTTTACCGAGACTGGCGCCCGTGACGTTTGGATTCAACCAGTAAATTATCCTCAGCTCTGGCGCTCGTCTCTTCCGTTGGGTGCGAATAGTTACGTTGAAATCAGTTCGCTTGATATCAAGTCTATTTATTCAAACGGTCAAAACGTTACTTCTTCTTATACTGGTCGTTTTTCTATCAATCCGTTTGTTCCCAGTGAACTTTATACTTTTACTGGTTCTTCTCCTTTTTCTTCGGCTTGGTCTGTGAGTCAGCAGGTTTCTTGTTTGCCTTATTGTTGTTGGTATAGAACCTCTAACGGTGAGAAAGTTTCAACTTGTTCGGGTATTGAAATTTCTCGTGGTACAACTACTATTAAGCTTCTTCAAAACTGTTCTTCAATTCGTTATGGTCTGACTAATTTTTCTTCTTGGGTCTCTGGCACTGAGTCTCCAGGCTTCCAGCAGTACGCTTTAGCAGATTTTTATAATGCTGAGACTTCTGATCTTGGTTTTTATATTGTCCCTTATGATCTTGTTTATAATGCGTGTATTTCTACCGTACCTGCTAATGGTTATATCAATTGTGCTGCTGTTGTTTCTTATTGGGTGGATGCTAACAAGCTTCCTGCTGGTCTCAAAGTCGGTGATGAGTTCCCAGCTAACCTCGATGCTTTCGAGGATTTGCAGAATGAATTAGTTGAGCTTTTCCCCGAGGTTGAAGATCACATTGCCAATGATAAGGCCACTTTTGAAGATCTCCGCGATGCCGACACCATTGATGCTGATACTGCTTCTTCTTTTTTCTCGCTGATCGGTACGTTCTTTTCTATTCCTCTCGTTTCAACTGTTGCTCTAATGTGCGCTGGTTTTGCCGTTATTTTGATTCTTCTGCGAAAGGCGATGGCTTAAATGTCTTGGTTTGATTTTCTTACTCAGTTCTTTTCCTCGTCTCCTGCTTTAGCTATCTTCGGTTCGTTGCTTACTCTTCTTGTTGCCCTTGGCATTTATAAATTTGTAAAGGAATGGTTGCCTTGGTAAATCTCAGCGATTTTCTTTCTTATTTCGTCCTTATTTATTCTGATTGGATTCATCCTCTTTTAACTGCTCCTTTCCCTGTTTTTGGTTCTTTTTTGAACTTCTTTCTTGTTTCTCTTCTTTTTACTCTGGTCGGTGTTCTTCTTCATCAATTTTGGTCTGATGGTTCGTCAAAATGAGGTGATTTTTTTTGATTCCTTCTGTTGTGTATACCTATGTTGATAACGGTGTGACCTATGTTCAACTTGATATGGGTGACGGTACTTTCGAGTATTGGACGCAGGAACAGTATGATTATTATGTAGCTACGCAAAAGGCACTTGCTGACCTTTCTTCGTCTGATTCTTCTGTCTCAGATCAGCAGATTCAGGACACTTTGGAAGACCCTGCTAATACTCGTTTTGAACTTGGTTCGGAAGTAGGTGAAGATCTTCAGTATGACGAAGTTTTTGTTGGGTCTCCAACTCCCTATTCCGATGGAGACGTTTCTGCTCCTGCTCTCTTTGCTTCTTTGCCTGACGTTGACAATACTTTCTCTGCTATCATTGATTGGTTTGGGGATACGTTCTTCGTGGAACGCACTAACGAGACAGTTCGATCTGGTTATCAGTCCCAGCGTTATTCCATTTCCGGTGGTTATCAGATTTATGAACTTCCGTTTGAGGAAACTGTTACCGAAACTGTTCAGGTTCTCAACCCGGCGGCAATTTCTGCGGCTATTCTGGTTGTCCTTACTTTCGTTACTGTCGTTACTTGGCTGCGTTCTGCTATCTTTGGAAGGATGAGTTGACATGATTCCTGATATTCTCCCTATTGATAAAGCTGTTCAGGTTTTTACCCTTGAGCCTATCGCTTATCCTGTTATTGTCCTTTCTGTTTGTTGTTTCTTTCTTGTTATTCTTCGTGGATTGCGGTGATTACCGTTCCAAATATTATGAAAGGGGCTGATCTTTCAAGCCGCTGTTTTCTCTATGAGCACTCTTTTTACTGACGTTGGCACTTTCTTTACTCAGATGATCACTTGGCTCGGTGAAATGCTGGATCTTTACGAGTCCCAGCCGATTCTCCTTGTTTTCGTGGTTATCGCGATTGCAGGCATTGTCATTCGTTGGCTTCGCCGCTGGATTCCTGGTCGTTCCTGAGTCCATCCCATCCCTGAGATCAAAGGGGACGGCCAATTTTTTGGCCGTCCCCTTTGATCGTATTTAGAAAGGTATTTTTTATGCTGTATGCTCTTTTTATTCTTGCCTTGGTTTTCTGCTTTTATTATATCAATAAATATTGTAGCAATCCTTATAAGCTTTTTGCGGTCGTAGGCTCTAAGGGTTCTGGCAAATCTCTTTTCATGTCTCGCATGGCCAATGAGTGGATGACGAAAAATAAAGGCATGATCTATTCTAACATGGGTATCGGTTATGATCTCCGCCCTGATTATTGGAACTCCTCTTATCCCCCTGATTCTTTGATTCTGATTGATGAGATCGGTGTTGTCCATTCTAACCGTGAATTTAAGACCATGCCGCGTGAGTGTGTCGAGTTCTTCAAGATGCAACGCAAGTATCGCCTTACGATCGTGGTTAGTTCTCAGACCATGGATTTTGATAAGAAGATTCGCGATCTCTGTGATAAGATCTATGTTTGTAATCGTCTCGGCTGGTTCTGCCGTTTACAGCCTTATCGCTCTTGTATTGCTATGGCTACGAAACCCGATGGCGGTCAGGAACTCGTGAATACTGTAAAAAAGGCTGGTTCTGCTAAGTGGTATACGATTCCTAAGTCTGTTCAGCAGGTTAGTAAACTTGAATATGATACAGAACAGATTATTACAAAGGAGATGAAATCCGATGAAAGAAAATAAAACCCCTTTCTTTGGCTCTGAGGAGCTTTCTGTGGCGCTTGATGAAGCTCTTGCGTCCTTGCCTCTCCCCATGCGTAAAGTTGCTCAGAAAGCTTTACAAGAGCAAATAGGGCAGTTTGTCCGTGAATGTATGGATGCTGCGGAGTTTCTTCATGATTATAGGGATGCTCCCCCGAAAGGTTGATCAGTAGGGTTGATCTCCGAGAGGTTGATCAGTAGGGTTGATCTCCGA
>CAZAGJ010000105.1:0-5454 GCA_964484605.1 uncultured Roseburia sp. | reverse complement strand
TGGGGCAAAATCTCTCGCTGTCAGCTCTTGCCGATTTATTCAGAGCTTCCCTAGCTTCGTAAGTACACAATTTCCACCTGCCCGGCGTTCCAGTTGGGGAACAAGCAGGGCAAAGGAAAATGACAATATCGCATCTGACAGGCTGGGACAGTTGCCAAGCCCACGGAACACGAAAAACACCAAGGTGGCTACCAGCCAGAAATGCCAATAAGGTTGATGGTTTTGATACAAGCGTATCTGAAACCATCAACCTTTTTCTTATTGCCAAAATGTCTGCGACATAAAGTTATTCTATCCTATGGCTTTCGGGAAAAAGTTTCATTGTGGGTGTTCGGATGTGTTTTTTCGCCGCTCTGGATGCCCTTTATGTGCTGGTGTCAGGTCATTGACCCTGGCAAAGCATTGCGCGGCGAATTATGCCTGTCGAAAGCAGGGTGGAATCCGGGACTTCCCGTCTCGTGTGAATAATGTACAAAATCTCAAATAGAAAAACGGCAAATTTTACGAAATTGTAAATAATGATTGACACTCCCGCCAGTTCTCTCTATAATGAACAAAAAAGAACGGTTTCGAACAAGAACAACCATTTCGGATCAGAAAGAGAGGGGCCGGTATGCTGCCTGTGGAACGTCGGGAACGACTCATTTCTCTGCTCCAAGAGCGCAAGACAGCAACCACAGAGGAGCTTGCCACCGCCCTGGGTGTCAGTGTCATGACCGTTCGGCGGGATTTGGAGCTGTGCCAGAAGGATGGCCGGATCCAGCGCTGCCACGGCGGTGCTGTCATCAGCCAGAAAACGGTTCTGGAGGCCTCCTACGACCAGAAAATGACCGCCGGACGGGAGCGGAAGAAAGTCCTGGCCCAGCTGGCAGCCCGGCTGGTGGAACCAGGGATGACCGTATACCTGGACGCCGGCACCACCACCTACTCTATTGCCGAAGAGCTGGCCTCCATCGAAAAACTCACCATTATCACCAATGATTTAAAGATCGCCCTGCGTATGCTCTCCACCTCCGCCGAAACGGTGGTTCTCGGCGGTAAGGTACAGCAGCGCACCGGCAGTATGATTGGCGGCACCACTCTGGAGCAGATGTCCGGCCTGCGGGCCTCCATTGCCTTCGTGGGTGCTGCCTCCATTGACGAGAACATGGCCACCCTGACCCCCACCCAGGAAAAGGTCGCCCTGAAGCGGTCCATCCGCAGGATCGCCCAGCAGAGTTACCTGGTGGCCGATGCCTCCAAATTTCACAGCTCGGCCCTGTACTTTGTGGATAACCTGATGGACTATGACGGTGTCATTACAGACGCCATCCTTTCAGAGGAGGAACGACGTCTGCTGGGGAAGAAGACACGGCTCATAACGCCAGAGTAACAAAAATAAGGAGGAATTCCCATGGCAAAATGTATCGTCATCGCTGACGACCTGACTGGTGCCAATGCCACCGGCGTGCTGCTCAAGAAAAATGGCTTCGATACCCTGACACTTCTGCGGCAATCTGTAGACAAGGCAGATCAGCTTCCCGGCTGCGACTGCCTGATTACCCCCACGGACAGCCGGGCCATCGACGCAGTAGAAGCGTATGACCGGGTGGCAGCCACCCTGGCCCTGCTGAAGGGTCCCCAGATCCTGCATTATGCCAAGCGGATTGACAGCACCCTCCGGGGCAATCTGGGCAGCGAGACCGACGCGTTCCTGGATACCCTTGGGCCGGATTATATGGCGGTGTGCGTTCCCTGCTTTCCCTCCTCCGGGCGGATCATTGTCGGTGGACACTTGCTGGTCAATGGTGTGCCCCTGCGCAAGACCGAGGCCGCACAGGATCCCAAGTGCCCCGTCCATACTACCGATGCCGTTGCCCTCTTCCGGGAGCAAAGCAAATATCCCACCGCCGCCATTCACCTGGACACGGTCCATGACGGCGTAGAGACCCTGAGTCAGGCCCTGCTGGAGCTGAAGTCCCAGGGTGTGCGCAATGTGGTCGTGGACAGCGTGACCCAGGAGGACATGGCTCTTGTGGCCGATGCCCTGGTTCAGGCCAGGATTCCCACCATTTCCGTGGATCCGGGCCCCTTCACCGCCATTGTTGCCCAGCGGCTCCTCCCTCCCGCCAATACCGCTGCCGCGGCGAAGATCTTCTGCGCCATTGGCTCTGTCAACGGTGTGGCCGGTAACCAGACCCGCCGGCTGCTCCAGAGCCTGCCCATGGAGGCGGAGATCATGGATACCGCCGCCGTGCTGGAGGGTGGCGAGCAGAGAGATCAGGAGATCGCCCGGCTCACCGATGCCCTTCTGGCCCGCCGGGATAAGGGTGACATTCTGGCCGTCATTGGTTGCGGCATCGACCCGGCCAAGCGGGTCCCCTTCGAGCCTTATATGGAGCGGACCGGGCTTGACGCCGATACCCTTTCCGAGCGGATCAATGATGCCTTCGCCCAGATTGCCATGGCCGTGGTTCTGGCTGACGACCGCTTCAAGGGCATTTACTCCACCGGTGGAGACATTACCGCCGCCATTCACCGCTCTGCCGGGACCGTTGGCCTGCGTCTCATCACGGAGGTCGTTCCCCTGGCAGGATACGGAATCGCCATGGGCGGCCGGCTGGAGGGCCGTGCCTTCATCAGCAAGGGCGGCATGGTGGGAGACGAGAACGCCATGGTCACCTGTGTCAAATATCTGCAAGAGCATCTGAATTAACGAAAAGAGAAAGGAAGAAATGTATCATGAGACCTTTGATCGCTATCCCCATGGGAGATGCCGCTGGTGTCGGCCCGGAGATCATTCTCAAGACTCTGGCTGACGGTGTCACCCAGGAATCTGCCCGCTGCGTGGTGATTGGAAGCAAAAAACTTCTGGCCCATGCCATGACCTATCCCAATATCCCCAGCCTGACCATCCACACCATCGAGGATCCCCAGCAGGGAGATTATCGCCCCGAGGTGCTGAACCTGATCGATTTGGACAACATCGATATGGCCGAATTCCAGGTTGGCCAGGTCAGCGGTATGTGCGGTAAGGCCGCCTATGAATATATCGCCAAGGCCATTGCCCTGGCCAACGCCCACCAGGTTGACGCGGTGGCTACGCCGCCGATCAATAAAGAATCTTTGAAGAAAGGAGGTATTCCCTTCATCGGACACACGGAGATCTTCGGCGCACTGACCAATACGGAGGATCCTCTGACCCTCTTTGAGGTCCGCAATCTACGGGTATTCTTCCTGACCCGTCACGTATCCCTGCGTCAGGCCTGTGACCTGGTCACCAAGGACCGCATCGTCGATTATGTCATCCGCTGCACCGAGGCACTGAACAAGCTGGGCATCACCGAGGGCACCATGGCCATTGCCGGCCTGAACCCCCACAGCGGTGAGCATGGCCTGTTCGGCGACGAAGAGGTACAGCATGTGACGCCCGCGGTGGAAGAGCTTACCGCCCGGGGCTACCGGGTTGCCGGACCCATCGGTGCTGACTCCGTGTTCTCCCAGGCCCTTCGCGGCAAGTATAACAGCGTCCTCAGCCTTTATCACGATCAGGGACACATCGCAACGAAAACGCTGGATTTCGAACGCACCATTTCCATCACCGCCGGTATGCCCATTCTGCGTACCTCTGTGGATCACGGCACAGCCTTTGACATCGCCGGAACCGGCGTTGTCAGTGCTGTCAGCATGCAGGAGGCGGTCCGCCTGGCCGTCAAGTACGCTCCGGCATTCCAGCAAACCACTACCTAACCGATAACCAAAACGTGAGCCACCCTAACTGGCTCCAGATTAAAAAGAGAGGAGTTTTCTTTCATGGCAGAAGGAACACAAATGCTGGTCGCATTATTCATCGGTATTGTTCTGTTGATCCTGTTGATCCTGAAAACGAAAGTTCACGCATTCCTCGGCCTGATTATCGCAGCTGTGGTCATCGGCCTGCTGGGTGGCATGGCCCCCACTGCCGTCCCCGCCTCCATCATTAGCGGCTTTGGCGGTACCCTTGGCAGCATCGGTATCATCATTGGCTTCGGCGTTATGATGGGCCAGATCTTCGACAAGACAGGTGCCGCCGAAAAGATGGCACTGAGCTTCATCAAGATCTTCGGCAAGAAGCGGGAGCACTGGGCAATGGCCCTCACCGGCTTCATCGTCTCCATTCCCATCTTCTGCGACTCCGGCTTTGTTATCGTTAGCCCCATTGCAAAGGCCATCTCCAAGAAGACCCGCCGCTCCATCGTGGAGATCGCCGGTCCTCTGGCCGTTGGTCTGGTCATCACCCACTCCCTGGTTCCTCCCACGCCCGGCCCTCTGGGTGTTGCCGGCACCTTTGGTGTGGACGTTGGTAAGTTCATTCTGTGGGGAATCGTTCTGGCTATCCCCATGACCATCGTTTCCACGCTGTATACCCAGTGGCTTGGCAAGCGGCTGTATCAGCTGCCCGCCGACAACGATGAAGGCTGGATCCGTCCCGCTCAGATCGAGGATCCCAGTGATATGGATATCCTGAAGCCCTCCCGTGAGCTGCCCTCCGCTTTTGAGAGCTTCCTGCCCTTGATGGCTCCCATTGTGCTGATTCTGCTCAACAACATTTTCTCCGCTGTTGGCATTTCCGGCACCTCTCTGGGCCAGATCATCACCTTCCTGGGCACCCCCATCATCGCCGTGGGTATCGGCCTGCTGCTGGCCATTTTCGTTCTGGGCCGCAAGCTGGACCGTGCGACCGTCCTGGCTGAAATGGATACCGGTATCAAGTCCGCCGGCATCATCATTCTGGTCACCGGTGGCGGCGGCGCTCTGGGTCAGATCCTGAAGGACAGCGGCACCGGCAACTATGTTGCTGAGCTGCTGGCCGGTACCGCCATTCCCATCATCATCCTGCCCTTCATCATTGCTACCCTGGTTCGCTTCATTCAGGGCTCCGGCACTGTGGCCATGGTCACCGCCGCCGGTATCTGCGCTCCCATCCTCCAGGCTGCCGGTGCCAACATGATGCTGGGTGCCTTCGCTGCCTGCATCGGCTCCCTGTTCTTCAGCTACTTCAACGACAGCTATTTCTGGGTGGTCAACAACCTGATGGGCTTCAAGGACACCAAGGATCAGATCCGCAACTACTCCATCACCTCTACCATAGCCTGGGCCGTTGGCTTTGTCGAGCTGCTGATCCTGAGCATTTTCATGTAACTCCCTGCGTATCCATGAAACCAGTCTGTTCCCTTCGGGGGTATCGGCGGCGGGACCATCTGCTGACAATCCTCCGCCCCTCCCCCTGCGTTCCTCTGTGATAAAGGCGATTGGCATATCCCCCGGCGCCCATGCGCCGGGGGACTTTTTACCCTTCCCTGGCCTCCACAAACCATTTGCTTCCCTCCTGGAAGAGGAAGGATTCCTTCCCGCCGATGCGGACAGTGTAGCGAATCCCGCCGCCACCCACCTTCTGAGAGGTGGCCCGGCACTTGTAAAGAACCTGGTCTATGG
>CAZAGJ010000104.1:0-5539 GCA_964484605.1 uncultured Roseburia sp. | reverse complement strand
GCGACCCCGAGGATTACGTTGATGACGATGAATATACCATTACCATTTGGGGCGAACTTGGCGAGGGTAAAACCTATTTCTACATCTATAATAGTGGTGGTAGTGTAATGCTAGCGAATCTATTAAAGAAATCCGATGGCATATACACAAGGACTTTTAAATGGCGGCATAGTCAAACATATGAATCGGGTTCGACATATTATGCGGACAATACATATATCAATGTTTATCCATTTCAAAGCTCCACCACCACGACCTCACGCATTGACCGCATCAAATTGGAGCGCGGTAGCAACACCAACCCTGTCTGGACGCCCGCAGCCGAGGAGATGGTCGGAGAAAAAGGCGATAAAGGAGACCCAGGACCCACTGGACCGGGCGGTGCTGACGCTGTAATCTACTCGTTGGAGGTTTCCTCAAACACAGCCACAAAAGACTTTCTTGGCAATATTACGCCAAGTTCTATCACGGTATCGAAATATAAAGCCGTAGGCGCTCAGACAAGAGCTTTAACGACTGAAAAGTATCTTTTCGTACAGCCTGTTGGTGTTTCGTGGTGGTGGAGTTCAACCGATGCGTCTTATACCTTTACGTTGTCTGCTGCATATTCTGCGTATGTTTGCGAACTACGAGATAGCGACAAAACAACAGTTCTTGACAGAGAGACGATTCCAGTACTTACTGATGCGGCTGGTCTTGAAGTCGGTGGCACGAACTTGCTCCTAAATACTGATTTCATTGATGGTAGCACCAATTGGCGAGTTTCTGTACCAAGTTCGGGACGCATTTTAGTCGGGACAGATCGTTCTATAACGGCAGCGATATATCAAGGGCGTTCTTCTATTATGTTTCAGATTACCGGATTAACTACGACTCAGTACAATTTCGTAATGCAGTCTTTTGAGTTTGAACCCGGTGAAACATACACTATCTCCGGTATCTTCAAAGTTCCTAGTCAATCGATGATTTCGGGTACGGCAAAGGTCTTTATCCGATACTATATCGACTCAACGATGTATGACGTTGCCGTGATTGACTTGACTGAAATAGCGGTGGAGAACAAATGGGTATTCCGATACGCATCTGCGACACTACCATCTAACGCTAGTTCTGTCTCAGCGGTGGTTCAAACTTCAGCTAACGCTTTATTGATAGCCAATTCTTTGAAGGTTGAAAAGGGCAATACAGCAACAGCGTGGTCTCCAGCACCCGAGGACATTTCATATCTTAGATCGGCTCTCAAAGGTTCGACTACGGTTGACGGTGGATTGGTGCTCGCATCAATGGTTGAGGTTTGTAATACCGCTAGCGGTAGCCAAGAAGTTACCGCTGGTATGAACGGCACTCTATTGTCGGGAGAACGCGATATAGCATTTTGGGCAGGTGGCGATTCAGTTGAAATCAACTCAAGTGCTAAAGCAACTTCAAGACCAGCCAAGTTTGTAGTCCGACACGATGGTTCGGCGTATGCAGCTAATGGTACTATCAGATTCGAAGAAGATACGATCTATGTTGGTGATGATATTATTCTTGACAATGCCGGTTTGAAGTTGTTAGATTCATCTAAAAGAACTCGTTTGCAAGTATCGAATGAGTCTATTGGAGACGACTTCCCTGCCAAGACGCAACGAAGAATTATCAGTTTTGCGCCATCGAATTATACGATTACTTACCAGAATGATACGACATTGGAATCAGGCAAGAACGTGATTGTGATACCGCAGAAGAAAACATACGGTAATTCACTTGGCACTTTTACTGACAATTCACGATTAGAGTTGAATCTATCTTGGGCGTTTGACTATAATAATACTATGAGTGAAACTGTGTTATATTGTTATCCTTCGATTGAGATATACTCTAGGTCGGGTTCTTCGAAGAATGTTATCTATACTCAAAACGGCTCTTTGAGAGCAGATACATCAACAGGTATAATCTCTACAAATTTCGTTGTGAATTGCAAAGTAGCAACAGCTGGTACTTATTTCGTTGTACTAACCATTAACCCGATTGGTACAGTATCTTCTTCGGCTACGTCCATCACTTCTTATGTACGGTTCAGTGGTTCAGGAACTGCTTATGCAGGTTTTGATAGCCAAACCATACTAGGTTCTGATGGGTTGCTCTCAACGTGGAATAACGCGGCTTTGCTTGTTAGAGATGATTATGCTGGATTCCTAGTTGGTAATAATGGGCTCCGAATCTTGACTAGTGGAGGATTTCAAGTAACAACGGACGGATCAACGTGGAAAACAATAGACTTTTCCTCTCTGATTAAATAACTAAAAGAGGTTGCTCAAATTCGGGCAACCTCTTTTTTAATAGTATTTTGTTTCTTTGAATCGTCTACCGGGTGTTAAACCTTTTCCATACCCACTCATAAATTTAATTGACGATTCTATTGCTTTTTTTATTTTTAGTTCTTCTAATTTAGTATAAAAGAATAGTTTAGTTTCTTTTTGTTTCATTTGCTAAGGGTTTTACAAATACAAAGTAAGCGTTCAGTAAAGACGCTGATAATATTATTAAATTCAATATTGATTCTATTACCGCAATATTAGAACCAAATTCATACACATACGCATCTATATTCGCGACTATCTGAGGTATGACAGGCAATACGCATTGAAGTTTATGCCAAATGCACAGTTTCAAAGCATACGACAAATGAATCTGGTATAATATCACGAGTATTGACATATAGAATAGCGAGGATAATCCTTCGGCTAACTCAAAGCTACCATAACTTGCGAATAGTGATAGCATAAGTAAAAGTAATGCGTATAAAAACGGAAATACTTTTACAACTTTAGTTACTCTACGTAGAATTGTTACGGTTCCCATATTACTTCCAACCTTTCTTGCGCGGTTTGCCTTTGGCGTTATATCTTACATTGATTTTTATTAAACCTTTTTTGGCGTGAATAAGCCTTTTCTTTCCTGATGTTGGTTTCTTTTTAGCTGTACTCATAACTTATTTTTTTGCAAAGGTATAAATAAAAAGTCAGAAGCCGAAAAACACCAAACAACTTTCACATTATTTAAATCTATTTAATTATCAATCAGCCTAATATTAGCAAAATATAACATTTTAGACAATCGCTATTTGAATTTCTAATTTTGAGGTGCAACTAATATTGGTTGTAATTCAAATTTATAAATTATGTCAGACACTAAAATTTTTTCATTTCCGGAAGGCGGTGCATCGTCTAACAGCGGTCTTCTCGGTGTGCTTGCTCCTATGTTGCAGCAGCGTGGTCTTGACCCCAATATGGTTTTTGCTATGATGAATAGTCGTAACAATGACGGCTTTGGTGGCGAAGGTAGTTGGTTCATTTGGATTATCTTCCTTTTCTTCCTTATGGGTTGGGGCGGTAATGGCTATGGTTTTGGCAATCGTGGAGGTCTCTCTCAAGGCGGTGCAGATCTTGCCGGTCTTATCAATAGCGATAACGGACGCGAACTCCTTATGAGCGCAATTCAGGGTAATGGTACTGCAATTTCGCAGCTCGCTTCTACTCTCAACTGCGACGTAAATACAATTCAAACAGCTATTGGTAATCTCAGCACTCAGCTCAGTAATGTAGGCAATCAGGTTGGTCTCTCTAGTCAGCAAGTTATTAATGCACTCCAGCTTGGCAACTGCCAACTTGGCAATCAGCTTGCACAGTGCTGCTGCACTCTCCAAGACTCAATCACTCGCCAGGGTTACGAAAATCAGATTGCAACTGCAAATCAAACCAATGCTTTGCAGAACTCAATCAATTTCGTTAACTCATCTGTTGAACGAGGTTTCTCGTCTTCTTCTTTTGAGACTGCGCAGCAGACTTGCTCGCTTAATCAGGCTCTTAATCAGTCAACAGCGTCTATCCGTGCAGACATTCAGCAGCAGACAAATCTCCTTAATGATAGATTCTGTCAACTTGAAATGCGTGAAATGCAGAACAAAATTGATGCACTACGCGAACAAAACTCGCAACTTGCTCTTGCCGCTTCTCAGTCGGCACAGACTCAGGCTATCGTTAATCAGCTCCAGCCGGTAGCTAAACCTGCTTACATTGTTTCTAACCCTTATTGCAATTGTGGTAATGGCTACGGCTATTATCCTTACAATAACGGTTGTGGCGATACTTGCGGTTGCTAATTTTAAACGAGAGAGTGTCTTTCGGCACTCTCTCTAACCTCTAAAATAGTAAAGTTATGAATCCTTATTATTTACCTTACGCGCGTTGGACTGCTCCTATGTTGGCGACTCGGTTCCCTATTCAGCGACTGAACCGCAATGGCATTCCTTCTCTCCGTACTCTATCTGTTGTAACAAATACCGATAGTTCTACGGTGGTTTATAATCTTTGTCCTTGGAGATACAAACAATTATGCAATGAAGGCATCTTGCTTCTTCGCATTTCGCAGATTCCAGCAACTGGATCTGATGCTTTCCTTGTTTCTATTAATCCTAATGGCACAAGCGCGAATGTAGCAACGACAGGAATACCTTTAGTTGGCGCTACTGGCGTGCAGTTGACTTCGGCTGATGTAGTTAACGGTAATCACTTACTCTTGTACTATAACAAGTGTGACGGTATTTTCCAAGTACTAACTCACATACCAGCGGCTACTGCTACTGAATAACTTTTAAAATTTATTAACTATGTTTCAATCACTTAGAGTAAACCAGCAGTTTTTCATTCTAACAAAAGGTACTCAACCTCGGTTAGATATAGGTATCGTTAGTTCTGTAACCGCTCCGCAGATGAAATTTCCATCTGTACCCCAAGGGTTAGGATCTCAACCGGAATATGTCGTAGATGTTGTTGCTAGCGTCAATGGTGCTCAACAACAATTTCAGAAGTTGCCGGCAAATAAAGAGATAGCAGACTTTGGTGAAGGGTTCGGAAATATCGTCGTTTCGACAAGTCGTGACGCAATGAACGCTGAAATAGCTACGCTCAAAAACAAGTCCGAAGATCACATAAAACGTGTGGATGAGGAACGTGCAAAAATTGTTGCTTATGATGCGATCCTACAACAACTGAATCCTGAGTATGCGGAAAAACAACGTCAAGAACAAGAAATTCTTACGTTGAAAAACCAAGTATCTCAATTGGCACAAACTAACAGTAACCTTGAACAAATGATGTCTCAACTGCTCGCAAAGTTCGATGGTGACCAGAAACAATCTAAAAACAAATAATTATGGGCTATATGATTGAAATTTCAGAAAGCAAAGTGGATAAACTTGCTGAACACGCAGAAGGTGCAATCCGTCATATCGGCAAATTAATGCAGTGCATTGATGAACTTTCCGGAGACCACTTTAACGAACGTGGCAATTATGGACGTTACGCGCACTCTCCTCGTATGGGACGTGGCGAAGACCGTGATTGGGATGAAGATGAGGAATACGATCGTATGGACGAACGTCGCGGTCGTAGCTCTCGCACTGGAAGATATATCCGTCGTTAAACAACATCGGGGACGTGATTACCATTATCGCGTCCCCCTCTTTTAAACCTAGAGAACTATGAATTACAATATT
>CAZAGJ010000103.1:0-5614 GCA_964484605.1 uncultured Roseburia sp. | reverse complement strand
CTGTAAGAGCAGCTCTTGGAATCTCAATCATAGTACCTACTTCGTACTCAAGATTTACACCAGCTGCTGCGATTTCAGCATCTGCTGTCTCAACAACAACCTTCTTAACGAATTTAAGCTCTTTGATTTCACATACAAGTGGAATCATGATTTCAGGCTTCACTGTCCAGTCAGCATGTGCTTTCTGTACGTTGATTGCTGCACGGATAACAGCTTTTGTCTGCATCTTAGCAATCTCAGGATATGTAACAGCAAGACGGCATCCTCTGTGTCCCATCATCGGGTTAAACTCATGTAAGGATGTAATGATTGTCTTAATCTCCTCAACAGTCTTGCCCTGTGCATCTGCTAATTTCTTAATATCAGCTTCCTCTGTAGGAACAAACTCATGAAGAGGCGGATCTAAGAAACGGATTGTAACAGGGTTACCCTCTAACGCTTCAAATAATCCCTCAAAGTCTCCCTGCTGATATGGAAGAATATTATCGAGAGCTGCTTCTCTCTCCTCTACTGTATCAGAACAAATCATCTCACGGAATGCAGCAATTCTGTCTTCCTCGAAGAACATATGCTCTGTACGGCAAAGACCAATACCCTCTGCACCAAGCTCACGAGCTTTCTTAGCATCAGCCGGTGTATCAGCATTTGTACGAACTTTTAATCTGCGGTATTTATCAGCCCAAGCCATGATTCTGCCGAACTCACCAGCGATTGTCGCATCAACAGTTGGGATAATTCCCTCGTAAATATTACCTGTTGTACCATCGATAGAAATCTCAGAACCTTCTGTAAATGTCTTGCCAGCCAATGTGAATTTCTTGTTCTCCTCATCCATAGCGATATCGCCACATCCGGATACACAGCATGTACCCATACCACGAGCAACTACGGCTGCGTGAGATGTCATACCACCACGAACTGTCAGGATACCCTGAGCCGCTTTCATACCGGTGATATCTTCCGGAGATGTCTCAAGACGTACTAATACGACCTTCTCTCCTCTTGCAGCCCATGCCTCAGCATCAGCAGCAGTAAATACAACTTTACCGCAAGCAGCACCCGGAGATGCACCAAGACCTTTTCCAAGTGGTGTTGCAGCCTTTAATGCAGCAGCATCAAACTGTGGATGTAATAATGTATCTAAGTTACGTGGGTCAATCATAGCAACAGCTTCTTCCTCTGTTCTCATACCCTCGTCAACTAAATCACAAGCAATCTTTAACGCTGCCTGTGCTGTTCTCTTACCATTACGTGTCTGTAACATATAGAGTTTCTTGTTCTCAACAGTAAACTCCATATCCTGCATATCTCTATAATGATTCTCAAGAGTCTGGCATACTTCCTTGAACTGTGCAAATGCCTCTGGGAACTCCTCTTCCATCTTAGCGATTGGCATTGGTGTACGAACACCTGCAACTACGTCCTCGCCCTGTGCATTGATAAGGAACTCACCCATAAGCTTCTTCTCACCTGTTGCAGGATCACGAGTAAATGCAACACCTGTACCACAGTCATCGCCCATGTTACCAAATGCCATAGACTGTACATTGACAGCTGTTCCCCAAGAATATGGGATATCATTGTCACGACGATATACATTTGCACGAGGATTATCCCATGAACGGAATACAGCCTTAACTGCTCCCATCAACTGCTCCTTCGGATCATCCGGGAAGTCCTGACCGATTTTAGCTTTGTACTCAGCCTTGAACTGTCCTGCAAGTGTCTTTAAATCATCTGCAGTAAGCTCAACGTCATATGTAACGCCCTTCTCAGCTTTCATCTTGTCGATGAGCTCCTCGAAGTACTTCTTGCCAACTTCCATAACTACGTCAGAATACATCTGGATAAATCTTCTATAACAATCCCATGCCCAACGTGGATTTCCGGATTTTGCTGCGATAACCTCAACAACTTCCTCATTTAAACCAAGGTTCAAAATGGTATCCATCATACCCGGCATAGAAGCTCTTGCACCGGAACGAACAGATACGAGAAGTGGATTCTCCTTGTCACCGAATTTCTTTCCGGTAATCTCTTCCATCTTTACGATGTACTCATTAATCTGTCCCTGAATCTCGTCGTTAATCTCACGACCATCCTCATAATACTGTGTACAAGCTTCTGTTGTGATTGTGAATCCCTGCGGTACAGGAAGTCCCAAACCTGTCATCTCTGCAAGGTTCGCACCTTTACCACCGAGAAGTTCTCTCATGTTAGCGTTACCTTCGCTAAACAAATAGACCCATTTTTTTGCCATGTTTCTAATTCCTCCTAAACTTACTATTCTCAATAGGAAACCGTTTGCAGCCCCTCTATTGTGTTACACATTATGTACGTCTCCCAAAACGCACATATCTATAATATCACACTTTTACCAAAAAGCAACAATTATTTCTGTCACTTTTTGCCGTTTTTTGTGACAATTTCACAATTCAAAACACCGTTTCACAATATGGAACTTTTTTTCTTTTCCAGAAAAGATTTTATTCCAGAATAAAAATCCGGGGATTCTTTTCCCCGGATTTTTACCCACACAATTTACATATCTGATTATATCATTTTCTTTCTTGGAACTAAAACATAAGCAGCACCACATAATACTGCAATTGCTACAAAGCCAAGAACGCCTTCGTCTGCTGTTTTTGGTGATGCAGCTGATGTCGCAGTTGCTGTTGCTGCAGCCTCATTTGCTGCTCCAGCTGCCTGCATTGCCGCTGCTTCTGCTTTCAAGTTTTCATAATACTCAGGGCTGTAAGGAAGCTCCGCTGCAGATGCTGTCGCTGTACGAACAACTGCAAATGGTGAGCAGGATGTAACCGTTACAGTAACAAATCCATCTCCTGCTGTTCCTGAAAGAGTCTCCCAAACATTGTCCACAGATCTCTTATGTAATACGACAACTGTATCTCCGGCATTGATTGCAGCTACCGGAATTTTAATTGTAACAGGGTTAGATTCAGATGCACCTGCCACATCAAAGTCTCTTACATAAAGTGGTGCAACACCATATGCTTCCTGTGCCTTCTCTGTTGCTTCCGCTTTTTCTGCTGCAGTAACTTCTGCTTCTACTACCACTACCGCATTTCCCTTTGAGTCTGTTGCTGTTGTCTTCTCTGTTGTAACACTTGGTGCGGCAAAAGCTGTAACACTCATTCCTAATGTCAATACGCAAGCTAATGCTGCTGTCATAAACTTCTTCATTGGTATCAATCTCCCTTTCTTTTTTATTGTGTGGTTTATATCAACGCCTATTGCGCTAATATCATGATTCTTCCAAATAGAATACTTGTAAAATCAATTCGTACAATGCCTGTCTGTCTACCTGATATTCCTCATAATATTCTCCCGGCTGCTGTTCTCCCGGCACACGATAGAAGTAGGCTTCAGAGAACTCACATTTTGCTCCCAGTACAGCCAAAGAAAGCATCTCATCCATCGTCAAGTCAGTAATCAGATAATCTGACACCGCACAATACATTCGAAATGGCTGCCGTATGTCCTGCTTGGTACTCGCAAGTACTTTTTCCACAAAAGAAATTAAATACTGCTTCTGTCTGCTTAATCTGGCATCTGCACTGTACTCCTCATCACAGTCTCTTTCACGAATGAATTGGTACGCCAGCTCATTATCTAGCCAAATCGTCTCACCTGCCTGATAGCCTGCAAAGTCGTCCTCCAAGGTAACATTCACGCCGCCAGCCATGCCATTTAACAATTCAATCGCATTTAAATTAAATGAAACATATCCATTTACCGGCATTCCATTCATCAGTCCGGACACTGCGCGCTCCATCATCTCACAGCTTTCACTGCCACCATTTCCATATGTATACTGAAGTGCGAGATGCTCTTCGATGGAATCAACATACCCACCAGTGACATCATAAATATCTATTTTCGTCATCGTATCCCGTGGAATTGCTATTATGCTTATCCGTTTTTGCTTCTCGTCCAGCACAACCAAAAAGTTGGCATCCGACTGACCGCCTTGCCCACTGGCACTTCCCTCTTTTCGCATATCATTCTCTGTATCTATCCCCATACAAAGAATGACACATAGTTCTTCGTTATACTGATAATTTTTACCGGCATATGCAATTGTCTGCACAGGTTCTGTTCGGTAATTATCACTATCTAAGTCTTCACAGCTTGCCGTCACTGCCTGATTCTTTAGGTTATACTTTCCCACTTTGCAGACAGCCGCAAAAAGGAATAGAACAATTGACGCAATTGCCAAAAAAGCAATTCCAATATACTTTAGAAGTTTCTTTCCATTTATCAATTGTGATTGTCTTTGGGATATACTACCTTTCATATTCATCCACCAGTACCGCCACTACCAGCAGGCGTTTATCATCCTGATTTTTCACACAAGTCGACAATGTAATTACCCTGTCCTGCGTTGTCACTTTCAAATATTCCAGTAAAACATCTGCATCATTTCCATTTGATGCAAGAGAATCCAGATATGCCTGATAACTCTCATCCTCAGTAAAATCATAATTTCTCATAATATGCGTATCATCATAAGTAACTGCACCAAATACCTGATAAATAATATTTTTCTGTGGTGTAACAATATAGACATATGGATTTTCTTCCATAAACACCGCGTCCATATAATAATCCAATGACGCAAACATTGAGCCATTCTTCATGTGATGACCATACAAAACTGTATTCTTATCAGTAAAATCAGGCATATTACATGGTTCCATGTAAACTGCGCCCGGCAATCCCTCTGACTTATCTACTGTGTGCTGCAAATAATAGGAATCATACAAATCCGATGTTTGAGTATTGCGCAGTACCGGATAATTAACTTGTGTTCCCGGCACATAAATCCATGCACAAATATCTATATTCGTCTCCCAAAGCGTGTCAAAGTCCACTTCCGGGACATCTTCCCAGAACCGCTCCCGCTCTGCGTTCTCTGTCTCTTCTGCGTTTTGTATCGCTGCCGGAATTGTCACACTTTCCGCCTGCATAGCTTCATATACTTTTGCTGCATTTTTCTCTTGTACAAAATAAATACTAATAGCTGCCACACAAACAACGATACCAATAACCAGTACAAGCCTTATTCCCTTCCGCAGTTTTTCATTCTGTCGTCTGCGTCTGCGCTCTTCTTTTATCATCTGTGTTCTCCCTCAAGATAACTTCATTTCTTACTTTAGACCGAATTGGTCTAAAAGTCAATAGACCAATTCGGTCTATGATAGTTTTTTTCTATGAAATAGATAAGGAGGGACTACACATGAATTTAGAACGTATCAGAAATTTACGTGAAGATGCAGACTATACGCAGGAGTACCTTGCCCACCTGCTCAATATCAGCCAACGAACTTACTCCAGATATGAAAATTCAGAACGTGCCATTCCCCTGAACGTCCTCTGCTTTCTTGCAGATTTTTACAGTACCAGTGTCGACTACCTGATTGGACGCACAGACGAGAAATTACCTTATCCGCCCTCTTTCCGCGCCAAATAATTTTTTGCACAAAAAAGACGGGGCTGTCGCACTAAGTATTAGTGCGACAGCTCCTTTCTCGTGCAAAAAAATAACTGCCAGACCTCGAAAGAATCCGGCAGTTGGTGTAAAATATAAGTA
>CAZAGJ010000102.1:0-5614 GCA_964484605.1 uncultured Roseburia sp. | reverse complement strand
GTCTTTGTCAACAACTTTTTTCTTTTTCTAATAATTCTTTTTAGAAAACGTTTATTGTTACATTTTTCTGTTTTTAGCGACAACTTAGACAGAATATCACGTTTTACAGTTCGTGTCAATAAATTTTTCCAAAAAAATTGAACAATTCATATCTTCAAATAAAGCGGAGAAGGAGGGATTTGAACCCTCGCGCCGGTTACCCGACCTATACCCTTAGCAGGGGCACCTCTTCGGCCACTTGAGTACTTCTCCAAAGTTATTATTTGACAATATGATATTGTTCTGCGCTGTGACGCATAGATAATAATACTAAAGGTTTTTCCATTTGTCAATGACATTATTCAAATTTTATTTAGTTTTTTCATTCCTCACAAAATTCCTTAATTGCTGTTTCATAAAGGTTATTTCCTTCACTGTCCACTACAACAATCACTGGAAAATTTTTGACTTCAATTTTGCGAATTGCCTCTGCGCCTAAGTCCTCATAACATACAATCTCTGATTTCGTAATACATTTTGAAAGTAAAGCACCTGCACCACCAATGGCCGCAAAGTAAACTGCCTGATTACGGACAATTGCATCTATTACTTCTTTCGTACGCTTGCCTTTACCAATCATAGCTTTTTCACCGAGGTCTAAAAGAGTCGGTGCATACTTGTCCATACGCGATGCCGTAGTCGGACCTGCAGAACCGATTGGTCTTCCTTCGCGTGCCGGGGATGGTCCCATATAATAAATTGTCTCATCCTCTATATTAATAGGAAGTTCTTCTCCACGCTCTAATGCTTCTATCATTCTTTTATGTGCAGCATCTCTGGCTACATAAATGGTTCCGGTAATATAAACATAATCGCCGGCTTTAAGTTTTTTGGTAATTTCAGCAGTAATCGGAGTTGTGATATGCTTATCCATTTGTATCTCCTCATAAGTTTGATTGTTTATTTTCTTATATTAATGACAAAGTTCTATATTTCTCTTATTACATGACGGTTTACATGACAACAGATGTTGATTGCCACCGGAAGTCCTGCTATATGTGTTGGATATGTATTGATATTTACTGCCAGAGCTGTCGTAGTTCCGCCTAGTCCTCCCGGCCCTATACCCATTTTATTTATTTTCTCTAATAATTCCAGTTCCATTTCTTTTACATATGGTATCTCAGAGTGTTCATCCACCGGACGGGTAAGTGCTTTTTTTGCAAGTATTGCACATTTTTCAAATGTTCCGCCAATTCCCACTCCCACAACCATCGGAGGACAAGCATTCGGACCTGCGTCCTTTACAGCCGTTAAAATTGCATTTTTTACTCCTTCTATACCATCTGCCGGTTTCAGCATAAAAACACGACTCATGTTTTCACTTCCAAATCCCTTTGGTGCGAGCGTGAGTTTCACTTTATCTCCGGGAACAATAGAGTAATGAATGACCGCTGGTGTGTTATCTTTGGTATTTTCTCTTATTAGAGGATCGCCAACCACAGATTTGCGCAGAAAACCTTCTGTATATCCGCGGCGCACACCCTCATTGACAGCATCTTCAATCGCCATTCCTTCAAAATGTATATTCTGACCAATTTCCATAAATACAACCGCCATTCCGGTATCCTGGCAAATTGGTATCATCTCTTCATCTGCTATTTTCAGATTGTCCTGAAGCTGGTTTAATATCTTTTTGCCGAGTTCAGACTTTTCTGTGTCTACTGCTGCCTTCATGGCTTTATCCATATCCGCCGATAAATAATGATTTGCTTCGATACACATTTCTTTTACATTTTCGATAATTGTATCTGTCTGAATTGTTCTAATCATCTATGCATTTTCCTCGCCATTTTTATTCTTTTTTATATTAATATTAAAGTGAACCTTGAACTTCTCAAGCATTTCATTGTTGTCCATGGACTGCATGGTAGGAAATGCTTTCATCAAACGGCTGAAACCATAGCTTTTCTCCTCGAAAAGCTTGTTATATCGCTCGGTAAGTTCTGCAAGCTGACGTTTTTTCTCTGCAAATTCTTCTTTTGTTTCTGCAATTTTTCCCTTGGTTGCTTCCGGTAAATCTGCTATATTTTCTTTTACTTCTATAACTTTTGCTTTTGTTGCTTCAGGCAAATCTGCTATATTTTCTTTTACTTCTTCAAGTTTTGCCTTGGTTCTCTCCGGCAGTTCTCCGATATCTTCTTTTGTCTCTACAAGTTTTTCAATCAATTCCGCATGATTTTCCTTGAATTCTTCAGATTTTTCAATTACTCCCGTAACATTTTCGTATATGTTCACACCAATTTCATCTGAAATCTTATGAATAGAAGCTGCCATTTCATCCATCATCTTAAGTCTCTTATTGAACTTCAGAATAGTAGAAACGGTAATGCAGCAATCCACAATAAATACACCCATTAAAATGCATAGAATTATAACTCCCGGTATAAACGGAATCCATGTGATAATACGATAAACCATCGGATGAAATGCATCCATGATAAAAGTACATGCAAGTCCCCATAAAATAGAGAATTTTAAGCAGATATATCCTTTTATATTAAATGGCTTATCCGAATAATCCCACCATTTATTATGAAATACCTTTTCTAATATGTAGCCGGTAATGTATTCTAATGCAGTTGTTAATAGAAATGACCCTGCAAACAATATTATTCCGTTGTCTTTCAATGGAGTAAGAATCGCCACAACAATCACAACTCCGCATCCATAAATCGGGCAGTAAGGTCCATTCAAAAAACCACGATTCACAAACTTACCCGTATCAAGTGTGGCATATGCAACCTCTGTACACCATCCGATAAATGCATAAATAATAAAAATCCATACTAATTCATAAAAGTTCTGCGGCATAGTATCACTCCTGCTTTCTCATTTTGTTATTATAAACTTTATGTAAACATAAAAAAGCAATAAGCTCAATTACTTTATTATGACAAAGTAATTATAGCTTATTGCTTTTTTTGATACAATATTTTATGTCAGATTATTTTACTAACATAAATTTAATTGCTGCAATGATTGGAAGAAAACCGGAAACACATCCAACTGCCATTGTTTCCTCTTCTGTCTTTCCCTCAAGTCTTGCAAACATTTTTGCATATGTGTAACCTAAGAATACAATAAAGAGTGCGGTTCTAATGATACCGGTTATTGTTGAATTCCATGGTAAATATGTAACTACAAGTGCAACAATCCACCACAACTTAAATACCAATGTCGGAACAGAGAACTTATTAAACATCATAGTGTTCTCCTGATTGTCGGATACACAATCTGCACATGCATAATACACTCCGTATGGAATCCATGCAAGCCATGCCTTGTCGTAGCCTAATAAATTCAAAGCCTTCATATGCGCATATGATGTGAACACATACAGCGCAATTGCAACTAACACAGCAGCTACAATAAATCCAATACCTAATCCATAAAATAATGCCATTCTAAACTCCTCCTATGTAGTTTATAATAATTACATTTACCATGATATTATTTTTTTATTGGATTGTCAAACTTTTATCAATTTACTCTTCTGAATCTTCTTCGGCACGCTCTAAAAGTTCCTTCATCAATTCATCATCTGTCTCAGAAGTATCTGCCATACCGGCAGCTTTCTTGGCATTTTCTGCAGCGATTGCAGCACTTCTTGCTTCCTCTTCCTCGCTCAACAACTCTGAAGTATCTACATTATCCATGAGGCTCTTATCCTCACGGACTTTTGCGATGCTTGCAACGGTAACATTCTGACTTAAGTTGATAAGCTTCACACCGGAGGTAATTCTTCCGAGTAATGCGGTATCATTGACTTTGATACGAATGATGATTCCCTCTGTAGTGATTAACATGACTTCATCATCCCCGTTTACCGCCTTTACACCGACAATATTTCCTGTCTTTTCGGTAATCTTGTAGCATTTTACACCTTTACCACCACGATTCTGTGCTGTAAATTCAGATATTAACGTACATTTACCAAGACCTTTTTCAGATACAATCATCAGAGATTCGCCCTGGGATTCCATCTGCATACCGACAACTTCATCACCATCGGTTAAGTTCATACCGATAACACCCATGGATGTTCTACCTGTCTTACGCACATCCGTCTCCTTAAAGCGGATACACTGACCATATTTGGTTACTAAGAATATATCCTGATTGTTATCTGTTTTCTTAACTTCAATCAACTCATCATCTTCACGCAGGTTGATTGCAGCCAGTCCTGTCTTACGCACATTTGCATAATCGGTAATCGGTGTTTTCTTTACAATACCTTTCTTGGTAGCCATGAAAAGGAAGTGTCCCTCGGTATATTCCTTGATTGGAATAACCGCAGTAATCTTCTCACCCGGCTGTAGCTGCAACAGATTAATAATTGCAGTACCTCGGGCTGTACGGCTTGCCTCCGGAATCTCGTATGCCTTCATGCGGTACACTCGTCCGGTGTTCGTAAAGAACATCATATAATGATGGGATGTCGTCATCAAAAGTTCTTCGATATAGTCATCCTCGATAGTTTCCATTCCCTTGATTCCCTTGCCGCCACGATTCTGTGCACGGAAATTATCAAGGCTCATACGCTTGATGTAACCAAGCTTTGTCATAGTAATGACTGTATTGGTAACCGGAATCAAATCCTCCATAGAAATATCGTATTCGTCAAATCCGATGGATGTTCTTCGCTCATCCCCGAACTTATCCGCAATAAGAAGGATTTCCTCACGAATTACGCCAAGAAGCTTCTTCTCATCTGCCAAAATGGCTTTTAATTCGGAAATTCTGTCCATCAACTCTGCATATTCGCTCTCAAGCTTTTCTCTCTCCAAACCTGTCAACGCACGCAGACGCATATCTACGATTGCCTGTGACTGCGCATCTGTCAGAGAAAAACGCTCCATCAAACGCTCTTTTGCCTCAGCTGTGGTCTTACTGCTGCGGATAATGTTGATAACTTCATCAATATTATCTAATGCTGTTAATAATCCCTGTAAAATATGAGCACGCTCTTCTGCTTTGTTCAAGTCATACTTCGTTCTTCTGGTCACGACATCCTTCTGGTGAATCAGGTAATAGTTGAGCATCTCGTAGAGATTTAATACTTTTGGCTGGTTATCTACAAGCGCAAGCATGATTACACCAAATGTATCCTGAAGCTGTGTATGCTTATAAAGTAAATTCAATGTGACATTCGGATTTACATCACGTCGCAGCTCGATACAGATACGCATACCCTGACGGTCAGACTCATCACGTAAATCTGTGATTCCGTCAATCTTTTTATCTTTTACAAGCTCTGCTATTTTCTCAATTAAGCGGGCTTTATTTACCATGTAAGGAAGCTCCGTCACAACAATACGGTTCTTGCCGTTTTGCATCGGTTCGATATCTGTTACTGCACGGACTCTGATTTTACCACGTCCGGTACGGTATGCTTCATTGATTCCGGCTGTTCCTAAAATAGTTCCTCCGGTAGGAAAATCAGGACCTTTTACAATCGCTAAAAGTTCCTCGATATCTGTCTCGCGATTTTCGATTACCTGATTATCGATAATTTTAACCACTCCATTGATAACCTCGCGGAGATTATGTGGTGGAATGTTGGTTGCCATAC
>CAZAGJ010000101.1:0-5645 GCA_964484605.1 uncultured Roseburia sp. | reverse complement strand
ACTCACGGTACAACAGGTGCTAAAGGCGACAAAGGTGATAAAGGCGACAAAGGTGCAACAGGCGATAAAGGTGATAAAGGCGATAAAGGTGATAAAGGCGATAAAGGTGCGACAGGTGATTCGGGAACTCGCGGATTGCAAACATTCAGCGGAACTGAAATCGACAGTTATTTTACGCCAGAAATAACGAAAAAACTAACAACGGCTAGTAATGGTATAACTTCAACGTCAATGGCGATTTATAAAGGCGATTTGTACCAAAATACAATCACAGGTGATGTATGGGTATGTACAACGGCAGGAACCGCAAGCACTGCTAAATGGACGTGGGAACAGAGAATTATTAACGATAATGACAACGAAAACGTATTTCGCTTTTTCACTCCGTATAATAGCCAATCATCACAATTTAATGTTGAAGAAGTAGAAGGAGAAACTCCGTTTGGCAACATAGGAAAACTTTTTCACGTTGCACGAAACGGAACTGCATCGACGAAAAGTTCAAGCATAATGCCTTATTCGTATAAAACTTTTTCCGTAGATAATTCTAAAGCATACCGCTATGTGTGTTATTTTAAATGTACTGCAACACAAGGTTATTCTAATTATTTCGGTTTGAAAGGTTATAATACAACGAACCTTCCGATTCTTAATATGAGCGGTGCAACTGTAACCACAGCATATTTTTGTAACCTTTCTGCTTCAAGAGATTATTGGCAATGTATTATTGGTTATATATATCCTAATGGCACGACACAGGCAACTTATCAAGATGCGGGAATATGGAATTGTTCTAACGGAAGTAAAATAGGTAATTGTACGAATTATCAGTGGGCAAGCGGTTTGACTAGTATGTATCATTACGGAACGATAATTCTTTACACTTCGACCGAAGGAAAAACCGATAAAGCCGATGCTTATATATATGATATGAGGTTTGAACCTGTTAATGACAATATGCCAACGCTTAATGAGTTGCTGACAGGTTCTAATGCAGGTATTACACTTGAATGTAATGTATCAAGTCTTGATTTTATTTTGAGAAGAAACGGAAAAACAAACTTTCAAGAAAAAAATGTTTCTCTTGAATTATGGCAAGACGGAAAGCAATTAACTCTTAGCGGTGTAGGAACTGCTGATTATTCAGTTGCTCAAAATGTTAATGTGACTAGTTCGTTAGAAACTTTGGGCGATAAAAAAAATAAAACAGCGTGGTTTTCAATTTGTTCAGAGGTAGAGAAAGATAGAATAGGGGGCAGTATAACCTTTTCGGTCAAATACGGACTTCAAACTTATTCAATTACAATTCCTATAACGTCATCAATGGCCAAAAATTACAAAGGAAAAGTAACAAAAAGCACTTTTCCTTCATCACCTGAACTTGGCGATTATTTTGTTGCTGGTGAATCTTTTTCTGTTGACAATGACAATTTTTCTATTGGTTATACTTACGAATATGTATACACAGACAAAAATAGTAACGGAACTTATAACGGTAAATGGATTACGTCAGACGCAATGCACGACTTAGATGTTCTTGACGATGTACTTTCTTGCATTCCGTCAACAGACGAAGATAATAAAGTAACCATTTTTTGTCAGCAACTTGCTAGCAACAAAATTTTTGTAAATAAACTTGTTGCAAGCCTTATCGAAACTGATTCATTATTTGCTAACAAAATAAGCATTGCTAACAAAGAGGAAGCCTACATTCAGTCTGAAAATTATGAAACAGGAAAGAATGGCTTTAGGATTTCGGGCACAGGTAAGGCTGAATTTAACAATATCACGATTGCTGGTAATTCTACATTCAATGGCGACTTAATCAATAATTGTATCGAAGCAAAAAACAGTATGCCGAGTAACAATAAAACGATTGTAAAAGGTTCGCTTATTCAAACTAGCACGATTTCGTATGAAGGTACATACAATAATAGTTCATTTACAACTTGTAATGTGTATTTAAGCGGTTCGATAAGTTCTAAGTATTACGGAACAATACAACTTAACAACGCAAACAATGTTCCGTATTGTTTCTATGCTTACACAGGAAGTTCGACAAGTGATATTAAGTATACACACGATTTGACATATAAAGACGGAAGTGCCGTTCCTGCTTTGATTTTGAAAAATGTTTCGACAGTAAAATCTAATGTTGCAAATTCAGTGTATAGAGATACTGACGGATTTTTAAAAATTGTTTTTTAAGGAGTGAAAAAAAATGAGTTGGAGAAATAGTACTTATGCAATAGAAACAACGAAAGGTAAGTTAATTTCGCTATCAAGTGCTACTAGCGATTGTGCACAAACGCCTGACGGTTACTTGTATTTAGCGAAAGATAACGCTGGCAACGCAAATTGTTTAGTTCCTCTCGTTAAGAGTTCTAAAGTGTCAAGTTCTGATTATAAGACAAAAGCGTACTATGGCGGTTGCGAAGTTTTCAACGAAAACGATGAAAAACTTTTGGCTATGCTTAATAAAGCGTATGTATATATTAACGTAGCGATTATTTTCACCGTTAAGGCTACAGGTTCAACCGGTTATCAACGTTCTGTAGGTGTTAACATCTTTGACATAAAGTCAAGTGTAAAATTGCCAGCCGATTTTAAGGTGGAAGTTTCAACAAAGGTGAACGGCTCTTCGGATTTATCGAAAACTGTTACAAAATCGTTAAGTGCAGGAACCTTGTCAAATACAACTGCGAGCAGTGCTGTGATAACATTGCCTTCTAACACGAATATAGATTCCGCTTCAACAGGCGTGTCTTTCGGCTTCGACGCTAAGCACAATGGTCTTATAGCAAGTTTTTACGGAGAAAAAAACGCCTCATACACAATACAATTACAACCTTAAGGAGAATAAAAATGTTTTTAACGATAGGAATTTTAGTTTCGGACAAAGATTTGGACAATTTGAAAAATTTAATTTCTCAAATAAGAGAAAAAGTTCAAATTAAGAATGAGATTATCATCTGTAACAACGCGTCTAAAGTAATAGCGATTAAAGATGCAATCGTGTTAAATAATGGCAATGGAAATATCTATCAATTACGAGGTCGCAAACAAATCATCGAGCAGGCAAAAGGTGATTATATATGGTTTATTGATGCAGATGACGCTATCGGTAGTGTTCAAGACGAAGAGTTGCACGGTGATATTGTCGAGTTTAGTTACTCGTCCTTGTTAGATGACAATTTATCTTACGTTGATATTGGCGACTTTCAAACCGATATAAAATACAGTGATTTTATCAGCCTTATTGATAATGGCGTACAACCTTTACTGAATGGACTTTGGAATAAATTTATTAAAACAAGTTTTTTGCAAGAACTTATAAAAAAAATACCTAACGAAAATGTATCAGCCCTAGAAGATTATATTTATTTGTATGGCGTTATGACGCTTGCAACTCACTATCAATATAGCGGACAAAGAATTTATGTATATAACAGAAACGAATCGTCTTGCGGTTGCGAAGATTTCTCAAATTGTTTTAATAAGTTTGAGCGTTCAATTTTTGGAATTACAGAAGGTATGAGAATTCTAAGAGAAATTACAGATTCAAAGATTGACAATTATTTTGGCAATTTGGAAGTTCATAACGCGAAATTTTATCTAAATAAAATTTTAACGACAGAAAATGACGATGTGTGCCATAAGATGATGAATTCAATTTCCGAACATTTTGAGTGGAAAGACATAAATGAGGCTACTTGGCAAATCTTAGACGGATTATGTACAGAAAAAACTTTTACAAGATTTGTAAACATTGTAGAAACCAAAATAGAATTAAAACGTGAAGTTGAAAAATATGGAACAAAAATCATAACATCACCAAAGTGGGAAGATTACACTCAACAGTGCGAAAACTTGTATAACGATAAAGATATAGAAGGAAATCCATTTACGCTTAATTGCAACACGGCAGAAATAGAAATTTCAAAAGAATTAGAAGATTCTCATATTTGGATAGAAAATTCTAAGCGATGGAAATATCACGATAATTCTATAAAGGAAGACACTTATATTATTCATTTTTCTTTTGGAAATGCTTGTAATTTGCACTGTTCATATTGTTTCGCTGACAAAGAAAATGCTCACGAAATTTGCCTTACAGAGCAACAGAGTGTAATTGATAAAGTTTTTGAACTGTACGAAGGAAAAATAAATCACGTTGTTTTAAATAATAACGGAGAGCCGTTTTTTAACGGAGAGTCGTTTTGGGAAGTTTATGATTATCTAAAAATGAAAGGATTGCAAGATTACCAAATACAGATAAATACAAACGGAGTTGATTATTCAGAAACAGATGTAAAAAGATTAGTTGAGCGAGGCGGAATAAATATCAGTATTGACGGAATGAAAGAAATTCAAGACGCACATCGTGGAGAAGGAACTTACGATTCAATTATTGAAGATATAACGCCAATGATTGACGCTGGCTGTGATATGTGTGCAACTTGCGTAATTATGGACGATGATGTCCCGATTTTTGACATTTTAGAGCATTTGTACAAAATCGGATTTAAAAGTCATATATTTTTCAGCCCTGTAAGAGTTACAGATTATTGGACAGATGAACGCAAGGAAAAATTATATGCACGCTATGAAGAATTTTACAAAGAACTTGAAAAGCGTATTTGCGTCAATCACGAATTCTATTGGATTTCGGTATTTGTGCTTGATTTAAATAGAATTAGATTTGGCACATTTTGGAAAAACTGCCCTCGTTATTCACCAAACTTTTTAGATTTTGACGGACAAGGAAATGTTTTTGCTTGTTATGAAGAAGTCGGCTTTTCAGATAAAATTATCGGAAATATTTTCACTTCTAATATGGATGAACTTTTTGAAAAGCGAAAAGAAACTTTAAAAGAACGTAATTTCATTTCAGAAAGTTGTATAGAAGAAAATTGTCCTTTTATCAATTTTTGCGGAGGAAAAAATAATTTTTGCGAACACTCCGATGAAAAAATGTTATGTTCTCTTGAAAAATTAAAATGGAAGTATCTTTTGCGAATTTACGCCTATATGGAAAAATCTTATATACCTGAAGAAAGAGAATTTTTATTTGCCGATTCAACTTCAAGAGTTCCTTTATTCAAAGCAAATCCGCAATTACTAGCCCTAGATAAAGAGTTTGCTAAGTATTGGTACAACAGTCGAAACGCACAAAATGCTTTTAAAAGTGGTGAACTTAATAAAGATGATTTCAAAATATATGTTGAGTAAGGTGATGAAATGGAAAATGTATTAAGACAAAGCGATTTTGACAAACTAATAAAAGAAGATGAAATTCAGTTGTCAGTTTTAAAAGATTACGTAAAAGATAAAAATAAAAAAATAGCAATGTTAAAAGTTATAAATATCATTTTAACATTGTTGCTTATTTTGTCGATAACCTTTGTTGTTACTACACAAAAAATGAATATTCATTCTCAAAACGCAGAAACTGTAATTAGTGAGTTAAAATCCATTCAAGAAAAAGAACTGAAAGCGGATATTACGCATCGAACAGAAAGGAGCGAAAATGTCTATCGTAACAAAGAAGATAAATAACTTTTTTCGGTATGCTTTAAAAAACGATGTGGATAAAATAAAATCTGATATTGTCTTATCTGATAGGCAGTTAAAGATTTTTGAAA
>CAZAGJ010000100.1:0-5650 GCA_964484605.1 uncultured Roseburia sp. | reverse complement strand
TCGGTGAAAATAAAATGCACCGTATTGTAAATGATTATTTAGATTCAGATTATAAATTTGTAGTTCAAAATGGTGGCAGGAATATGATTAAACGTCAAATGTTTGAAGATTTTTTAAATCAGACCACTTCAATATAGATATAGGATTTGGGTAAATATCAATAGAAAAATAGCCCTAGTCGTGGTATTATGGTATTGCACTAGGGCTTCTTCATACGAAAGGAGCAGATAGAGTAATGAACGAAAAAAGAAGGGATAAAAAAGGTAGAGTTTTACGAAACGGAGAGTGTCAGCGTAAGGAAGGGTTATATCAATATGACTATGTAGATGTGGATGGGAAGGCAAAATGTTTATACAGTTGGAAGTTAGAGCCGAATGATCCGTTGCCACAGGGAAAGAGAAAATGTAAGTCGCTTAGAGAAAAAGAGCGTGAGGTACAAAGAAATATTGATGATGGTATTATTCCTTATGGCGGAAATTTGACAGTATTGCAGTTGACGAAGAAGTATATTCTGCAAAAGAAAGGTGTAAGAGATTCTACAAGAGCAGGATATAAAACAGTTACGAATATTCTGGAAAAAGAAGAATTTGGTGCAAAGAGAATTGATAAAGTAAAGTTATCAGACGCTAAAGAATGGCTGATTAAGTTACAGGATAAGGACGGAAGAAGTTATAGTTCTATTCATACGATAAGAGGTGTGCTTAGACCAGCTTTTAGAATGGCAGTAGAAGATGATTTGCTAAGAAAGAATCCTTTTGATTTTGAATTGGTAACGGTTATTGTCAATGACAGTGTCACAAGAGAAGCCATTACGCATGACCAGAAAAGAAAGTTTTTGGAGTTTGTTAGGACGGATAAGCATTTTTCACAGTATTACGATGCAATCTATATTCTGTTTTTTACAGGCTTGCGTATTTCAGAGTTTTGTGGGTTGACGATTAAGGATATTGATTTAAAGGAAAAGACTATCAATATTGACCGTCAGTTACACAGAACAAGTGATATGAGATACCTTATTGAGCCACCTAAGACAGAAGCCGGAATAAGAGTTATACCGATGCAGGATGAAGTGTGTGAGTGCTTTAAGCGTATTATTGAAAGTCGTAAGAAACCGAAGGTAGAGCCGACAGTAGCAGATATGAATGGTAAATTATATGCTGGATTCTTACATTTAGATAAGAATGATATGCCGATGGTTGCCTTGCATTGGGAGAAATATTTTCAGCATATTTGTGAGAAATACAATAAGATTTATAAGGTGCAGATGCCTAAAGTTACACCTCATGTATGTAGACATACTTATTGTTCTCATAATGCATCGGCAGGAATGAACCCAAAACATTTACAGTATTTGATGGGGCATTCAGATATAAGTGTTACGCTTAATACCTATACTCATATTGAATTTGATAATGTGAGAAAAGAGGTTGAAAGTCTTAAAAAAGCCGTACTGTAAATTCTAAGAAACAGGTCTTTTTTACAGAGAAATTTACAGAGAATGACCATAAAGATAAGTGGTAAATCGTGTCAAATCATTAAAAAGCAACGATACTTTTTATGCCACATAAAAGGCAGAAAGTGCCGAAAATACTAGAAAAACGAGCAAAATCAAGGAGTTTATATATATGATAAAAATATTATTCATCTGCCACGGCAACATCTGTCGCAGCACCATGGCGGAGTCCGTCATGACCCACATGGTGCGCAAGCAGCATATAGACCACCTATTTGCCATTGCCTCCGCGGCTACCAGCCGTGAGGAGATTGGCAATTCGCCACACTACGGAACTGTCCGTAAGCTAGAGCAGGTCGGCATTCCGGTCATACCACACCGCGCGGTACAGATGACGCGGAATGACTACTTGGAATACGATTATCTTATCGGCATGGACAGTGTGAACATCCACAGTATGACGCGGATTGCGGGCGGTGATGCGCAGAATAAAATCTATAAACTGTTGTCATTTGCAGGCTCAGACCGAGATGTTGCGGACCCTTGGTATACGGGAGACTTTGATGCGACGTATCGGGATGTGCGTGCTGGTTGTGAAGGATTTATTGAATATCTGCGGGAATCCGGCAGATTAGAGGATGAGTAGAAGAGTGTGTGAAAATGTATTTTTCTGTATATTGTATACAGCACTTGCATATGCATAGATAAACTTCTTGTGATAAAACAAAAGCGACCTCTGGCGTAGATTTTGGTTCATAGTATCTATTCCAGAGATTGTTTTATGTTATAGAAAATTATATTTTATTGCGAAAAAGCAGTTATGTATAGCCTGCAGGCTTGCATGACGCGCAGAAACACATATAGAAATTGATATGTATTTTGCGTATAAAATGAATTTTCCTAATCCTCCACTTCGACGTCCAATCCAAGTTCACTCGGCAGGAATCTCGGACATACATTTTCAGAAGAACAGATAACGGATGCAGCCAGACGGGAGCCGATTTCGCAGGACTCACCCAGCGTTTTCCCATATGTCAGACCCATCGCAGCTCCGGCACAGAAGGAATCTCCGGCACCGGTGGTGTCTTTGACATTGACTTTTTTTGCCGGACAGAAACCTTTATCGCCGGATATGCTGGCGTAAACAGCACCGTGCTCACCCATGGTTACAATCATGCTCGGTATTTGTGCGCGCTGCACTTTTTCGGCAATAATTTCTACCATCTGATCGGCTGTTTTATCGGAATAATCATCAGAAAAGAGAATGCCGGCTTCCAGCTTGTTGCATACGAAGCAGTCGATGGACTGTAAAAAGTCGCGGCGCTCCACAGCGATACTCATGTTGGCAACAACAGCGAAAATGGGCTTGTTATACTTTTGAGCATATTTAAAAACGCGTTTAACAACATCCTTATCCATATCAATTTCAAGGATGATACTGTCTGCATTTTCAAAAATTTCATCGCCGCATTCATCCAGAATATCGGCGATAGGACTTAAATCCGGGCGCTTGGAGATGGAAGCACATACATCCCCGTCCTTGTCAAAAACGGCGAGCCATGTGCCCATACCATCGGGGGTTACGCGGACATAATCTGTATTAACTTTGTGATTTTGTAACTTTTTGATAACATCTGCGCCGATACCGGAATCGTCTACCAGACTGACATAGGTAGGACGAAGCTCGACATTTGCAATGTCCTCCACAACATTTCTGCTGACACCGCCGTGCACCTGTTCCACGCGTCCGGCGTTTCTTCCGGTTGGAACAAATGTATCCAGTGGATAACCTTTAATATCGACAAAAACTGCACCGATTACTACAATGCCCATTTTTTCCTCCTAAAACGTAACAAAAAATTATAACAATCCCAATCGGTCAAAACACTTGCTGTTAAGACCGTAAAAATATGATTACGACATTATAACACAAAATGCGACATAGATGAAGCGTAAATTTCTGCGACAGCAGATTTCTTTGATGCAAAAAGGAAAGTACATGCTATACTATACGTATATCTAAGCAGAGGATGCAGTTTATGATAGCGCAGACGAGAGAAATAAAACTAAAAAATGGAGCAACAGGCATTTTGAGAAGTCCCGGAGAATGCGACGCGGAAGCAATGCTGATACATACTAGGAAAACGGCAGAGGAGACACATTTTCTGACCAGATATGCAGAAGAGGTGGAGACCACGCCGGAGCGCCAGCGACAGATGATAAAAGATATGGCGGAGGATGAGAGACGGCTGCTTTTGTCCGTGTTTGTTGATGACAGACTGGTAGCAACGATTGGTTTAAATGGAGTGCCAGGACATATCAAGATGCGTCATCGCGCCACATTTGGACTGTTTGTAGAGCAGGAATACTGGGCAATGGGACTGGGCTTCCTTATAATAGAAGAGGCGGTTTTGGCGGCAGAAAAAATGGGCTATGAGCAGTTGGAACTCGGCGTTTTCGCAGATAATGAGCGCGCAAGAGCACTTTATCGTAAAATGAGATTTGAAGAATGGGGACGAAAAAAGCGGGCTTATCATTTGAAAGATGGTACCTATGTGGATGAGATTGTGATGGGGAAAGTCTTTGGGTGTTAGAAAATTATGTAATAACAGGAGGAAACCATGAATTTAGAACAGCATTTATTTGATTATCAGCCATACAACGAGCAGGAGGAGCGGGACAAAGATGTGATGCTGACTCTTCTTGCCACGGAAGAGGACATTTTCATCAGAGAGAATCAGACCGCACATTTCACTGCATCTGCATGGCTTATGAACAAGAAGCGTGACAAGGTACTGATGATTTATCATAATATTTACAATTCTTGGGCGTGGACGGGCGGTCACGCGGACGGCGATACGGATTTGCTTGCGGTGGCAGTTCGGGAGGCACAGGAGGAGACCGGCGTGACAGATATCCGACCTGTCAGTGAGGACATTTTTTCCATAGAGATACTTACCGTGGATGGACACGAAAAAAGAGGCGCGTATGTGCCATCGCATCTGCATCTGAACGTGACCTATCTTTTGGAGGCGGATGAGGAGGAAGTGCTTCGTGTGAAACCGGACGAAAACAGCGGTGTGAAGTGGTTTTCGCCGGATGAGGCGCTAAGGGCGTGCACAGAGCCGTGGATGATAGCACGTGTATATACGAAGTTAAATGAAAAACTAAAACTAAAACATTATATCTCTGACGAGACAATCGAGTATGTGGGAATCCTTTCCAAACTGGAACTGAGTGGCGAGGAAAAAGAGCGTGCGAAAAAGGATATGGGTGAGATGCTTGACTACATTGACAAGCTAAATGAGCTGGATATCGAGGGCGTGGAGCCGATGACACATGTGTTTGCGATGAACAATGTATTTCGTGAGGATGTAGTGACGAATACGGACGGAAGTCAGGCGGCAATGGCAAATGCGCCGGAGCAGAAAGACGGCGGCTTTAAAGTACCAAAGACTATATAGGTTGTCGGACAAAAAATTTTCATGTGCATATTTTTTATAATTGGAAACTTTGATACAACATCTTTTCGCAAACAAATTTCAAAATCTTTTCGAGCAAAATGCGAGAATTTTAGAATACGCGGTTGAAATCATGTGCCGTGTCTCTTTCGCCGAAAGAACAGTTCGCGCAGGCTGTACACCGGATGAAGACAAAGTCGAGAACTTCCTAGTCGCTCTAAGGAGGCGCGCTCACAGACGCGAATAAGCCTTGCTGTGGAACTCAAAATCTCCTGCTATTTAAAACATGGCAGGAGATTTCTTAAACAGTCCTCGCTTCGGCTACGTTTTGCTCGCGCGCCCCGCAAGAGCGTCACGGAAAACCTCTAAAAATGTCTTCATTCCGGCGTACAGCCTCGCGTGAACTGTACTGGCGTCGAAAAGACATGGATAACCTCATCTTTCAACCGCGGATTCGTGAAAATTCCGTGTTTTGTCAAGTTGATTTTGAAATTTCGTTTTGTCGAAAAAGATGTTGAGTCATAACTTCCCAAAATAAAAATTATGCGCATAAAAAATTATATGTGACAGCCGGGATAGAAGTATATGTTTTACGTGGATAAGGAGACATCTATGGACATTATGAGTTTGACTGCTGTGGAACTCGGCAGAAAAATAAAGGCGGGAGAGGTGACGGTGCCGGACGCGGTAACCGCTGCACTCGATGCCATTGAAAAAAAGGAAAAGGATTTCAACA
>CAZAGJ010000099.1:0-5676 GCA_964484605.1 uncultured Roseburia sp. | reverse complement strand
CCTCCATCTGGCGGATGTAGGCCGTCTTGTCGACGTAGTAGTAGCCCTCTTCGCGAATCCGCTTGAAGTCTTTGATGCCATAGGGGATTTTGAGTGTCTTCGCCATGTCGCCATTCTATCATTCCCCGCCGCCCCGCGTCAACTTCGCGTCGAAACGCGCGATTTCCGCGCAGACCGCATCTGAGTAGTTCTGATAGTCGACGACTTCCATCGTAATGCCGGCGCCGCCCACGTCACGTGCCAGTTCCAACAGTCGTCGCACGACCTGCGCCTCGGAAAACCCCGTCCACTTCGCGTATTCGGGAAAGCCGGGCCGCCCCGAAAAGTTGTAGGCCATGATCGGGAAATAGACCGGAATGTCGGCGGCCTGTTTGCGAACAGTCTCATAGGCCGAACGTGTCGACGTCCAAGGATCTTTCAAGTCAATTGCGGACACGTCCACGCTCATCACGGAAATACCGTCCAAAACCTTCATGCGTACAAGACGCCGCCAGTCCACCGCCCGTTCCGTCCAGTTGAACTCTCCTCCCTTTCGGCACACACGGTCAATCCCAAGGATGAGACGGACTTTGCGCCCCGTCGCGTCAAGCCGCGCGCGAACGGCTTCGAAAAACGCATTCTGGCAATCCCCCACGAGTTCCAGCCAGCGTTCGTCGCGTGGATTCACCGGAGGCGGTGTTCCGTCTCCGAAACGCTCACGCCATCGTGCAAGCATCTCTGGCACGTATTCCATCGCCGGCGACCATCCGCCCGTACGCATGAGGTCGATGTAAACGATATTCGCCCCACGTTCCAACAGTTCGTCGAGCAGACGAAGCCTGTGTTTCAATACCTCCGGATAAGCAAGCGACGTACGTCCGTAGAATGGAACACCGCGCCGCGTCACGCCCCAGAACTGCGGATGTTCGAGGTTCCACGTCCCCAGCGTCCAGCTCGCACCATGCGTCTCCTCGTAGGGCATATGGACTCCATGCGCCACCCCACGTGACCGGCAGTTCTTCATCGCCGCACGAAATATGTCGGGACTGGCCGTCTCAAGGCGCAGCCATCCGAAGACCGCGCGGGACGCGGGAATGCGCAGCTTGTTCAGCGGGTTCTCGCAGAGCGGACACGCCTCTTCTTCCGAATGATAGCGCACGAGGCCACCGGAACAGTTGCGCCACAGTACCGTGTCCGCCCCCGTCCGCAGCACGTGTTCGAGAACCTGCACGTTCCCCGTCGCGCTCTCGACGTCGTACGTCCGCGCGAAATCGTAGGAATCCACCAACGCGATTTTCTCGAAAGCGAATGCCGGCAGCATCGCTAACACAACGCCCAGAATGCAGTTCAGACTTTTCATCGTCCCGCCCTCCCGAAGAGTTCGCGCCGCGTCGACGGCATCATGCACGGTAGCCCCTTCGGCCATCCGCGCCCCATTTCGAACGAATAGATTTCACCGGGGAAATTCGCACCTTTCCGCACGTCCGCCGCATTCGGGAGAACGAACGGCATGAGACCGCACCCAGAGAAATCCCCATATACGGGCGGCGCGGCGCCGATAAACAGCATCAGACGGTCGTCATGGCGAACGCCCGTCAGCGTAACCGTCTCCCCGTCCTTCAAAGCCGCCGCCGCACGAATGCCCGCATACGAACCGTCGAACCGCCGCGTAGCAAATTCTGGGAATCCGTCCTCGCGAAAGAAGAGCTGCAACGCCAGTGGCGCATCCACCGTCGGTGCGACAGCGACGTACGACAGTCCATTCGCCGGACGGAACCGCACCGTCGCCCGCATGAACAGGGTCGTGTTCGGCGAATCGTCGTCCTCCACAACGGCGTTCGAGGCGACAGGCCAGTCTTCCGCCGTCAGCTCGCGTTCCCAGATTGCCCCGTCGCGGTCGAAGAGGATCGTCCGCCCCGACGCTCCGAACGCTGGCCGACGTCCATCGCAGATCCGCCTCATCGCCCCCGATTCCACGTGCATCAGCCAGACGCCCCATCCCGCATCGCCCGGCTTGAATCCGGTGAAAGCCAGGAAACGTCCGTTCAAACTCCACGACGGCGCGGAACACGACATCGTCTGTGGTGTCAAAAAGCAGAATCGCGCCAGATCGTCCGTTCGCGCGGCGGCAATCCGCCATGTGCTGTAAAACCCGTCCACGTGCGACCAGGCCATGAAAGCGCCGTCGGGCGATGTGCGCGGACCAACGGCTCCGCTGCTGGCACCGCCCAACACCAGCACACGTGTCGTCGCGCCACCGGCTAACGGCACGGCGTAGATCGTCGCGGAATTTTCAAACACGTCCTCCTGCGCATATGCCGAGGCGTCCCGCGTCGTCGTATAGAAGACCGTCCGCTTGTCGGGCGACACGGACGCCGCATAGTCACGCCACCGTCCGAACGTCAGCTGACGCCGCGCCCCCTTCTCGACGGTCCAGAGGTTGAAGCCGGACGTGGATTTCGCATGGTGCGCAGCGAAAGCCGTCTCCACGTCGTTTCCGTACGTGTAGACAATGTGTCCGTCCGGCGTCCACGTCGCGTCGAACGAATGACCAGGACGGTCGTCGATCCATGATGCCACGCCGTTCTGAAAGACACCCGCGCGAACGCGACCGTTTCGTTCAAGGCGGAAAAGTACCGCCGTACCGTCGGGCGATGGCATCGGTTCCGTTCCCTCGCACAACCGCCGTTCACCCGCGACGAGTGCACAGCCCGCCAACAGCCCCAACCATGAGACCGTCCATTTTACATTCGCGTTCATACCACGAACTCCTTTCCGCCAATCATCGCAGAATAATCATCGTTCCGACAAGCGACGTCACGGTCAGGGTCTTGTGCGAGAAGACGACGGACCAACGTCTGCGCTTCTGCTCCTCGCCATCAAGAACGATTCGGCAGCCCTTTAGATTCTCTGCGCCCGTCACATTGCCCTGCACTTCCAGGAACGGAACGCGGATGGACTCGACGGCGACGTTGGCCAGGTTGTCGATGGCCAGTGTCATCCCTTCGCCAAATGAGACGTTGCCCTTCACGGTCAGTCCCTTTGCGTGTCCAGTGGACTGCCGCAGACCGGCGCCGTCCGCGAAGACGACGTTCGCCACGACGCCCGTGCCGGACAGCGCCGCGCCCGCCGCAACCAACGTGTCGCCGGAGGTCGAAACGTCGCCATCGACCTGCAGTGTCCCCTCCTCGACGCGCGCCTCGCCGTCGTAGGCAAACTCCTTGGCCAGAGCCGGATGGTTGGCGGTCAGGCGCAACGTACCGGGACCTGTCTTCGTGAAGCCATAGACGTAGTTCGTCCGCATCGTCTCCGGTGGCTGCGCAAGCACCAGGTCGATCGTCAAGTCGGGAAGCGCGTTCGTCGTCACGTCGTCCACGTGAAACGACGTCGCGTACAGCGGATAGAGCGGAAGACGGACTGCTCCCGTCTTTGGCACGGTAGGGAGCGTCTGCGCTTTTTCACCCGTCACCTTCAACACGCCACGCACGGTGATCGGCCCATAGGAGGCCACAAGTCCGGTTTGCGTGGAAACCGTCTCCGAATAGTCCAACGTCCCGCCGTCAAGAGTCAGGTCGCCGAAGTTGACCGTACCGTGCGTGAAAACCAGACGCCCGCGCAGAATGAATTCCGCCTCCGCGTCATTATTGCCCTTGTCGGGCTTGATGGCCGGCTGGTAGGCGACAAACGGATTGCGCAACTTGACCTGCAACGTCGCGTTCGTGTCGACGACGATCCTGCGCCCCACGACGGAGAAGTCGCCGAGGAAGGAACGATGCCCATTGCCGCATTCGCCGAAATTCTGCGACGGAGGTTCGAGAACGGTCAGACCCTCGCGCAGTTCCACGTCGCCCGTGAACGTGCTGGCCGTGTTCGTAATCAGAAGCGTTCCCGTGCCAGTCTTCACGAATCCGGCGGGCACGATTTTCTGCGTGTAGCGATTGAAGTCGTCTACCAACGGATAGCCCAACATCGCGTCGTAGTCGAATGCCACTTCTGACTCGTTCGATAGTTTCTCTACGCGCAGTTCCGTCGGCGTTCCGCCATGGAGATGGACACGCTGCCGGTTCAACCCTGCGGCCGCCGGCGCAAGGACATACGGGCCACCAGCCTTGAACCAGACGAGTTCGCCCAACGTCATCAACCCCAGTTCATTCGTTGCGGCACTGTATCCGTTCATGCGGTTCTCGAACGCTGCATGGTCGAGGACGAGTTCGCGTCCCACGTAGTTGTGTCCGAAGTGGGCGACGGGATCGTCGATGATGAACGAGCCATGATCCACCGTGATCGTCCCGCGAACGCCGTTTGTCGGCTCATTACGATAGCTGAAGACGTTGCGCGAAGAGAAGTGGAGCGTCGCGTTCGTGCCGACGTAGTGATCGACCGGATGGTCGGAGAAGATCAAGTTCTGACTAGAATACTCCAACGTCCCCTCCTCAACGCGGACGACACCGTTCGCACCGAACTTCTTGTTCGTTATCTCATCCTGCGCAATTTTCATTCGCCCCGCGCCCGTCTTCGTGAATCCGCGGCGGATTTCCGGGTCGAGCGTGAGACTGTCCGACATGTCGCCGCGCGTGAAAGACATCTTCATGGTCAGGTCCGGACTGTCATCGCCCGTGACGTCGGCCACGTCGAATCGCGTCGGGGAAGCCCCCCAGCCAAGCAACCAGTACTGGTTCGCATAACCCGTCGACGAGGCGATTTCATACGGTTTCGTCCCCGAAATAGAAACCGTGTCGAGTACGCGCAGAATACCAAGATCGGCATTCGCCCCCACACCCTTGAGACGGAGTTCGCCACCCTTCAGATGAAGGTTGCTGACGGAATTGCCGGCGTGCCAACCCGGTGCGCAAAGCGTAAATGCGCCGCCTTCCTCCACCGTCACCGACGCATAGGCCTCGAAACGCTTGTCAAGCTTGCCGATACTGTTTCTCGCAAGCACACGCAGTTCGCCGCCGGACTTGATCGTGACGTCGTACGCGCTGCCAAAGCTTGTCGAATAGTTTGGACCGTCGAAGTCCAGCCGCCCCGCCTCGACGACAACCGGAGCCGTCGAATCGCTGAACCTCCCGGCATTGTTGCCCGCGTTTCCGAAATACATCGTTCCAGCACCACGCTTCGTGATGGACTTCACGCCCTTGCGATAGTTACCGTTACGGAAGTCGAGAGAGAAGAAGTTCGCGATGTCGTAGACCACGTGCCCGGGAACGTGATCGGACGCGAACACGACGTTCGTGACGTCCGTCCCCACGTCGGTGAACGTGACGTCGTCACCCTCGGTGTAGACGACGGAAACGCTCGTACCCGTCCGTTTCCAGTTGCGGGACGTCGTGTCCCATGCACCGCCCCCAGTGCCAGTCCACGTGAGCGCGTCACCACCCGCACCCAACGCCACCAGGACCGCGAAAATGGCGACTATTGCATTTTTTTTTTCGACTTGCTGAGGCATACGTTTCATGCGAAACCTTCCCTTTCGTTACCCTATCACTGAGGATTGATATGACACTGCAACAAACATGCCACCACTATACCACATCAATGTACAAGATTTTTACATGTTCCAACAATTATGGAATCGTATACGTCCTCATACGAAAATCAAACTTCTGCATTTGACCCAAGAAGAGGGGAATGGTAAAATGACGGACATGGCGAAGACACTCAAAATCCCCTACGGCATCAAGGACTTCAGGCGCA
>CAZAGJ010000098.1:0-5832 GCA_964484605.1 uncultured Roseburia sp. | reverse complement strand
AACAAATGGTGAGAATCTATAAACAATAGGGAGGATATATAAATTATGACATACAATAGTATTAGACCGGGACAGGTTTGGCTGGACACAACCGGAAAACCGATTCAGGCACATGGATTTTCTGTGTTCTATGATGAGAAAGAGGGATTGTATTACTGGTACGGCGAGAATAAGGAAAGAACAAAAGGGGGATTTTTTAACAAGGTATGGCATTGGGGGGTGAGATGTTATACTTCCAAAGACCTCTATAACTGGGAGGACAGAGGACTTATCATTCCACCGCAACCGGATGATTTGGATTCACCGCTGCATCCGACTTACTGTATGGACAGACCGCATATTATATACTGTGAGAAAACCGGAAAATATGTGGCATGGCTGAAAATTATGGCGGGTGAAGTCAGCCAGTTTATGTCGGTGATGCAGGCGGATAATTTTATGGGACCGTATGAGTTTGTGCACAAGATGTATAAACCACTTGCTATGGATTCTGGAGATTTTACTTTGCATGTTGACACACAGACCAAGAAAGCCTATTTTTTCTATGAACGTCCGCATTTTGAATTGATTACGGCGACCTTAAATGATACATATACAGAGGTGGATGGAGAATTCTCTGAGCATTATAAGGGGCTTCTGCCGCCATACACGAGAGAGGCACCGACTTATTTTGAACGAAAAGGAAAGAAATATTTATTTACGTCAGGAACCAGCGGCTATTATCCGAATCAGAGTCAGGTCTGTGTATTTGAAGATTATCATGGTGAATATAAGGATTTGGGGAATCCGCACATTGGGGATGAGAGTAATACTTCTTTTAGTTCACAGATAACCTGTGTGTTAAAGGTGCCGGATACAGAGCTCTATATTGCATGTGCAGACCGCTGGATGCCGGGGAAAATGGCGGTAAAGATGTCAGCACAGGTAGTAGAGGGCATGAAGAAGCATTTTAAAGATTATAAACCGGACTATGAGCCAAAGACAGCGGTACCGCTTCCTGGCAAACTGCAGAAGCACAGTGAGAACACCAGTAAATCGACCTATGTCTGGCTTCCGATTGAATGGGAAGGCGATAAGCCGGTGATTCGCTGGCGTGATGAATGGAGGGTGGAGGACTTTGCGTAAGAAGAATTACGTTTAATCCAATGACGGCTCTTTGGTAAGTTTAGCTTGTAATGATTCAATAATGGAATCTTTCTCAGCAATAGCCGAATCTTTTTCGGCAATAATCTGAGCAAGCTGTTGCTGCAGAGCTGCAACCTCGTCAGTTAATTTTTGGATGGCATGTTCGCGTTTGTAATATTCTTCTCGGGCACGGCATTTTTGGCGGATAATTTCATCAGCATTGGATTCATATAAGGCTTGCGATGCAGCAGAAAGAAAAGAATCATTTTGTGCAATCATTTTAATATCCTCCCATGAAGTGGCGGTGAAGAGACGTGCCCAATAGTTGATGTGATTGGCGCGGTCTTCCTCCGTGGCTAACTCTATCTGCGTTAAGTTTACCACACGAAGAGTGAATTTGTCACTATATATGTCGTGCGTTTTTGTGTTTAGAAGCTGATAGGTGGAATAAAATTCGGGTGTATTTGTATTGCCGGGGGTAAAATTGAGAAAACCAATATGAATTGCAGGTTTGATTTCGCCATAAGCAGCGCCGCGGTAAAGCTGATCAAAGGAGCGGCATAAATAGCTTAAAGAACGTTCCTGCCAGTCACGTTGGTAAGCCATTTGCATTTCCAGATTGATAACGGCGTGATTGTTCATAAGTACATTAATATCAAGAATAAATTCTTTGTCATCTGCAGTTTCACCAAGTTTAATGGGATTTGTAATTTCAACAGATGCGACATTTTCCGGGTTTAGGTGTAGAAGTGAGCAGATAAGACCTTTTAAAACGTAATTATTACATTGAAGAACAGCGCGAAACATGCAGTCGTTAGTCATGCCATAGCGAATTGGACCGGTGGCATTTAAATAAGATGTGGATAAAAGAGGTGTTATGGAGGTGTCGGTCATAGATGAGATTCCTTTCTTTTGTAATGAATAATTGTAATAGTACTTGGAGTATATGGCGAAATGCCGGAGTGGAGTAAACCAAGCAGAATATGTAAAATGAACTTATTGATACGATTGTAGTACAAAGGGAGAAGAATTGCAAGCCAAACATTAATATAAAGGAAAAAATAAAGGAGTATTTTTTTATGAAAACATTTATTATTATTTTCATGGTTGTAATTTTGTTTACGGCAGTTTCCGTGTGGAATTACCGCCGATTTATGCCAAAGCCAATACCGCTTAGCAGTAAGAAATACAAGGTGGTTACCAGACAGATAACGATTCCGGTAAATGGCAAAAATATCTACGGAGAACTTTTGCTGCCGGAAGGCGTAAGCGGAAAACTGCCGACTGTAATCTGCAGCCACGGCTATGGGAGCTCGTATAAGATGTGTAAATTGACGATAGGAAAAGGACTTGCGATGAGTGGGTACGCGGCATATTGCTTTGACTTTTACGGAGGAAGCAAGAAAAGCAAAAGCGGAGGTTCAATGCTGGAAATGTCAATTATGACCGAGAAGGAAGAACTCCTTGCAGTCATCGATTATATCAAAGAACTTGATGTGGTAGACGCGGAAAATCTGTATCTTTTCGGAGAGAGTCAGGGAGGTATGGTATCGGGAATCACAGCAGTTGACCGTACCGCCGATTTAAAGGCGATGGTACTTTATTATCCGGCATTTTGTATTCCGGATGATGCACATAAGAAATTTGCAGACAAGGAGGCGATTCCGGAGCAAACGGAGGCGTTTAATCTTTCAATCAGTCGGAAGTATTATCTGGATGCGTGGGATTTGGATGTGTTCTCTTATATTCCGGCATTTGAAAAACCTGTTTTCATCATCCATGGAGATGCAGATACCGTGGTGGATGTCTCCTATGGAAGAAGGGCGGCAGAGGTATATAAAAATGCCGAATATGTGGAATTGCCGGGAGAAATTCATGGATTTATGGGAAAAGGGAAAAAAGAAGCGGCAAAATTAACATATCAGTTCTTGGAACGTGTGCGGAAGTAAGCCGGACTTTTTAAAGTTTACGCCGGGATGATATTTTTTTAATGACATAACAAAAAGTAGATAAAACAGCAAAAAAGTCAATAGAATGATAAAACAAAACATTTTCCTCTGCTATGATAATTGTATCGAAGTTTCTTTGCGCTTAGAAGAGGAGAGAGTAATGATGAAGGAAAAACAAAGACGTCCGTTTCTGTATGCGGACAAGGAGGAACAGGTTAAGAGAATTAATCTGAGTTTGATTGTTGTTTATGGCATTTTTTATGTATTCATTTCGAGTGTTATGATGACGGCACGTTGGGTGGAGCAAAGGGCGGATGCACAGGTGTTTTCATTTATCGGGTTTTGCGTACTGGCACTGGGAATGGATGTTTTCGTTTACATAAAGAAAAGAGATTCGGAATGGCTGCGCGTAGTTGCCTATATGGGACTTTTTATCGTTGCACTTTGGGCGGGAATTGTTTTTACGGGAGCTTACCTGAAAATTATGACAGTAGTGCCTCTGGTGCTTTGCATCTTTTTCTATGATTCGAGATTTACAGTGATGACATCGGTTACAATGATGGTTCTGTATCAGGGACTTGCACTGGTACAAGGATTTGTTTTAAAGTCCATTCCGCAGGAAGACATGCTATCTGAATTTTGTACCAGTCTGGCGCTGATTCTTATTTTGGCGGTGATTATGATTGCAGAGAGGGTTGGCAAACAGTTTAACGAGGATGCATTGGGCAGGGTGGAAAGTGAGAAGAAAATGCAGAAAGAAATGATGGATGAAATCATTTCTGTTGCATCTGAGATTCGTGGCGAGACACAGAGCGCGATGGGCGTAGTAAACGGTTTGAGTGATTCCTCAGGTGTTGTAGCAAATGCTATGGGAGATATCTATCAGAGTACCCAGAATACAGCAGAGAGCATTGAGACGCAGACATCCATGACACAGAATATACAGAATGCGATTGAACAGACCATCAGATATTCAGAAAATATGGTTGGAATAGCAAAGGAATCAATGGCGCGGAATTCAAACAATATGGAGCAGATGGCTCTGCTGATGAAAAGCTCAGGTACGATTTCTGAATTGAATTCAGATGTAGCACAGGCGATGGAACAACTGTTGGAACGCACCGAAGCAGTAAAGGGAATATCAGATACTATTTTGTCTATTTCCAGTCAGACAAATCTGCTGGCACTCAACGCATCGATTGAGAGTGCACGTGCCGGTGAGGCAGGTAGGGGATTTGCTGTGGTTGCGGATGAGATACGTCAACTGGCAGAAAAGACGAGAATGGAGACAGAAAGTATTGCAGTGGTTTTGCAGGAACTGTCTGAAAATGCACAGAGTGCCGTGTCTGCAGTTGCAAAGTCAACGGAGGCGACAAAGGCAGAAGAAGAACTGATTGAAGCTGTTTCTGCAAGTTTTGAGGAGATGAATGCCGGTGTGGAGGGACTGACGGAAAATATTACACAGGTGGATGCGATGCTGATGGATTTATCTGCATCGAATAATCAGATTGTAGATAATATTACACAATTATCTGCGACGACAGAGGAAGTGACTGCCTCCTCCATGGAAGCGGAAAACTTGAGTACACGAAATTTGGCGGATGCTGACAATATGAGAGACATGCTGGGGGAGATATTAGAAATATCTGCCCAATTTGATAAATATATCAAGGAGGAGAAGAAATGAGGAATGGAGAATTAATAAAATTCAAACATTTCAGAAACTATTTGTAAATGTAGTCATCCTATACTTAGCTCATAACAAAACAGACAAAACAGGAGGTAATGATAATGAGTTTTACAGGAAAGATGAATGCAGGAATGACAAAATTTACAAAAAGCATGAAAGATGGCGCTCACAATTGCAAGGCAGAGGGAAAAATCGCGGAGCAGCAGAAGCGGATTAAGGAATTGACAAAAGAAATAGGAAATCTCGCTTTGGTCAGATTAGAAGCTGGTGATGAAATGAGTCCGGAAATTATGGAACGTTATGCTGCTATCAAAGAGGCAAAGGAAACGATTGAAGTATTGGAGAATGAAAAGAAAAAAACTGTAATCGTGTGTCCGCAATGTGGTGCGAAGACAGCAGTTGGAATGAAGTACTGCGGAGTATGCGGAACAGAATTATAAGAGATGTAAAAAAGTATGATGAAAACAGTTACCGTATTACTTACGAGATATTCAAATTTGTTTGGGAAATTTATTTGCGGAATCAGCAAGAATGCGTATTCCCATGCTTCGATATCCATAGATGAGAACGAGGAGATTTTTTACAGCTTTAACTATAAGGGATTTGTGATTGAGAAACCTAAGAAGTATAAACCAAAGAAGAGAATGCCGGGGAGTGTGTGTATCCGTATGCAGGTTCCGGAAGAAACTTATGCAATGATTGAGGAAGAAATCAACAATTTCTTGAGTCAGAGAGAACAATACAAATACTCCTGCTGGGGTGTGGTTCTCTGCCTGCTCCATATACCATATAAGTTTAAAAACAGATATTTTTGCTCACAGTTTGTAGCAGAAGTATTATTGCGGGCGGGTGCAGTGAAGCTGCAAAAAGAAGAAACCTTGTATCTGCCGGGACAACTGCTTGATGGCATGGAGTGTTTTTTTACCCAAAAACAACTGGTATATGATGCAATCTAAAAGAGACGGTCACATTAAGTTTGGTGCGTATAATTTTTATTATCGGTGCATTGGATTAAGCGCATTTCCGAAAACAAATTTCAAAATCTTTTCGAGCAAAATGCGAGAATTT
>CAZAGJ010000097.1:0-5835 GCA_964484605.1 uncultured Roseburia sp. | reverse complement strand
GTTATAGGGATTGTAGCGACTTTATTATACCATTGAATACGAGTTTTGTCAACCTTTGTTGTTTACAAAAATGACAAAGAGAGGAGGTTTCCCAATGAGAGAAGAAAGGGACAGAATCCGATTGATGCTCTATCGGAATACCCTTACAAACGCTTGGCTTGTAAATCGTCTCGAAGAAAAAGGCATTAACACCGAAAAAACAGAGATGAGTTCTGTCCTCAGAGGTGTTCGTAAGGGAGCGAAAGCAGAGAGCATCATCAAGACTTCCGTGGAGATTCTCGATTATTACGAGAAGTGCTTTCCGGGAGCAAGGGAATGAGTACCGCTCAATTATCGAGTTGGACTCAAAACAGTCTCGGTCGCATCCTCGCCCGTACTGTTTCACGGCACTTACAGAGTGAAGAGCATCGCCGTGAGTTCGAGGTATGGTACGAGAAGACCTATGGCAAAAAGTATGTTTGGAAGAAAGGAAGTATAAGTAATGAACCCCAACCGCAAACGCTCTAAACCCATCGTGAGATGGTTTCGCAGAAATGCACTATTGTTCATATTGATTGCGATTATCGTTGTGAGTATGGGCGTTGGTGCGGCAGGTTACGCTCTACTGACTAACGCCGAATGTGCTAAGGACACGCCCTCAACAACAATTCCACCCGTGATTGACACTACCTATAAGCCCACCGAATCGACTCCTGTTGACACAGAACCCGTTGTGTTCTATTGGGATGTTCCTCTCTCTGAGGACTTGCAGGACTACATACGAACCCTGTGTGAGGAATACTCAGTTCCCGAAGAACTCATCCTCGCAATGATTGAAGTCGAAAGCTCGTTCCGACCGACTGTAATAAGTGCATCGGGAGATTACGGCTATATGCAAATCAATAAGTGCAATCACGAATGGCTCACCGAAGAATTCGGTGTTACCGATTTCCTTGACCCGTACCAAAACATTCTTTGTGGAGTATATATCATTTCCGGGCATCTCGAAAAGACCGAAAGCGATGCCGCTAAGGCACTTATGAGATATAACTGCGGTGCAACAGGTGCTTGGAGATTGTGGCAGAAAGGCATCTACTCAACAGAGTACACCCGAAAGGTGATGTCAGCCTATGAAATCTACAAAGAAAAAAGCCGCCCCGATGGTACAACATCGTAAGCGGCAAAGGTATAAACCCTATCGAAAGTATATCACAAAGGAGTCGAAAAGTCAATGTGTGATGTGATTTGTTTGTGCTGCCAATGTGGAAGAGAAATTCACAAAGGAGAGGGCATTTATGATGTCAACGATGAGAAGTGGTGTTCGGACTGCGTGAGCGGTTGTTACACCTTTCCCGATGACGAGCCTAACCACGATAATGAGACCTAACCCTTGTAAACATTGTGTTCCACCGAAGAGAACACCGACCTGTCATTCCACCTGCAAAGACTATAAAGATTGGAAAGCAGAATGGGATGCAATGCGTGAGAAGCAACGCAAAGAAAACGACTTCAACAATTCATTCAAACTTAGGAGGAAATACTAATGGCATTTTCTAACGACAAGCTCAATATTGGTGAGCATTTTATCTACAACGGAATCGAGTTTATCTGTCTCGATATTATCGATGGGAACTACCTCGCTATGACTGCAAAGCCGTGGGCTGAGATTCCTTTCGACACGAACACCCATAACGATTGGCGTAAGTCCTCTCTTCGCAGAGTTCTTAACAACGACTTCCTCGAACTGCTCGATAAGAAGCATCTCGTGATGCAGACCTCCGACCTCATCGCAGATAACGGCGATAAGGCGTATGGTACGAGCGAGGACTATGTAACGATTCTCTCCTGCGACCAATACCGCAAGTACAGAGATATCGTACCGCTCTTCGAGGAATGGATGTGGACTCTTACTCCGTGGAGTTGCAACACCTCGCACCCGAGCAGTGTGCGTCGTGTGTATACCACAGGCGGTGTCTACATCAGCTATGCCTACGGCAGTGGCGGTGTTGCCCCGGCTTGTTTATTCTCATCTCAGAATCTTAAATTGTGCCGACAGGCACATCTCGTAGGAATTTCCGATGAGAACGATTAAACCCACGGATAGCACGAAATGTATTGAGTGCGGAGAACTCATCGGAGAAGAGGAACATTATTGGAGCAAATCACGAGGTTATCCACCCGTATTTATCCACAAGAGATGTTGGGAATCTCTTCTTCCGAAGAAAGGAGCGAAGACCGATGAGCAACAAAAAAATCGGTAATGACTTTGAAGCCGAACTCTGTGAGATGCTTAGTCTTCACGGCTTTTGGTGTCATAATCTTGCCGTAAAAAGCGAAGGGCAACCTGCCGATGTTATTGCCGCCCGTAACGGCAAAGCATACCTTATAGACTGCAAGGTGTGTAGCACTAACAAAGGCTTCGCCCTCTCCCGTATGGAAGAAAATCAAGAACTTGCGATGACTCTGTGGAAAGAGTGCGGTAACGGAGACGGATGGTTCGCCATTCTCCTCGCAGGAATCGTCTATATGATACCCCACTTCACCATAGAAGCCTTTGCTAATAGTCAAGCCTACCTTTCCCCGAAAGAGATATTCGAGTACGGGAAACCGCTTGATAAATGGGTGAAGAAATGCAAGTAACAATCGGCAGCACCATAGCAGTCAAAGACCCGTCAGTAGAATTGGTGTCTTGGTGCAAAAACAATCTGATACTTCGGAATCCCGACTACACCAAAAAGGTTCGTATGCACCTGTGGGTCGGGAATACTCCGAAAGACCTATATCTTTACGAGGTTGACGGGGATACGCTTATACTCCCGTTCGGTACGCTGAGAGAAATACTCCCGATGATTGCCGGGGCAAAGGTGTATAAGAGTTTCGCAGAACCTCGCAGGGTTGATTACAGTTGCGACATTCCTCTATATGACTATCAGCAAGTCGCAGTCGGTGAAGTGGTCAAGGAGCATTACGGCATCCTCCAAAGTCCGGCAGGTAGCGGTAAGACCCAAATGGGAATTGCCGTTGCCGCTCGACTCGGATGCCGAACCCTATGGCTGACTCATACGCAGGACCTTCTTACGCAGAGTATGAATCGAGCAAAAATGTATATGAACCCTAAGACCGTTGGAACGATTACCAACGGCAAGGTGAATATCGGAAGCGGTATCACTTTTGCGACAGTACAAACGATGTGCCGCTTAGACCTGCCGTACTACAAGCACTTTTGGGATGTAATCATCGTTGATGAGTGCCACCGTTGTGCAGGTACTCCTACGGCAATATCGCAGTTCTCGAAGGTTCTCAGCAACCTCTCGGCTCGTCATAAGTACGGACTGTCTGCTACTGTGCATCGTTCTGATGGAATGATAAGAGCGACCTACGCTCTACTCGGTAATGTGATTTACACAGTTCCCGATGAAGCCGTTGCAGACAAGATTATGACTGTCGGCATCCGACCTACGAGTACAGGTGTGAAGATTTCTCGTGAGTGCCTTAACACAGATGGAACGCTGAATTATACGAAGCTCATTTCTTATCTCTGTGAGAACTCATACCGAAATAACCTCATCAGTTCTTGGATAGTGTCGGAAGCAGAACACTCGTCTCTCATCCTTTCAGACAGGCTCGAACACCTCGAAGCACTTATGGCTACTCTCCCACGCTCGATGCGTGAACAAGCCGTAATGATAAGCGGTAAGATGACCTCTAAGAAAGGTAAGGCTGAACGAGAACAGGCTATCGAGGATATGCGACAGGGCAAGAAGAAATACCTGTTTGCAACTTATTCGCTTTGCAAAGAGGGGTTAGATATACCGAGACTCGAAAGGCTATATCTAACTACCCCGCAAAAGGATTATGCTGTAATAGTTCAATCCGTAGGTCGAATAGCGAGAACCTTTGAGGGTAAATCCAATCCGGTAGTTTATGATTTTGTGGATAACGGAGGATATTTCTTAAAGGCGTATAAACAGAGATGCAGACATTATAAGAAAGCGGGGTGTTACTTTTGCGAAAAACACACGGAATGAGTCATACAAGGTTGCATAATATATGGCTCACGATGCGGCAACGCTGTGAAAAGCCTAATTCATCTTGTTATCACAAGTACGGAGCAAAAGGTATATCGGTCTGTAAGGAATGGAGTATCTTTGAGAATTTCCGTGATTGGGCATTATCCAACGGGTATGCAGACAATTTAACGATAGACCGAATAAACTTTAACGGTGATTATGAACCTACTAATTGTAGGTGGGTATCGCAAAAGATACAACAAAACAACCGTTCAAACAATGTGTATCTCACATACAAAGGAGAAAACCGTGCTATTGCCGAATGGTCGAAGTTGACAGGAATACCACTTCACATTTTGTATGATCGCTATTACCGTAAATGGACGGTTGAAAGGATTTTCGAGCAACCTATAAGAAAATCTCCAAATTCTTTATTGGAGGTGAGCGAATGAGTAATCCAAACGGTCATTTGATACACGGTCTGTGTTCCCACCCACTGTACGCTGTGTGGCAAACAATGAGACAACGGTGTAGTAATCCGAAATGTAGAGGATATAAGTGGTATGGTGCAAAAGGTATTAAAGTCTGTGAGGAATGGCAGTCCATAGAGAATTTCTACAAATGGTCTATTCAAAACGGGTATACGATCGGACTGACAATCGACAGAATAGATCCCGCCGGGGATTATAAGCCGAATAATTGCCGATGGATTACAATATCCGAGCAGCAGAGCAATCGGCGTACAACACATTTTATCGAATACCAAGGTGAAAGACATACATTAACTGAGTGGAGTAAATTGCTACACATTCCACGGGGTACGCTTTCTAATCGTTTGAATATGCTCGGTTGGAGCGTGGAAAAAGCGTTGGGAGGTGGCGAAGTATGAACATCATAGTGTACGACTGTGAAATATTCGCCTATGACTGGATCGTGGTGTTCAAAGACATTTCTACGGGAATATTCACTGTCATACATAATGACAACGATGCCGTGAGAGAAGCCATTGACGAAGATAATGTCTATGTAGGCTTTAACAGTAAGCATTTCGATTCTTTCATTATTAAAGCAATAGTATGCGATTTCTCCCCGCTCGAGATCAAGCAACTAAACGATTATCTCATTGGTGGTGGGAGAGGTTGGGAGTATGCTCCGCTAAAAGAGAGCTACTTCAAGTTTAATAATGTTGACATTCGAGATGATGTTCAAAAGGGGCTATCTCTGAAAGCCATCGAAGGACATATGGGGATGGATATTCAAGAAACGGAGGTATCATTCGACCTCGACAGACCGCTCACAGAGGACGAACTACAACAGACTGTCCACTACTGTAAGCACGATGTTGATGCTACCTATGAACTAATGAAACTCAGAGCGGACTACCTCAAGACCAAAAAGAACCTCGGTAAACGAGCGGGAATTGATGAGGTCAAGTCCCTTGCCGCCACCAATGCCAAGCTAACCGCAATGATGTTACGGGCAGAGCGTAAGGAATGGAACGATGGACGAGAGTATGTCTACCCCGAAAACCTTGATATTACCGTTATCCCCAAGTCAATACTGGACTTTTTCGAGACAATTCATGATAAGTCCATTCCCGATGAGGTGCTGTTTAAGACCTCATTCGAGATTGAGATTGGCGGTATGCCCTGTAAGTACGCATGGGGTGGTGTCCATGGCAGTATGACAGGCTATTGTGAGGAAGCAACAGCAGATAGGGTCATTCAAAACAGAGATGTGTCAAGTCTGTACCCCTCTCTGATTGAGATTTACAACTACCTGTCTCGCAATGTCCCCGACCCCGAACTGTTCTATGCTATCAAGCGTGACCGCATACAGGCTAAGC
>CAZAGJ010000096.1:0-5856 GCA_964484605.1 uncultured Roseburia sp. | reverse complement strand
TGAAGGTGGAGATTCCTGTATATGCAGTGTCTCCGGAAATCACCGGTGTGGTGGAGAGCGGTGCCGCCGTGCCTGGCATAGATACAACGGGGACAGGCATTTCCTGCATCAGCGGTGAGAACAGGATATCAATTGCCGGATTGTCAGACGCGGAAGCGAAGGATATATATCTCTGCGTTAAGGATGAATATGGAGTTGTGAGTAATGTGCTGAAGGTGGAGATTCCTGTATATGCAGTGTCTCCGGAAATCACCGGTGTGGTGGATGGAGCGGTCTACTGCGGCAGTGTGACAGTGACGGTGGAAGACGCGGCTTCATACCGGATTACGGTAAATGATGTGGTAGTGACACCGGATGCGAATAATCAGTTTACACTGTCTCCGGCAGAGGGTGTGCAGAAGATTGTAGTGACGGATAAGGCGGGCAGACCGACAACGATAAATGTAACCGTACATGCTCTGACACATCAGGCAGCGGTTGCAGCAACCGTGCTTGCACCGGGCAATGCGGAGTACTGGTACTGTGCGGAGTGTGGAAAGTATTTTGCGGATGCGCAGGGCACCACAGCAGTTACGCAGGAAGCAACAGTTACGCCGATGCTCGCGCCGGAGATTATCGACGGACAGAACCAGACTGTGACGGCGGGAGCGGGAAGTACGCTTACATTCCGCTCCAATGCAGCGTTTGCGGACTTCATCCGCGTTGAACTTGACGGTGAGACTGTGGATGAAGGCAGTTACACCAAGAGTGAGGGAAGTACGATTATCACGTTAAACGCAGAGTTTGTAGCGGGAATACCTGCGGGCACACATCAGCTTGGCATTGTCTCCAGGGGAGGAACAGCAGTGGCATCATTTGAAGTCACTGTGCAGGCGACAGTCGGCGGAGAAACCGGAAACGAAGCAGGAAACGGAGTGTGGACACAGACCGTGGTAACACCGGCAGCGACATCTGCGGATACAGATACGGCAGCTGCGTCCGTAGCAAATGCGCCGACGACAGGTGACATCACACCGCTCGTGTGGGTAATAGCCATTCTGCTTTGCGGCTGCGGAGTGTATGTGATAAGCCGTAGCGTCGGAAGAAAACAGGGATGAGATAGAAGTGGCTTCGGTTGAAAAACGCAATCACCCATAGATTTTTGAATGTCTGTCCGAATTATCGGACACATACTGTGAGATACTCTGTATCAGAAACAGTTGTGGACAATAAGGAGGAAGAAAGATGAGCAGAGTGGACATGGAGACGGTTTTGATATGTGCGTTGATTGCGGTTGTCGGGGCATTCGGCGTAGTGACAGGGATTGCGGCATTTATGGGCGTGAGATTTCAGGAATGCAGCGCGGTGCTGCTGGCAGGCGGTGGCTGCACGCTCGGAGGAGTGTTGTGGGGGATTTTGTTGATTATTAACAGTAATATGGTGTCTAAAAGAGTCTAAATATTGTGGTTTATCGTAAAAAAATACTATATTTAGGTTGACGCATGCAGTGTAATTTCATATAATGAGACTGAATTATTGGGTAATTTAGCTTGTTATACGGAGGAAGCAAATGCGTTATTCTATGCATAAATATAAAAGAAATTGGAAGCTTGTGGCTGCCGTCAGCATACTGATGGCAGCTATCTGTGTTTTTTCGCCGCATGCCACGGAGACAGTATATGCGTACACTGCGACCACGGGCACAATACTGGATGGACCACTGCGTGTGCGTACAGCGCCGGTGAATGGTGAGAAGATTGTTTCAATTAACCCGGGAACTACCGTGACGGTTACGGATGAAGTGGGCGGCGCAGATGGTTATACGTGGTATCAGGTGCAGGTTATGGTGAATGGTGCCGTACGGACCGGATATGTCAGGGCAGATTTTGTGCGTCTGGCGAATGCGGCTTCCGGGGCAGAGGGAAATGCGGCAGTGGCGAATACCGATTTGGGAGTCAATGTGCGTTCGGGTGCAGGAACTTCTTATTCGGTTGTAATTAAGGTATACAAGGGACAACGCGTCAATGTCCTTGGTCAGACAGCGGCGGAGGGGATGAATTGGTACAATGTCAGCTTTTCTCTGCGCGGAAGTACATATACCGGATGGATGTGCGCAGATTATGTGGCTTTGGATAATGGCACTCTGGGTGGAAATCCTGCGGATTCAGGAGCGGCAGCACCGGCGACACCATCGGATGCAGAATATGTCGCGGCATTGCAGGCTGCCGGATTCCCGGCGAGCTATTGTAATTCATTGCTGGCATTACATCAGAAGTATCCGAACTGGCAGTTTGTAGCAGTGCAGACGGGATTGGACTGGAATGCAGTGGTAAGTGGCGAGAGTGTGGTTGGCAGGAATCTGATTCAGAATTCTGTCAACGATTCGAGAAAGTCCACGGATAGCGCAGCATATGATTGGGCGACCAATACATGGTACGGTTTTGACGGAGCAAACTGGGTCAGCGCATCACCGGAGTATATTGCATATTGCATGGATCCGCGTAATTTCCTGAATGAGACATACATATTCCAATTTGAAACTTTGGAATATGCTCCTTATCAGAATGCGGCAGGTGTGAGCAATATCCTTGCGAACACATTTATGGCGGGGAATTATACAGATACGGATGGTGCAGTGCGCAGTTATGCAGATACCTTTGTCGAGATTGGAACAGGACTTGCAGTAAGCCCGTATCATCTTGCGGCACGCTGTAAGCAGGAGCAGGGGACGAAGGGGACAAGCCCTTTGATTTCGGGCAGTTATTCCGGCTATGCAGGATATTACAACTATTTTAATGTGCGGGCATATACCACAAGCTCGGCATCTGCGGCGGTAAACGGACTTTCCTATGCAAAGCAGCAGGGATGGAACACGATTTATAAGTCGCTGGTGGGCGGTTCGCAGATTGTGGCAGATAATTACATTAAAAAAGGTCAGAATACCATTTATTTTGAAAAATTTAATGTGGTATATCAGAATAGTTTATACTCACATCAGTACATGACGAATGTACAGGCAGCTATGAGTGAAGGAAGTAATATGGCGAAGGCTTATGCGGACAAGAATCAGGCATTCGTGTTCCGCATTCCGGTTTACAGTAATATGCCGGAGACAGCGGCAGGCTTTTTGGACAAGGGCAATCCGAATAACTGGCTTTCGGCGCTGTATGTGGATGGAGCGAACCTGACGCCGGGATTTAGCGGGGCAACGACAGCATATTCGCTTGTTGTTGGTGCAGATGTTTCTTCCATTAATGTGAGTGCAGCTCCGGTGGCGGCAACTTCGACTGTTTCCGGAACCGGTAATTATTCTTTGAATTATGGCAATAATACGATTGAGATAACCTGTATTTCACAGAGCGGAAATGCAAGAACCTATTCGATTACTGTTGCGAGACAGCAGCCGGTGGCATCCGGTCAAACGACGCAGATTACAGACAGCGCATCCATTACAACGGCGTATGCGGTCAGCGGAGATAGTGTGACAGGCATTGCGCCGGGGACAAGTGCCGCAGCGGTACAGGCAGGTATCGCAGGTAATGGCTGTACGGTTCAGGTATTAAATGCAGATGGTACAGCAAATACCGGAAATGTTGGAACAGGAAATAAAGTGACGGTCTATGTGAACGGACAGCCGGTAAAGCAATACGAAGTGGTAATTTGTGGTGATGTGAACGGCGATGGTAAGATATCGAATATTGATGTGGTGTTGATGCAGCGCCATATTCTGGGCATCACGACACAGTCCGGCGCATATCTGCAGGCGGCGAATACCAATAAGGATGGAAGTGTTTCCAATATTGATGTTGTGATTGCACAGCGCCATATTCTGGGACTGTCTACAATTAGCCAGTAGTCCTTTGGCATCTGGAAAGGAGTATCTTTCATGAATATGAAAAAGAAAATTGGAATGTTTTTAATAGCCCTGTGTATGTGTCTGGGCTTGGTAAATACAGATGTTACTGTATGGGCAGCAGCGGGTAAGACATCCGTATCCTCGTCTGCAAGCACTGTAAATATCGGAGACACAGTTACAATTACGGGAAAGGCCACAGGTCCTTCCGGAGAGAAGGTACTTGCAACAATGACGCTTTCCTGGGATGCGAGCGTATTGCAGTTTGTGAACTGTTCTGTCGACTCTAATGGCGGCGGTGGAAGCCGTGTAGTGAATGGGGATAGTTTTTCGATTACATTGAAGGCAGTAGCAGCAGGAACAAGCAGCGTATCACTGTCGGCAACGGACGGTGTGTTGTTTGATACGGTAGAAAGCTTAGACTCCATGTCGGGAAGTAGTACTTCTGTCACGGTAAATAACGCCGCGAGTACAGGAGGCAGTACGGCAGGAAGCACAGCGGGCGGAGGCAGTACGGCAGGAAGTACAGTCGGTGGAGGTAGTACAGGGGGCAGTACGACAGGAAGCGCAGCGGGCGGAGGTACCACGGGCGGAAGCACAGCCGGAAGCAGCAACGCGGGTCAGAATTTGTCGGCAGATAATTCATTGAAGAGCCTGACCATTTCACCGGGAACACTTTCTCCGGCATTTTCTTATAAGACAACATCCTATACAGCGACAGTAGGCAGCGATGTTACCAATATTGCGGTATCAGCGACCCCATCCAATGAAAAAGCGGTTGTTGAATCTGTTACCGGAAACGATAAACTGCAGGATGGTGCCAATACTATCAAAATTGTTGTAAAAGCAGAAAATGGTGTGACAGCCACTTACACGATTAAGGTAACGAAGCAGGCGGGAGCGGGCAGTACGCCGGCTGAGCCGGAAACAGATAAAGACGAGAATGAGCCTGTGAATGAGACAGAGACGGAGGCAGTTACGGTAAATGGTGTGAATTACCGGATTTCGGAGGAATTTAAGGAAGAGAATATTCCTGCAGATTTTGGAAACAGCACAATTACTTATCATGAAAATACTTATCAGGGCGTAAGCTTTAGTAAAGGTTCCTTAAAGCTTTTGTGGATGGTTCCGCAGGACGCAGAGGATTCCGATGATAGCGGCAGATTCTTTGTTTATGATGAGACACGCGATAGCGTATATCCATTTGTGAAGCTTTTAAATGGAGAAAAGTATGTGATCGCATTGATGGCACCGGTTGATTTTACCATGCCGGAAACATATTTGCAGACAAGCCTTGAAATAGGCGAGGGAAATGCCATAAGTGCATATCAGAAAACAGCGGACGATGAATCTGAGATTGTGTCAGAGTTTTATGCTTTTTACGGGGTGAACCATGAGGGTACAGAAAACTGGTATCAGTATGACACACTGGAGGAAACGTATCAGAGACTTGCGAATGGAATTTCGGGTGCGGAAACATCTGCTTCCGGTGACGAATTTACTTATTTGCAGGAAGAATACATGACACTTTCCGAGGAGTATGCAGAGGCGAAATCGTCAGCGAGAACGCAGTTGGCAATTATGATTTTTATTATTGCAGTATTAGTGATTGTAATTATCAACCTTTTGGTGTACAGATTTGGCAAGCATAAGGATGATGATTTCTTTGATGATGATTTGACAGATGATGACTTCACGGAGGATGAAATGCCGGAAAGCAAGCCTGTGGACCGTGCATTTGCATTGAAAAATGAGATTGGCAGCAGAGCTACTGTAACGGAGGAAGAACCGGAGACTGCATTTGAGGATGCTTTCGATGAGGAATTTGAGGATGAGGAAGAACCGGAGCTGCGACCGGAGAAGAAGTTTGGACGAAAGCGTAAAAAAGAGGAACCAAGTAAGTCGGATGATTTGGAAATCATAGATTTTAATGACTTATAGGAGATATAAGAATTCCTGGTACTAGGAGGGAAATATGCAGATATCATATACAGCAAAAGCAAAAAAGGCAATTGACATTGCAA
>CAZAGJ010000095.1:0-6130 GCA_964484605.1 uncultured Roseburia sp. | reverse complement strand
GCTGTATCAAATAGCATATATTCACTTTCCTTCTGTGCCACTTTTCTTCCAAGCAATTTATTTGCAATCGAGTCGGGCGGATTAATTCCTTTTCGACCATTGTCAGATATAGCCCAATTTTGCATATTTACGGCATCGTAAATCGCAGCTAAAAGTATCGTATCAAATGGATATTTGGTACCTGCCAAAGCCATCTTAATTCGACTATTTTCCCTCAAACCAACAGAAAAGGCCGCTACCGTGTGGAGCGGTAACGACCTATATTCAAATATATGATATGTTTCTGCTAAATCACATATAAGCGCATCTTCGTCTATTGCAATCATGCTGGCGAGGATTAAGAGTTTTTTCCTTCTTTGCTGTGGTTCATGATATCAACTATTTCGTCAGCCATAACGGAAGCTTTTACTCTTCCGTATTTCTCTCTAACAAAATCCTTTAATTTTCCATACTGCTCTTCTCCCAGCAACTGCTTCGCAGCGTCGACGATATAATCCTCGTTTCCTCTGTCAATTTCTCTAAAGCATTCCAAGAGCTCCCAATCATCTAAAATGTCATTATCGATTTCAAATTCAAATCCGCTTTTTGTTCTTCCGCTCAGCATGATTTTATCCTCCTGCATACTATTCTCCACTTGTTGCACCAGCTTTACAATATTCATAATGTGTGTTCCCATCTTTGTCCGGAACTGCATTAATTGTAATTTCATACCCTATTGGCTCTTTATCCTTGTAGGCAATATCTCCGATAGCTGTTATTTTTCCATTAGGGATAACAATTCTCTTCTTTGCGCCATCTTTAAGAATTGTATCGATTACCCAGCAAGATGCCTCTACTTCATTACTGTTTGCTTTAACAGCAATGCCTTCCGCCAATGTTCCACTCACATTGTTTGAACCATAAATGACTTTTAATACATTCACATTATTGGCTTCGATAAGCTTCAACTTCCACTCATCTTTCTTTTCAGTCTGAGAAGACATAACAATGTCTCCACCCCATGCTTTTGTATCCTCACAAGATGGTGAATTAGTGTTTGTAATACCATCTTCACTTACGAACCCCAAATTTTTAAATGCTGTATCAAGTGTTGCTGTGGTGTCTGTCGGTAATTCTGTCCCAAGAACCGCATTAAATACTGCGCCCGCCTTATTCGGCTTCGCAGAAGTAACATTTGCTGTGTCCATCTTTCTTCCTCCTTAATAAAATAAATCATATACCGCTTGGTAACGGTATTTCTTTTTTGTTGTATCTGTAAAATTGTAATCCGTATTCAGTTGGGAACTTGAAATTTTATCAAGAATCGTAATATTATCCATCGCTTTCTTAACATCTTCATTCAATGCCGCTGCTGAATACAACGAATCGGCATACGATTGCAATGCAATAGTTGCCGAATTAATAAAATTCTCCTTTGAGCTTCCTGTTTTTTCTATAAGAACATATTGCGCTGGCTCTGCATCCGGCTTCTCCATATGAACAGGCACATCAAGTACAGAATTTAAGTAATTTAATACTGTTGTTTCAATCATAAATCTACCTCAATGCTTTCAATATGGAGTTGTTTTCCATATTTTCTTTTTTCGCTTGATACGTTTCCGCAAAAACAGAAGCATTCACACGATTTTTCCCAGTCATTGTTGTCACACTATACCCTGCTCCTAATTTTCCCACCGCATTATTTGCTCTTTCCTCGCATATCGCCATCATTTCTGATGAACGCAACATATCACGAACCGCTGCTGAATCAATAATTACTTCCACCTTAGCCATACATCTCCACCATCACCTTCTTATTCCATGATAAAGGTATATTTTCGTCTATTCCTTCCAATGGATATCCTACTGTATGCCACTCCTTGCCGAAAAACTTCACGGCAGCATCTTCCCAATTATGCGTATCGCCTTTTGGAATTGCCAAGGTATAAACAGCTTTTTTCCCTGTTAAATCCTGCGTTGTAACAATATCGTCAGTGTTTGAGGGCGCTACAAGTACATTTTCAACAACGACTTCTCTTGTTTCATAGATAGATGCTCCAAATGGATCCGTGCCTTTCGGTATTTTTTCTATCAGCACAACCGGAATCCCCTTAATCATTGCCATATAAATCAATCACCCCGTATCTCTGTCGCTTCAATCCCAATCTTGCCAATTCGGATTTTTTTATAAATAAACCACCACCCGGAACTAGATATGTTCCAGATACACTATATCCCAGCGCCGATTGAGAAATCTGAGTCATCGGTTCGGTATCCGTTGATGTCATAAGCATTCGAGCCACAACATCTACTGTAACAGATTTAAGCACATTTTCTAACAGCGTCCCATTTGCAAGCATTGCATCTATATCTTTTCCGACTTTCTTCGCTTCTTGCCTTATGCAATCAGAGACCACCGGAAGTAACGCCTCCGCTCTCTCTCCTTCTTCGGGTGTTAATTTTCTAAATAAAGTCATAACATCATCTTTTGATGCAAACGGATTACTCATTTTCTATCACCTACCTGTATCTAATCACCACCAGAAATAACGCAAGCAGTCTTAACGACCGCCTGCGTCTTTGTATTACGATATTTCATTTCGGAACATTACTCATTTGTTACACGAGCAAATGATTTGCCATCTAAGATGCCCCATCCAAGGTATACTTCTGCTCGGATATAAATCTGGTTGTAACCCTTAAGGTCTTTTCCTGAATTGTCCGGATCACCATACTTGATAATTTCCAATGGAATCTGCTTCGCATATCCCCATTTAAACATATTTGCAAAATCGCCCAAAATCGCTTTGTCTTTATTGCCTGCTGCAACAGTCTTGTTGATATCAAGTACATTGGCACCAAGATGCGACGGCTTTCCACCAAATGCAAAGTCAGGGTACAATTTCTCACCATTCTGCTTTGTCATTGCTGCAAGGTTTGTACGAACTGCCGGCGCAATAGCTATGCCGGATACATCGTTGTCTGAATCTTCTACCAATGCGATGGCCATTTCAATATTGGCATCTGGTGTCTCCTCTGTGTAGGTTACGGTCTGAGTTACTTTTGCATCAAAGTGATTGTCTCCAATTACGGTCGATGCCTCTCCTGTTCTTGGATTCACACCGTGAAATGCCGCGATGTCAAGACCACTAGCTACCTTCTTTGCAAATCCATCATTAAATGCCTTTAAGATGTCTAACTGCTCCTCTTCTGACGCATATAAGAACTCGTCAGAAATACGAGCGCCATACTCGAATTTAATTGGTACAATTGTTACCGGCTCCAGCGATACTCCACCATGTGTTTTTTTGCCGTTCTCCGCCACAATATCAATCTCAGAATCCATTGAAAATGTGAACTCTTTATTGCCATTGAATGATACAGGCTCCATGGCTGATAAAACCGCCAAAGATGAATGTCCCTTCACCTTATTTACCAAATCCTTTACTAACTGTGGATCAAACAAACTTCCTCTTGCTAATACATCTGCCATAATTTTTACTCTCCTTTTAATCTTTTCAATGTGTTTTTCAAAGCTTCTGTTTTCTTATCTTCAACGGATGATTCTGTGGAAGCTAGTGGTGCCACTACTGTATTCCCCACCAAATGCTTCAATGCTTCCGCACTTTTACGGATAGTTTCTTCATCGTCTCCCTTAAGAAAAGCAATCGCTTCATACGAAAGACCAGATTCATGCGCAATTCTCGTTTTTGCCGAGTCGGTCTCGTATGCCTTAATCTGTGCGTCTTTCTTAGCAACCTCTTCCGGAGACAGATAGTCTTTGTATTTTTTTGTTACATCCTCCGGCGAGAGATAACCTTCATATTTTTTTGTTACATCCTCTGGCGAAAGAAAATTTTCATACTCTTTTTTGGTTATTTCTCTTTCTCGTTCCAGTCTCCTGCCAATAATGGCGTCTAACTGTTCCTGTGTTTCAATTACTTTAAAATCGCTCATAAAGCGTCTCCTTTCCCCACTTAACCCGGTGGTATCGGTAAATTTTATACTAAAAAAGCACCCCTTCGGATGCTATTAGTAACTTATTTTCTGTTTTTTTCTTTCCTTACTTGTGCTGCATGACCAATAGGCCAGTACTAAGCTATCCAGCAAAGCTATTTCCATTCCTTCTTTCTGAGCTTTATAACCAAATCCGCCATTTGACCCAATTGCTCGTTTCTCACAGTTTCCTACAATCTGGTCAATAGAAGGCTGCCCCATATGTGATATATTTGCTTGGAAGATTCCCTGCTCAAAAGATGCGTTCGCAAGAATGATTTCTTTTACAGTTGGAAGTATAGGTTTCTTTAGCTTAGTATCTTTCATTTCGTCTGCCAACAACTGCTGCCCGTTAGCTCCATCAATTATGACTTTCTCCACTTGTGCTGACATTAAAAAAGAGATTATCCATTGATTTCCTGCTTTGACATCCCTGCAGTCAATCGTTTCAATGAATACTCTCTTCTCCTTGGTCTTTACAGCTATTGACATTGCTACATGCTGACCATCCACACCATATTTTATTCCAACGTGCAACGGACCGGTCAATTCCGGCAATACTGACGTTTTTAATTCCGCCCATTCTGCTTTACTGATTGCAGACTTTTGATTGTACTTTAACCATAATCCTAATCTCTGTATATTGAAATCTACATCATCAGTTCCAACCTCATCCAAGACCGAACGCTCTGTAAATATTGTTCCCAAGGACGGATTTGTCTCATACCACAACTCCTTATCTCTCACGTTGGACTGTTTTTCTACGGACCATTCAGCCCACCCCCCGTTTGCCGTAGCTCCTGAAAGAGTTGCATTTCTCAACTTTGTAAAAACAGTACCGGAACTTACCGGAGTCGGCGGTGTTCCACAAAAAATAGTTTGCGGATTCCTTGAGTCTGTCACCACATACTTAAGTGCCGATTCTTGGTCATCCGTATACTCCTGTGCCTCGTCGATTACCAGGAGGTCGAAACCTTCACCAAGACCACCTTTAGATGAACGTGTACGAAAATCACATGAGCCGCCACCTTCATCTAGTATTGTAATTTTCTCCAAACCGAATTGCTTTGAATAGGTATAAGCTTTTTTATACTTTTCGCCGTTTTTAGGTCTGGCAATTTCCGTATAGCCTTTTCCGTTCAATATACTCGCCAATCTTTTCGATGCGGAGCTGCTGGTGGTTGTTCGGTGTGCAGTATGGAGTATCTTTTCGCCATGCTCAAGTCCATATATTTCACGGATTGCTGCAATCTCATTCTTGCCATTTCTTCGCGGTATCGAATACCCGAACTTCGTATGTGTCCACAATCCATCCTCATTTACAGCAAGAATATCACTAAGCAATAATTCCTGCCATTCCTGCGCTGTTCTTCCCGATTCATTATAAGAATCAATAGCTTCTTGCCCTTTTGTATCAAAGTAAGGTAATACAACGGATTGAGTGGGTGTCTGGCGTCCTTTTCTTAATTCTGCCATGCTACCCTCCTATTTTTTGCAATAAAATACCACCAATCATCTTTGACTGGTGGTGTCTATGCCTTCGGCCATTCTGTCAACTTCTTACTTTCCTCATCGGCTTCTTCAATCATTTTCTCAAGCTCTTCGACTGTTTTGTCAGGCCATGTCTGAGGAACATCTAAGTAGCCTCTTACTTTATTTCTTGCCATGAAATACCATACTCCTTCCTAAACTCATTCAATGCTTTTTCGAACGCTTCCTCTACGCCTAGATTATATTCCTTTCTCATATACTTGTCAATTCTCATATCTAAAGCATATGCATGAAAAGCTCTGTTTCCTACTTTATATTTAAAAATACGTCCGTCATGAGTTACAATCACACCAAAATCATACTCTCTGTACCCTGCTGCAGTAAAATCCGCCCCATTTGGCGGCAAGTTCGTCGGATGATTGTGCATTCCGACTACTGGTTTTTGATTTCTAATTATTCTTAGATCTCTATCCGACACTTTAACTTCAAGGGTATTTTTTTCGCCATACCTTTTCAATATAGTCTTCCCTTTTTTAGCATCGAATATAAATGTTCCTTCCGTATCACTACCTTTGTTCTCGTCTAATAAAGTAATGGCATTTCTATACAACGCATTATTTAAATCTTCGTTGTCGCTGATATGACGGAACTTTTCCATATATTC
>CAZAGJ010000094.1:0-6255 GCA_964484605.1 uncultured Roseburia sp. | reverse complement strand
TTCGCGACAGCTTATTCACTATATCACTCACGAACTTATTTGTCAACAACTTTTTTCTCTCCCGAATCTCTTTCAAAGAAGGATTCAAGTGATTTCTGCTGTCCTCGCGGTCAGCTTGTTTATATTAGCACCAATATTTTTGAATGTCAACACAATTTCTGCAGTTTCAATAAAGAAAGTTAATTGTCGAGAATTGTGTGTATTGTTTATACAATTCTCGACAATTTATTTATCTGTGACAGACTGACATTATGGTGCAGTATATAGCAATAATGATTCCCCTAACGCAGGATACAGTCCATGGCGTCTTTTACCGTCCGCACACCAATCAATTTAATTCCTGATATGCTCTTTAGTCCGTCAAGGCACACTTCCGGAAGAATGCATGTTTCAAAACCAAGTTTTTTGGCCTCCTGTACTCTCTGCTCTGCCATACTGACTGCCCGGACTTCTCCACTAAGTCCTACCTCTCCAAAGCATATTGTCTTTTCATCTATCGCTTTTTCCTTGTAACTGGATATCAGTGCCAGTACAATTCCCAAATCAATTGCCGGTTCATTCATCCGAATTCCACCCGCAATATTAATATAGGCATCGCAATTTCCAAGCTGCAGCCCCAGTCTTTTTTCCAATACCGCCATCAAGAGATTCACACGGTTATAGTCTGTACCCGCCGCCGTTCTGCGGGGAACGCCAAAATTGGTATGACATACAAGTGCCTGCACCTCCAGAAGAATCGGTCTCGTTCCTTCCATAGAACACGCCACCACTGAGCCGGATGCCCCCTCCGGCTTCCCACTCAGCATAAACTCAGACGGATTTTCAACCTCAGCTAAGCCTGTCTGGCGCATCTCAAACACACCAATCTCATTCGTGGATCCAAAACGATTCTTCACGCCTCGAAGAATACGATAAGCTGCATGGCGGTCACCCTCAAAATACAAGACCGTATCCACCATATGCTCTAACACCCTCGGTCCTGCCACAACACCTTCTTTTGTCACATGACCTACGATAAATATAGAGATACCGCTTCCCTTGGCAATCTGCATAAGTGTTCCGGTGGACTCACGTACCTGCGAAACACTTCCCGGAGCCGATGCCACATCTTCATTATACATTGTCTGTATGGAATCAATTACCACAATCTGCGGTTTCTCACGGTCTATTACCTTCTGAATCGTATCAAGATTCGTCTCACACAACAGGCTCAAACTATCTTCAAATGTTCCGATGCGCTCCGCACGAATCTTAATCTGCTGCAAAGATTCTTCGCCGGATATATATATAACCTTTATTTTCTGTCTGGATAAATTCTGACACACCTGCAGTAAAAGTGTCGACTTGCCAATTCCCGGGTCACCGCCAACGAGAACCAACGAACCCTGCACAATGCCGCCTCCAAGCACACGGTCAAGTTCTGCTATGTCTGTGGATACTCTTTTATCCTGTGTCATCTCAATTGCCGAAAGCGGCACTGACTGCGCACTGTCATTGCCAAGCTGCTTCCCCTTGCCAGCACTTTTTTTATCAATCATTTCCTCCACAAAAGTGTTCCACTCCCGGCATCCCGGACATTGTCCTAACCACTTGCCGGATTCATAACCACAATTCTGGCAGAAATATACGCTTATTTTTGCTTTTGCCATTTACTTTCTCCTCTATAAATACTTTTTCGTAAATGCATGCACTATCTGACGATACTCCTCCGGTGCAGTCACATAATTCAATGCATGTCCCGCGCCATGAATCGTATGAAACTCAATCTTATCTGAAGCAGCCGCACAAATATTTTTGCTCATCTCATACGGCACAAAACGGTCATCATCCCCATGAATCAGCAAAATCGGTACTTTTGCCCGCTTCACTGCCTCCACCGGGCTGTCTGCCTCCAGATTAAACTTCCCATAAAGTCTGCCGCCCAGACAAATCAACGGATATACAAGCCACGCCGGCATCCCCATATCCTGTCCTAATACTTTCTTAATAATATTGGAAGGTGCATCATATGGGCAATCCGCAATGACACATTTTACATTCTCTGGCAGTTCCAATCCCGCAGTCATCAATACCGTAGCTGCTCCCATCGAAACTCCGCTCAATAATATCGGTACATTGCCGAATCTCTCATTCGCATACCGAATCCATTCCAAACAGTCATAACGTTCCATTATGCCGAAAGTAATCGTGTGCCCTTCGCTCTTTCCATGGCAGCGCTCATCTATCAGCAATACATTGTGCCCTGCCTCCTTTGCAAGTTTCCAGCCACCGCAAAAGTCTCTTGTCGCATTTCCCTTGTAGCCATGACACTGAATCTCCATCGGCGCACCATCCGCAACGTGATAATAACGCCCCGATAATTTCAGTCCGTCACGCGCGATGATGCTGACCTCCTCGCACGCCACATCACAAAATTCTGCAATAGCAGCATCCAACACTTCCTTGCACTTGCGAGTCTGGTCATCATCTGTATATTCATAAGGGCTATCCAGCGGGTCTGTATAATAAAACGCCAATTTATACCCAAAATACAACATAAATAAAACGATACAAACCACCACTACAAAAATAATTCCAAACACCATATCCTATACCTCCCTGCAAAAAAAGCGATACCCGATTCTAAAACCAAGTATCGCTTTCTTATCTGTCATACTCATTCAACCATCAGCACTTCTGAATAGAAACTTCTACCGGATTCTCTCCCAGTTCCACACTAACGCTGAGTTTACCGCCGAGATTGGTATTCATCTTACCTGCATCTGCTCCGTCAATCACAATGTCATACTCAGCCTCTGCCTCAAGTTCTACTGTAAACTGAGCATCCTCCGGGCCTTCTACCGCAAAAACCATTCCGTTCTCAGTCGCCTTTAAGTTCATAACAGCCGTTCCGGGTACTGATTCATATACGAACATACCATTGCGTTCTAACTTTGTAATCTCCTTGCAAGTCTTTACCTTGTAGATATCTCCCTGATGTTCAAAATTGTCAAGCTTTGCTTTTGTGCTTAATGAATAATCTCCAAAACTGATTGTTCCATCCGCTTCTGAACGAATCAACTCACTAATAACAGCCATCTTATCCTCCTGTAATGTCACGGCGACAATCAAATCGCGCGCTTCATCATAAATATTGTACAGTCATTATATAATAACCAGCCCTTTATTTCTAGTGGTTTCTGCGACATTTAAGGAATTTTTTACTTTTCCTTTGTCTCGAAAACAACGACATTTTTTTTCGTGGTAACAACGACCCTCGTGCCTTTTTTTACCGTGCCGTCTAAAAGCAGTTCTGCCAGCCTATCCTCGATTTCATTCTGGATTTTTCTGCGCAATGGTCTCGCTCCATATTTTGGCTCATATGCTTTCTCTACGATATAATTCTTCACGCTGTCACGTATTACCAGTTCAATTTCAAGCTGCTTTGCACACCGCTCACAGAGTTCCTTCGTCATAAGTCCCACAATCTGCTTCATATCTGCCTTATTCAGCGAACGGAATACGATTGTCTCATCAATTCGGTTCAAAAACTCCGGTTTGAAAATACGGCGCACTTCCTCCATAACGCTGCCTTTCATGCGCTCATAGTTCTGCTTTTCATCATTTCCTGATGCAAAACCAAGCTTTTTCGGCTCCACAATCGCCTGTGCTCCGGCATTGGAGGTCATAATGATAATCGTATTTTTAAAATCTACTTTTCTTCCCTGTGAGTCTGTGATATGTCCATCATCGAGAACCTGCAGCAGAATGTTAAATACATCCGGATGTGCTTTTTCTATCTCATCAAAAAGAATCACAGAATATGGATTGCGGCGCACTTTCTCACTAAGCTGTCCGCCATCCTCATGTCCCACATAGCCGGGCGGTGAGCCAATCATCTTAGATACACTGTGCTTCTCCATATATTCAGACATATCCACACGAATCATTGCCTGTTCCTGTCCAAAGACAGCCTCCGCCAATGCCTTGGATATCTCTGTCTTTCCCACACCGGTTGGTCCTAAGAAAAGGAACGAACCTATCGGACGCTTCGGGTCTTTTAGTTCGACACGACCTCTCCGCACTGCTTTCGCCACTGCTGTCACAGCATCTTCCTGACCTATGACACGCTTGTGCAAAGTATCCTCTAATCTGCGAAGCCGCAAAGCTTCCCCTTCCGCCAGTTTTTTTACCGGAATCTTTGTCCACCCGGAAACCACATCTGCAATTTCATCCTCGCCTACCACACAATTCTTTTTGCCAAGTTCCCGTCTTGCCTTTGCTGCGAGTTTTTTCTGTTTTTCCTCAAGAGCTTCTTTCTCATCCTTTGCAATTCGTGCGGATTCCAAGTCTGCATTCGTCAATGCCATTTCTAATTCCGCTTCTTTTTCTGCTATCTCATTCTTCAGAGCGACAACTGCTTTGGGATTCCCACCAATCGCAAGCCGTACTTTGGCAGCCGCCTCATCCATCAAGTCGATTGCTTTATCCGGAAGGAAACGGTCATTGATATAGCGTGCCGACAATCTTGCTGCCGCAAGCACTGCCTCATCCGTGATAGTCACATTATGGTGGTGCTCGTAGCGGCTGCGCAGCCCCTTTAATATCTCCACAGTCTCTTCCTCTGTCGGTTCCTCCACAACAACCGGCTGAAATCTCCGCTCTAAAGCAGCATCCTTCTCCACATATTTGCGATACTCCTCCACCGTAGTCGCACCGATTACCTGAATCTCGCCACGCGCCAGTGCAGGCTTTAATATATTGGAAGCATCGATTGCCCCCTCTGCTCCTCCGGCACCGATAATCGTGTGAATTTCATCGATAAAAAGCAATACATTTCCTGCTTTCGTAACCTCTGAAATTACTTTCTTGATACGTTCCTCAAACTCACCGCGGTATTTAGAACCGGCAACAATTCCGGACAAATCAAGCGATACCACACGCTTACCAAGCACCGTGTCCGGAACCATTCCTGTTACGATACGCTCCGCAATACCCTCGACAATCGCAGTTTTGCCTACTCCCGGTTCTCCTATCAGGCATGGATTATTCTTGCTTCTTCTGCTCAGGATCTGAATCACACGGTCAATTTCTTTTTCTCGTCCTACCACAGGGTCTAACGCCCCATCTGCTGCAAGCTTTGTCAAATCTCTCGAATACTGGTCAAGTACTGTCGTAGCATCCGCACCCTTTCTGCGTCCCGGTCTTCCATTATGAAAATCTTCCTTGTACAGGCTTGCGTCCTGCCCCATGGCTATCAATGTATCAACGTAAGTCTTTTGAATATTAACAGACAACGTGTTAAGAAGTCTCGCTGCCACACACTCTGTCTCTTTTATCATTGCAAGCAGAATATGCTCTGTTCCAATCTTTTCGGACTGAAAACGTGCCGCTTCTCTTGACGCACCATCAAGTACACGCATTGCTCGCGGCGAATAACCTTCCGTCTCCTTTACTGCAATTTCAGACACCGGTGCAATCAGTTCCTCTATCAGTTCTAATACCTTTTCTAACTCTACGCCATTTTCATGCAATACCTGCGCTGCAACACCGGTTCCTTCTTTCAAAAGTCCCAGAAGGATGTGTTCCGTTCCAACATAATAATGATGTAACGACTTTGACATGCGGTTTGCAATGTCAATTGCCTTTTTTGCTTTTGCTGTATATGATATCTGCATATTTCCTCCTAGTGCCGGAAATTCTTATATCTTCTATAAATCGTTAAAGTCTATGACTTCCAGCTCATCCTCATCCTCGAATTCATTCTCAAAATCACTGTCCGCTTCATCCTCAGCTTCTTCCTGCATGCCGGCATCCTTGCTGTCAATCTCATTTTTCAATGCGAACGCACGATCTAGCGGCTTGCTCTCCGGCATTTCATCCTCCGGTAAGTCATCTTCATTCAAATCATCTTCAAAGAAATCGTCATCCTCATGTTTTCCAAATTTGCGAACCAGAAGATTGATAATTACAATCACCAAAACTGCAATAATAAATATCAGAATTGCAAGCTGTGTTCTCGCGGCAGCTTTCGCATCCGTATATTCTTCGGAAAGTGCCGAGTATTCCTGCTGTAAATAAGCAAATTCATCACCCGAAGCAGATGTTTCCGTCTCTGTGATTCCATCGGCAAGTCTCTGATAGGTTTCCTCCATCGTGTCATACTGATACCAGTTTTCTGTCCCCTCCTGGTTCACTCCATAAAAAACATAAAACTCCGGCACAATCTCAGATTCATCGTCCGCTGTTTTCTGATATGCACTTATGGCATTTCCC
>CAZAGJ010000093.1:0-6363 GCA_964484605.1 uncultured Roseburia sp. | reverse complement strand
GGCTGCGGTAAGCCGGATTGTAAAGTTGGCTGTGACTGTGACCGTTTTATGGAAGTGTGGAATAACGTATTTACACAGTTCAACGGCGATGGCAAAGGCGGCTATGAGGAGCTTGAGCAGAAGAATATCGACACCGGTATGGGACTTGAGCGTCTGGCGGTTGTGATGCAGGATGTAGATTCTGTATTTGATATTGATACGATGAAAGCAATCCGTGATAAGGTATGTGCATTATCCGGCAAGACATATCAGACAGATGCACTGGATGATATCTCTATCCGTTTGATTACAGACCATATTCGTTCCGCTACATTTATGATATCTGATGGTATTATGCCATCCAATGAAGGTCGTGGTTATGTGCTTCGTCGTATTATCCGTCGTGCAGCAAGACACGGCAGAATGCTTGGCATCAATGGCACATTCATGGCTGATTTGGCAGCAACAGTTATCAATGAGAGCAAGGACGGATATCCGGAGCTTGAGGAGAAGAAAGAATTTATCTTTAAGGTTCTGACGCAGGAAGAAGAAAAGTTTAACAAGACAATTGATCAGGGACTTTCTATTTTGGCAGATATGGAAGCGGATATGGAGAGCAAGGGTGAGAAAGTATTGTCCGGTGACAATGCATTTAAGCTTTATGATACTTATGGTTTCCCGATTGACCTCACAGAGGAAATCTTAGCAGAAAAAGGATTTGCTATTGATGAGGAAGGCTTTAGAAAGGCAATGGAGGTTCAGAGAACAACTGCCCGCAATGCCCGTAAGGTAACAAATTACATGGGAGCGGATGCGACTGTTTATGATGAGATTGACCCGGCGATTACATCCGAGTTTGACGGATATGATAAGTTAGAGCTTGTATCAAAGGTTTCCGTACTTACAACAGAGACAGAGATAGTTGAGGCATTGTCTGATGGCGAAATCGGAACGATTATCGTAGATAAAACACCATTTTATGCAACGATGGGTGGACAGCAGGGCGACAAAGGTGTGATTAAAACCGCAGACGGTGAGTTCAAAGTAGAGGATACCATCAAGTTAAAAGGTGGTAAGGTTGGTCATATCGGTAAGATGATAAGCGGTATGATTAAAGTCGGTGATGAGGCAGAACTTTCGGTTGATGCAGTACTTCGTGGAAAGACCTGTAAGAACCACTCTGCAACACACTTGTTGCAGAAGGCACTTCGTGAAGTATTAGGTACTCACGTAGAGCAGGCGGGCTCTTATCAGGATGGTGAGCGTACAAGATTTGATTTCAGCCATTTTTCGGCGATGACACCAGATGAACTTGCTCGCGTAGAGAAGCTTGTAAATCAGAAGATTGCGGAGAATATCACAGTAGATACGAATGTCATGACAGTTGAAGAAGCAAAGAAGACTGGTGCAATGGCACTTTTCGGTGAGAAATACAGTGAGACAGTGCGTGTCGTTTCCATGGGAGATTTCTCTAAGGAGTTCTGTGGTGGTACGCATGTAAAGAATACCGGAGATATTGCAGCATTTAAGATTATCTCTGAGAGCGGTGTAGCGGCTGGTGTGCGCCGTATTGAAGCACTTACAGGAGAGAACGTATTTGCTTACTATCAGAAAGAGGAAGAGGAGCTTATGGCGGCAGCAAAGGCAGCAAAGGCAACTCCGGCAACTCTGGTAGAGAAGATTGAGCATATGATGGCTGAGATGAAAGCATTGCAGAGTGAGAATGAATCCTTAAAGAGCAAGGCGGCAAAGGAAGCACTTGGCGATGTTATGGATCAGGTTGTAGAAGTAAAAGGTGTAAAATTACTTGCAACCAGTGTGCCGGGTGTGGATATGAATGGTCTTAGAGACCTTGGTGACCAGTTGAAAGAGAAGCTTGGTGACGGCGTTGTCGTGCTGGCTTCTGAGGCAGATGGCAAGGTGAATCTTATTGCGATGGCGACAGAGGCAGCTATGGCAAAGGGGGCGCATGCAGGTAACCTTATCAAGGCAATTGCCGGAAAAGTCGGTGGCGGCGGCGGTGGACGTCCGAATATGGCACAGGCTGGCGGTAAGAATCCGGCAGGCATTCCTGAAGCAGTTGCAGAGGCAAGAGTAGCGCTGGAAGCTCAGATTCAGTAATTCACAAATAAAAGCTGTTGCATTAAGTTTTTATACAAGACATAGAAAAATTTGAGAAAACAGTTGACGAATAAAAAATTAATGTTATAATATAATACAGTGCAATAAAAGTTTACCTTGCAGTTGAATATGCACAATACGCAACTGGAGGGAGGTTAGGTGTGAGATAATGTCTAGTGTAATTGTAAAAGAAAACGAGACTTTAGATAGCGCTTTACGTCGTTTCAAGAGAAACTGCGCAAAGGCAGGTATCCAGCAGGAGATTCGTAAGAGAGAACATTACGAGAAGCCAAGCGTTAAGCGTAAGAAAAAATCTGAAGCAGCTAGAAAAAGAAAATACAACTAATGTATTTAAAGAGGTATCGCGTAGCGATACCTCTTTTTTTACACTTTTCATTAATATCCTAATTCTTCGCCGACCAAAATCACTTTGATGCGGTTTTCAAAGCGGCTGTAACGGGTCACAACCGTATGACAGCAGATGCAGTCCGGGGAAGTGCAGTCTGCACAGACTCCGGTGGCGGCACATGGCGTGTTGCGTTCTAAGCGTTTGCAATTCATAGGTGAAGCAACGGAATGTACGCGGTCCACAGCTTCCTCGACATTCGGGGCAACCTTATTCATTCCTGCGATAATAATGACATTCTCAGGTCCATAAATCAATGCGGCAACGCGATTTCCATTGCCGTCGATATTGACAAGTTCACCGTCTACGGTGATGGCATTGGTGCTCATAAGGTAGAAATCAGCGCTGAAAGCGTCGCGATACATCTGCTTTGTGTCTTCCGGTGTCTTTGCATTGGCACGGTCAATGAGTTGGATATCTGTTCTGCGTCTTAAGGCGGCAAGTGTGCCGGTTTCCTCTAATGTCATAGAGCCGCCAAAGGCAACGGATGCACCGGCAGAAATGTAGGAGAGTGCCTTTTCCTGTGCCTCTTTGGCAGTGGCGCAGTAGCAGCCTTCAATTCTTCTTTTGGCAAGATTTTTGATAACTGTATTTGCAAGTGTCTCATAGTGCATTTGCTTTGGATTCATGATAATACCTCCGTATGTGCTTGAAATGATTATAAATGCTAGAAACAGTATAGCACCTGGCTTGACTTTTTTCCACAAGCAGATAAAATGAAGTGGAGCGTTGAAAGGGAATGACAGGGAGGACATCATGGGTCAGAATTTAAAAAAGATGATTTCATATTATAAACCATACAGAAAGGTTTTCTGGGCAGATATGTTTTTTGCAACACTGTCGGCTGCGATAGCATTGGCACTTCCGCTGGTGACTCGCTATGTGACATCGACATTGATTTATCAAGAGACAGCAGAAATTCTACATCAGATAAAAATCATTGCAGTTGTTTTGCTTGCAATGGTGGCAGTAGATTGTTACAGCAAGTTTTTTATTTCTAATTATGGACATGTGATGGGAGCGAAGATTGAGTACGATATGCGTGCAGAGATTTTTGCACATTTGCAGAAGCTTTCCTTTGGATATTACGACAATCAGAAGGTCGGACAGCTGATGTCGCGAATTACGACGGATTTATTTGATATTACAGAGCTGATGCATCATGGACCGGAGAACTTGATTCTATCCATTATCAAGATTGTGGGAGCATTTGTTATTCTTATAAATATCAGTCCGATGCTTACGTTAGCAGCGTTTATAGTCCTTCCGGCAATGTTTGTGTACGCATATTTTTATAATGGAAAAATGCGCCGTGCATTTAAGCAGAACCGTGTACGTATTGCGGAGATTAACGCCCAGATTGAGGATAATTTGTCCGGTATCCGCGTGGTAAAATCCTTTGCGAATGAGGAGATTGAAAACGAAAAGTTCAAGTCCGGCAACGACGGATTTTTGTCTGCTAAAAAGAACAGCTATCACTATATGGGCGGCTATCATGCCGGACTTGGTGCATTTACGACTTTGATTCAGGTATGTGTCATTGTAGCAGGTGCATACCTGATTGCGAAAGGAAGCATCAGTGTCAGTGATTTGGTGACATTTCTTCTATATATTAGTGTGTTTACGGACCCTGTCCGCACGCTGATTGATTTTACGGAGCAGTTTCAGAATGGATATACCGGATTCGAGCGTTTTTGTGAGATTATGGATATTGAACCGGATATTAAGGACAAGGAAGGTGCAGTGGAGCTTTCTGATGTTAGGGGCGATATCAGCTTTTCTCATGTGTCCTTCCAGTATGAGGAGAATACCGAGCATGTGTTAAATGATATTAATTTATATGTTCCTGCTGGCTCATACATGGCGCTTGTCGGTTCTTCCGGCGCAGGTAAAAGTACGCTTTGCTCACTGATACCGCGCTTTTATGATGTGACTGAGGGAACGATAAAAATTGACGGAAAGGATATCCGTGATTTGAAGCTTAAGAGTCTGCGCGACCACATTGGTATCGTACAGCAGGATGTCTATCTGTTTGTGGGAACGGTTTATGACAATATCCGCTATGGCAGACCGGATGCGACCAGAGAAGAGGTTATCGAAGCGGCGAAAAATGCGAATGCACATGAGTTTATCATGTCTCTGCCAAATGGCTATGAGACGGATATCGGACAGCGCGGTATCAAGCTTTCCGGCGGACAGAAGCAGCGTCTGTCTATCGCCCGTGTATTCCTTAAGAATCCGCCAATCCTGATTTTTGATGAGGCAACCTCGGCACTTGACAACGAGAGTGAGAAGGTAGTACAGGATTCCCTTGAAAAATTGGCGAAGAACCGTACCACGTTCGTGATAGCACACCGACTTTCGACTATCAAGAATGCAGAGAAGATTCTGGTACTCACAGAGGAAGGAATCGAAGAAGAGGGCACACATGAGGAACTGTTGGCAAAAGGCGGTATCTATGAGAAATTGTATATGATGCAGTTTCATAACTAATGAGCCGCGCCAAAACAGTTAGAAGCAAATCGACTGCTGGCAGGCGAGTTTGATTATAACTGTTTTGATGGGGCGAATGCCCCAGAATGAGAGAACGAAGTTCTCGAGTGCAGGGCGCGGCGAAGTAGAAGTGGTAAATTGATGGGGCGAATGCCCACGAACGAGAGAACGAAGTTCTCGAGTGCAGTGCGCGGCGAAGTAGTTATTAGAAAAGGGTATGAAATTACTAATTTGTTGAATTCATACCCCCAGCAAGCTATTTTTGAGGGATGAATGGTACATTTTAAGGGTAATTTGGGTATGAAATGCTTGTTTCGGAAAGCTGATACCCCGAAAAATGTAAAAACTGGGGTATGGAAGAATAAAAAAACTTATCCATACCCTTTTGACATGGAAAATGCAGGGAAAATCGTGCTTATTTAGTAGAAATTGGGGTATGAAAATTAAAAAAGTTGCTTTCATACCCCCACACTAATATTATAGAAGGAAATTGCTGTGACGGTATCCCAGAGTATATTAAACGGGTAGTGTGAAAGAACTCTTGGCGAATATTTTTTACGAATATAAATTTTTTTACGAATATAAAGCAAATATTTGCAAATATCTGCAAAAGCGAGTAGAATAAGAGCAGTTTGTAATTGCAATGGAAAGGAAGCGAAATGCTATGACAAAGATTGATATTATTTCAGGATTTTTAGGCGCAGGTAAGACTACATTTATTAAAAAAATGTTAGATGAGGTATTTAAGGGCGAGAAAATCGTCTTGATTGAGAATGAGTTTGGAGAGATTGGTATCGATGGCGGATTCTTAAAGGATGCGGGCATTGAGATTTCAGAGATGAACTCAGGATGTATCTGCTGTTCACTGGTGGGAGATTTCGGTAAGAATCTGCATGAGGTAATTCAGAAGTTCCATCCGGATCGTATCTTAATCGAGCCATCGGGAGTTGGTAAATTATCAGACGTTATGAAGTCTGTGATTGATGTGGAGAAGGATGAGGATGTGAAGTTAAACGGACTTATCACGGTTGTCAATGCGCAGAAAGCCAGCAAGCAGATGAAAGCTTTTGGCGAGTTTTTTAACAACCAGATTGAGTACGCAACTACGGTTGTTCTGAGCCGTTCGCAGAATGCGACACCGGAGCAGTTAGAGCAGTGTGTAAAACAGATTCAGGCATTGAATGAGAAAGCAGCGATTATTACGACACCTTGGGATTCTATCAAGGGCGAGCAGATTTTAAAGGTTGTGGAGGGACAGGACTCTCTTGAGATGAAGCTGATGGCGGAGGCACAGGAGCACCATCATCATCATGAGCATGAGGAGCATGATGAGAATTGTACTTGTGGCTGTCATGACCATGAGC
>CAZAGJ010000092.1:0-6392 GCA_964484605.1 uncultured Roseburia sp. | reverse complement strand
TGTGTGAATTGGTTGAGAGCATGTGGGAAGAATTGCCGAAGAAGAAAGAGAAAAAGTACTATTCCAAAATAGCTTGCGGAAGCACAGACAAAACTGTAAACGGTGAAATGTCAGTTAGAAACTACCAAAGTTGAGGTAACAAAACCAGTTGCCCAGGAATAGGACTATTTGTGGCTAAAAAAAAATTATTAACAAATCATGACCGGCTCAGTAAAAAACTGTTGACATATCCTCTCGAATGTGATATTTTAAACACACTTTTAAAAGTATATTTAAAAAGTAAAATTATGCAAATATGACAACAGGAGATGTTCGTGTGAAAGAAAAGGTTGCACATTTTGAACTGGTTAAGCAGCAAAATAAGAAAATAGTAAGAAATGTCTTGAGGGATAAGAGCGCAATAGGAATATCAGAGCTGGCACAGGAGACCGGCTTATCCTACCCGACCGTATCTAATTTGCTCAAAGAGCTTTCGGAAACAGGAGAAGTGAGAGAACACACCACGACTGTTTGTAAAGGCGGGAGGCCGGCTACACAATATTGTCTGAATGCGGAATATCAATATGGCATTACTATGATTCTTGAGAAAAATGGATTAAGCTATGTTGTGGTTGATGTGTTTTGCAAAGAAGTGGAACGTGGAATTTATGCGCCGGTGCAGAGTGATATGACACTGGATGAGTTTCTGACAAACGTAAAACAACTGAAACAAAAGTATTCAAATATAAAAACGATTGCATTGGGGATTCCGGGTGTTGCCACCGAGAATGAGATTAAGATGTTAGATATATTTCCGAATCTTGAGGGAACAGAGCTGTCTCAAAAACTGAAAGAGGAACTGGATATAAAACTGGTTGTGGAAAACGATAGTAATGCAATGGCTTTAGCACATGTGGAGGGGGAAGAATCCTTTGCACAGGTAATATATCTGAGAAAATGCGTCGGTACAGGTATTGTGATTAACGGAAGTTTGTTTCGGGGAATTGGCGGATATGCAGGAGAACTGGAGAGTATCTGTCAAAATCTGGAGGAACCGGTTCCGGCAATGATTGAAGTGGTAAAGAATATTACCGGAGTTTTGAATCTTGGAAAAATATATCTCTCTGCGGATTGTGAGTTAGATATCAGTGCAGTGATGGAGGGACTTGGTGCTATTTTTTCGGCAGAGAAAATACCGGAGCTGATTATTGAGAAGCATCCGAAAATGATTTATGAGAAAGGACTTATAGAAAGGCTGTTAATCGTATGGCGAGAACAAATTTGATAAAATCGGACAGACATATTATAAAAGAAACAAGCTTGTTTGCATTTCCGATTATTATACAGGGTCTTGTTTACGAATTACAATCACTTACCGATAAAGCCTTTTTGGGGAATTTGAAAACGGAATATGTTTCGGCAGTTGGAGCTGCGCAGCTTCCGCTGAATGCTACGATGGATGGGCTTGTGGCACTGTCGGTGGCAATCACGATTATCGTTTCTCACTTGTATGGTGCAAAAAAACAGGAAGAAGCGGGCAATTACGTGAAATCGCAATGTTGTACAGCGGTTTCTTAGGTGTGGTGGTCTGTTTTCTGTGGGAATGCTTTACATATCCGATATTGGACTTTTTTAATGTGGATCCTTTGATTATCAGCGACAGTGTAGGGTATGTAAAAATCTGTGCGATGTTCTTACTAATCATAGGTATAGATTCATTCCTAAATGCCATGCTGCAGGGGCTTGGAAAAACAAAGATTATTATGTATTCCGGAATCATCAAAGTATTTTTTAATATTATCTTGTCATGGGTACTTATTTATGGAAAATTTGGTTTTAAGGAATATCACGTAGTCGGAGCTGCAATTGGAACGCTTGCTTCAAATTGTCTTGCATTTGGTTTTGTCCTTAGCTATTGTTTTATAAAACGAAAAGAATTGGGATTCGGAAAATTCAGAGCAAAAGACTTTTCTTTTAGATATTACGGCAAAGTAATTAAGATTGGTGCACCTGCCTGTATTGAGTATTTATTATGGAATTTTTCCAATCTGATTTTGGTGAGATTCATCAATGAATTTAGCTATATCAGTATGTCAATCTATACAGTGACATTTGGTATTCAGTGTATTGTTTATGCTGTGTTTGCAAATTATTCAAAAGCTGCACTGACACTGATTGGGCAAAGCCTTGGAGCCCAAAATCATAAAAAAGCAAATGATATTTTTTATAATTGCCTGCTCGTGAATATAGTAATCATTCTGTGTGCAAACGTGGTTTTCTTCCTTTTCACACAAGAGATACTCAGTGTGTTTTTGAGAGAACCCTATGTTGTTGCGCAAGGTGATAAATACTTGAAGCTGATTGGACTAATCATGTTGCCGCAGAGTCTGAATGTTGTATGTGGGAACGCAATCAAAGGAAACGGGAATACAAAATGGATGCTACTTTCACAAATATTCGGTTCGATTTTTGTAATCAGTACCTCTTTTGTATTAATCAGAGGTTTTCATATGGATATGACAGCGGTTTATCTGGTGGTTTTTCTGGATGAGACGATCAGAGGGATTACCAATTACATTTATTATAATAGAAAATATCTGAAGGCAAGAATTGTGGATGGTATTTCCTAGGAGAAATCGAGATATTTGCTTTCGGAGAGTTAATGAAAGCTTTGTTTTTGTAAAGGGGATGATATCTAAAAATGGATGCAAATGATTTCAAATGGAAGCTGGTGGAAGAAATTTCCATGAGTGGTGAAATACTGGGAATTGGACAGACGGGAGACATGAACGCTCCGCTTATTGCCGGTAAGAGTGATATAGATCTGTTTATCCTATGCCGGAAGCCACCTGATTCTGAGACGCGTCTTCCTTTATATAAACTGCTTGATGGCTTATATGACAAACTTGAAATGGAGGTCTGTTCAGGCGGTATATGGGGCTATGGAGATATATTTTATAGGAACGGGAGTGATGTTATGCCAATGTATTTTCCTGTAACGGATATGCAGGAATACATTGATGAAATATTGGCAGGAAAGCGTTTGGAAAAAAGGGGAGTTTTTATCCCATTGGTCGTCTTGCAAGCATCGAAACAATGAATGTTTTATGGGAGAAGAATCATGCGTGGACTGATATTGTCAACAAAGTAAGGACATATCCGCAAGAACTGTTTGATAAGTGGTATGCGTCTGAAGTTCGGAGAATTGTAGATAATCTTACTTGATACTGAATGACAGGAGAATTGAAATTCAGGCAAGCCCCTTTTCGCAGACGTTTGAGGAAACTGGAAGATTGGGGTTTGTCAAAAGTTTGGAAGAACTGGAAATGACAAATTGTCAGAATTGTATTCTGGTTGTTGGAGGTAAACTGGCAGAAATGCCGTTACAACCAAAAGAGTATCCCTTCTATTATCCCGATGAACATCGGTATCTGATTGAATTGTTTGAGGGGAAACAACCTGCAGCAATTATTGCTGCTACGGGAAAACATGCCTTGTGTGGATTACAGCCATTTCCGCTGTTTGAGGATGGCAATTTCCTGATTCCCTCTGCTTATCTACCGGAAACGATGTTTGAGGAATTACAAGCCAATGGTAAGGAAGGAATGGCACGTGTATCTATTCATACAAAGAATAGACAAAAAACAGTTATCAGCTTGTGGCTCAGACAAGGAACAAAAGCAATCAGGGCAGAATCATTGTATGCGCACATATGGATACGAAGTATCATACGCAAGGAGCACTTGATAATGCAGTCGGGGTCGCTGTGTTATTGGAAGTTGCAACAAGGCTTGCGAATTTAAATTACAATATAGATATCGTTCCTTTCAATGGTGAAGAATACTATGAAGCCAGTGGCGAAGTTGAATATCTGAAGTATATTAGTTCCAGTCAGGAAATGCGAGATACACTGGATACAGTTAATCTCAGACAGGTAGAACTTGCGGCTAAATACATTAATCAATATTTAACTCATGATAAAATATGAATATAGGCATTTGCCTGGTATGTTGTCATATGAAACACAGTATATGTCTCTGCTCTTTGATATATAAAATGCCAATATTTTAATGTGAAACAAATAACGTAGGAATACGGCATTAGAAAATATTTGTGCGCCATATAAGGTATTGCAATATGGTTAAACAATTCTCCAATATTACATTGACGCAGGTGTCTTTGCAAACGAATATGGTGTATGGAACCACAGAAGAATAGAAAAACTGCGAAAACAACGCATAAGTCTTGCAAATTACACAATCAATGATATAATAGTGAATACATAAAAAGAATATTTCGCACTGATAAGCAAATATTCTGAAAATTATTGGGGCGTTAGGAGAAGGTTATGGAGAAACAGAAGAAGCAGGTGCCGTTTATTCACTCAATTTCAATGAAGGTTACGATTCTGGTAATTGGTGTTGTGCTGTTTTCCATGTTTGGAAGCATGACGAATGCCAGCGCAAAAGCAGAACGAACGGTAAAACAGGTGTACGGTCACTATATACTCAGCCTGGCAGAAGCAGGGGCAGATGTTGTGGACAATGTGGAGGCGGATAATCCGGATTGGGGAACTCTGTTAGCACATGTGAAGATGGACGGTATAGAGTCTTCATTTGCATATCTGGTCGATTCTGATGGTACAATTATCTATCATCCGGATGCAGCCAAGGTGGGACATAAAGCAGATAATTCGGAGATTCAGGCATTTTCAGCAGAGATGCAGACAGGTGAGATGCCGGAAGAACAGGCAATTCAGTACACATCAGATGGGGTTGAAAAGTATGGTGCGTATGCGGTTACCGCGAATGGAATGCTTGTTATTGTGTCTGCAGAGATGGACGAACTGTTAGAACCGGTAGACGCGATGATGTCGGAAATACTTACTACGGCGATATCGAGTCTGGCAATTTGTGCAATTATTGGATATGTGGTAAGTATATTTATATGCAGACCGATTAAGAAACTGGATTTGATTGTTGCTGCGACTGCAAACCTTGATTTCAGGCACAATCCTGAAAGTGAGAAGTTGATTCTAAGAAAAGATGAAACAGGAGAGATGGCGAAGACTGTACAGGGAATGCGTGCGCGTCTGCGTGAGATGATTAGAGAGATTGACAGCGCAAGCGACATGATAACCGGTAGTATTGATGGCTTACAACAGATTACATCAACCGTGGACACGATGTGCTCAGATAACTCAGCAACAAGTCAGGAACTTGCAGCAGGTATGGAAGAGACTGCGGCAACAACAGTTACGATTAATGAGAATGTCAGTTCCATTCGCGAAGGCGCGGAAGATATTAACAAGATGGCGGCAGAGAGAGCGAAAACTTCAGAAGAGGTTATGGAACGTGCGAAAGATTTGCGTGCGAAGACTGTTACGGCAAGTGCAAAGACGATGGACATGTATAACAATGTCAAGGTGAAGGCAGAGGAAGCAATCGCAGGCTCCAAGGCAGTAAACCGTATCAATGAGTTGACCGGAACAATTATGGAGATTTCTTCGCAGACAAGTCTGCTTGCATTGAATGCGTCTATCGAAGCAGCGAGAGCCGGCGAAGCAGGGCGTGGATTTGCAGTGGTAGCAACAGAAATAGGAAGTCTTGCGGATCAGACATCGAAAGCGATAGCGGATATTGGAACGATTGTACAGGAAGTGAATGTCGCGGTATCTAATATGGCAGATTGTCTGGAGGAGACAACAGGATTTTTAGAGAATACAGTACTCACTGAGTACAAAGAATTCGAAGAAGTAAGCGAGCAGTACCAGCAGGATGCGGGAGTCTTTGGAGACAGTATGGAAGAGGTTAAGACTGCTATGAACAGTCTGGCAGATTCTATTGAGGCGATTGCACAGGCACTTAGCGGTATCAATGATACGATTGGTGAATCTTCCATTGGAGTTACAGATATTGCTACAAAGACAAGCAACATGGTAGAGAAAACAGGTTCTACGCAGGAGTTGGTTACAGAGTGCCATGAATGTGTAGAAAATTTAAAAAATGTGGTACGTCAGTTTATACTTCAATAAGAAGCTTAAAGGAGCACCCGGCGGGTGCTCCTTTTTTTGGTTCATAGGAAAGACTGTGTTTGTATAAAGTACGAAAATATATGTTTTCCTATGAATCAAAAATGCTCCGCAAGGATGCGTACCTCGCGGAGAAGAAATTAATTGCTAAGTAATACCGCTTGGGCGCGCAGAGTTCGCTTGCGAACTCTTTGTTCCTCTATAGGAAATACCGCGTTGCATTAAAGCGTGAAATTGCGATTCCTATAGAGCAAAAAGCACTCCGTGCAGGATGCGCACTCGCACAAGTGGAATTATGTCGCAAGCGACTGTGCTCGGCGCGGCAAAGTGTGCCTCGTTTGATAGGTAACGTATGTTCGCGAGAGTGTGCGAAGCACACTTT
>CAZAGJ010000091.1:0-6516 GCA_964484605.1 uncultured Roseburia sp. | reverse complement strand
GAATAAAATATTATATTTATTATAACTTTTCATTATAACAAGTCCTATTTGACTATCGCGACATTCAAAATGTCTTCTTTTTCCTTCTTCACAACAGCTGTTTTACATCCGGTTGCCGCAATTCCCAGTTCTGTTGCATGCCGAATCTGTCTGCGAATCTCTTCATTTCGCACACGATAGGTCGAAGGTAAACCTACACCTTCTGCCGTCTTCTCCATCTGATAACGCACCCGCAGAATATATGCCTTATCCGTCTCATCAATTACCGCCTGTATTCGATATGTAATCTGTAAATCCTTACACACTCCGGTAACCAGACGAAGCACATACGCCATCACATTCATACACTTCGGCGTAATCTCATTTGATGTGTTTTTCTTCATGAAAAATGTATTATTATGTTTCGGGTCATTACAAAATGCAATCTGTGCACGCAATACCTGCTCATAATCTCCGCTTCCATTAAGCACCTGACGCACATACTCCTCTATCATCCATTGGTACCAGCGTTTCAAACGTTCTCGTACTTTTTCTTCCATAAATGTATCAGCGGCAATATTCGCGGCAATCAAATCCATAATAATGTTCTGCGCACGCCGTAAGTCATCCGTGTTCTGCTGTTCCATAGCACTCAGCTTTGCATATTCTTCTTCCACAGATGCATGACCGGCATCTGCCGCCTGCTTCTCCTGCCCCTTATCCTCGCACTGCTTCTTATATGCAAGTGCAGCATTTATCGGTACCAACAAATCATCTGCTACACGACACGGCTTCATGATAATCTTAAATGTCCGACATTCATTCATAAACTCTACCGTCTCCTGAATCCTTCCACCGTCCGTCATAACAATCCGAACTGCATCCGGCGCCATCATCTCTATCATAGAAAACAGTTCTGACGCACTGATAACCGGCATCTGCATATCCCCGATAAAAACATCCGGCGTATGCTGCTCCACAGATGCAATCGCCGCCTCTGCAGATGTCACCAGTTCATACGCAAAATTCAGTTCTAAGCTTTCCAAAATAGTACGAATACGCGCTGCATTTACCTCATCCGGTTCTGCAATCAGTACCAAATTCATCTGCTTGTCCTCCTACTTTTTAACCTACTATATCATGTGCTTCGCACATGATATGTGGCACTTATGATGTGCTTACACTGAGTATAACATATCATATCTTGTAAGTTCAATGCGATTCCAAACGAAATAGATTAATATTTTTTGTAACACTTTTTTCCAATCATCATAAGATACAGTGTAAGAAAAATTTGGAGGATTTAATATGAGTGATTTAGCTGCTACAAACTGTGGAGGATGTTCATGTAACGAAGGAGGCTGCGGTTCTCTTCTTATCATCATCTTATTGTTATCCTGCTGTGGCGGTAACAATGGTTTGAGCCTTTCCGGAAACAATGGCTGTGGCTGCGGCAATGACAGCTGCTTAATTCTTATCCTGCTTCTCTTCTGCTGTGGCGGATGCGGAAACAGCTTCTGCTAATTACAGATAAAAAAGGAGCTGCCGAAAAGCAGCTCCTTTTTATTATTTTCTCCGAAAATACTTTCCGTCATTTTTATAAGAATCCTCTTGTTTATGTTTCTGTCGCAGTTTTTCATACACCATACATTCCGGCGGAACCGGATTTTTGCGGACACACTCTTCATCAATTTCATATACACTATCTTCATCTATTATTAACATTTCTTTTACCTCCCTGTTATCATTTTATGTGAAGAATGGCATAATGCAGCTTATCCTGACATAGATTAAAAGAAAAAGGCTCATTATGGAAAATACACCATTCACACCATTTGACTATATGACACAGTCGAGACAGCTTCAGATGTTAAAAACCATGCTTCCCTATATGCGTGAATCACAAAAAAAGCAATTTGCCATATTAATAAAATATATGGAGCTGCAAAACACTATTCAGGTCTTTTCTCAAGAGGATAAAGTATTATCTATGTGTTCGGTGGCAGAAGAACAAAATACCACACTCGCTCTGTTAAATGACCTGCGTCAATTCTGCACAGAAAAAGAACAGGAAACACTCGATATGCTTACAAACCTGTTCTCTATGATTGAAACCTATGAAACAATATTTAATTAATGTGATACAGAAAGGAACTTCTTATGGCATATGATTTTCTTGAAAACAACCCATTATTACAGAATATGTCTCCCGAAAAACTGCAATTTTTAATGAATTTTGCTTCTGCTCCGAAGCCAAACGATATGAAGGATATGCTTCCAATTCTTCTCTCTACGATAAACAGCGCCAAAGCCAATAACATCCAGTTCACGGACCCGGAAACAGAACTTTTGATTATGATTTTGAAGCAGAATATGTCGGAAGAAGAAAGTAAAAAAGCAGATAAGATTATTCAGTTAGTAAAAAGCAGAAGGAGTGGTTCCTAGCCACTCCTTTTATCTTTACCAGATTGATGCCACATTCACTTCCAATACTTTATCAATCGGAGATGTACTTTTGCCATTTCCATCTGTCCCCTCAAAATATTTCTTACTTGCCGATTCAAATACCACATAAACATTACCATCCGCAATCGCAATCTGCTCTGCGCAAGGCGGCATCTCCACTTTCGCGGACGGCTGATTAGGTTTTTTCGTCAATGCCAACAGGGATGTATAAACCTTGAGGTAAGAAGAATTATTTCTTCCATAAGAGGTGCTCAGATAAACTGCTCCATTCTCATCAAATGCAACTCCCTGCACCTTACTTGGAATACGGTATGTGCTGATTACCGCAAGTGTATTGTTCTCCTCATCATAGCTGTAAGAAAGCATCTCTGAATCCAGAATCTTGGTGTGTGTTGCCACCCAGATTCTGCCTCCGTAGCAAGTGAGGCTGGATGGTATATTTTTCAAATGATATTCATCTGTCAATGCAGATGCATCTACAAGGCACTTAGGCTCATCTTCAGCAATCATTTGAATATACTCATATGGGATGCGTTCTAACGTCTTAGAACTGGAATGACATATCCATATATTCTCTCCATCATATGCAATTCCGCCGAGATGGCTGTCTTCTCTCATGCCGAGCGTAACCTTATATTCACAGTCTGTACGGTCAAACACCATCAGCGCACCCTTTTCGTCATTCTTCTCGGAATAAGCGCTCATAAGAATATAGTCCTCTGTAAAACAAAGCCCCTGCATACACTGCGCATCACTGGCAATCAAATTCTCGAGATAATCCTGCTCACGTGTTGACGGCATTCCCGGAATCTCAATATTCTCTAAAAAATCATAACTGCATTCCTTGAGTTCTTTGTTATTACCACCCACACTATTAGATGAACGATAAGAATACATCTCAACATTATAATAGTTATCAATCGCCGGAGTCCATTTTGCAAACAATACCATATCTCTGGCATTCACGCTATTGATTTCTGTAATCTTGTACTTATAGTTGCTATCTGTATACCAACCTGCAAAATTGTATCCCTCCCGCTCAGGAACTGCTAGCTGATACGGCAGGTCATCCTCAGGAATTACAAGTGGATTCTCATTATATTCACCGCCATTCAATGCATACGCCAGATGAACAGCATCTGAGTCTACGACTTCCAAAAAAGGATTGATTGGTGCGGTAGAATCAAATACCCAGTCAGTATTAATATTGGTATATGCCATAGCATGTGCCCGAAGCAGCTGTGGATCATTCAAAAGGAGGCTGACAACATAAACTACAATAAAGACTTCTCTGCGCAGTTTCAATGTATCACCCTCCTTCCAATTCAGCTAATAAGCTTTTATATGTTATTCTTCTACTTTTTCAAGCTTTGACGCTCTCGCTGCCACCTCTTTCTCCTGAATATCTGATGGTGTCTGCTCATATCTCGCAAACTCATATGAAAATGTACCACTGCCTCCTGTCATGGAACGTAAGTCCGTGTTGTATCCATACAATTCCATATACGGAATATCTGCTACAATCTCCTGATAGCCATTATCTGTCGGGTTCATACCAAGTACACGTCCACGACGTTTGTTAAGGTCACCCATAATGTCTCCTGTATATTTATCAGGTACGATTACCTTCAAGGATGCAATTGGTTCTAAAAGGATAGGAGATGCTTCCATAAATCCTTTCTTAAATGCCTGTACGGTTGCTACCTTGAATGCCATCTCGGAGGAGTCAACCGGATGATACGAACCATCATAAAGAACAGCTTTTACACCGACTACCGGATAAGCCGCCATAGGACCCTTGACTACGGCTTCCTGAACACCCTTCTCAACTGCCGGGAAGAAGTTCTTCGGTACCGCACCGCCAACGACACATTGGTCAAATACATATGATTGTTCCAAATCTCCGGATGGTTCAAATGTCATCTTTACATGTCCATACTGTCCATGTCCGCCTGACTGCTTCTTATACTTATACTCCACATCTGCCTTCTTGCGGATTGTCTCTCGGAATGCCACCTTTGGTTTGCTCAGTTCGATTTCAACTTTATAGCGTTCTAAAAGCTTGCTTGCTACTACTTCTAAGTGCTGATCTCCCATACCATAGAGAAGTGTCTGTCCGTTCTCACTGTCATTGACTGCCTTAAGCGTGAGATCTTCCAGCATCAGTTTCTGTAATGCCTGTGAAATCTTATCCTCGTCTCCCTTATTCTTTGCCTTATACCTCTTATAAGTATATGGTGTGGAGATTGAGGTTCTAATATACACAATTGGGTTTGCTTTTGTAGAAAGCGAATCTGTTGTCGTCGCTTCAGACAACTTCGCTAATGCTCCGATATCTCCTGCATGCAGTTCCTTTACTTCTTCCGGCTTATTGCCGCGAATAACATATAATTTACCAATCTTCTCCTCCACATCCTTGTGGTGGTTAAGCAATACATCATCCGTCTTTAACACACCGGAATTTACCTTTATCAGAGAATACTTACCAATGAATGGGTCTGCAATAGTCTTCCAGATATAGGCTGACTTCGGTTTTGCAAAATCATAATCTGCATTATAAACCTCATTGGACTTCGCATTAATACCTGTACACGCTCTCTTCTCCGGGCTAGGCAGATACTTCACGATATCGACCATCAGAGTATACATACCTCTCGCCAAGACATTCGAGCCCATCAATACCGGAACGATGCTTCCATCAGCAACATTGACACGGAGTGCCTGACGAATCTCATCCTCAGAGAATTCCTCGCCGTTAAAGTAGCGATCCATAAATTCTTCACTCGTCTCGGCAACCGCTTCCATCAAGGCTTCTCGGCAGATTCCCAGATTCTCCTTGGAATACTCCGGAACATCCGTCTTCTCCACCTCGCCATTCTCCTTCCAACGCTTTGCTCTCTGCTGTAAGACATTGACATAGCCTACAAACTGTCCATTCTCACGGATTGGCAGATGGAATGGAGCAATACGCTTGCCATAAGCCTCCTGCAAATCCTCAACTACCTGCCGATAACTTGCTTCGTCGATATCCATATCTGTTACAAATACCATACGCGGCAGCTTATACTTCTCGCAAAGTTCCCATGCTTTTCGGGTTCCAACTTCGATACCAGCCTTGCCGGAAACAACAATAATCGCTGCATCAGCTGCACTGACGGCTTCCTCTGTCTCGCCTACGAAATCAAAATATCCCGGTGTATCAAGAATGTTAATTTTCGTGTCTCCCCAAACAATTGGTACAACGGAGGTATTGATAGAGAAGAGACGCTTTGTCTCCTCCTTGTCATAATCACTTATGGTGTTGCCATCTTCGACCTTTCCCATACGTGTTGTCATTCCTGCAAGATAAGCCATCGCCTCCACGAGACTTGTCTTGCCACATCCCCCATGGCCAAGTAAAACCACATTACGAATCTTGTCAGTTGTGTAAACATTCATTAGCAAACCCTCCATATTCTGTAATAGTATCGTGCATGGTTATATTTTACTAAATTTCAGTGTTTTTTACAACTTATTTATTCAATTTTACTAACTGTTTTTATGTTATCATTCTTTTATTTATATATTATGTATGCTTTTTGAATAATTTATAGATTTTCCTCTAAAATGTTTACACATTATTCATAAAACATTTTTTAAGCATCTTCTAATGTCTCGTCTGTTTTAAGCTTGTATACTTTTACACTTTAACGTGTTGACTTTTTCATGGAGATTGTCTATGATATGTTAAGTATGAAACTTACAGATTTTAAATTAGACACACACTGATTGTGTCATTGCAGATATGGAGATTTATTTATATGAAATGTAATAAAATTGGTTTTATCGGTCTTGGACTCATTGGAGGCTCTATTGCCAAACGCCTGAAAACGCTCGACAAAAATCTGACCATTATCGCAACTTCCGGTCATCTGTCCACGATTGAAGCAGCTTACGCAGACGGTCTGATTGCAAATCATGCGCTCTGCGAAATATCAGATTTCTATGATTGTGACTATATTTTTCTCTGCACACCGGTACAGCAAAATCTTGAATATCTACGATTATTAAAAGGTCAAGTCAATGAGCATT
>CAZAGJ010000090.1:0-6544 GCA_964484605.1 uncultured Roseburia sp. | reverse complement strand
TATCATACCAATATTATAATTCATAGAGAAAAAGGTACTCCAACTTACGCCGGAGCACCTTCTGTATGCAATACTTCTTCTATTTTGGACTGAATACGATCATGAACCATACTTGCAATTTCCTGCGTTCTTAAATGTCCATATTCTTCATATAAGATAGGTTTCAAATAATGAACCTGAGTTGTAACCGGTCCCAGCTTAAAGCTATTAAAAACCTTGTAGGAATCTATTAATGCAACCGGGACAATCGGAGCCTTGGTCTTAAGTGCAATCTTAAAACTTCCGGCTTTAAAATCACATACTTTATTACGATTGTTGAATTCATAGCCTCCTTCTGGAAATAGTATGTAGCATTTTCCATTCATAACTTCTTCAGAGACTTCATTAATTACAGTAAGCGCCTGACGAACATCCTTCTTATCTAAACGCTTTCCATGCAGTAATCCGAGAAATTCATTTACCAGAATGGTATAAGACTTTGCCTTATCCATGACAAAAGAACACGGCCTCTTATGTGTATATATAATGCCTAATGCATCATATTTCCCTTGATGGTTAGGATATAGCATATATCCGCCTTCCTGAGGTAAGTTTTCGGTTCCATAGGACTTCGTGCGTATACCACCGGAAACTTTCAGCAGACGAATCACATGTCTGGCAAGATTATAACACTCTTCTTCTGAATATTTTTCGGGATGTTCTGCATAATTGCGCATTTTAGGAATCAGATATGGTGCGCGGAACAGATTCATAATAATTACATAAATAAACTTAATCATATAAAATAACTATCCTCCGTAACACTATCATTATAGCGTATTCTACGTGAAAAAACAACCAAACGGAGGCTTTGACCTATTACTCCATATATTCACTGGAATAATACGGAATTGTCAGATATTGTCCGGAATGAATATCACTGTCAGAGATATGATTAATTTCACAAATTTCTTCTATATAATCATTCATGCTGGCATATTCTTCACTTATATGCTCGCTGGCAATGTTCCAAAGTGTATCTCCTTTCTGAACTTGAACACTTGTATAATACTTATAAGAAGTCTCAGCCGGAGCCGCCTGCGCTTTTGTCGAGCCAAATAGAATACAGCCGATAACAGCTGCTGTCACAACGAATAAACCTGTCAAAATAGTTAATTTCTGATTTCCTGCTACTCTTCTGCTTCTCATAATGCAACCTCCCACATGATTACATACCGAACATCCGTTACGAACGTTTGTTTTGTATATACCTATCATAATACCAGAACGAATGTTTGTCAAGTATTAATTCGAACAAGTTTTCGGAATATATGTTTGCATTTTGGTATTCCATATGTTAAACTATTTATAGAAAATGATAACACGATATGAAGCAGGAGGTAGTCATATGGCATATGGCAAGATTAGCGCTAAACAACGGGAAATATTAGAATATATCAAACAGGAGATTTTAAATAAAGGGTATCCACCGGCAGTTCGTGAAATTTGTGAAGCAGTTGATTTAAAATCTACTTCATCCGTACATTCTCATTTGGAGACACTTGAGAAGAATGGCTATATCAGACGAGATCCGACTAAGCCTCGTGCAATCGAAATAATTGACGAGAATTTCAATCTGACCAGACGCGAAGTGACAAATGTACCGATTATCGGTAATGTTGCAGCTGGTCAGCCTCTTTTGGCAGTTGAGAATATCGAGAATTACTTCCCTATTCCGGTAGAGTTTCTGCCAAACGCTGATACGTTTATGCTGAATGTAAAAGGCGAAAGTATGATTAATGCCGGTATTTATGATGGAGATAAGATTCTGGTTGAACAACAGGCCAGTGCGCGTAATGGCGATATTGTAGTTGCATTAGTAGAAGATTCTGCAACAGTAAAGACTTTCTATAAGGAGGATGGACATATTCGTCTGCAACCGGAGAACGATACCATGGATCCGATTATTGTCGAGGACTGCCAGATTTTAGGAAAAGTATTTGGTGTATTCCGGATTCTCTCTTAATTTCGGATATTTTTTACTGACATAGCATTATTCATGATATTTTAATTGTATATGAAAAGATAAAACTCCCTTCTGAGTAGCAAGTTTCTGCATCGTACTTGTCTGCCCAAAAGGGAGTTTATTCATCCGATAGAAAAATTACTTTCTATCAAGTCTAAAAATTGCCTTTTAATATATATTCTATAAAGAAGTTATATCAACTTCTTTTCCATCCTTCCAGATACGCTCTAAATCATAGAAAAGTCTGTCTTCTTTGGAGAAAATATGGACGATAACATCCTCATAATCCATGAGAATCCATGTAGAGCTGGAATTTCCTTCCACCTGCTTTACTTTTAATCCTGCTTTATATAGTGCTTCGTCACAGGCATCACGCATTGCCTGAATCTGGTTCTGATTTGTTCCGTTTGCAATGATAAAAAAGTCTGCAATCGGAGAAACTTCGCGAATATCAATTACTTTTACATCTTCCGCTTTGCGGTCTTCTAATGCGGCAACTGCCACTTTACAATATTCTGCTGATGTCATAATTTTATTCCTGCCTTTCTATTTGCATTTTATATGTCTGAATCATTATATATTCGTATCATTATATATCTGTATCAATCAGATATGTTTTATAGTAGTCGTATGTCATTTCGGTCATTGGGTCAATCGAACCGTTACGGCTTGCCAGATAAGGGAGCATGTCGTGCAGTATTTGCGCCATACAGGCATCTAAATCCTGAAATGCAAGCTTTCGTACATAGTCAAGATTCGGCGCTTTATCACGCCCCGGTTCGATATAGTCTGCAATATAAATAATCTTATCTAAAATACTCATTGCAGGCTCGCCGGTTGTGTGTACCTTTATGGCGTGCAGAATCTGAGGATTACTGACTTCATACACCGTTTCAGCAAGATAGGCACCTAACTTGGCATGTAAAAGCTGCGGACTCTCATATTCCACTGATGTAATCAAAATATTGTTTTTCTTGCAAATCTTGATTTTTTCATCATTGGGAATACATTTCGCACAATCGTGCAGTAAACCTGCCAACATTGCATCACGAACAGCATATTCATGTGCCATTGCCAGCGCTGCTGCTGTATACATGACACCCTCGGTATGTTCGCAACGCCCTTTATCCAGACTCTTTTTTAAATTTTTGCGAATCTCATTCCATTCCATGTGACATCCTGTTCCTGCGCTGATTATCTGCGCAAAAGATTATTATTCTTCCAAATGGCACTCATATAGTCCATGCGAGATGATGTATTCCCACACAGATTCCGGCAGTAATTCCGGCTTTTTAGAATCCATAGCTATCTGTGCGCGCAGGCATGTGGAGGACACATCGGTTCGACCACTGCGAATTGGGTATATTTCTGCTTCAAAAAGTTTCTGTAATACAGCGATTTTATTCTCAATTTCAGCAACATCCATATCATCACGAACGGCACATAAAATCACAGCTTTTTGACATATAATTTCCGGATGACACCATTTTTCAAAATACGCAAGAGAATCGGCTCCCATTATAAAATAGAATTGCGTATGAGGATACTGTTCACTCAATTTCGATAGCGTCAGATAAGTATAACTTGTCCCCGAATGTTCCAGTTCAATGCGCAAAAGCTTAAATTGCGGATACGGCTCAATCGCATGTGCTACCATGTCTGCACGCGTTTCTGCATCCGTCATATCAGACTCGTTTTTGTTTGGAGAATGTCCGGCAGGTATAAACCACACCTCATCCAAGTCAAATTCTGCCTGTGCACGCTTGGCAATATCCAGGTGACCTTGATGAATCGGGTCAAATGAACCACCCAAGAGTCCTATTGTTTTGCCGGAATAATTTATTTCCATTCTCCTGCCCTCACATACTGTCTATCCATCCACTAGCGCGGAAGTTCAAATTTAGAATTCTTTTTTGCCTGACGGAAAAGGATAATCTTCTTCCCGATAACCTTAACCACATCAGAACGTGTACGCTCGGAAATAACGGTTGCTATCTCGCGAGGATCATCTGCACAATTCTTTAACACAGAAACTTTGATTAATTCTCTTTTTTCTAATGCTTCATCTAAAGCAATGATAAGTTCCGGCGTAAGGCTTGCTTTACCAATCTGAAAAATCGGATTTAATGTGCTTGCCTCGCTGCCAAGGTATGCACGCTGCTTACTTGTCAATTCCATATGCTTGTCCCTTCTAACCTAATCTCTATATGCTTCATATAGGATAATGGTATTTTATTTATAATAATCAAATTCGTGTCCGTAGATGCGCACTGTATCGCCATCCTGAATTCCACGATTTTCCAATTCCTCTAAAATTCCCTGTTCTTTCATGAACTTCTGAAAGAATAAAAAGCCCTTTTCAGATTCAATGTTGGTATAACCAAGCATCTTGTCAATCTTAGGACCTTCCACCACAAATGCTGCATCATCTGCCCTTGTAACGGTAAATGGCTCGTCCTTAAAGAAACGTAGTGCCGGGTCAAACTCCTGTTCATATACAACAGGTTCCTTACTGCATGTCTCTAAGAGGTTATTTACATAATAAAGAAGCTCTTTTAAGCCCTTTCCGCTGACTGCAGAGATTGGGAAAATCTGAATGCCTTCCTTCTCCTCAAACTCAGCGCGCAAAGCCTGAATAACCTCATTCTCATCGCCATAGATGGCATCAATTTTATTCGCGGCAATTACCTGCGGCTTCTTTAAAATCTCAGGGTCATACGCTTCTAACTCTTTGTTAATTGCCTTAATATCAGCAATCGGGTCACGCCCCTCTATGCCCGCCGCATCTACAATGTGAATCATAACTTTGGTGCGCTCGATGTGACGCAGAAATTCCAAACCAAGTCCGACTCCCTCAGAAGCACCTTCGATAAGTCCCGGAATGTCGGCGATAACAAATCCTTTTGCGCCATCTAAATCAACCACACCGAGATTCGGCTGCAGCGTTGTGAAATGATAATTGGCTATCTTAGGCTGTGCATTCGTTACACGGGATAAAAATGTGGATTTTCCGACATTTGGGAAACCTACTAAGCCTACATCCGCGATAACTTTAAGTTCAAGCTTAACTTCAATCTCAATCGCTTCTCCGCCCGGCTGCGCATATTTCGGTGCCTGCATGGTAGCCGTTGCATAATTTTGATTTCCTAGTCCTCCGCGACCACCTTTTAAAATAACCTGTCTGCGGTTATCTCCGGACATATCTGCAATAACTTTATCAGATTCGGCATCCTTGATGATGGTTCCCGCCGGAACCTTCAAAATTAAGTCCGCACCATTTTTCCCGTGGCAGTTCTTCTTACCGCCTTCCTGCCCCGGTTCCGCTGCAAACTTTCTGCGATGTCTAAAATCGGTCAATGTGTTTAAGCCATCATCCACTTCAAAAATGACGTCGCCGCCTTTTCCTCCATCGCCGCCGTCCGGTCCACCATTCGGCACGTATTTCTCACGGCGAAAACTCACATGACCATCGCCGCCTTTTCCTGATTTTATGATGATTTTTGCTCTGTCTGCAAACATTGTCTTCTACCTCAAATCCAAATAAACAATAAGACCCGGCTATTAGGACATAAAAATGTCTGTACATAGTCGGGTCTACAGTGCATCTTATTATTCAGCTACTGGATATACGGAAGCCTGTTTCTTATCTCTTCCTTTTCTCTCGAATCTTAAGATACCATCTGTTAAAGCGAATAATGTATCATCTCCACCGATGCCTACGTTAACGCCTGGATGAATCTTAGTTCCACGCTGTCTGTATAAAATGTTACCAGCTTTAACGAACTGTCCGTCTGCTCTTTTTGCTCCTAATCTCTTAGACTCGGAATCACGACCGTTCTTTGTAGAACCAACTCCCTTTTTATGAGCAAAAAACTGAAGGTTCATATTCAACATGTCTTACACCTCCCTGATTTCTAAAACGATGTACTCGTTCCCATAATTGTTTTGTATTCCTTGTAAGCCAAGAACCAATGACTTCATAAGCAACTCTGCATCATGTCCTGCCGGAGTGTCAAAGCGAAGCGCTATCTCTCCCGGAACATCTGCCTCTGTCTCAAACTTCTCGGAAGTAAACATCTCAAGCGAATTAATCGCATTGATAACTAATGCAGAAATTCCTGCACAGACAATATCCTCTCCCTCGTCTGCATATTCAGCATGTCCAAGACATGTAAAGCCGAGATACTTTTCATCATGGTCTTTGAAAACCGTTATCTTTGTCATAACAATTTCCCATCTTTTCTTTTAAGAAAAAGAATGATTACGCATTGATTTTTTCAATCTTAACCTGTGTGAACGCCTGTCTGTGACCATTCTTCTTGTGATAGCCAGTCTTTCTCTTGTACTTGTAAACGATAACCTTCTTACCGCGGCCTTCTTTTACTACAGAAGCCTCTACAGATGCGTTAGCTACATCAGTTCCAACTTTCATTCCGTTGTCAGATACAGCTAAAACCTGATCGAAAGTTACTTTCTCACCAGCCTCAACACCAAGTTTTTCAATGGTAATGATATCGCCTTCGGATACTTTGTACTGTT
>CAZAGJ010000089.1:0-6864 GCA_964484605.1 uncultured Roseburia sp. | reverse complement strand
TTGATAAAGAAACGAGACATATCACACTGGCATACTTTGATCAGAAGAGTACGGTTGATTACATAGGTGCAGTACAGGGAATTCCGGTCTGCTTTGATGCAAAAGAATGTAATACGGATACCTTCCCATTGCAGAACATTCATGATCATCAGGTTGTTTTTATGGAAAATTTTGAAAAGCAGGGCGGTATTTCTTTTTTTCTTGTGAGTTATACGCATCGTGATGAATTTTATTATCTGCGATTTGAAAAATTAATGGAGTTCTGGACGAGGGCAAAGGAAGGCGGACGCAAGAGTTTTCGATATGAAGAACTGGAACCGGATTATTTTCTGCCAAAAGGAAAGGGCGTTTTGGTTCCGTATCTGGATACACTTCAAAAAGATTTGCTTACAAGGGATTGACAAGAAATCTTTTATCTCATATAATGAATAAAGTTTCATTTGCTACCACGCTACCAAGTTAGCAGACTAAAGTAAATGATGAGGTGAAGGATATGAGAAGACAATTATTACATACACCGGAAGGTGTCAGAGATATTTATAATGATGAGTGCGCTAAGAAGCTTATTCTGCAGGAACGTCTGCATCAGATGCTTCGAAGCTATGGGTATCATCCGATTGAGACACCGACGTTTGAATTTTTTGATATTTTTGGCAGAGAGATAGGTACTACACCATCACGGGATTTATATAAGTTTTTTGACCGTGAGGGCAATACGCTGGTATTAAGACCGGATATCACGCCATCAATTGCACGATGTGCGGCAAAGTATTTCAGCGAGGAGGATATGCCGATTCGTCTGTGCTATATGGGGAATACTTTCATCAATAATTCCAGCTATCAGGGTAGATTAAAGGAGAGCACCCAGCTTGGTGCGGAACTTTTGGGAGATTCTTCCGTGGATGCAGATGCCGAAATGCTTTCTATGGCAGTTTCCTGCCTGAAAGCTGCCGGATTAAAGGAATTTCAGATTAGTGTTGGTCATGCAGACTTTTTCCGTGGGTTAATGGATGCTGCCGGACTTTTGGAAGAACAGGAAGACGAAGTTCGCAATCTGATTTCTAATAAGAATTTCTTTGGTTTGGAAGAATTGATGGAAACTATGAATTTGAATTCTGATTTAAAGAAATTATTTTCTATGCTTGGAAATTCATATACAGGAACGGAAGATTTTAAAATTGCAAAGCAGTATGCAGACGGATACCCACGCATTTTGAAAGCAATCACTGAGTTGGAGGAACTGCATCAGTTATTGGATGCATATGAGATTTCACGTTATATCTCTTTTGAACTTGGCATCATCAGCAGCTATCAATACTATACCGGTATTATTTTTGCAGGATATACGTTTGGAAGCGGAGAAGCGATTGTCAAGGGCGGACGTTATGACAAGCTGCTGAACTTTTTTGGCAAGGATTCCGCATCCATTGGTTTTGCGATTGTGATTGACCAGCTTTTATCCGCTCTTTCGAGACAGAAAATCGAGATAGCAATCGAGCGTGAAACACTTCTTATTGTGTATGAGCCGCAGCAGCGTTTAGCAGCGATTCATAAGGCGAGAGAACAGCGTGCCGCTGGCCGCCCGGTTGAATTGATTTTGCGGGATGCAGCAAAGAGTGAAGGCGATTACATCGCATATGCGAAGCGCAATCATATCACGGAAGTACGTTTTATATAGGACATCATGAAAGGAACCAATATGGAAGATATGAGATATCTTACCTTTGCTCTGGGCAAAGGCAGACTTGCAAAAAAAACGTTGGAATTATTTGAACAGATTGGCATTACCTGTGAGGAGATGAAGGACAAAGATACGCGCAGACTGATTTTTGTCAATGAAGAACTCAAGCTTCGATTTTTTCTGGCGAAGGGACCGGATGTGCCAACTTATGTAGAATATGGTGCAGCAGATATTGGTATTGTCGGAAAAGACACCATTTTAGAGGAAGGTCGCAATATTTACGAAGTGATGGACTTGGGATTCGGAAAGTGCCGGATGTGTATCTGTGGACCGGAAAGTGCGCGTGAACTTTTGCAGCATCATGAGTTGATTCGTGTTGCAACGAAGTATCCGCATATTGCAAAAGATTATTTTTACAATAAGAAACACCAGACAGTGGAGATAATTAAACTGAATGGTTCCATAGAGTTAGCACCGATTGTTGGGCTTTCAGAGGTTATCTGTGATATCGTTGAAACCGGTTCTACGCTCCGCGAAAATGGCCTGGTGGTGTTAGAAGAGGTATGTCCGCTTTCCGCGCGCATGGTCGTCAATCAGGTGAGCATGAAGATGGAAAATGAGCGTATTACGAAACTGATTTCTGATTTAAAGGCAGTGCTCAGTGAGCAGTAAATTAATTTGTAATATTGATAAAGAGGAATGGCATATGAGAATCTTAGAATTAACAGACGAGACAAGAATGAACATATTGGAGAATCTATTAAAACGCAGTCCGAATTCCTATGGAGAATTTGAAGGACGAGTGAACGATATTATTTCTCAGGTACGAGAGCTCAGAGATGAGGCAGTATTTGATTATACCAAGCGTTTTGACGGTGCTGATATCAATGCCGATAATATCTTAGTGACAGAGCAGGAGATTGCAGAGGCTTACGAGCAGGTAGACCCGAAGCTTTTAGATGTCATTCGCAAAGCGATGGTTAATATCCGCGATTACCACGCAAAGCAGCGCAGAAATTCATGGTTTGATTCTGAGGAAAATGGCATTATCTTAGGCCAGAAGGTAACTGCACTTGAGAAGGTCGGTGTCTATGTACCCGGAGGAAAAGCCGTGTATCCGTCCTCAGTGCTTATGAACGTCATTCCGGCTAAGGTTGCAGGGGTAAAGCGCATTGTCATGACGACACCGCCGGGAGCGGACGGAAAGGTTTATCCGTCCACGCTTGTGGCAGCGAAGGAAGCGGGTGTCGATGAAATCTACAAAGTCGGTGGAGCACAGGCGATTGCGGCACTGGCATTTGGTACAGAGAGCATACCAAAGGTTGATAAGATTGTAGGACCTGGAAATATTTATGTGGCTTTGGCAAAAAAGGCGGTATTTGGTTATGTCAGCATTGATTCTATCGCGGGTCCGAGTGAGATTTTGGTTCTTGCGGATGAGACAGCAAATCCACGCTTTGTGGCGGCGGATTTATTGTCGCAGGCAGAGCACGATGAGATGGCATCTGCAATACTGATTACCACAAGCCGGACACTTGCCCGAAAGGTATCTGATGAGGTAGACAAATTTGTGGCAGAGCTTTCCAGAAAAGAGATTATCACGAAATCCATAGAAAACTATGGATATATTCTGGTTGCAGATACGATGGAAGAGGCGATTGCAACTGCAAATGAAATTGCCTCAGAACACTTAGAGATTGTGACTGCAAATGCGTTTGAGGTGATGACTAAAATCCGCAATGCAGGTGCTATTTTTATTGGTGAGTACTCCAGTGAACCGTTAGGAGACTATTTTGCAGGACCGAATCATGTCCTTCCGACGAATGGAACAGCAAAGTTTTTCTCGCCGCTTGGTGTAGATGATTTCATCAAGAAATCCAGTATTATTTTTTATTCGCGCGAAGCATTAGAACCTGTCTATAAAGATATTGTTCAGTTTGCAGAATGTGAAAAACTGACTGCACATGCAAATTCGATTCGTGTGAGATTTGAGGACTAGATTTGTATTTCTTTTTTGGAAGATTCGTAATATAATAGAAAGGTGCTCAGTGCAGAGCATGCCGAATGGCATAGGTGTTGGTATGGACAGAATCGCAGATTATGTGCGCAAGACGAAAGAAACAGATATTTCCATCAGCCTGAATCTGGATGGAAGCGGCAAGAGCGACATTCAGACAGGAATTGGATTTTTTAATCATATGTTAGAGGGATTTTCAAAACACGGATTTTTTGATTTGACCGTGCGCGCCAAAGGGGATCTTGAGGTGGATTCGCATCACACGATAGAGGATACAGGTATTGTGCTTGGCACCGCGTTAAAGGAGACTCTTGGCAATAAACAGGGAATCAGACGCTACGGCAGCTGTATTTTGCCGATGGATGAGACGCTGGTGCTGTGTGCGATTGATTTGTCCGGTCGTCCATATCTTGTATTTGACGGAGATTTTACGGTGGAGCGTGTCGGTGACATGGATACAGAGATGGTTCGCGAATTTTTTTATGCGATTTCGTATTCTGCCGGAATGAATCTGCATCTGAAAGTTTTATCCGGTGGCAATAACCACCATATGATTGAGGCTATGTTTAAGGCATTTGCAAGAGCATTAGACGAAGCTGTTTCCTTTGATTCACGCATCACAGATGTTTTGTCTACGAAGGGAAGCTTATAGAGAGAGGTATAGAAAGTATTATGGAGCATAAGAATATCGTTGCGACGATTTATCTGAAGAATGGGCAGGCAGTAAAAGGCATGAATGACTTTACTCCTGTACAGAACGTTTACGAACTTGCTCGTCTTTACAACGACAGCGGCATTGATAAGATTGTTATTTTTGATTTGTCTGATGATGATGAAGAACATGAAAAAAATATACATACGATAAAGAATATTTTCCGCAATGTGGAGATTAAGATTTGTGCAGGCGGTAATATCAATCGCTTGGAAGATGTCAAGAAGCTTATCTATGCGGGATGTATGCAGGTAATTATCAACGGTTCTAAACCGGGTAGTATGGAGATTGCGGAGGAAGCGTGCAAGCGCTTTGGAAAAGACCGTTTGCTGGTTTCTCTTGAGAATGTCGATTTCATTTTTAAGCATCAGAAAGATATGAGTGACAGCTTTCATGAACTATTGGTGTTAAACACAACTGTTCTCGATGCTATTGAGAATGTCACAGATATTCCATATGTTGTAAACTTCGATACGTGTGATTACGAGAAGATTGTTGAAGTGCTGCAGCGCAAGAACACACGAGGCATTGCAGGAAACTTTATCAACGATCCGAACACGGATATTATGGAGATTAAGTCGCAGCTTTCGATGGCAGGCATCAAGATGGATAATTTTGAACCGGCATTAAAATGGACCGATTTTAAAAAGAACTCTGATGGCATGGTACCTGTCGTTGTACAGGATTACCGCACGGATCAGGTATTGATGTTAGCCTATATGAATGAAGAAGCATTTAACACGACGATACATACCGGAAGAATGACATACTACAGCAGAAGCAGGAATGAACTCTGGATGAAAGGAATGACCTCCGGGCATATCCAGTATGTAAAGTCCTTAACAGCAGATTGCGATTTTGATACGATTTTAGCCAAAGTATCTCAGGTGGGTGTGGCATGTCATACCGGTAATCCGACATGCTTTTTCAACGAGATTGTGGCAAAAGAGTATGTGGAGAAGAATCCGCTTAAGGTCTTAGAAGATGTATATGCAATCATTCTGGATCGCAAAGCGAATCCAAAAGAAGGTTCTTATACCAATTATCTCTTTGACAAGGGCTTGGATAAGATTTTAAAGAAAATCGGAGAGGAAGCAACGGAAATCGTAATTGCTGCGAAGAATCCGGATGCAGAGGAAATCAAATACGAGATTTCCGATTTCTTATATCACATGATGGTTCTTATGGCAGAAAAAGGAGTTACCTGGGAAGAAATCACACAGGAACTGTCCCAGCGATAAAAAGAAGGATGCTTTTTATGAATATCACATAGAAAGCGTCCTTTTCTATTGCTTTAAAATATGTTATTCTTATTAATGCAGTAACAACCAAGAGAGGAATAGAATGAATACTTTTATTGAAAAATTTAAATATAACCTGTTAGGCAGTCCATGGGGGCAGGACAGGAAAATTTATCTGGATTATGTGCGATTTCTTGCAACCATATTCGTGATATGTGTGCATGTCACTGAATTGGCAAAAACTCAGTTGTGTCCGGGCACATTGTCTTTTCAGATAACCGAAATATGTCATTTTGTTTTTTTGTCATGTAATCTGCTGTTTGTTATGACAAGCGGTGCATTACTTTTACCTGTAAAAGAGGAGCGTTTGTCAGATTTTTATATCAAGCGTTTTTCAAAAGTGGTGATACCATTTCTGGTGTATTATGTGATTTATGTGTGTGCAAAAGAAGGGATTGCATGTCTTTATCCGAACTATTGGCTTACTTTTTTGCAGCGCATACTTTCAGGTCCGCCGATAGAGGCACCGCATTTCTGGTTGATTTATGTGATTTTATGGCTGTATGTACTGACTCCGTTTTTCCGATATCTGGTACAGAACATTCCGGATAGTGTGCTTACCGGAGTAATCGTTGTTATATTTTGTGTGAATGCGCTCGATACGTATCTGCCGTTGTTTGGTATGGATGCGCATCTTTCCGGTATTGTTGATAGCTACGCAGGCGTTTTTCTGCTGGGGTATTATCTGTCGTGCCGGGCGGACAGGCGCGCCGAGAATCTGCTAATCGCTGGAGGGATAGTGTCGTTTATCATTACCGGTTACATTATTTTCTTCCACGGGTGGTATGATGATTATATATACAACAATGCGCCGACGATGATGCTGTTTGCTTCCGCGGTATTTCTGGGTGCAAAGCGTTTTGCAAAGCACAGGATTGTACAGAACCTTGTATTACGGCTTGTCAGCAGATATAGTTATTCCGTTTTACTGATTCACTGGGCAGTGCTTCATGTGGCAGTAAAGGACATATTCAAAGTAAATGTCATGAGTGGTAGTATCATAGGCGGATGTCTGCTTGCCATTTTGTTGACTTTGATTCTATCACTTGTTGGCGGCAGCTTCTTTGATATTATATTGATGCAGCCGTTGCAAAAGCCGCTGCAAAAGCTTTTTGAAAGTGATTGACATGTTGTGCCGGAATCGGTATGATAC
>CAZAGJ010000088.1:0-6866 GCA_964484605.1 uncultured Roseburia sp. | reverse complement strand
AAAGACGAGGGCTGCCACCGCAATTAAGTGTGTTATAATACTTAGGGTTATCATTTTTCTGCTATTTGTACAAGTAAACTAAAAGTTCTATCGTCTAACAACCGATAAAAACATCTTTAACAAGTTTTCTCTATTGCCATTCATCTGATAGGACATTAGATGTCTACCGTCTTTAAACTCGGCAGCAACGGCAATCATAGCTCTATTGGGAACATCTTCGTTAACCCAATTGTAAACTTCGTTTATATGGTCTATCGGTGTCATTTACAATAGTTCTTTACACTGTTCAATTTCCGTCGAAAAAGTCTCAATGAACTTATCTCGGATTTCTTCCGTGCGGAATGCGAGGATGCGATTTGTTTTAGTTTTAACGCGAATTGCTTGATTATCCGAATAGAACACCGAGAATTTATATTCATCATCCTCCCAATCCGGTTTCCAATCTCCGTCCATTTTCCACCATGCGTCGCGACAAACTAACAATACCAAAAGAGCATAGAGTCTATCTCGATATGGCAAAAAACCATAGGTTGCGGAAATCGACAATAACGAATCTAAATCTAATTCAAGCACAACGCAACATTCGGAGTACGTCTTGGGAAACTTTATTGGTTCTAACAAAAACTTGCTCCAATCTCGCTGGGTTGCGCTTGGGAATAGAAGTACCTCGCTATCTCGCCAAGAAGATTTTCCAAACTTATTTAAAGTTATTGTGTTTACGACATCATAATCACGAACGTTGATAAACTCGCCATCTTTACTTACTTCTACTAGCCAACACTCGCCACACAACGGTGAGTACAACTTAGTTCCTCTCGGTGCGTCTTTTAAGACTCTTGCGATGTTGAGCATAACATAAAGTATTCGTTAAGTAATTCTATATTCAGTGAACGTCTAAGAAAACGGTTGGCGCGACCTACGGTGCTGAATCTCAACGGAGATGTCGAGATGTTGGACTGATATACCGGTTTAAACTCTTTCTTATCCGCGTCCCAAATAATTTCCCACTTATTATCTACCGAAATGCCACCATATTCGTCTTCGATAATTGCAATAAGTTTGGAGAGTGCCTTAGATACGCGGTTACCGGTCGAAGTCGACGCAATAGGTGCTCCCCAATCTGCAATCTTTACGCCATCCGAATAGATCGGCATTGGCAACCAATACGAGACCCTATAAGCCGAGTAGTCGCAAATGAATTTGTTGCCTTCTTCGCAACTAGTCTGCCAGCTACGAGTTTCGTGATTGTATTCATAGCAGCGGGTTCCTTTACATTGTGTGTCATAACAAACACACAATTCGCCGTGCTCCGGACGAACCAACATTGCATCGCGCCAAAGCAATTTCCATAGCTCTATATTCTGTTCTTTCATATTATGATATTTTAAACGAAGTCGTATAATGTAATCTTATTATGTCCCGGTTTGTGTCCCACTCTTTTGTGGTATGCAATCGGTAGTATTTTTTCGTAAAATCTTGCATCTTCCGCCATAGACGAAACTGGCTGATAGATTTCGCCATCACCATAGATTTTATTGCCTTCAAACTCATATACTGATAGCCAACCGGGTTTGGCTTTTCCTCCTATAAAGCTCAAATATGGGAAAGCATGCTCCAAATTTTTGCACAACTCACGAAACCGTCGTACTTCGGACGGTGAATCGAACCTTTCAAGGATTAACCTAATAACCATTTCATTGGAACTAGAATCGCTAATTATCCGACACAAACTATATGGTGACACATACAATTTGAAATCAACACAGCCGTGACAGTAAACCCAACGCCAATTTTTCTCGTCGAAACGTACTCTGATGTCTAAAACTCTGATCCCAACAGATAGCTGCTGCAATAGCGTTTGCTTTTGACAGCGGACAAACAACCGCAACGGTTTCTGCCACCATTTTGCTATAGGCATGTACGACATGCTATTGTGCGTTCCAACTAAAGTGTTACCTATTTTCATTCTATATATCTCTTATTTCAATTAACAAACATTCGGTTCGGCTGAAACAGTTCTTACTATTCCCAAATAGGATTGCTCTGGTTTCCCACCGTCGGAACACTTCTTCTTCCGTCATATTCTCGCCATATAACGATTTCATCATAAACGTAAAGAACCCCGACTTAATAGGTATGCGCTGTGTCCGTACTACTAACTTCTCTACCATTACGCCATTTTCATTGAGGGCAATGCGAGAGTTTCGTTTTAATCTCAAGACCTCCCTATTATAGATGAGTCCAAACGGAACGATCAGATAGGGTTTATTGCCAAACAACGGCAAACCATGACTAATAGATATCGTCTTTGAGTCCATATCTGAGTGCGAATACCATTGTTCTCATAAAATTCTGAAACTGTCTTCCGCTTCGTCTAAACTTGTGTTCCGAGAACTGCTCGTTGGAAGCCATACGCTCATAGCATATCAACTGTATATCCTCTAACATATCATTGCGAGTGACCTTCTTGAGATTTTTCATCCATAGCATCTGAGTGGCTTCCATAAATACAGGAATCAGAGCCGGGTTCGGATGCGCATAGTAGTCTTTTGCTCCCCTCAAATAGAAGTCCTGTGCAATCGGAAATACGCACCCGAAGTAAGTTTTCGCATTAAACGCAAGTCTTTGCAAATAAGTGACCGCAGCGCTTCTAAAGCTCTTGCGGCGTGCTATCAGAGTCAAGCGTAACGAGAACTCCTTCCAGTCAAACAACCGTTCGTCCGTCAATGTCCCATAAACACCGGGTTCTCTAGTAGCCGAAAATAGTTCTTCGTAGGCACCTTTGTTATCTATGTCATACGCGTCGTACACACCCTGCTTATAGCACAGATGAAACGTCTGTATCAGTGCCAAAGCCACCGTCTTATCTATCAACCCGGTTGCCATACTCAGTCTATGTATATTACCGCTGTCTCATAGGTGAATCGCATCAACTCATCTTCTTCAACAGCCATCTTCAACTTATACGACGTAGGACAGTTAAATAAGAACTTCGCCTTAGCCGTATCAAATATGCGTCCACACTCTATGTAACCACGGAGCGTTTCATATATAGCGCTATCCGCCTTAGAGCCAACAACGAGCACTCTCGGCAGTTCCGGCATCGGTGTAATACGACCCTTTGCCCATTCCTGTTCAATTTCTTGTGGCGTATAGTTTTTGCTTGAACGCAACGCATCAGTCAAAAACCATCGCTTCAAGTTATCGCGGATTTCTTCTCTACTCAACTTATATATCGGATTCATCTTTCAAATAGTTTACAAGGTCTTTCATAAATTCCGCGTCCGCAACCAAGTCGGCGTCTCGTAGTAAACTAGCATTTTTAGAAGCCTTCTTATGTAGGCGTACAAAACTAGCACTCAGAGCCTTAATCACATTTTTTGCAAGCGTTTCATCGGTGTACAACAGCGAACCCAACTGGTATAGCGTACTAGCGAATAGTTCCGGCTCATCTTCGCGTCCTTGCTTAACGGCAGCCATCAGATACCCAAACGGATAGCTGCGAGCACCAAACCGTAGTCCAAAGATGCCCGAATCAGAACTTACTTCCATATACGAGTTCTTGACGCTATTCTCATCTAGGAAGAACTCAATGCGAAGTCCGCTTTTCGGATATTTCAAAGTTTTCGTTTTCATATTGCAAATGTATAAACTAAGATTTTCCTATCAAAATCATTTAACACAACTTAACGACATTTACGTTCTATTAAGTCTCCTAAGTCGTCTTTCTCGCCTACGTCTTCACCGATCCACCACTCACAGATGCGAGCGTTTGGGAGCGCTGTCCATTCCAGTATCGCATCCATATCCGGATAAAGCAACACATTCTCATCCACATCGCGTAACTGTCCTTTACCGCCCGATGCAACCCACACCTTATCCGGCATCGCAATTGCCGCCATCAGACATGTTTTCTCGGATTCCACACAGTGTATTTCGCCCTCTCCTATCAGGTGTGCCCCGAATAGACATCTCGCACGGTAACCATCACCGGTACGGAACCTACGGCTACCACCAAAACTCTTATCTCGGTGTCCGTCCACCTTATAGCGCATAACCTTATCGTGCAGAATCCGTCCGTCCGTATCGCAGTAGAAGAATACAACATCGCCACGCTCATCACAAGTCACACGGTAGCGTTCCCACACAGGACGGACGCGTTCCTCGCCGAACAACCTACACATATAGCAGTATAGCTTACAGTCGTTCAAGTCGTTGCGTTCAAACTCTCTATATTCAGCCTCCGACACATACCTTATTTCAGACTGCTCTACGTGGAGCGGTTGCGGCATACGACTATCGGGTAGAGAGAACCCCTGCATAATGCTCATTGCGTGAGCGTAATCGGCTGCACCCCCATAGGTTTGTAACCACGTTTGCAGTGATAGGCTCTGTCCGCCTTGTTCATATACCATAATGCAGCAGCCTTCACTGCTGAGCCATTCTTTCACCTTCAACTTATCTCGCTTATATGCGTGACGTTCTCCGGTGATGTAGTACTGTCCTTGCCAATAACTGCCCTTAAACTCCATCTGTAACCCCATTATCTGAGGTATGTTCTGCATTATAACCGTAGTATTCAGTATTCTACGTCTCATAGCTCATAACTTAAAACGGTAACTCATCACTTGATACACATAGAGATGCGTAGTCGACAACTTCTTGTCGCACGTCTACGTCTTCCGGTTCAAATTCTACTTCGCTCTTTTCTATGTAGTAGCAATAACCGTCGTTTCTACGCCAAAACGGTAGATTTAAACCCTCTAACAGACGCTTTAGCTGTCGCGGTTTCTGCGGCATACCGTCGTTATTCTCTCGACAGTAGTCCACATACTCGTTATACAGGTCTTGGAACTTACGCCAGTTCGGGTTGGCTGACCGTTTCAACGGAGTCAGCAAGTCCGATTTGCCATAACCTTCATATTTCAACCAACGACGCATCGAGTTATTATCATCTCGCAAGTCTCGCTGTGCCTTGCGAACCGCAGCACCCAATTCTATATTACCGTTCGCATCTCTCACCATATAGAAACCCTCCAAGTAAAAGTTAAAGATTGCTTGTCTACATTCAACACTTGAGAGCTTAAAACCTAGCTGAGTATCTCGCTCTTCTTCCGTATACGAGTGCGTAGTCGATAAAATCGGCAATATACGACGGTGGTAGCCTTCGGTATCATCAACACTCGACGGCATCTCATTGGCACAACATATCATATACGGAGGTTTCACCTCAAAGATCTGCCGTCCATACGGATGTCTACCCGTCAGCGGTTCTCCAGATACAAACGTTTTGAAGTCGCCGGTGGCAAAGTTGCTATTCGTTACATCATCACATAGATTAGCAATCTTACCATCCAATGCCGCTATGTTATACATAGACTGCGGTGTATTCTGAAATAACTGATGCGGACTGAACCTCGAAAACAATTTGGGACCAAAGACCCCACTGATAGCTCGTGCTAACACACTCTTGCCATTACCACCGGGACCTAACAAAAAACACATGTAGTCTATCTGAAAATTCTCACGACTACTCAGCAAAGCTCCACAAAACATCTGAAACGCTCTCTGCATCTCCCTATTAGGTATCGTAGTGTTATAAAAACTCTCCCATAACGGTGATGTTGCATCCGCTTTATAGTCAAAGTCTAGTATCAAGTCCGTTCTATACTTCTCACTATGTTCCAAAACTTCCGCCTTTACACCGCATTCATTGGATAACTTCAATACACAGTTGTCAAATACTATATAACTCCGATCCGCTATAAACCAATATTCACTGATGGCTGCCATTCCTGCCATACATTCCTCCGCTATCTTCTTTGCCGAGTTCATCTGATAGATTGGCGCAACTCCGAGCTTACTCATCGATAATTTGATGCTCTCTTGCAATAACTTGCCACTCTCATCTGCCTCAAACCCTTTGCCGGTATATACCATCAAACGTCCACTCTTAGAATATAAAAAGCGTCCGTTCCCATCTCTATATATACAGTCCTCATATATATTGCATAAGTCCGCCTCTGTCGCTTTGTTCACTTTGACATCTTCCTGACCCATGCCCTGCGGTATGTATTTGCGTAACTTTTCTACTAAATAAGCTACAACTTCACTTATTTTGGTGTATTCCATTATTATTCTTGGTTAAACAACGGTGCAAAGATAACCCATATTTTCCGACAGACGAACATTATTACTAAACTTTTAGAGTTTTTTCACCGAATTAGACTTTTGTGCCAATTTATTGGCACTTTTTGCACATTTTGCGGTTTCGGTGAAAATTCGGTGAAAAATCGAGTGAAATTTCACTCAAAATTTTCACCCAACAAACCACTGAAAATCAATCAGTTACAAAAATCGTGAAAATTCGGTGAAAAATCGTGCACAAATTTTCACCCAACTAATCCGCTATAAATCACCGAGTTATACCACTTTCGGTGAAAGAGTGAACGAATTTTCCCTAAACAATTTCTCCACCTGTGCGTGTGTGCGCGTATGTATATAAAGTGTTTTATAGAATTTCATTCACTTTTTCACTATTTTGAGATAACTATTTGTAAATCAACTTTTTATTCGGTGAAAATTTGGGTGAAAATTTGAAAATCAATTTTTCACTCTTTCACTATTGATTTTTTTTCAATACTATTGTTGATATTTTTCAATCAATATTGACGTTTTTCAATCAATTTATTAGCCGTTTTGACTGAATTTTTGACCAATTTGGTGGATTCCCAAAAATTGACAAAAAAAATTTTTAAAGGTCAAATGTTGCCCTTTCCTTGGCTACCGGCTACCCCTCCGCACCCCTTCAGCGGTTGAATATCAACGCGTTACGCGAGCAAAACGACCGTTATTTTGTCGTAACT
>CAZAGJ010000087.1:0-7043 GCA_964484605.1 uncultured Roseburia sp. | reverse complement strand
TAGGACAACACTATCGTTATCTCACTCAAATTGACTTCTTAAATGAGATAGAACCTAGCGCACACGAGATCAATGCAGACTATTTGTCTTTACGCCCGATAAAGGAACTTGTAGACACCGGGTTGAAGGATGTAAACGGAACTCCTATAAAAGAATGGAAAATCACCGGGTACGACAATTTGGAAACTGTTAGGTATGGTCTTCAAAGACGTTTTGCGTTTTCTAAAGCATCGCATTTCGCAGGAAACGGCTATTGGATGTCAAATGAAGATAAAAATAAGAAAGAACTATTTGAGAAACTTTCTTCTTGGAAGGACTCCGCTGGACTTAATATCGCATGGATGGAAATCGTACTATCTTGTTTTCAAACAGGTGATGCTGCTATCTATATGTACCAAGACGGTAACGAAATTGAATATAAAGTATTCTCGTTCCTTTATGGAGATATTCTATATCCTGAGTACGACGAAAACCGAAATTTCGTACTCTACCGAGAATACCTTCTTAACGGCAAACGTGCCGTTGACATCTACGCAAATACTTATGTGGAAACTTGGGTGCAATTAGACCCCGAAGAAGAACAAAATAAGTCTTGGGCAGAAAAAATTAGCGGTTGGTTCAGAAATGGCATTGATTGGAAAACAAGCAAAATCAGCGAAGATGGTTGGAGACGAATTGCCCACTCTGAATCTCAGATTAAAGGCAATATCAACCAAGTAACTTATTTCCGTATCCCCGACATTCCTTCGGGTGTCGCTCAAAAAGATATTGAAGCTCTAGAACGCTCCTCATCGTACATCGCAGAGGAAGTGAAAAGCACCGCTATGCCAGAATTATTCATCAAAGCTACAAAGGTTAAATCAATGCCTAAACGTGGCTCTAACGGCAAGGTACTTGGCGTGATGGGTGATACTGAACAAATTAAAGTATCTGACGCAAAATTTCTTAATCCACCAGACGCAAGCAATATCGCAGAAATTGATCTCAAAGCCAAGAAGGATAGCATTATGCACTCGACTATGAGTGTATTCATAGAACCAGATATTCTGACTTCCGGTTCGGATAGTTCTACTACAATCGGTATTATGTTCTATCCAGAAGTACAATTCTGCCAGACTATTTTTCCTCACTTTTACAAAGGTCTGAAACAAATGACTACTGTACTAAAGGCATTGGCAGATAAAATAGATGGATTCCTTGGCTATTCTTCGTTGAAAACTTCGGTTGGATATAACGTTTGGTTGCCAACAAACAAGGCAGAACAGGTTGACAATACCACAAAACTCGTTTATGCTGGAATTATCTCGCAACAGAACGCTCGCAATGAACTTGATCTACAATATGTGGATGATGAACGACTCATTGCAAATGAAGCCGAAGATAAACTATACAGAGAAACTTATATTCCACTTAAAGCGAAAGCAGACGCTACTACTGATTTTGGCGTTGAAGATACGGCAGAAGATGTAATCGTTAGCGAAACCGATACGGATAATCCGGAAGAACCTAAGAAACCGGAAGGAGCTAAAGTAAACAACCAAGCAGCAAGAAAAGACATAGCTGATTAATAAAAACCGCCAATTCGAATAGGAGTTGGCGGTTTTCAATTCACGTTGTATAATCAATCAAAATGGAAATTCTTCTTCTGAAGGTTTGGTTACAGTTTGAGCCGTAGACTGCTCTTTCTTAGGTGTCGTGGCGGTGGCGGTACTATCTTTAGCAGTCCATTTCCAACAGCTAAGATCGGTGTACCATTTGCCGTTGTACTCACGACTTTCTGCTTCTACGTCGAACTCATATTCGGTACCAATGGTTAATGACTGAAAAGTTTCAGCGTCTTTCATATTAGACAACTTAACTTTTTTGGGATACTGGTCTCCATACTCTACAATGATAGAGCCTTTAGACCAAGCGTTACCGCTTTTGCTTGTACCGGATTCCAATGGAAGAGTTTGTACTACTTTTGCGATTAGTTTCATAGTTTATGATGTTTAGTTAGTCTTCTATTTCTATTATATTCCCTAATTCAACTTCTTTGTCTATCAGTTTCTTGTATCGACAAGTATTGCATCGTTCTGCTAAGTATCTACGAGGTTCTTCTACTTTGTTTTCTAAGTCCTCAAAGAAACCAATTTTATCGGCTAATTTTAATAAAACAGACGGATCTGATAAGTTGTTAATATTTAAACTATTGTCAATGACATAGTTAAAAATACTACGCAGCGCCTTTACTTTTCGCGATTTTAAATCATCTTCTGAAACGGCGGCTTTAACTGTCCTCTTGCCTAAAATAGCGGACTTAACAGTCTCTCGATATGAGTTAATATATTCAATAACAGGTGCAGATGCAAAAAACTCAGAAGCTAGCTGTTTACCGACTTTACTGATTATGCAGCCTTTAGATGCACCTAAATATTCAGGGTGAGCCATAACAAAAACAAGCTCTTTGGGATAGTCGTACAATACGAACAAATTAAGACAATCCATCTCTTGCGAAAGCAAGTTTTTACTACAATGTTCCGGTCTATTCGGTATTAGCATAATTTAAACGAATCTATTTCCAATTATTTCGTATTCGTCGTTGTCAAGAATTTCATTATCACGAATACGTAGGGCATTTTCAGACCAAAAGACCTTGTGAATACGTCCGCCATCTGCGTATGCAATCAGATCTCCTTCATAGATGTAATTACCGTTGACATCTTTAACATCCGAACGTAATCCAATAGAGGCTTTATCAACAGATAAAAACTCTTTGCCATCGAAGATAAACGTGCCGTAGTCGAAGTCTACAAGTCCGCCATAACACCAGCATTGTCTTTCTTGAGACCAACCTCTACAAATAATTGTTCTTTCCATATTATTAATTTAAATATGCGTTCACTTCGCGTTTAAAATTTTCAAGAGAACGAATTATGCAATAGTAATAACCTTTACTTTCTACAAGTGATTGCCATTGAATTTGTCTATCGCTCTGCTTTCCTATATCCGTTTTAAACTCAAAACAAGCCGCATGATAACCTTTCTTTGGTAATAACAATAAAGTATCCGATACCCCACTGACAACGCCCATAGAACGACGCATAGCGCCTATTATACGTGCATCTTTATGAGCAAGATCGGCACTCCGAGCATTCTCGTTCGGGATACAAAAAAACAAACCTCTATATTGCGGATAGGTGTTATTAAACCATACCACACAAGAAGACTGAATAGACGCTTCAATTGACGCGTGACTTCGTTTTTTTGGTCGCTGTGGGATTTCTTCTATCATTATTGAACTATTATTATCGTTGCAAAGGTAGGCATATTGTATTGGTCTTGCAAATTCTTTAACGATTTTTATAAAAAAAAGAGCGACCTTCTCAGGCAGCTCTCGTCAATAATAACCTAACTTATTTTACTTAGACAAATATATGTTGGCACTCGAGTGGGAATTGAACCCACAACTTTCAAATATTTTTGCTGGTCTTACCTTAAAACCTTCCGAGCGCATCTGTGACAGGCACGACTAACACAAGTATTTATTTCAATACAAAGTTACGGCTTTATTAGGGAATAATGCAAATTAATTAACAAAACTTAATAGAAATAGCCGATATTTAACTTCACTCAACATTTCTTCGCTGTTTTATCTTATCTCCAAACTGTTTCATAAAAACATAATAATATGAATTAGCTTCTTTTGCCGTTTTATTAGGGTTTAAGACTGAATAGGCTTTTATAAAGGCTTTCTTCATATTATCGTGATTGGCGATACAAACGCTTATCATAATGCGAGGAATACTCCAACCCTCTAAACGACGATTAGCTGCATATTGTTCGATGTTATCATCCGTATTCATTGACACCTCCTCTAACGCACACTGATAGTCAAATTGTTTGTCTACCAGAATGCGTCCACATGAAGGGCACTCTCGACAAGTATTGGGAATCATCGCGCCACAGCCGTAAACACCGTTTCTATCCGGTTTGTCTGTGGGGCAAACCTTCATCATCTGCATACCTCCGCCCGAAGAAGTGTCGTGCCACAAACTCCATTTAATATCTTGCTGGAAGAAACCCAACCGTTTTATATTTTCACCGGCATCTAAAATAATAAAGTCTGTTTTGCCGTCAAAAATACGTCCACCTCGTCCGATGGATTGTCTCCATTTCGTCATTGATGTTGTCGCATAATTCGCCACGATACAAGTAACATCCGGAATGTCAGTGCCGGCAACCGCAATACCTACGTTTACCAATACTTGGAATTTGTTATTCTGAAAGTCTTGTATTACTTCGGAACGAGCACCCGAAAACGAACTATCATCATCAAAACTTCCAGACAAAATATAACGTGCTGAAACGCCTCGTTCAACTAACATTTTAGTAAACTCTATTGCTTGCTGAGATGAAACACAGAAAACGATGGTCTTGCGGTCGGGACAGATACGGAACCACTCATCAATTACGCCTTTATATAAAGTTTTATCCTCAAACTTCTTCGCTAACGATTTCTGGTTGTATTCTTTAGTATTACTATCGATTGCGACATCGTCTAACCGTGGAGCGGCAATAGTGAAATGTCTTGCTGGAGATAAATATTTCCTATCTATCAATTCTTGTGTTGTGATGCCGACAACCATTGCTCGTGCGAAACGTCCAAGTTGCTCTTGTTTGCCTTGCCGTTGTGGCGTTGCAGTAACTAACAGACAAAAACAATCATCCCTTAAATAACTATAAATAAAGTCATGGTCGCAACAATGAGCCTCATCGACTATACATAAGTCTACAGAACGCAAATAATCTCTCCATTCTTGCTTTTCAACTCTACGATTTAAGGTTTGAGACATTCCACAAGCAACCTTCTGCGTAGGAATACTCCGATGCTTCTGATTAATGTACTCTACATCTAAACCCATTTTTTGTAAAGCTCCGCCATTCTGGGACAAAATTTCAGTACGGTTAGACAAGATCAGTATTGTACGCCCTTTCTTAAACGCATTAGCAGCAATATAACTGAAACAAACAGTCTTACCTCCTCCAGTACTTAACTGAAACAAAACTTTCTTATATTTCGCCAAGGCTTCTCGGATTTCTTGAATCGAAGCCTCTTGGTAATCTCTTAGTTTAAACATTTTTTCATTCTTATGTGATACCATTCAAGCAATGGTAAATCAGGACGACGCTGTTTCCAAATATGATACATTTTATTGAATGGTATGTTGAAAATTCTTAGGCAAAGTCCGCTGATTTCTACTAAATCTTTGTCAAGAGATAAATCAAAACCCTTTATATACTCAAAGGTAGCGATTTCGCCACCTTTCAATTCGTATTTTACTGACGTATCTTGCGTATTCGATAAATGCCAAGGAAGAATGCTTTCTTCATTGAATCGCAAGATGATCGGAGTGCTCATTTGATGTAATCTTTGAAAATTCTCGGAATAACATCTAAAGCAATGTGAGCAATTTCTTGCCAATCTTCGTTTTCATGCGCACCCATTAAGGAGTCGGCGATGTCTAATAGTTCATCTGATGCAAAACTAAATGCGTTTCGTGCTCCTTCTTCGTAGGCTTCCGAAATAGTAGTGTCTAACGGATTCGGAAAGTTATGAGCACTCGGCTCAAAGTCAAATCTATACGTTCCCATAGCTCTTAATTATTAGTAAATCTGCAATTCGATTTAAGTGCAATCTTAAGAAATTTAGTCATGGTTTTTATTAAAATATTCTTTACAAAGGAAACCCTTACGAGGTTCGAAATCTTCAAATTCGCAACTTTTATAGATCCATTTCCTATTAGTCCAACGAGCAAGATCCTTTTGCCACTGGGGTATAATCTGATTAGGATTGTCGAAATCTCGCCAAGGTTGACAATGTAATGTTAGCCAATCTTTATACTTTCTCAAATATTGTATTCTTTCAATACTTTCTTTGAAATCCTTAATCAAACAATAACAAAAGACTTGGCCTTTATATCCGTGTTTTTTTAGGAGTTCATGAGCTTTTTCAATATGTGATATTTGAGCCGAGCTATCAACTGCAGTTCGTATATAGTTAATCCATCTAACTTTAGCCAAAATCTCTGCGATTTCATCTGTTATTAATCGGCTATCTAACCCTTGATTACAATCTAAACGATAGCCTTTGTCAATAGCAATTTTGAGCGAATTTAAGCCATGAGGATGCGCAAGAATATTGTTATCCATCAAAATAAGGTTCTTATTTCCATTGGCTATTTCTTCAATATCCATATATGGACGGATCAACCCTTCTTTCTTAGGTACAACACAAAAAGAGCACTTGTTTACGCAGCCTCTCGTGGTAAATCCATAAGAGATACCTTTGATCCCAAAGATTTCGTAATCCGGTTGTAGCCTATCAATTTCGGGTGGCAATTGACTATGAATATCATAGCCAGTACCACCCTTTACGACTTCTTCACAATCTAATTCGAATTCGTAATCAGGAGTAAACGTAAATACTTTGCTCATATAGATACGATCGTATTCGCCAAATAAAGGCGATACCCACTCAACACTATCTCCAAGTATTTTATGGTATGTAGCAATCTTTCCCAAAGCAAGATTGAAAAAGGTACTCTTATCTACGTTTATCAAGCCGATTTTTCTCATTATAATCACAAAGAATTATTCCAAGTATACATAACAAAAAACCAAATCCAAGTAAGAATGCAGTCGGATGTATACAATACAAATAGTATAATGTTACTGAGCAGACAAGCAATATGCCAATTATGAATATTATTATCGCAAGTTTTTCTTTCATAGTTTAGTCGTATAAAACAACTCCTTGACAAACAATGCAATCTCGCAAAACTTGCATTGTGTCTGTATAAAGTTGCCAGTAAAAATCTTCTAAGGAATTATCCAATAACGATTTTGCCCTATCGTAATATTTCTCAAAGTCTTTAATCAACTCCTGACAAATAAGCCAATCAAAACAACCTTCGTTATCCGCGAAGTGTATGATTTCCGCGACCCGACGAAAGCAATAGACCGGCTTTGCGCCTTTGATGTATCGCACTGATGAACGCCCT
>CAZAGJ010000086.1:0-7431 GCA_964484605.1 uncultured Roseburia sp. | reverse complement strand
ATACGCGCCGGAGAGCGCATAGGTACCATATACCGTGTGCGAAGCACATGGTATATTATAGCGACATTTGGAAGGCAGTGCAAGAATGGAATTTGACAGAAATGTGGTTTTGATAGACTTATTTTCTGGAAGCTGATATAATACAACCATGTGGTATTTGTGGATGGTGGAAGCATGGGATGTGTAGATATTCAGGATGTGTATAAACAAATTATAGAAATTTCAAAAAAGTTTGATGCAGAGAAAGTTGTCCTTTTCGGTTCGCGGGCAAGAGGTACGAATGGTGCGCGGAGTGATATCGATTTAGCCGTGTATGGATGTGCATCATTTGAACAACTGTATGACGCTTTGCAGGAAGAATTGTGGAGTCTTTTGACATTGGATATCATTGATATGAGCAGAGATGTTGCGGAGACACTGAAAGAAGAAATTGCGAGAGACGGAGTCGTTTTATATGAAAAAATATGATTATTTTTGCCGACATTTAGAAGTGTTAAAGCGTGCAGAAAATGAGGATTTGAGCAATGAGTTCATAATAAGCGGAATCATTGATAAATTTTTTATACAATTTGAACTCGGTTGGAAAGTAATGAAGGCGCTGCTTATATATGAGGGCAATGCGCTGGGGAAGAACGGCTCTCCGCGTGAGATAATTAAAGAATCCTACAAGTATTTTGAATTTATGGATGAGGAAGTCTGGCTAGAAATGCTCAGAGAACGAAATGATACGACGCATATTTATGACGGAGAAGCTGCAGGAGAATTGGTGCAGAAGATATTAACAAGGTATATCGGAGCATTTGAAACGCTGCAGGAAAATTTGAAAAAACGATATGGAAATGTAATGGATTCTATAATATAAAAATCATATAAAGGAACATACAAATGGCAAAATTATACTTTTACTACGGGGTAATGGGCAGCTCCAAGACAGCAAATGCCTTGATGACACATTTTAATTATGAGGAAGTGGGACAGAAGGCACTTTTGTGCAAACCACAGATTGATACCAGAGATGGTGTGGGTGTTGTTCATTCCAGAATCGGCTTAGCGAGAGAGTGTATTTCTCTGGAAGCATTGCATGAGATGCCGGAGGATGAGATTCGGAACTATGACTGTATCATCGTGGATGAAGTGCAGTTTGCGACACCGGAGCAAGTGGACTTTTTATCGGATGTGGTAGATTTTATGGGAGTACCGGTAGTCTGTTACGGACTTCGTGCAGATTTCCAGAATAAGCTGTTTCCGGGCAGTGAGCGGCTTATTGCAATCGCGGATGTGATTCAGGAGCTCAAGACGATGTGCTGGTGCGGACGTAAGGCAACCTGTAATACCAGATACAATGAAAATGGCGTAGTGCGTTCCGGCCCGCAGGTGATGCTGGGTGCGAACGATAATTATGTACCGCTTTGCAGAAAGCATTTTAAACTGGGGATGTTGGGACCGCATCTGCAAAATGAAGAATAAATGGCATAAATCAGGTGATATAGAATACAAAAGGAGAGCTTATAAGCTCTCCTTAATCTTTATCTCCAAATCCATATGTACAAGTGGCTGCTGTGGCATCTGATTTGTCAGAAGATAGTCGACAAGTATAGCGAGGGAGCGTGCTCCCTGTTCTTCGGGATGCTGACAAATGGTAGCAGTAACAACATCGTTCATAAGCATTTCCTTTGTAGATGGTACAGCGTCAAATGTGAGCACGATAGGTGCTTTTCTCATGTTGGCATTCTGGATGGCGCGACAGCCGCCGTAAACGCCCGCTGCGGTAAAATAGATTGCATTGATATCAGGATGTTCTGTGAGCATTGCGGACACCACATCATAGCTTTGATAATCTTCGTCTCCATTTTCACGAATATCCATAATCTCAACCGGAAGTCGGCACTCTCTGATATAATCGGTAAATCCGAGAATACGCTCTTCATGACATAAGATATTGTGAGAACCGGTCACAATGCCGACTTTCATAATGCCAAAGCCCAACAATTGGAGCAGATTGGCAGCGACTCTGCCGCATTTGTGATAATCGCTTCCGACATAAGCGATACGCTTAGAGTTAGGAATATCAGTATTGACGGTGACACAAGGAATCCCTGTTTCCCAGAGTTCATCGACCTTGTGACAAATTTCCGGGGCATTGTATGGAGAGAGAATCAATCCGTGGATGCCTTCCGCGCGAAGTTCGTCAATGGTGTCAAGCTGTGTTTTTAAGTCGAACGGAATGCGGCGCAGAAATACCGTACAGCCATAGATAGTCAGTTCTTCTAACTTTTGCTGTAAGCCTTCGGTGACGGCATCAAAAAAAGGATTCTCCTCACTAAAGAGAAGAACGCCGATGACATATTTCTTCTTCTGAGCGGCAAGCGCCATGCCGGCTTTGTTCGGCTCATAATTTAACAATTCTGCAATTTCTAAAACTTTTCTCTCAGTTTCAGGCTTGACGAATCCGCGATGATTTAGGACGCGGTCAACAGTGCCTCGTGATACGCCGGCAAGTTCGGCGATTTCTTTTATCGTAGCCATAAAAAGCTCCTTGTAACATCCAAAATTTTCTTTACTTTATCAATTAAAACACACCATATAAAAAAAGTCAAATCATGTGCTCGGTAAAATATGACAAAAAATGTAATGAAAAAATGTGAAAAAAGTATATTGTAGAATAGCGGGTTTGAGTATATTATATAGAAAATGTGCACGGGCACGGAAAAGGGGGAACGGACAGATGATGTATATAGGAATTGATTTGGGGACGTCTGCGGTAAAGCTGTTGCTGATGGATGCAGACGGAACGATAGAGAATATTGTATCGAAAGAATATCCGCTGCATTTTCCACATCTGGGATGGTCGGAACAGAACCCACAGGATTGGTATACAGAAACAATGCAGGGACTGAAAGAATTGCTGGATGGATTTGACAAGAGTCAGGTTGCAGGTATCAGCTTTGGGGGACAGATGCACGGACTTGTCATCTTAGATGAGAAGGATGAGGTAATTCGTCCGGCGATTTTGTGGAATGATGGACGCACAACGGAGGAGTGCGATTACCTGAATCGGGAGATTGGAAAGGAACGTCTTTCGGCTTATACGGCGAATACAGCCTTTACCGGATTTACCGCGCCGAAGATTTTGTGGGTGGAGAAGAACGAGCCGGAAAACTTCGCAAAGATTCGTAAGATTATGCTGCCGAAGGACTACATCGCATATTGCCTGACAGGTGTGCATGCTACGGATGTGTCAGATGCATCCGGGATGCTCCTTCTTGATGTGAAGGAGCGCTGCTGGTCAAAGGAGATGTGTGAGATTTGTCATATTACTGAGGAAATGTTGCCGAAACTTTACGAAAGCTATGAGTGCATCGGAACAGTGCGCGCAGAGATTGCTGCGGAGCTTGGAATTTCGGAAAATGTTAAGGTTGCAGCGGGAGCAGGAGATAATGCAGCAGCGGCGGTAGCTACGGGAACTGTCGGTAATGGAAAATGTAATATTTCTCTTGGTACAAGTGGAACAGTATTCATTTCATCGGAAAAGTTTGGTGTAGATGGCAACAATGCACTGCATGCGTTCTGTGATGCAAACGGAGCGTATCATCTGATGGGATGTATGCTGTCTGCAGCATCCTGCAACAAATGGTGGATGGATGAGATTATCGGTACGAAGGATTATGCGAAGGAACAGGAGCAGATAAAAAAGCTTGGCGAGAATCATGTGTACTATCTGCCGTATCTGATGGGGGAGCGTTCGCCGTACAATGACCCGAACGCCAGAGCGACTTTTATCGGTATGACGATGGATACGACGCGCGCAGATATGACACAGGCGGTCTTAGAGGGGGTCGCATTTGCACTGCGTGATTCTTTTGAGGTAGCAAGAAGCCTTGGTATTCAGATAGAACGCACCAAAATCTGTGGTGGTGGAGCGAAAAGTCTATTATGGAAGCGTATCATTGCAAATGTGTTAAATGTCAAAGTAGATGTTCTTGAAACCGAAGAAGGACCATCCTTGGGAGGTGCAATGCTTGCGGCAGTGGCGTGCAAAGAATACGAAAGTGTGGAAGCGGCTACGGCAAAGATTGTCAAAGTGATTGATACTGTGGAGCCGGAACCGGAACTTGCAGAGAAATATGAAGCGCGTTACCGGCAGTTTAAGAATATCTATCCGGCGTGTAAAGAACTGTTTGCAAAGATTGTTTAAACGGGAAACCGGATATCGGCAAAATATAAGTTCACACGAAGCATTAATATAAAAGAGAGATAGAAGGAGGGACTAACATGAATAACATTCCAGAAGTAAAAGTAGGTATCGTGGCAGTGAGCCGCGACTGTTTCCCGGAGGCATTGTCCGTGGACAGAAGAAAAGCATTGGTGGAGGCATATACGCAGAAATATGATGCGGCAGACATCTACGAATGTCCGGTATGTATCGTGGAAAGTGAGATACATATGGTGCAGGCGTTAGAGGATATCAAGGCAGCAGGATGTAATGCACTTTGTGTGTACTTAGGCAACTTCGGACCGGAGATTTCTGAAACACTGCTCGCAAAACACTTCGATGGACCGAAAATGTTTGTGGCAGCAGCGGAGGAGACACAGGATAATCTGGTACAGGGGCGAGGAGATGCATACTGCGGTATGCTCAATGCAAGTTATAATCTGAAGTTAAGAAATGTAGGTGCCTATATTCCGGAATATCCGGTGGGTGATGCAGAGGACTGCGCTGATATGATACATGAATTCTTGCCGATTGCGAGAACGGTTGCAGCTCTTTCCAATCTGAAGATTATTTCTTTTGGACCTAGACCACTCAATTTCCTTGCCTGCAATGCACCAATCAAGCAGCTTTATAATCTGGGCGTGGAGATTGAGGAAAATTCAGAACTCGACCTTTTTGAAGCGTTCAATAAGCATGCGGGAGATGAGCGAATTCCTAAGGTTGTCGCAGATATGGAGACCGAGCTTGGAGCGGGAAACAAGAAACCTGAGATTTTGGAGAAATTAGCACAGTATGAGCTTACGCTGTTAGACTGGGTGGAGGAGCACAGAGGTTATCGTAAATATGTAGCTATCGCAGGAAAGTGCTGGCCGGCATTCCAGACACAGTTTGGATTTGTTCCGTGTTATGTGAATAGTCGTCTGACGGGAAGGGGTATTCCGATTTCCTGCGAGGTGGATATTTACGGGGCACTCAGCGAGTTTATCGGAACCTGCGTAAGTCAGGATGCAGTGACACTGCTCGATATCAACAATTCTGTGCCGAAGGATATGTATAAGGAATCCATCGAGGGCAAATTTGATTACAAGCATACGGATACATTTATGGGCTTCCACTGTGGAAATACATGTGCCAAGAAGCTTTCAAGCTGCGAAATGAAAAACCAGATGATTATGGCGAGAAGCCTTCCGGCAGAGGTGACGAACGGAACACTGGAGGGAGATATTGCTCCGGGTGAAATCACATTTTTTCGTCTGCAGTCCACCGCAGACTGTAAGCTTCGCGCATATGTGGCACAGGGCGAGGTACTGCCGGTGGCTACACGTTCCTTTGGTTCTATCGGCGTGTTTGCAATCAAAGAGATGGGAAGATTCTATCGCCATGTATTGATTGAGAAGAATTATCCGCATCATGGTGCTGTGGCATTCGGACATTACGGAAAGACACTTTTTGAAGTGTTTAAGTACATAGGTGTGCCGATGGAGGACATTAATTATAATCAGCCGGCATCACTGCCATATACGACGGAGAATCCGTTTGCGTAGGTAAAAGTTTAGAAATTATAAAATTAAGAAAAAGCAGGAGCAATAATTTAAAGTGTTTATAAATATATGCTCAAAGTACAGGAAAGACAGTATTGTTTTGCGAAAATTGGTATAGTATAATTAATGCAAGAAAAGATGGAAAGGAGAGAAGCTTATGACAAATATTGCAAGTATTAAACAAGCTATAACTCCGATTGCAAAACAATACGGTATAAGCAAAGTTTTCTTGTTTGGTTCTTACGCGAAGGGAACAGCAAATGAAAATAGTGATATTGATTTGTTAATAGAGAAAGGAAAACCTATGTCGCTTCTTAAACTTTCCGGAATGCGCCAGGAATGTGAAGCTGCGTTAAATCTTTCTGTCGATTTAGTTACAACTACAGGTATTGCGCATGAGTTTCAGAAGGAGATAACAGGAACTGAGGTTTTGCTATATGAAGAATAAAGATATTATTATTTTGCAGAAAATATTAGACTATTGTCGACAGGTAGAAGAAGCGTGTGCGATGTTTGATAACAGTTACGAAAAGTTCGTGTCTGTATCGGTATTTCAAAATGCATGTTGTATGTGTATCCTTCAAATTGGAGAACTTTGCAAGGTTATTTCAGTTGAATTGAGAGAAAAGGAGTGTTTAGTTCCATGGAGAGCTTGGGGTGGAATCCGGGACATTTTTGCACACCAGTATTCTAATTTGGATTATGAGTCGGCATGGGATACTATACAATCGGATTTGCCGGAATTGGAATCTGAGGTAAGATGTATTTTGAATGAGATGAATTAATTCGTGAAGTGAATAGTAGCTAGGTTAAGGCGGGAGATTCCCGCCTTTTATTGTATCTTAAACAAAGAAACTGCCTATTATGCTATTTTATGTTATACTACGTCATGTAATTTTTTCTTTATTTATACGTGACAAAGGACAAAAACACTATGGAAAGATATATAGGAAAGTCTAAGTTATAAAGTGCCAATTTGGAGGACAATATGAGATTAACCACAGAACACGTTACAGAAAATAACTGTTATTGGAATGAGATAAATCGACTAGCAAAGGAAGCATTTTCGCCAGAGGAATATCTTGCACCGACAGAATTAGCAAAAATGTCAAAGTCAGATGATTTTGATTTCCTTTTGTTGACGGATGCAGAGCAATTTGTAGGATTTATGGTGGTACAGACGTACCCCAATATGGCATATCTGTTTTTCCTTGCGATTGATGAAAATAGTCGCAGTAAAGGTTATGGTAGCCGAGCCATCGAAACATTGAGAGAAGAATATCCAAATAAAATACACACCGTTGATTTTGAAATGTTGGATAAAAATGCATCGAACTATGAGCAACGTGAAAAAAGAAGAAATTTTTATCTGCGTAACGGCTATCAGGAAACGGGATTGCTTTTATCCTACTTAGGTGTGGACTATGAAGTTTTCTGCATGGGTGATAATTTCGATATCAATATTTTTAAAGCCATGATGAAAAATATTCAGGTCGATGGATTTAATCCGAGATATTTTACCAAATAATAGAAAAATATAAGTCCGAGTCCGGCAGGACTCGTAAAAAAAGATACATCATCTGATGTATCTTTTTTGTTAGAGCGCGAGACGGGACTCGAACCCGCGGCCCCGACCTTGGCAAGGTCGTGCTCCACCAACTGAGCCACTCGCGCATA
>CAZAGJ010000085.1:0-7960 GCA_964484605.1 uncultured Roseburia sp. | reverse complement strand
ATTCCAAGAATGTTTGCACTTTTTACATCTGTATATAAGCCATACATCAACACGATTACCATTCGCATTGACTCTGAACTTTCCCGAATTAACAAACTCCTGCTTCTTTCCACATCCCCCACAGCGATGATATACTTTTTGCGGATTCAAGCTCATGGAACCAGCACATCCATTCCGTTAGTTGTTCTTATGATTCTTTGTATGCTCTTTTCCGTAAGGGAATATGTAGTTGCAAGTGTTTTTATCGAAACTCCATTCTTATGCTTCATACATATTTCTTGGTTTCGCAATTTATAATATTGCTTTGTTTTAGTCTGACTCCCCCAGACTTTCTTCTCTTTGCATGGAATATATATGTTTTTTCCACTAACATACTGCTGAATAGTTTCTATTAATTCTTTTGGCAGAACCTCTTCTGCACTGATATAGCTCATTTTAATCCTCCTATAATTATGCGGGGATTCATCTGAGCTTAACTATTCATTTAATTTTAAGCTCAGACTACTGAGCAATAACATATCTTTTGCACATAAATTTTCCTCCTTCAAGACCATCATTTTTATAATAGATGTATCAATTTTTGATTGCAACCTCATGTTTATTTATAAACAAACATGTTCTGTCACTTGTGATAAATACGCCTTTCTTACACCATGCTTTCCAATACCTTTAATCCTTCTTCTATGCTTGTCACTCATCTTCTATCCTTGTCCTGTCCATCCTCTGCAAGAGCCTTATCCTCGTTTACACGAATCCGGCTATATCCTTTGCAATTCGCCTGTCTGCCTCCTTTAATCTGGTTATGATATATTGGCTGCTTGCCGGTGCTCCTACATAACCATTTGGAATAAGATTTTTATCCTCCACATTTCCCTGACACCATTTTTCAATCTGGTCTCCTCTTAAAAATGTCGGTCTTAATTCTGCAAGTTCATCTTCCCTAACGGCTTTAGGATATATCTCTCGCATAGCAGCTGTCTCGAATGCACCTGCATGAACATCGAATTCATCCTCAAGCATTCTGCTAATCTGGAACATTTCTTCAAACGGCATGGTTGTAAGCTTTAAAAGATAATCCTCCTCACCGGAAAAACCATGTTCTTTCAATTCATACTCGTATTCCATCCAATAAGCCATCAGCTTTAACCTCCGATTGGCATTCTTTATGGCTTTTACAATTGCTGAAATATGAAGTTCATCTCCATGATCATTAAAAAATATCACATGTTTGAACCCAAATCTGTCAAGATTTTCAAGATATTCCTCAATACATGCCATAATCGTTTCTTTAGTAAAAGCAAATGTTCCCGGAAAATGTCTTGTCAATGCCTGTACCCCGCCCATATAAAACGGTGGTGCAATCACAGACGGAATACCCATTGCATTCAGTTCTTCCCAGACATCATGTGCCTGCCTATAAGCCAAATAAATATCTGTCCCAAGCGGCAGATGCGGTCCGTGTTCTTCTATGATTCCTACCGGAAATAGCACGATTGCATCCTGTTCCACTAATTTTTCAATTTGTTCATATGTCATTTCTGACATGGTATCTTTAAAAATATTCACAGCCGGTTTCTCCCTTCGTCATTTTTGTATTTCTTTTAACTTGGCATATACATAGGTATCTTTCCAAATAGGTGTACCATTCTCATTCTTCCAGAAAAATACATTTTTTCTAAAAAAGGCTTCTCTCTCAAATCCCAAGCGTTCCAACAATTTCCATGAAGCAGTATTTAACGGATCACACTCTGCATAAATCCTACGTATTCCCTGTCTGAATGCCTGCTCTAACAAAACCTGTGTACTTTCATACGCATATCCCCTGCCCCAATAGGCTCTGTGAAACACATATCCCAATTCCAAAGAATCAAATTCTCTTTTTCCCAAATAGATATTTCCAATCATTTTATGATTTTCTTTCAGTTCAACAGCAATCATTTCATCTGTAGCGATTCGCCATTCAAGATTTTCTTTTCCCTCTACCAGTGCCATCGGTTTATATGGTTCAAACTTCACCACCTCAGAATCAGAAAGATATTCATATAAATCTTGAAAATCAGATGTAACATATCATCTTAAAATCAGTCTTCCTGTTTCCATCCTTTTTCCTTTCCGATAAATAAAAAACAGAACCAATCCATTTCTCTTTAAGTATTAGCTCTGCGTCTTAGCGTCTGGCTACTTACAATAACACTCCTTCATATTACATTCTGCCGGAATCAAACCGAACCATAAATTCCAGCAATTGTTCATCCGAATAATCAACCTTTTGATTCACAATCCGGCTTGCAATTCCATGAACCATATAATAGCGAATCAGCCACTCTGCTCTGGCTTCTTCCACGCTCGTGTTTAAGAACTCTGCGAACGCTTCGATTACAGGCTGAAAATCCAAATCCACACCAAAATCATCTACCGGACATCTTTCACAATACGAAGATTCAAAAAGCAATTTAAACAAATTAGGATTGCTTCTTGCAAATGAAATATAGTCTAATCCTACTTCTCTCATTGGATATTTGCTCTTTTTCCCTTTCGGAAAGACTACCTGTTCTTTCATATATGCAAATGCTTTATCAAAAACAGTCAACTTCAATTCTTCAACCGTTGCGAAATTATACATAACAGGCTGTGTCGAACAATTCAAATAACTTGCCACACTCTTTGCATTTACAGCGTCAATTCCATTTTCTCTTGTAATTTCAAATGCGGCATTTATAATCATTTCCTTAGTTATTTTAACTTTTGGTGGCATGTGTTTTCTCCTTTTTATAATTAGCATTATATAATCTTCGTTACATAATGTCAATTATATTTCAAAAGAAAAAGCAGAACATAGCCACCGCCATGCTCTGCCCTACACTTATTTTTACTCCACAATCATTTCACACAATCATAAGTTCTGCTTTTTCACATCCTTCTGCCCAGCATCTGACAGATACCGGAGAATTTTTATCCGCTGCATTCAAACGCACTGCCACCATTGCATATCCATCATATGTGGTTACTTCATCTGCGAAATAGTCTTCTTCACTTGATGGCGCTGCCGTACCAAAGCCCTCAAGCTGTCCATTCCCCGTAATCTGTACATGAACCTTCTTTTGTTCCTGCATATTGAGCAATCCATGCTCATCTTCCAGCCGCACTTTTACATATGCGATGTCCTGCTCGTTTTCGGAAACTTTTTCCAAATGCAATTTACAGACTTCATTCGCTGTATGAATCTGATACTCACCAATCTTTTCTCCCTCAGAATATGCAACTGCGCAAAGCGTTCCGGGAACATATGAAACCTCATATACCGCAGTAAAATGGTTTTCTCTGCCTGCCGCCTTTCTTCCCAGGGAAGTTCCATTTAAGAAAAGTTCCACTTCATCTCCGGACGAATACACATCCACAATTGCAGTCTGATCTTCATACCCATGCCATGTCCAACTGCAGATATTATCTTTAAACATCCATGCTGTCCTTCCAGCTGTCTGTCCGGCATGCTCCATCCGTTCAACTGCTATAAACGGCTGCTTTGTCATACCATACACTATCTCTCTAAAGAAACTAATCGGTCTGCGATTCCCGATTAAATCAATGTCTCCTATATAGCCCAAACGCTCCGGATAAATGCTTGAAAAATTCTCCTTACCATCATAATGAAAAATTCCCACACCGGCTTCACCGATATAATCATATCCTGCCCATGTAAAATCCCCAATCACATGAGGATTATTTTCTACCAATGCCCACAGCTTTTCTATATCGGCTGGATAAGTTTCCGTACCCAGAACTGTCTTTCCGGGATGTAATTCATGCTCAAGCAGGTATCGTCCACTTAAATAATTTAGTCCCGTAATATCACAGCTCTGTGCGCATTCATCTAATGCCTCTGTTACAAGCGGATGTTTTGCAAAGAAGTCTCCTCTTTCTCCGCTCATCAGACTCATAAAACTATTGAGTGCATTGCTTCCTCCACCACTTCCACCGCTCTGTGTATTCATATCAAAGTGCTCCGCAACATCCTTCATAATCACTCTAAGTCGTTTTCCTGCACAATTTAATCCATTTAATGCGTTCGTCGTGTATCTTGTCGCATCCAATTCATGAACCTTATTACACAGGAAACGATTTATTCCAGAACCTTGCTTCGTACCTGCTTCCTGAATCTCATTTCCCACAGAATAAATAATGACCGATGGATGGTTATAGTCTTTGGTAACCATATGTGTAATCCATTCTTCTGCCTCTGTTTCAAATATATCCGCATAATCATATGGATTTTTATGTCTGTCCCACATATCCGTCAGTTCATCCATAACAAGCATTCCCAATCTGTCACAAGCATCCAACATAGCCTTGCTCATCGGATGATGTGCACTTCTGATTGCATTAAACCCTGCTTCCTTTAGCCGCTTACAACGATACCATTCTGCTTCATAAAATGTTTCTGCACCTATAATACCGTTATCGTGATGAATGCATGCCCCTCTTAGCTTTACAGTTTCTCCATTCATCTGAAATCCTTTGATTGCATCTAACGCCAGTGTGCGTATTCCAAATGTTTCGATTGTATTGTCACAAACTTTGTTTTCTATCTTGGTCTGTATCCGGCATTCGTACAAATTAGGATTCTGTGTACTCCATGTTTCCGGTTCCAGAACAGACATTTGCAATCTTAGATTTTCTGTCTGATTTTTCATAAATACTACATTTTGTTTTTCTTGTGATACCACTTTCCCATTCCGCGAAAGTTCTATCAGACATTCTGCCTCTGTACCTACTCCAGTGATATTTTTTAATTCAGCACAGATATTCATTACTGCCACTTCGTCCCTAACAGACAAAGTCGTTATTCTAAGCTTATCTTTTGGTATATATACGCCTGTCCCAATCAATAGATTTACATTTCTGTATATACCAGAGCCGGTATACCAACGGCTATTTGGCTGACAGCTATTATCCACATCAATTTTGACGGTATTGTCCTGACCGTATAATAACCATGGTTTTATATCTACGCAAAAGCCAATATAGCCATTTTTATTAGTTGCAGCAAGTACACCATTTATCCAAATTCGGGTATTTCCATAAATTCCTTCAAATTCCAGACATACATCCTGATTTTTCCAGTCTTCCGGAGCAGAAAATACTTTTTCATATATGTAAGTTCCCCCCGGATAAAATCCACTTTGTGCACCGGACGGGCAATCTTTTTCTCTTTTTTCCCGAATCATCGCATCATAAGGCAACGTAACATTTAGAGATTCCTTTGCCCCTTGAAATGCCTTTAATTGCGAATCTTTATCTGCCTTCTCAAATGTCCATCCCTCATTAAATGTAAGACATTTCATTTCTTAGTTCCTTTCCATATCAATCCTTTTATTTTCCTTTTCCACTTTCAAAAATGCCAGCAAAGCAGTAATCACAATACCCAGAATTACCGGGAATGTAATATATAGGTTGAAAATCATATTGATGGCACTTTCTGTCTGTTCAGCAGCTGTTCCGACATATCCTCCTGCTTCCAAAAGCCAGCCCACCGCAGCTGTTCCAATGCCGCCTCCAACTTTGACTCCAAGTGAAGAACAGCTAAACATCATACCATCAATCCGCACACCTTTGGTACGCAGTGTATATCCACTAATCTCTGCAATCAGCGCATTTAACGTTCCCGTTAATGTTCCTGCAAACACACCCTTCAAAAACATAAACAAGAGCATCATAGATAAATTCTTTTGTAATGCAAAATAAATCAGGAAAATACCAAGTACATCACTAATCAAATATCCCCAGAAGTTTACTTTCTGCATGCTTCCTGTCTTTTTTACCAGCATCGGTGTGAAAACAAGTGCAATAATAACCGGAAACATTTTCATCATAGAAAACATTCCAAGCAATGAACCATCACCCAATACATTTTCCATAAAATAAATTGCAGAACCTGTTGTAAGATTGCTCATAAAATAGTAAACAACATATATCGCAAGAATCAACAGATAATATTTGTTGCTAAGCAGCAGTTTTATGGATTGACCAAAGCTCACTTTATCATCCTGATTTTCTTCATTTTCTGCAACAACATTTTCTTCTGGTAGTTCTTTTACACAAAGACAGCTTATCGTATTTACCACAAGACCGATTACTGCACAAATAATAGCAACCATCCGCCATCCTGCAGCGCCACCGCCAAATGCAGCGACTCCGTTTGTCACCGAAAATCCCATAACAATATTTGTAACTACTGCAAACATAAAGCGTATAGAGCCCAACTGTACACGTTCATTTTTATTTCTGGTAATAAGCGCAGAAAGTGTAGAATATGCAATTCCGTTTGCAGTATAAAAAATCGCATTTAACGCTGTATAGAATACAAAGAAATATGCATATTGTGCCGTCTGTCCCATACTACCCGGAATGGAAAAGAGTAAAATCAAGCACAAAGAAACTCCCAATTGTGCATATAACATCCATGGTCTGGCTTTCCCTAATTTTGACTTTGTGCGGTCAATCATATTTCCAAAGATGACATCTGAAATACCATCTAAAACCTTTGATAAAAGCATCAGTGTTCCAATAATTCCAGTGCTGAGTCCCATGGTATCCGACAGATACAACAGTACAAAACTCGACACCAGACCATAACTGGTATTAGATGCCAAATCTCCTGCACCATATGCAATTTTTTGATACCATTTTAAATACTTTGTTTCTTTTTCCTTCATTATTTTTGTAACCTCCCTATTCGACAGTTAGTCTTTTCGTTTTACTTGCTCGAAAAAACAACGCTTACTTCACATTGCGTAACAATGCTTGCCGGCATGTCTTTATAATAATGAATTTTGGTTCGCACGGATATGACAGATGTGTTATAATATAGCAAGATTTTTTATCATATTCGTGAATTCTATTTCAAAGAAGGGGAAACATGATGGCAAAAAATATGTCCTATACGGTAAAAAATATAATCAAACAAGAAAATTCAAATAGCGAAATCAATTCCTATCTCAAAATTTTAGCACCGATACAGTTCACTTTGGAAACTTGCAGCGGTGTCGGGGAAACAGATTATGCCAACATACTCATGGTTTCTCCCCTTGAGAATAATTTTTATCATTTTCAAAACGGCATTGAAATTTCACGTTTTAACGCAAGAGTCCCTCATCTCCATGATTTTTATGAGCTTTTAATTGTTCTAGATGGCGAAATTCATCAGCAGATTGAAAAAACCAATTATACAATCCACAGTGGCAGCTGTTGTCTTATGAATCGAAATATCATCCACAAAGAAAGCTTTCATTCCGACGCAAATATCCTTTTTATCGGCTTATCCAAAGAACTCATTAAGCACCTCGCAACTGATAAACATAACGTGTATTTCCCGGAATACGAACAGCCTGAGACAAATTCCCTGCTTAATTTTATGATTACCAATTTGGAAAATGATGACACCAAAGAATATCTCGATTTCCTTCCTACACTCAATAACAAAGACTGGTACCGCGTTCTTCACTCCCTTACCGATAATATTTTGCGCGCAATTATGTATCCACAGCTCGGCTCTACCTATGTAATTAAAGGCATGCTTTTGGAGCTTTTGGCCTATCTTGCAGATGATAAAAACTATCATTTTACGCAAATTCACATCGAAAGTGATAATGATTTTTTATTGTTTACACATATCAGTCATTTATTGGAAGATACCGATGGTCGAATCACACGTTCGGAATTAGAAGAAGCCTTACATTATAGTGGAAATTACATTAATACTATTGTCAAAAAGTATACTAATCTCTGTCTTTTCGAGTATGGACAGACTTTTTGCATGAAAAAAGCAGCGTATTTATTATGCAACTCCACACTCTCTATTTCCGAAATTATGGAATTGCTGCATTTTTCAAACACTACACATTTTTATAAATGTTTCAAAAAAACATATCACATGACACCACGCGAATACCGCTTAACAGAG
>CAZAGJ010000084.1:0-8247 GCA_964484605.1 uncultured Roseburia sp. | reverse complement strand
TATTTCCAATCCATTATACACTATTTCTGACGATTTGAGAAATTTCCTATAAAGTGAAAAAGAGGATGTCGCATTAAGTCTTATGCGACATCCTCTTTTCTTATAGAGGCGACTGACGGATTTGAACCGACGATCAGGGAGTTGCAGTCCCACGCCTTACCACTTGGCTAAGTCGCCTTATAAAATCTGTTCTGCTCTTATTCTATGCAGATTTTTGTCTTTTATGAAGCTCTCTGCAAAAATATCTGAACATCTTTCTCACATCAAGATTTTATCAAAGCGAACCTGTTTCCGTCAAGTCTCAGTTTACATTACCGTCAGCTTACTGTCTCTTCTTTCATTACCGCTCTTTACATTTCTACTGTAATTACCACTTTAAGGTTTGAAGTCTCTCATAATTTTTTTCCATGTCGTAGGATGTAATCTCATGTGTATTTACCAGATAAAACATATCTCCCACATAAATGCCGCGATACTCGCTAAGTTCACTGTTATCGTTCAGCTTTTCCAGCATAAGCGATTCAAAACCATCATCCTTCCATGTAAAAATCTGATATGTGCATTTTTTGTCTCTGCCGTATGTCTCCGTTGCAAAACCGAGCAGATTTTTGTCTGCATCTGCCAATACACTCTTATAATCATAGAGTGCCGGACTATAATCCACATACGCAATGACACAGCTATCCACTGTCATAAGATTTGCCGGGTCAGAAATATCAAACATGGAAAGCTTTAATCCCTTCTGCTCTCCTGTATCCGGATCAGTCTCATAGCCGATGCCCACCAACTTATCCTCTCCCCAGAAATGGAGATACTCAGAAAATCCGGTAATCTTGAGTTCTGAGAGAATCTTCGGATTTTCTTCATCTGACAAATCCACAGCAAAAAGCGGGTCTGTGTTCCGATAAGTCACAAAGTACACCATATCTCCCAGATATCTTGCAGCATAAATCTGTTCACCTTTGGCAATTCCTGTAAGTTTTCCGGTAACAATTAATTTCTCATCCAACAAATATAGCTGATTTTCTTCCTCACTACCGCTCCAGTCTGTTGTCAGCACGCGAAGGCTGCCCTGATATTCATTGACTGCAAAGGTATCGTATATCTCTCCCTTTACAGCTGCCGCAGCCACTGCATTGATTGCTCCTTTGTTAAAACGGAATTTTGCAATCTGTGTGGCAACTCCACTACCGCTATAATCCGCTTCATATAGGTAGATAGCGTTTGTGCTGACATAAATATTCACATAATCATTCAAAACAAGTGCGTTATCCACAACCTTGTCCGGCTTCTCCACATTTATTGAGGATATAAGAAGTCCACATTCGCCCTGCTCCGGCAGGTAAATACAGTCAGCAGCCACTGCCGTTTCATTGACTGTCGGAATCCATTTTGCAATTTCCTCATCTGTAATCGCTTCCGCCTTTGCCATCTCCGGCAATTCCATATACTTTTGTGTAAACAGATATACGATATCACCCACCTTGCGTGAGGTATAATAAGAACCATCCTGTATCGTACTTCCACGCAGTTCCGGCTGTTTACGATTGCTGATGTCATAAGTCAGCAGTTCCGTCTCTATATTTGTATCGATGGAATATACCTCGCAGGCAACCACAGATTCTGTCACATAAGTAGTCTCGTCTTCCTCCTGCAGCTTTGCCGTCTCTCTCTGCACGATCACATTCAAAATACTACCATCCACGTATATTTCTACCACACTATCTGCTGCACTGCGGAGAGAAATATCAATTTCTCCACATTCCTGCATCTCTGTACCGCGGATATCTATAATCTTAACAGTATCATCATCCACTACATAGATGTAATCACCATCCGTTTTGATAATGTCACTCTCATCCACGCCTTCCGTCTGAATATTCGTCTTGGAATAATCTTCATCACCACTCTTTGCCTGGCTTGCCGTTGTATTTTCTGCTGTTGCACCTAAATCTGCTGCACTCTCCTCAACAGCAATCTCTTCCGCTGCACCTGTCATACCTACGCCTTCAGTTGAGCCACTAAACAATGTATCCCACATAGACTCTCTCGGTCCTTTTAATACATCATAGACCTCTCCGTAATTCTCTGCCACAACGTACATCTCACCTGCATCTACTTTCTCTTCCGACTCTGCGGCTTCCTCCTCCGTGGAGAGTTCTCTCTCCGCTACCGGGGCAGATTCTACTATATTTTCAACACTTGCCATCTCCACACTTTCTGCAGATGTGTCGCCTGTCAATCCGCCAAAGTTCTGTGTTGCTGCCACTGCTCCTGTTGTGCACACCAAAAGCATCACTGCTGCTACTGCTACCACTTTTCTGTTTGTGTACCAGCGCTTCTTTCTTGATATTGATACAATCTTTTCTTCATCTGTATTATCTGTACTGTCTGTACATTCCTGTTCAGAATTTACAGGCACTGTTTCATCCAATTTTTTCTTTATGATATCCGGTGACAAACTCTCCGGCACTTCTATCTCTTCTGCGGATGATTTGATTTTTTCTAACAAATCTTTCTCTGTCATAATCAACCTCCATTTTCCATTTCTTATTTTTTACGGTTACTCTGTTTCATCATTTGTGCATTGCCTTATTTCCGGTACCTGCTCTGCATCTTCAACTCTCCAATCTGGCTGCCAGCTTCTTTAGTCCACGACTTTCTTTCGAGCGCACCGTGTTCTCATTCATATGTAGAATCTCTGCTATTTCACGGCTCTTATAGCCACAAAAGAGATGCATACCAATAATGATTCGCTCTTCATCTTCCAGGTCAAAAAAACTTTTCCGGACAATGGCTCCTTCTTCGGTGTCTAAAATACCCTGCTTCTCCGATACCGCCTCAGAATCCAGTTCATACGTTTTCTTACTGTATTCCCGGAGTTTATCCTTGCACTTATTGGAGAGAATCTGAAATATCCAGCTCTTAAATGCCTCCTCCGAGCGCAATTTCCTGATAGATGCAAACGCATCCATGACCGCTTCACTGACGACATCCTCCGCATCGGAGGTATTCCTTAATGTATAGAGGGCAAAACGATACATGTTTTCATAAATCCCTGCGTACAGAGACGCAAAGGCTTCTGTATCTCCCTGCTTTGCCCGTTTTACAAGCTTTAAGTAATTTTCCATAAGCCACCTCGCCCATCTTTTGTTATTTGCGCAAATAATGTAAAGCCATTATGATATTCCTTTTATCTTATAAGACAGATAAAAGCCGTATTTTGTTGCATAAGAAAAAAATTTTCTCACATATTCTGTTCCTTACATATATTATATAGAATCCAAAACTATAAAGGTATGTATTTTTATGCTGAATTATGCTATCGCTTCCATAGAGAACCATTTATTTTTTGCACGTATCATGCGCGAGCACGCACTTTTTCTACAAGCAGGTTTTCCATGCAAAAATAAAGAGCAGATACAAACAGCAGACTTTTTCCGTGAACAATTTGAGATTCTCCTGCGAGATGTTACAGAACTTGCCTGTGGCAGAATCAATCCCTGCATCATTCAATCCGGTGAACTTGTCACAGAATTCACCATACCCGCTGAACAAAAAACCTCTATTCTTACCGGCATTCCAATTGACAGCCGTATCTCAGAACACCAGTTGTCACTACAGCCCGGATTTGTCAGAACTGATTTACGGGAACTGACCTCTGCCGTCATGGCACTGAACGAGCGCTCTCTGACACTTTTAAATGATTTCATAGATTTCAAAGAAACTATCCTAAATGATGTGAATAAGGGTGAGTTGTTTACCTCTAATTATCCGCTGTTAATTGAACATATTCTGCGAGAAGCAAAAAAGTATCGCTCCATCCTTGATGATTTGACACACGGACGGCGAATCTCAGCCCTGCGGCTGTGTGAAACAGAATGTTTCTGGAATCAGATTATGCTGGAACACGCACTTTTCATCCGCGGACTCCTTGACCCGTCCGAAGAGGAACTGATTGCCACCGCAAATGATTTTGCCGGCGATTATAAAAAGCTTTTAGAGCAGGCAAGACATCAGGACTGTCGGGCTGCCGCCCTGGCTTCTCTGTCAGAGACAAAAAAATATCGCGACTTTAAGATTTCCGGTACAGAAGGTATTTTAGATAATAAGATTTCTTCTATCATTTTACCATTACTCGCAGACCATGTGCTTCGTGAAGCCAATCACTATATTCGATTGCTGAGTTGTCGCACGCCTGTGAGATGATAGTTTACGTGGCAAATTTTTTATAATTTTCGGTCTCCTGACATTTTCCAAAATAGATATTGACAACTTTTCTTGTCAACTGTATAATGGCTGTGACAAGTAAAGTTGTCAATTGCGAAATAAGGAGATTTATTATGGAAAATGAATTTACACAAAGTGACTCTACAACAACCATTTCTTCAGCAAAGAAGCATTTTTCCAAACTTGGTCTGATGTTCTTTATAGGAACTCTGCTGATTTACGGTATACAGTATGGTGCGTCTGCAATTGCAAATATGATTAATCCGGAGCTTTTGTCTGACACCGCTTCTGCACTCCTGATTACAATGCTTCCTATGTATCTGATTGCAATTCCACTGACTGCCCTTTTGCTCCGCACAGTTCCGGCATCACACATTGCGTCAAAGAAAATGTCCGTCGGTCAGTGGCTTATCGCATTTTTGATATGTTACGGTGCTATGTATCTCAGCAATCTGTTAGGAACCTTTCTCACACAGTTTATTGGTGTATTAAAAGGAAGTCCTGTCAGCAACACAATGCTTGAAGTTGCCACATCATCCAATCTTCCGGTAAACTTCTTTATTATGGTTATCTGCGCGCCAATTGCCGAAGAACTTATTTTTCGCAAAATGTTGGTTGACCGTACTGCTGCATACGGTGAAGGTACTGCCGTGCTGTTTTCCGGATTAATGTTTGGTCTTTTCCACGGCAATCTCAATCAGTTTGCTTATGCATTTACCCTCGGCATATGTTTTGCCTTTATCTATGTAAAAACCGGGAAAATTATTTATACTATTTTATTGCATATGGCAATCAATTTCCTTGGTTCTATTCTTAGTGTATTTATGCTGCAATTTGTCGGACCGGATTTTCTTGAAGCATTAAACGACCCGACTTTATTAATGCCATATATGATGACTAATATGTCAAAAGTTATCGTATATTTTATCTATGCATTTATATTGTTAGGCATTTCGTTTGCCGGAATCATCCTTTTTATTGTTAATGCAAAAAAATTCCGCCTGCTGCCTGGTGAGATTACGATTCCTAAGGGAAAACGATTTTCCGCTACTATCTTAAATATCGGAATGGGATTATTCTTCCTGTTCTGGATTGCTATGATTGTGATACAGTTATTCGCATAGGTTTATTAAAAAATTTGACGATTATAGAGCATAATACTTTATCTACTATAAAGAGGCTATCGCATTGAGAAATTTTCGTATATCATTTCTCAATGTGACAGCCTCTTTTTTATGTATAACACAACTAAAATGCTTCTAATCTTCATCTTTCATGGTTGGTCTTACCACGAACATTACAATCACAAAACCTGCCATAGATATAATTCCGGCTACCCAGAATACCGCATTGACACCTGCCTGAATATTCACAATATCTGTTGCATCTGATGCGGTATTGATATTGTAAGCAACACCAAAAACTGCGGCTGCGATTGTTCCGGCAAGTGAGTTTGCAAAATTTACAAGAGATGTACCGATACCCATATCCTGCGGCTCTAAAGTCGCCTGTGCTGCCGGAGTGATAGATACACAGCGAAATCCCTCTGCAATACCCGTAATTGTTAAAGCAACAAAATAAATTATAATTGAGGTATCAGGTGTCGTGAATCCCATCATAATCATTGGGATTGCCACAAACAATGTACCAATCACCATGGCTTTCCACTTATTAGATACTCTCTTACCAACCCATGCTCCGGCTATGGTCGGAAGAATCATGGTAAGTATCGTACGTGGCATCTGAAGTGCACCTGCCATACCTGTTGTGGCGCCCATTACCTGAATAGCACCAATCGGAGCATATACATTCATTGCGTTCTGATAGAAATAGCAGATAAATCCAACAACCAGCAAAACAACATAGTTCTTATTTTTGAACAGTTTTAACGGAATAAGAGGATCTGCAGCTTTTTCCTCAATTTTGACCAGTGCAATAAGTGCTATGATTCCAATGACGAATCCTGTAAGGATAACCGGATTATTCCATCCCAAGGATGCACCAAAATTCAATGCAAGAAGGATACCACAAAGTGCAACAACCAGTGTAATAATTCCGGCAGCATCGATTGTAACCTCGCCTTCTTTCTTAATATTAGGAAGGTTAATGCCAATCAATATGACACCGATAATAAGTGGAATTGCAGGCATAAGAATAGCTGCTGTCATCATACCCATATCTGTTAAGATACCGGCAATAATGGAACCACCAAATCCACCAACAGCGATAGCTGTTGCTAACATACCCATAGCCTTTGGCACATCCTTTTTCTCATTAATGAGACCTGCAATAATATAAGGAGCCGCAGTAAAAGCACCCTGCGCAAGAGATACGATAAGACGAAGAACCATAAGCGGCCACAAGGAACGTACAAATGCAATACCGATACCTGCCGCTGCACAGACGATACCGGGAATTACAACAATGTTTCTACGCCCGATTAAGTCACCAAGCTTACCACCGATAGGTGTCATAATAGAAACGCCCAGTGCAGCAAAAATAGAGAATAAAGCTACATACTCCATTGCGTTGATTTCTTCTAGAATCGGTGATGTTAAAGTTGCGAATACAAGCCCATACATTGCAACGGAGAGCATCATACATACACATCCCCACTGTACGGCATTTTTCTTTCCTTTTGGCAGTGGAATTGCTACTGCCGGCTGTTGCAGATTAGACATAACTTTTCTCCTTTGACTTTTTGTTTCACAGGTTTTATTTATTATTTTTTAACCATTGTGTTGCACAATGTGCATAACAACTAGACCCAATCGGACAAACATCCTCGTTGAACTGTACTTTGGGATTATGCGCTGCATAACCACCTCTTTCGTCCAAATATCCGGCAGATAGATACATAAATACAGATGGAACTTTCTCTGCAACAGATGCAAAATCCTCCGAAGCACTTGCTTCAACTCCCGGATACGGCATCGCGCCCGGAATATTTAACTCCTGCATATATCCAACAACTTCGTCCGTCAGCTTCGGATTGCAGATAAGTGGCGGTACTTCAGAAACCATCTCTATCTCAACACTTCCACCATATACTTCTGCTGTCTTTGCAGCAACTTCTTTCATACGTGTAACAAGCTTCTTTCTCTCATCCGGATTGTTTGTACGAAGTGTACCTTCAAGCAATGCTGTCTCGGGAATGATATTGTTTGCTGTACCTGCCTCAAAATGTCCAATCGTCATAACATTTGCCTTGGATGGGTCTGCTTCTCTTGCAATAAGAGCCTCTAATGCGAGATAAATGTGTACACCGATGTTAATTGGGTCAACACCAATGTGTGGATATGCTCCATGAGAACCTTTTCCCTTAACAGTAATCTTGAAACCATCCACAGAGTACATCATTGTTGTCTTGTTATTGTACATATAGATACCAACCGGCATCTTACCCGGAGATACATGATATCCGATGGCAGCATCAACGCCATCAAGAATGCCATTTTCTATCATGTTCTTACATCCCTGAAAAATCTCCTCCGCCGGCTGGAACATAAATTTTACTGTTCCCTCTAACTCAGCCTCGTTCTCTTTCAACATCTTAGCCGCTGTAAGCAGCATAGCTGCATGAAAGTCATGTCCACATGTGTGTGCATTACCATTCGTACATGCAAAATCCAACCCACTTTCCTCTGCCATTGGAAGTGCATCCATATCTGCGCGAAGTAAAATCGTTTTTCCTACCTTACCAAGGGTAGCTGTAACACCATATCCACACTCCTGTGGCTCTAAACCGTACTCTTTCAACTTCTCCATGACGTAAGCTTTTGTCTTTGGAAGGTCTAAGCCTACCTCTGCATTTGTGTGGAAATAACGACGATTCTGTATCGTTTCGTCTTTAAGTTCCTGTGCTCTTTCATAGTAGTTCACACTGTGTCCTCCTTTTTGATTTTCTGCTATTAAATATCAGAAATATTATTCTTCCTATTTCTAATAATTATGACTACATGCTTATATTATAATACTATATTATATTGGTTTTCCTTATTTTCGTCTATACTATTC
>CAZAGJ010000083.1:0-8785 GCA_964484605.1 uncultured Roseburia sp. | reverse complement strand
CATGGAGCAATGTGTATTTCCTATTCGGGAAGATGCCTGTTATCGAATTATTTTACCGGAAGAGATGCCAATCAGGGGGCATGCACACATCCGTGCAGGTGGAAGTATGCTGTTGTGGAGGAGAAGCGTCCGGGAGAATATCTGCCGGTATACGAGAATGAGCGCGGCACATATATATTTAATTCCAAAGACCTTTGTATGATTGAATATATACCGGAACTGATGGAATCCGGTATTGACAGTTTCAAAATTGAGGGTAGAATGAAAACAGCGTTATATGTTGCGACTGTGGCAAGAACTTACCGCAAAGCAATCGATGATTATGAGGAATCACCGGAGCTTTATAAGAAGAATATGCCATGGTATCTGGATCAAATATCAAACTGTACTTACCGTCAGTTTACGACAGGATTTTTCTTCGGAAAGCCGTCTGATGAGGCTCAGATTTATGACAACAACACTTATGTGAAAGAGTATACATACTTAGGTATTGTAGGAGAGCAGAATGCAGAAGGACTTTACCGCATCGAGCAGAGGAATAAATTCTCTGTGGGTGAAGAGATTGAGGTTATGAAGCCAAACGGAGAGAATCTGATGGTAACTGTGAAGCGGATTGTGGATGAAGATGGTAAAGAGATGGAGTCTGCCCCGCATCCGCAGCAGGTGCTTTATATTGATTTAGGACAGCCGTTGGATATGTATGACATTTTGCGCAGAAAAGAATAGGATGGTGGAAGACGATGAAACAGGAAAAGTATGTTGCATATGTGGGCACCTATACCCATGAGAACAGTGTGGGAATCCATATTTATGATGTGAATGTGGAAGAAGGAAAGTTAAAGGAGCGCAAGGTTGTTCCGATTAATAATCCATCTGATGTAGTCGTATCTAAGAATCGCAAGTTTTTATATTCCATTGCAGATGAGGGAGTAGAGTCCTTCAAAATTCTGCCGGATGGAGATTTGGAGCCAATTAATAAGCAGTGGATTGGCGGTATGCGAGGCTGCTATGTGGAAGTGGATGATGAGAATCGTTATCTCTTCGTTGGCGGACATCACGATGGACGTGTCAGTGTGATGCGCATAGAGGAAGATGGCAGCATTGGAGAAATAGCAGATGGTGTATTCCATCAGGGGATTGGCAGAAGTGTTGCACAGCGTAACTTTATACCGGCAGTGGATTGCGTGAAATTGACACCGGATCAGAAGTTCCTCTGTGCAGTGGATAATGGTTTGGATCAGGTAAAAGTATATCGTGTGGATTATGAGCGTGGCAAGATAAAGCTGGTTGATATTGTCCGTGGACCGCTGGAAGCTGCACCACGTATGATTCGTTTTTCCAGAGATGGTCACTATGCGTATATACTTTATGAAGCTTCTAATATGGTTGAGGTTTACAGTTATTCGGTAGATGGTGATATGCCTGTTTTTGAGAAAATTCAAGAGGTTACCACTAATACGGAGAAGGAGGATATGCTGTGTGCTGCATCCGGAATGGAGGTTTCTAAGAGCGGTAAGTACTTAATGTGCAGTAATGCCGGGGTAAATACGGTTGTATGCTATGAGATTGATAGTGCAACGGGAATGCTGTCAGAGAAGTTTACCACAAAAGTAAACAGTGATTATCCGAAGATGCTTGCATTCTATCCGGATGAGAAGCATTATCTCACACTAAACAACAACTCCAATGACATCTTCTCTTACGAGATTCGCTATGAAGAAGGCTATTCATTACAGCATGGCGAAAGGATTAAGGTGGATAAACCGAATTGCATTTATATTTTGAAACTAGAGGATTCATAGAGAATGTTTGGAAGAGGCTGTCTTAATGCGACAACCTCTTCTTTTTTATTAGTTTTTTGTCTTTTGGGAAGAATGATATAAAGGAGGTTGGATATAGTTATATAGTGAGGATAACGGAGAGAGGTGGCAGTATGGATAGAGACATGCGGATAAAGCGGCAGAGGGAATTCTTGATACAGGCTGCATATTGGCTGATATGGTTATGTGTGGTTGTTGTGATTATTAAATGCGTCGGTTCGGTACTGCTTCCGTTTGTGATTGCATTTGTTGTGGCGTGGGGGCTTTCGTTTCCGGTGGACTATATAGCAGAGAAAGGGCATTTGAATCGTAGCTTTGTGTCAGTTGTTGTTGTGGCACTGTTTTATGTACTGATTGCGGTAGGTATCTATCTTCTTGGGAGCAGAGTGATAGTACTGGTGCAGGAGTTTTATACGGAAATCACACATTTTTGGAGCGGTACGATGATTCCGATGATACAGAGATGTTGTGGCTGGCTGAATGCATTTTTGCAAGGAACGGATGTGGCGATGCGCCAGACAGCAGATGCTGCCTCAGTGGATGTTGTAAGCCGGACAGGAGAAATGCTGTCCGGGGTTTCGGTAAAGGTTATCAGCGGTGTGTCAGATGCAGCTTTGAACATTCCCGGAATATGTATGAATATACTGATTGGGGTAATTGCGACGGTATTTATGGAACTGGAATTTCATGAAATATGGGGATTTTTAGGGAGGCAGATACCGGAAAGGTGGAAGAAAAATGTAACGGAGATACAGGCGTATACGTTTGGAATGCTGAAAAAATGCATTTTTTCATATATTTTAATATTTGGAATGACGTATGTGGAGCTGTCGGCAGGTTTCCTGCTGCTGGGGATTGACGGAGCGTTTACAATAGCCTTTATTGTTGCTTTTTTGGATATACTTCCGGTGCTGGGCACGGGAACAGTGCTTCTTCCATGGATGATTATTGCGATTACATCGGGAAACCTGCAGGTAGGGATAGGACTATTGGTATTGTATCTGGTGATTACAGTGGTGCGTAACATCGTAGAGCCGCGTCTGGTGGGAAGCCAGATGGGACTTTCTCCGGTGGTAATGCTTCCCTGCATGATTTTGGGGCTGCATTTTTTGGGGATTCTGGGATTATTTTTCGTGCCCTATGGGATTGCTTTTGCCAAAAGCTTAAATGACCGTGGAGTCATTCATATTTTTAAGACAAAGTCCGAAGAGGAAGAAAGTACTAGAAATGTATAAGGTATGAAAAACAATAATATTAGAGTTGCTAATAAATACACAAAAAATTCTATAAAAACTTGATTTTTCTTTAAATTTGGAACAAAGTACTATTGACGCTGTGAAATTGCTATGCTAAATTATGCCTGTATTTTTGAAGAGAATACAGGAGGAAAACAAAATGAAAAAAGTATTGAGTATATTACTGACAATGGGACTTGCCATCTCTATGCTGGCTGGTTGTGGCTCTGACGCCGAGAGTGCAGATGGCACAGCGGCTGCAACCGGTACAGAAGTGGCAGCAGCTTCTGACATCAAGGTTGGAATCATGTATATCGGTGATGAGAATGAGGGATATACAGCTGCTCATATGGCAGGTATTGATGCAATGATGCAGACACTTGGACTTTCAGAAGACCAGGTAATTGAGAAGACACTTGTTCCTGAGGATGAGTCCTGCTATGATGCAGCTGTTGATTTGGCAGAGCAGGGATGCAGCATTATCTTTGGTAACAGCTTTGGATTTGAGTCATATATGTTACAGGCAGCAGCAGAGTATCCTGATATTCAGTTCTGCCATGCAACAGGTTATCAGGCAGCAAGCTCCGGACTTGCAAATATGCACAACTATTTTACAGCAGTATATGAGTCACGTTATGTGTCCGGTGTTGTAGCTGGTCTTAAGTTAAATGAGATGATTGCAGACGGAACAATTACTGAGGCTCAGGCAAAGATGGGTTATGTAGGCGCTTTCCCATATGCAGAGGTTATTTCCGGATTCACATCTTTCTATCTTGGAGCTAAGAGCGTGTGCCCAAGTGTAACTATGGAAGTTCAGTATACTAACAGCTGGGCAGATATGTCCGGTGAAGCAGAAGTTGCCACAAAGTTAATTGATGATGGCTGTGTACTTATCAGCCAGCACGCAGATACCACAGGTGCTCCAAGCGCATGTGAGACAAAGGGTGTTCCTTGCGTTGGCTATAATGTTGATATGATTTCTGTTGCTCCGAACAGTGCGTTGACATCCGCATCTATTGACTGGGCTCCATACTACACATATGCAGTAGAGTGCGTAATGAACGGAGACGCTATTGAAACTGACTGGTGTCAGGGATATGCAGATGGTGCAGTAAGAATTACAGATTTAAATGATGCAACGATAGCGGACGGTACAGCAGATAAGGTTGCAGAAGTTGAAGCAGCATTAAAGGATGGTTCTCTTCATGTGTTTGATTCTGCCAATATGACAGTGGATGGTTCTTCTTTGGAGGACTTGATTGCACAGGGTGGTGACTATGAGAAGTATGCGGCATATGTATCTGACGGATATTATCATGAGTCAGAGCTTGCAAGTGCACCGGCATTTGATTTGATTATCGATGGAATTACATCCGTGACAGAGTAATACACAGAACTATAAGTAATATCTGCGAAGTGATATTTGCAGACAAATAAATATCAGCGGAACCGTCGGGAGGGGCAGCCTCCCGCAGTTCCGCGGTTTTATGTTTAAAGGAGGTCTATTGTGGAACCGGTAAATGCAATCGAACTTAAGGGCGTTACCAAGCGTTTTGGAGAGGTCGTCGCAAACGACAATGTAAATTTGACTGTGAGAAAAGGTGAGATACTTTCTATCTTAGGAGAGAATGGTAGTGGGAAGACTACGTTGATGAACATGCTTTCCGGAATTTACTTTCCAGACGAGGGAGAGATACGTGTAAATGGGCAGGCAGTTACAATCCGTTCGCCAAAGGATTCTTTTGCACTCGGTATTGGAATGATTCATCAGCATTTCAAGTTGATTAACATTTTGACAGCCGCCGAGAACATTATTTTAGGATTGCCGGGCAAGGAACGTCTGAACATGAAACAGGTGGAAAAAGAGATTTCCGAACTGACGGAACGGTACGGATTTGATTTAAATCCTGCACAGAAGATTTATGATATGTCGGTATCGCAGAAACAGACCGTTGAAATTGTGAAGGTACTTTACCGCGGAGCAGACATTTTGATTTTGGATGAACCGACGGCGGTTTTGACACCACAGGAGACGGAGAAGCTTTTTGCGGTACTTCGCAATATGCGTGCTGCCGGGAAATCCATTATCATCATTACACATAAGCTCAATGAGGTGTTGGAGTTATCAGACCGTGTAGCGGTTCTTAGAAAAGGAGAGTACATAGATACCGTACAGACAGCGGATGCAACGGTGGAATCGCTGACAGAGATGATGGTAGGCGAAAAGGTGACGCTTGACATTAACCGCACGGAACCGAAGGGGACAGAGAAACGTATTGAAATGCGTGGTATCACCTGCCGTAATAAGGAAGGACTTAAGGTATTAAAGGAGGCATCTTTTAATGCATACAGTGGCGAAATTTTAGGCGTTGCTGGTATCTCGGGAAGCGGTCAGAAGGAATTGTTAGAGTCGGTGGCGGGACTGCAGCCGATTGAAAGCGGTGAGATTTTCTATTTTTCACCGGAGGGTGAGACGGAGAAAATTTCTGCGATGAGCGCAGAGGATATTAAAAAGCTTGGAATTACACTTTCGTTTGTGCCGGAGGATCGTCTTGGAATGGGATTAGTCGGCTCCATGGATTTGACGGACAACATGATGATTCGAAGCTACAAGGAAGGCGGAAGATTTTTTGCAGACCGCAAGGCACCGAAAAAACTGGCAGAAGAGATAGTGGAGCAGCTTGAGGTTGTCACACCGGGAGTAGATACACCGGTCAGCCGTCTGTCTGGCGGCAATGTGCAAAAAATTCTGGTTGGTCGTGAGATTGCGAGCAATCCAACCGTGCTTATGGTTGCGTATCCGGTACGAGGTCTGGATATTAATTCTTCCTATACAATTTATAATCTTTTGAATGAGCAAAAAAAGAAGGGCGTAGCAGTTATCTGTGTCGGTGAGGACTTGGATGTATTGCTGGCACTTTGCGATAAGATACTTGTTCTGAACAGCGGAAAGGTAGCCGGTGTTGTGGATGCCAGAAGTACGACAAAGGAACAGTTAGGACTTATGATGACAGGAAGCGGAGAGGAGAAAAAGAAAAATGAATAATGAACCATTTGTTCGTATGACGAAGCGGGATACAATATCCAGAGGAAAAGCATGGAGTATTCGCGCGGCAGCAGTTCTCCTGTCTCTGGTTGTGGCAGCGGTTGTTATTGTAGCTGCTACAAAGCAGAATCCGATTCAGGTATATCTGGGAATTATTGATGGAGCAATCGGCACGAACCGCCGTGTGTGGGTAACGATTCGGGAAACCGTTGTCCTGCTTTGTATCGCGGTTGGATTGACTCCGGCATTTAAAATGAGATTCTGGAATATCGGTGCAGAAGGACAGATTTTGATGGGTGGTATTGCGACTGCGGCACTGATGATTTATGCGGGTGATGCGATGCCAAACTGGCTGTTGCTTATCGTAATATTTATTGCGAGTGCTCTGGCAGGATTGATTTGGGGCGTGATTCCGGCAATATTTAAAGCACATTTTAATACAAATGAGACATTGTTTACATTGATGCTTAACTATGTGGCAATGCAGCTTGTTACTTTCTGCATTGTGTTCTGGGAGAATCCGGCAGGCTCAAACACAGTGGGCGTGATTGGTGCGGCAGGACAGAAAGGCTGGTTTCCGCAGGTGTTTGGAACTACCTATGGATTGAATGTGATTCTGGTAGCAATTCTTACCATCGGTGTACATATTTATATGAAATACAGCAAGCACGGATATGAGATTGCAGTTGTCGGCGAAAGTCAGAATACAGCACGCTATGCAGGGATTGATGTGAAAAAGGTTATCATCCGTACCATGATGATTTCCGGTGCCATCTGTGGCTTCTCGGGAGCTTTGATTGTCAGCGGTGCGAGCCATACGATTTCAACGAGTACAGCGGGAGGTCGTGGATTTACGGCAATCATCGTGGCGTGGATGTCCAAGTTCAATCCGCTTGCGATGGTTTTGGTATCTTTGTTTTTGGTGTTTATGCAGCAGGGCTCGATTCAGATTGCCTCGCAGTTTGGACTGAATGAAAACGCATCTGATATTATCACTGGTATTTTATTGTTTTTCCTGATTGGCTGCGAATTTTTTATTAATTACCGATTGGAATTTCGCAAAAATCATAAATAAAAAATGTGGTGGCAGAAAGGATAGGGTGATTATGAATTTACTTCTTACTTTTATACAAAAGGCAATCGGTCAGGGGGTGGCAATTCTTTTTGGAGCTACCGGAGAGATTGTCACAGAAAAATCCGGCAACTTAAACCTTGGTATTCCGGGCATCATGTATATGGGTGGTATTTCCGGACTTATGGGAGCATTTTTCTATGAGAATGGCACAGAAAACCCAAATGGATTTGTCGGATTTTTGATTGCGATACTATGTACACTTGTTGCAGCGGCACTTGGCGGTTTGATATACAGCTTTCTTACGATTACACTCCGCGCAAACCAGAATGTTGTGGGACTTGCACTTACAACATTCGGAACCGGTTTTGGTAATTTCTTTGGAGGTTCTATTTCTAAGCTTGCCGGAGGAGTCGGACAGATTTCTGTGCAGACCACTGCTGCGGCGTTCCGGGCGCAGATTCCGGTATTGTCCGAGATTCCGGTTGTCGGAGATTTGCTGTTTTCCTACGGATTTTTGACATATCTGTCTGTCATTCTGGCGCTTTGTATGACTTATTTCCTGATGAAAACCAGAAAAGGTTTGAATCTGCGCGCAGTGGGAGAAGACCCGGCGACTGCGGATGCGGCAGGTATCAATGTATCCCGATATAAGTATGTGGCGACGGTTACAGGTGCAGCGATAGCCGGACTGGGCGGCTTGTATTTTGTTATGGAGTATCTTGGCGGAACATGGTCAAACAATGGATTTGGTGACCGCGGATGGCTTGCGGTTGCGGTTGTTATATTGGCACTTTGGAATCCGGGCAATGCAATCTGGGCATCTTTCTTGTTTGGAGGACTTTATATCCTTTATATCTACATGCCGGGACTTACCCGTGCTACACAGGAACTCTGTAAGATGCTGCCGTATGTGGTAACAATTATCGTGCTTGTGCTGACAAGCAAGCGCAATAAGCAGGAGAATCAGCCGCCTGCAAGCTTGGGACAGGCTTACTTCCGGGAGGAAAGGTAAATTTAAAAGAGCAAAGATGTGCAAATTGCACACCTTTGCTCTTTTTTGGCAACTACGCTTTTTATCTGTTTTTTCGCTCGTTTTTCATATCATACATCCGCTTGTCTGACATTCTGAGAAAATCTTCCGGGGATTTGTTCTGCGTTATTTCTGCAATACCGTAGGAAAATGCAAGATGATACTTATTTTTCCCGGAGGTATTTACTTTTTCTATTTCTTCTTCAATTGCATCTATGACAGTTTTCATCTCTGCGGGAGAGCCTTTGGCGAGAAGAATAAATTCGTCTCCGCCGTAGCGGATGACAATTCCAATTTTGCGAATATGCTTTTGCAGAACAGAGGCGAACTGTATGAGTGCCTCATCGCCGGTATCATGTCCAAACCGGTCATTAATAACTTTGAAATCGTCCATATCAATCAATGCACCGGTAACGATGTCATTAGATTTAGAATTGTATAAAGTACGGATATAGACATTGTAATATCGTCTGTTGTATATGTCACAAAGCTGGTCTATGTAAGACGATTCGCTCAAGGTACTGAAATATACGCCGGACAGACCTATTGCGATACCTATAAATATAAGTGAGATGCCGT
>CAZAGJ010000082.1:0-9195 GCA_964484605.1 uncultured Roseburia sp. | reverse complement strand
CAAAATCAATTCTGGTATCTGGTAGAAATCTATTACAGGGGGGCGGCTGGCCGCCTGCGGATTGTGCGTCATTCTGCTGGTAGTCAGCCATAACGAACCGTGGAAACGCGAGGATTAAAGGAGGAAATGACATGAGTGAAAAGAACGCATTATCCAGGCGGCAGTCCCGCCAGAGCGGATTTGACGAAGCCGACTACGCATTCAAGGAAAATCGTGCAAATATACCTTTCCGTGGAATTTGGGCATCCAGCCGGGTCCTTCCCTGATGCGCATAGATGGATACACATCTCCGCCCGGCACTTTTTGATATTTTTTCAGGAATTCCGAGTAAAAGACCGCGGGATCCCGCAGCAGGGGATAGCCCCGGTTGCGAAGCCAGTTCCGATCTCCGGTATACAAATAGTAAAACCACACCGGCTGCATGATCCATCCCAGCATGGAAAGGGACCGCTCCCACTTGTTATTGACATAGCATCTATCCGGGACATGGCATCGTGGATATTGGGCCCACCTGGTTTGTTTTGCAGAAAAGGAAGCGGCTGGATGCGCCTCCTGACTATTCGGCAGGCACTTCCAGAATGGCTGCTCCGGAGATTTCCGGAATTTGCTTTTCTGTGATGATACCGGTCAGCTCAGCGGCGTTGCACAAAAAGAAGGTGGATTTCTTGCCGACTTTTTCACTGCTGCAGAGGAAATACTGTTTTACGGAGTGGGACAGCATCTGCCGGCGGATATGGACACCGGGTTCGGACTGCCCACTGATATTTCCGTCTCCGTCCATGGCCTTGGAGGAGAAGAAAAAATAATCCACATGGATGGAGCGAACGGCATCCTCTGTCCATGCGCCATCCGCACAGAAGTTCTTATTGTCGATTTTTCCGCCGATCAGATACACGTCAATGTCACGTTCGCACAGACGGACGGCGGCCTTGATGCAGTTGGTAAATACGGTAATCCCGGTTTCGGCGGGGATATATTCCGCCATCAGCAGGGCGCTGGAGGAGGAATCCAGGATTATATTGGAATTTGGCGCAATCAGACTGGCGGCATATTTTGCAATCCGGCGTTTGGACTCCTTGGCCTGGTTCTCCCGGAGTGCCAGGGAGAGTTCCTTCGGAATTTCGGCCAGTGGAATGATATTGCCGTATTGGAGCCGAACGTAGCCCTTGGATTCCAGAACCCGCAGGTCTCTGCGGATTGTTGCGGGGCTTGCGTATACCGCAGCGCTCAGCTCATTGACATTGGTACACTTTTGGGTGAGGATTAGGCTCAGGATATCCTCCTGCCGGTCTGAAGATGTCATAATATAACCTTCTTTGTGATTATTTGATAAAATGAGTATAGGGCATAAATGATTATTTGTCAATATTTGCACCACCATTGACAGAAGAAAATGAATATTTTATAATTTTAACATCTCCAGAAAACAAATATACAGAGGAGGATCTACATGTTAACAGGTATACTTATTCTCGTATTCATGCTGCTGATCATGGTACTCATGGTCACCCGCAAGATGCCGTCTGTCATTGCATTGCTGGTTCTGGCAATCGGTATGTGCATGATTGCAGGAATTCCCTTCATGGGAACCAACGCTGACGGAGCCGCGATTGGCTTCTTCAGCAATGTAATTGTGTCCGGCTCCACCAAGCTTGCGTCGAATTTTGTTATTGCGATTTTTGCCGGCTGGCTGGGCTGCATCATGGATGTTACCGGTATCATGCGCACCATGATCAAGAAGGGCGCGGAGCTGGGCGGTGACCGGGTCATTGTGGTTCACGTGATTCTCTACACCATTTCGACAATTCTGATGAGTGTCGTTACCGGACTGGGCGGCGTGATCATGATTGGCTCCATTGTCATCCCCATTCTGATTGCTGTGGGTGTGGACAAGATGACGGCGGCAGTCACCTTCATTTTCGCCAAGGGCGTCGCGATTACCTTCGCTCTGGTGAACGTAAATACCTATACCACCATGGTCGGGATGGATTTCGACACCGTTTATCAGTATTCCCTGATTATCTCTGTCATCGGCTACGCTGTTGGCTTGCTCTACATCTTTGTCAATGACAGAAAGGTTGGCAAGAAGTTCGCGTTCTCCGCACCTGCAGAGGAAAATCTGGAGTCGGCTGCAGAGGTGAAGGGCGTTCTGGGCGCACTTTCCATGCTTTCTCCCATTCTTCCCCCTGTTTTGGTTGGTTTTGCGGGTGTGCCCGCGATTCCCGCATTGATTATTGGTGTTATTTGGGCAACCCTCTGCACCTGCTGGGAGCCCGGCTGGAAGAGAACCATGAACATGCTGGCGAAGACCTTCTCCGAGGGCTTTGAGAAGGTTGCTCCTGCAGGCACTCTGATGATCGTCATCGGTATTTTGCTGAATGCTGTCGCTACCACCGAGGTCACTACCGCGCTGGAGCCCTTTATGTCTGTGATTGCGCCCGGCAGCACGGTTGCCTTTGTGCTGTTCTTCGTCTTGCTGGCCCCGCTGTGCCTGTATCGCGGCCCCTTTAATCTCTGGGGTCTGGGTGCCGGTATTTGCACCCTGTTCGTGGGCCTGAGTCTGCTGACACCTGCACAGGCTATGGTCGGCTTCGTGGGCGTGACCGTCATGCAGTCCATCTGCTGCCCCACCAACACCCACAATGTCTGGGTGGCCGGCTACACCGGCCAGGAGGTCACCGCCATTACCATGAAGCAGCTGCCCTATGTGTGGCCCGCTGTGGCGGCTATGATCGTTCTGGGCACGGTCCTCTACGTGTAAGTTTTATATTGGGTACGTCCGATTTCCCCTGCTGTCTGGGGTCACCCCCCAGACAGCAGGGGAAGGGACGGGGAATAGAAGCACGCGATTGCTTCTATTTGCTTTATACGGAAAACTGGGTTTTTCGGAAAAAGGAGAAAACAGGATGAACATAGCCGTCAGCAATCTTGCCTATCAGGGGCTGTTTACCAACAGACTTATGAAGCTGCCCAAGCAGATCGGTGTGGAGATCTATTCCGAAACGGGAAGCGATTTTTACTGGAATCACCTTCTGCCGAAGCTGATGGCAGACCGCAGCGGCCCTCTGACGGTTCACGGGCCCTATCAGAATGTCGATCTATCCTCCCCGGATACGGATTATCCGGCGGTGCGGGGCATTTATGAATGGACCTTCCGCCTGTGCCGAAAGCATCATGCGACCCACTGCGTCTGCCATCCCTATGCCTACCATCCCCGGGGAGACATGTCTGCCGGAGAGATCACCCGGCGGGAAACGCTCTGCCTGGAGCGGGTGCGGGAATTGAACAAGCTGGCAAAGGAGTATGATGTCCAGCTGCTGGTTGAGAACATGTTCCACAGGGATGGCCTGCTGGACCAGGCGGGATTTGAGCGACTGTTTCTGCCGGCGGAGGAACTGAGCTTCCTGATAGATGTGGGCCATGCCCATATCCAGAGCTGGGACATGGATGCCATGTTCCGCAATATGGGCAGCCGCATCAGGGGCTACCATATCAATGACAACTTTGGGGATGCCGACAGCCATCTGATGGCCTTTGCGGGCTCCTATGACTGGGAAAAATTTTTTTCTTACTACAAACAATACACGCCGGAGGCAACTCTGGTGTGCGAATATATCAGCGGAACCATTGAGGAGATCACGGCCTCGGTGGAGAAAATCAGAAGCTGCGCGGAATAATCGGACGAAAACGAGGAAACGAAAATGAAAGTGAGAATTGGCATTGATGTGGGCGGCACCTTTACAGACGCGGCCCTCATCAACAACGATACATACGAGCTGATGGATACGGTGAAGGTGCCCACCACCCATTTCTCCGAAGCGGGTGTGGCGGATGGAATCATTCAGGTGCTGTCTCTGATCATGGAACGCAACCATGTGGCACCGGAGGATGTCGTCTTTATCGCCCATGGTACGACCCAGGCCACCAATGCCCTGCTGGAGGGGGATGTGGTCAAGGTTGGCATCCTTGGCATCGGAACCGGCATTGAAGGCGCGAAAACCAAGATGGATACGAAGATGGGGGAGATCCCGCTGACCTCCTCCAAGTCCCTGGATACCCGGAACCAATATGTGGATTCCGCCTCCAAAACATTCCGGGAGGATGTGGCAGCGGCCATTCAGGAGCTGGTGGCGGACGATTGCCGGTCCATCGTTGCGGCGGAGGCCTTTTCCGTTGACAACGCCGCCAATGAGGATGCGGTGGTGGATGCCTGCGGGGATAAGGGCATCGCGGCGACGCCAACCAACGCGATTTCCAAGCTTTACGGTCTGAAGGTCAGAACCCGTACCGCCGTGGTCAACGCCAGCATTATGCCCAAGATGATGGAAACCGCCAATATGACAGAGCAGAGCATCCAAAAGGCCGGGATCAAGACCCCTCTGATGGTGATGCGCTGCGACGGCGGTGTTATGACGGTGGATGAGGTGCGCAAGCGCCCGATTATGACGATTCTCTCCGGACCGGCCGCGGGCGTTGCCGGCGCGCTGATGTACGAAAAGCTTACCGATGGTATTTTCCTGGAAGTGGGCGGTACCTCCACCGACATTTCCTGCGTTAAAAACGGCAAGGTGCAGATGAAGTACGCGGTGGTCGGTGGACATAAGACCTTCCTGACCTCTCTGGATGTGCGGACCGTCGGCATTGGCGGTGGCAGCATGATTCAGATCAGGGATGGTAAAATTGTGGAGGTAGGTCCCAGAAGTGTCCACATCGCCGGTATGGCTTATGAGGTGTACAGCGACCCGGAGGATATTGTGGATCCGGTGCTCAAATGTGTCCGTCCCACTGCCGGGGATCCGGACTATGGCTATGTGGAGTGCGCCAACGGGAAAAAATTTGCCCTTTCCCTGTCCGGTGCTGCCAATATCGCGGGATATATCCAGCAGGGAGATTACGCCAGCGGCAATGTTGAGGCTGCCAGAAAAGCATGGAAGCCCCTGGCTGATGGCATGGGAATCTCTGTGGAGGAGGCTGCGGAGCTGGCACTGAAGCTGTCCGCCGACAAGAACAGTGAAGTGGTCAAAGCTCTGATGGAGGACTACAACATGGACACGTCCACCACCATTCTGGTCGGCGGTGGCGGTGGCGCCTCCAGCGTGGTGCCGCATCTGGCAAAAACCATGGGGCTGAAGGGAAAGAATGCACAGAATGCCGCTGTGATTTCCACCATCGGCGTGGCCCTGGCAATGGTGCGGGATATGGTGGAAAGGACCATTCCCAATCCCTCCGACAAGGATATTCTGGAGGTGCGCAGGGAAGCGGAGGAAAGAGCGATTGCTGCCGGTGCGGATCCGGCAAGCATCGAAATCGCGGTGGAGGTGGATCCTTCCACGAACATGGTCCGCGCCACAGCGATCGGCACCACGGAGCTTCGCTCCAAGGACCTGACAAACCGCAGGCTGGTGCCTGAAAAGCTCCGGGAGATCGTCGCGGACAATATGAGCATTCCTTCGGATGCGGTTCACATCGTGGCGGAAAATGGGGTCATGTACGCCATGCAGCAAAAAAAGGTGGTCACCCGGTTGTTCGGCCTGCTGAAAACCCGGACGACACCCACGAGAATCGTGGATGAGGAGGGCGTAATTCGACTGCAGAAGCGGGATGGCCATGTGGCTCTTTGCACCGGGGAAAAGTGGGAGCAGAATCTGCCCGTAATGATCGAGCGCTACACCGATTACAGTGAGGGCACGAAGAACCTTCCCAATATTTATGTCATTTTCGGCAAGCGGATTATTGACCTGTCCGGCCTGGAAAGTGTCGGCCGGGCCATGTCCCTGGCAAAAATCGAGCTTGCAAAATGCAAGCCGGAGGATAAACTGATTTTCCTCTGCTCCGACAGAACAGACTAAGGAGAGAATTTGTGAATCAGATTATGTTTCCCTTTCCGGACAAAGAAAGCAGCGTGGAGATCCTGAAAAGGGATGCCTGCTATGGAAAAATCCCGCCGGAACGGGTCGGTGATGTTTTTGAAGACGCCTGGCAGACGGGTCAGGAGGAGGCGCGGAAGTTCGTGAACAACTTCTGCCGGAATTCCGCATTCGATATGCCCCGAATCCTGGAAGGCCTGGGCTTTCGGATCATCCGGCAGGATACGGATTATGTCATGGGAAACATCCGGTATTTCTGTGAGTATTTTCCCGAGAAGAAACAGATTCAGATTTACAGCAGGAGCATCGGCTTATGGGCCGTGGCCAATGGTCTGAACTTGAAGCAGGCAGAGGATATCATTCTGGCCCACGAGTTTTTTCATTATCTTGAGTCGAAGGAGTTGGGATGGATGTCCAGGCGGTGTCTGGTGCCCATGCTGAAAATCGGGGAAGTGGAAATCGGGAAAACGGGTGTTGCGGCATTGAGCGAGGTGGCTGCCAATGCCTTTGCTAATGCATTCTATGGCGCGTATGTACAGTTTCTGGAAGCCTCAGAAGCTTGAAAAAGAGGAGGAAACAAACAATGAGCATTATTACAATTGTCGGAGCCGGCATGATGGGATCGGCGATGTGTTTCCCCGCAGCGGACAATGGCCACGAGGTCAGGCTTGTGGGCATTCACAACAGGGAATCCATTGACTCTGTCAGAACCACCGGCTATCATACTACCTTAAAACGGACGCTTCCGGATGGGGTGAAAGCCTACCACATAGAGGGACTGAAGGAAGCACTGGAGGGCGCTGACCTGGTTATCAGCGGTGTCAGCAGCTTCGGCGTGAAATGGTTTGAGGAAACGGTACTTCCGTTGCTGCCGGATAATACGCCTGTGCTCTCCGTGACCAAGGGCCTGGAGAGTTTGCCCGACGGCACCCTGGTTCCCTTCCCCACAGCGATGACCGCCCGGGCCGGAAAAAAAGTCAGCCTGAACGCAGTTGGCGGACCAGTAATCAGCTTCGAGCTTGCGGACCGCCAGCAGACGGAGATCGCCTTCTGCGGCACAGATATGGAAGTGCTGAAAAAATTGAAGGCCATGCTGGAAACGGACTATTATCACATTACGCTGACCACGGATGTTCCCGGCCTGGAGTGTGCGGTGGCAATGAAAAACGCTTACGCACTGGGCGTATCCCTGGCCATCGGCCTGAATGAAAGAAAATACGGAGAAGGGACACCGGAGCACTACAATCCCCAGGCGGCTCTGTTTGAGCAGAGCACCCGGGAGGTTATGAAGCTGATGCAGCTTATGGGTGCCCAGATGGAAACACTGCCATTCTTTGCCGGGGATCTGTATGTGACGGTCTTCGGAGGCCGCACCCGCAGGATCGGTATTCTCCTGGGAAAGGGTCATAGCTATGAGGAGGCCCGGCAGATCCTTGCCGGTGTTACGCTGGAATCCGTGGCCATCGCAACCCTGGCAGCCGAGGCCATTCGCAGGCTGGAGGCCCGTGGGCTGGCAAAGACATCGGATTTCCCGTTGCTGATGCATATTGACGGCATCATCAATCGCAAGGAAGACGTAAATGTGCCATGGCTGGCATTTGAGCAGGAAAACACTTACTGAAGAGGTGGCGTATGAATAAGTTGTCTTTTGAAGTCCCAGTGGTCAGGCAGAAGGACGTTGTGGTGGTCGGCGGTGGCTGCGCGGGAATTGCCGCGGCGATTTGCGCTGCCCGGCATGGGGCGCAGACATTGCTGGTGGAGAGCAACGGAGTCCTTGGCGGTATGGCCACCGCGGGACTGGTGGGCCCCTTTATGACCTGCTATGACCCGGATGGGAAGAATCAGGTTATCAAAGGCTTCTTTGACGAGTTTGTTCGGGAAATGGAAAAGCGTGGTGGTGCCATTCACCCCGAGCACGTAGCCGCGGGAACAAGCTACTCGGGCTATCGCGTATACGGGCATGCCCACTGCGGCCCCTTCGATTCGGAAGCCTTTAAGCGGGTCGCAGAGGATATGTGCGCGGAAAGCGGTGTGGAACTGCTGTATCACGCAATGTTTGTATCTCCCTGCATGCAGGAAGATGGTACGCAGATCCAGGGCGCTGTTTTTGCCACAAAGCGTGGACTCATTCAGATAAACGCGAAGGTATTTATTGACTGCACAGGAGACGCGGATGTGGCCTACCGCAGTGGGGTGCCCTGCGCCTATGGTGATGAATCTGGCCAGACCCAGCCCGGCTCCCTGTTCTTCACCGTGCGGGGCGTGGATAAGGAAAAGCTGGAAAGCATCCGGGAGGCCTCCGGTGACTTCAAGACCATTTTCTTCCAGGAATTGATTCAGAAGGAAATTGAGGAAGGCCGCTATCATGTGCCCAGAAACAAGCTGGCCGTCTATGAGAATCCCAATGGGACCTTCCGTGTGAATATGTCCCGGATATACCTGAAGGACGGCTGTGATCCTTTCGAGGTGACGGCGGCAAGCATCAAGGGCCGCCAGCAAATCGATGAGATTATTTCCATGATGCGCAGGCTCTTACCCGGCTGCGAGAAGGTGGAGCTGGTGGATTCCGCTTCCATGCTCGGCCAGCGGGAGACACGCAGAATCCAAGGGAAATTTATCCTGCGTGGAGAGGATATTAAGAACAAACGGGAATATGACGATGTCATTTTCCTTTCCGGCAATTCCATTGATATGCACTCGGGCAACGCGGGGAATTACCAGCCCGCAAGTGGCGTGCCCTATCAGGTCCCTTATCGGATCCTGCTTCCGCAGAAGGTAGAAAACCTCCTGGTTGCTGGGCGATGCAGCTCGATGGACCGGGTTGCTTTGGCTGCGATCCGGGTTATGCCCCCTGTATTTGCTATGGGTCAGGCTGCCGGTACGGCAGCGGCTATTTGCGTGAATAAGAATGTTGCGTTAGCGGAAGTCCCCATTCACTTGCTCCAAAAGACACTGATTGAGGATGGCGCGGTCATCGCCTGACAAAGGCATGCAGAAATATGCGGCTCGCATGAAGCTTTCCAGTTGCGTTATCTTGCAACCTCGAAGTGAAAGGCAACCATGCTACCGGGCCCGATTGTCCCAGGGAAAACATTCAAAAATCAGAGACACATTCAGATGCAGGGCTGCCCATGGTATCATTTTGGTATACCATTACCACAAAAGACCCGGTATTCACTACGAATACCGGGCCTTTTCTAATATTGCGGGCTGCCTTGAGGATAGGATAAAATCGGGAACGAAAAATGCAAACTTTATGACTGATTTTTCTTTCTTCCTTGCGGAGAATACGCCGCCCCGAACCTCTGCCGCCGTTGCTCTGGCAAAG
>CAZAGJ010000081.1:0-9322 GCA_964484605.1 uncultured Roseburia sp. | reverse complement strand
TCGCTTGATAGGTAACGTATGTTCGCGAGAGTGTGCGAAGCACACTTTGTTCTGATTGGTATAATAAAACGAGTCTCTTATTCCAAGGTTTGCAAGATGCTATAAATTATGCTAATATACTCATAACTATGCATAGAGTAAGATAGATAATCTATGTGATGCGATTTGAAATCAGGAGAAAAGGAGATTTTCTTATGAAATGGAATAAATATACGATTGAGACAACAACCGCAGCAGAGGACTATATGAGTTCCATGCTTATGGAACTTGGCATCGAAGGCGTGGAGATTGAGGACAATATCCCTCTTTCAAAAGAAGACCAGGCGGATATGTTTATCGACTTTTTGCCGGAACTTCCACCGGATGATGGTGTAAGCCATGTGAGTTTTTATCTGGAGGATAATGGTGAAGATTATACGGAGTTATTAAAGCAGGTAAAGACTGCACTGGAAGATTTGCGTAAAATCGTAGATGTTGGAAGCGGCGAGATTACGTCTGACCAGACAGAGGACTTGGACTGGATTAATAACTGGAAGAAGTTTTTCTCTTCATTTTATATCGATGATATTTTGATTAAACCGACATGGGAGGAGTTAAAGCCGGAGGATGCGGACAAGTTCCTGATAGAGATAGATCCCGGCGTATCGTTTGGAACAGGAAAGCATGAGACGACACAGCTTTGTATCCGTCAGCTTCTCAAATATATTCGCGGTACAGCGGACTACACACCAGAGTTTCAGGCACCAAAGGTACTTGATGTTGGATGCGGAAGCGGAATCCTCTCTATTGTGGCGTTGAAGCTGGGGGCTTCTAAGGTTGTAGGTACAGACTTAGACCCGGACTGCATGACTTCTACGCATGAGAATATGGAAGTGAACCATCTGGATACAGAACTGGGAACCTTCTACGTGGGGAATCTGATTGATGATGAAGAATTACAGCAGAAAGTCGGCGTTGAGGAGTACGAGATTGTCGTAGCGAATATTCTGGCAGATGTGATTATTCCGATGGCTCCGGTAATTCCGGCGCGCTTGAAAAAGGGAGGATACTTCATTACCTCCGGCATTATTGATTTCAAGGAAAATGAGGTCAAAGAGGCGATTGAGAAGGCAGGACTTACCATCGTAGAGATTAATCATCAGGGTGAATGGGTCAATATCACAGCCCAAAAATAGTGAGAGGTTGTAGAATATGTATCAATTTTTTGTGGAGGATACACAGGTTGCCGAAAATTCGGTGACTATCGAAGGCAGTGATGTCAATCATATGAAAAATGTACTTCGGATGAAGCCTGGTGAAAAAGTGCGCATCAGTACAGCTTCCGGAGATAATTATTTTGGAACCATTGCTGAACTGTCAGAGACGATGGTGCTTGTAGATATTTTGGAGGAATGTGCGGACAGCACAGAACTTGGCAACAAGATTTATCTCTTTCAGGGATTGCCAAAGAGCGATAAGATGGAACTTATCATTCAAAAAGCAGTGGAACTTGGAGTGTATGAGATTATTCCGGTGACCATGAAAAACTGCGTTGTGAAGTTGGAGGAGAAAAAGGCGGCGAGCAAGGTGGCACGCTGGCAGGAGATAGCCAAAAGTGCGGCGAAACAGTCCAAGCGAAGCCTGATTCCGACAGTCGGGATGCCGTTGAGCTACAAAGCGGCGCTGGCAAAGGCAGAGGAATTGGATGTCGTATTGCTTCCATATGAGAATGAGCGTGGTATGGCGGCGACAAAGGAAGCGATAGAACAGATACAGACGGGACAGAGCATAGGTATTTTTATCGGACCGGAGGGCGGTTTTGCGGATGCGGAAATCACACTGGCGAAGGAACAGCAGATGCAGTTGATTTCTCTGGGTAGTCGTATCTTGCGTACCGAGACGGCGGGGCTTGCCACGCTGTCAATTTTGATGTATCATCTTGAGACGTGTGAATAGAAACTGATTCATAGAAAGTGTGTAGAAATGGAAGCATATTTGGATAACTCTGCAACGACCCGTTGCAGTGAACGTGCGAAAAATATTATGGTGAAGACTCTGATGGAGGACTATGGAAATCCATCTTCCCTGCATAATAAGGGAAAGGAAGCGGAGGATTATATACGTGCGGCGCGTGAGAAGATTGCCAAAACCTTGAAAATCGAGGAAAAGGAAATCGTCTTTACCTCCTGTGGAACAGAGTCCAACAATATGGCATTGATTGGAGGAGCGCTTGCTAATAAGCGACAGGGAATGCACCTGATTACAACGGCGATTGAGCACGCATCTGTGAATGCGCCGATGGCGTATTTAGAGGAGTTAGGCTTTGAGGTCACATATCTTTCCGTAGATAAGGATGGCCTGATTTCGCTGGATGAATTGCGTGACGCTGTTCGTGAAGATACCATTTTGGTGTCTATTATGATGGTGAATAACGAGATTGGTGCGGTTCAGCCGATAGAGGAAGCCGCGAAGATTATCAAAGAGAAGAACCAGAATACATTATTTCACGTAGATGCGATTCAGGCATATGGAAAGTTCCGTATCTATCCGAAGAAGCTGGGGATTGATTTGCTGTCAGTCAGCGGTCATAAAATCCACGCACCGAAGGGAATCGGTTTTCTATATATCAGAGATAAAGTAAAGGTTAAACCGATTATCTATGGCGGTGGACATCAGAAGGGGATGCGTTCCGGTACGGAGAATGTGCCGGGAGTGGCAGCGCTTGGTGAAGCGGCAGCAGAGATTTATGATAACTTTGAAGACAAAATAGATAAGATGTACGCGATAAAGGAGCGCTTTATCAAAGGCGTGACAGAAATTGAGGGCGTTACGATAAATGGCAGAACAGGTCGAGATTCTGCACCGCAGGTAGTTTCTGTCAGTATCAGAGACGTGCGGAGCGAAGTGATGCTTCATTCGTTAGAAGAGTATGGGATATATGTGTCTGCGGGCAGCGCCTGTTCTTCTAACAAGCCATCACCGAGTAAGACTTTGCAGGCGATTGGACTTTCAAAAGCTCAGTTGGAGTCGACAATCCGCATCAGTTTTTGCGTGAACACAACCGAAGAAGAAGTGGATTATGCTGTGGAAAAGATGAAGGAAATTATCCCGTTCCGTAGAAAATTCACCCGCAAATAGCGCACATTGGAAGAATGCGAGAGATGCATTCTTTTCACGTTATGAAAGGAAAGAACTATGTACAAATCATTTTTAATTAAGTATGCAGAGATTGCAATTAAAGGAAAGAACCGCTACCTCTTTGAGGATGCGCTTGTGAGCCAGATTACCCATACACTCAAAAAAGTGGATGGAAAGTTCCGTGTGCGCAAAGAGCAGGGACGTATCTATGTAGATACAGAGGGCGAGTACGATTATGATGAGGTAGTAAATGCGTTAAAGTGCGTGTTTGGTATTGTCGGAATCTGTCCGGTTGTTCTTGTGGAGGATGAGGGCTTTGACCGTCTGACAGAGGAAGTGCTTGCGTATGTGGATAAGGTATACCCGGACAAGCATTTTACATTTAAAGTCAATGCGAGACGTGCGAGAAAGAATTATCCGATGGAATCCATGGAAATCAATGCCAAGATGGGCGAGAAGATTTTGGAGAGATTCCCGGAGACGCGTGTGGATGTGCATAAGCCGGAAGTGGTACTTAATATTGAGATTCGTAATCAGATTAACATTTATTCTATTATCATTCCGGGACCGGGTGGTATGCCTGTCGGAACGAACGGAAAAGCTATGCTACTTCTTTCCGGCGGAATCGACAGCCCGGTAGCCGGCTATATGATTTCAAAGCGTGGTGTTGCGATTGATGCGACATATTTCCATGCGCCGCCATACACATCTGAGCGTGCAAAGCAGAAGGTTGTGGATTTGGCGAAAATCATTGCAAAGTACACTGGCCCTATCAATCTTCATGTCGTGAACTTTACGGATATCCAGCTTTATATCTACGAGCAGTGTCCGCATGAGGAACTTACGATTATTATGCGCCGCTATATGATGAAGTTAGCGGAGCATTTCGCAAAAGAAAGCAAGTGCCTGGGACTTATCACAGGAGAGAGTATCGGTCAGGTAGCGAGCCAGACCATGCAGTCACTTGCGGCGACGAACGAAGTATGTACGATGCCGGTATATCGTCCGCTCATCGGATTTGACAAGCAGGAGATTGTAGAAGTATCTGAGAAGATTGGTGCGTATGAGACGTCCATTCTCCCATATGAGGATTGCTGTACCATTTTTGTGGCAAAGCATCCGGTGACAAAGCCAAGCTTAAATGTGATTCATAATGATGAGAAGAAATTGGCGGAAAAGATTGATGATTTGATGCAGACGGCGATTGACACCGTAGAGACAATTTATATTCAGGCATAAAAAGAAAAAACCGCAGGACAAATGTCCTGCGGAAATTCTTTGATAATTAAATCAAATATGGCTTTAATGTCTCCATAATCTCGTCGATGTTAGACTCTGCATGGATTGCAAGATCGATTGGCTTAGATAAATCTAAACTGAAGATACCCATGATAGACTTTGCATCAATAACGTATCTGCCAGAAATTAAATCGAAATCGAATTCATACTGTGTAATAGCGTTGACGAAAGACTTTACTTTGTCGATGGAGTTTAAAGAAATCTGTACTGTTTTCATGTAAATAAAACCTCCTTAAGATTAACTGTTTCAATATAGTTTTATAGTACTGTTTTTTTATGGAAAAGTCAACAGCAAAAGAGAGCGAAAATAGAGGAAAATATAAGGAAGAGGAAAAATGAGAAAAGCAGCATTGCATAATTTAGGATGTAAAGTAAACGCATATGAGACAGAAGCGATGCAACAGATATTAGAAGGCGCCGGTTATGAAATTGTGCCATTTACGGAATATGCGGATGTCTATGTTATCAATACATGTTCTGTGACGAATATGGCAGACCGCAAGTCCAGACAGATGCTGCACCGCGCAAAGAAAATGAATCCGAATGCCATTGTCGTTGGTGCAGGCTGTTATGTGCAAACCAAGGAGGCACAGGCACTTGTGGACGAGGCAATTGATATTGTCATTGGAAATAATAAAAAACATGAGCTGCTGCAACTGTTGGAGGAATACGAACAGTCTCATAAGCGTACAAAGAGTATTGTAGATATCAATCACGAAAAGCAGGAGTATGAGGAGCTGTTTTTATCGAAGACAGCGGAGCATACCAGAGCATTTATTAAGGTGCAGGACGGCTGTAACCAGTTTTGCAGCTACTGTATTATTCCGTTTGCGCGCGGACGCGTCAGAAGCCGTGAGGCGAAGGATGTGTTAGCAGAGATTACTCGTCTGGCAGAAAATGGATATCAGGAGGTTGTGCTCACGGGAATCCACTTAAGCTCCTATGGGGTGGATACCGGAGATAATCTGCTTCATTTGATAGAACAGGTGCATGAGATAAAAGGGATTGAGCGCATCCGTTTAGGAAGCTTAGAACCGCGCATTGTAACGGAGGAGTTTGCTAGGCGGTTATCAAAATTACCGAAAATCTGCCCACACTTTCATCTGTCTCTGCAGAGCGGCTGTGATGCCACTTTGATGCGCATGAACCGCCGTTACGATACTGCAGAGTATGAGCAGGGCTGTAACCTGCTTCGCAAATATTTTGAGCATCCGGCGATTACAACGGATGTGATAGTAGGATTTCCGGGCGAGACAGAAGAGGAGTTTGCACTGACAAGGGAATATCTGGAACGGATTCATTTTTATGAGATGCACATTTTCCAGTATTCAAAGCGTGAGGGAACGAAGGCGGCTGCGATGCCAAATCAGGTGCCGGAACCTGCGAAAAAGCAGAGAAGCGCAGAACTTTTAGAGATAGAGCAGTGTATGTCAAAGGAATTTCGTGAATACTATGTCGGCAGAGAAGTGGAAGCCCTGTTAGAGGAGCCGTTTACATGGAACGGCAGAACATATTTTACGGGATATACGAAAGAATATGTAAAGGTGGCATATGAGACGGACGCAGACAAAACGAATCAGTTTGTACAGGGCGTTGTAAAAGGTCAACTGACAGAAGACATCTATCTTATGGTTGAATTTTAGGACAAACTATATTAGAATAAAGCTAGCAATGCTTTTGCAGTATTTCGTGTAGGAGCAGATATAAGGGCGTGACGAATATGCAGAATATCAATAACACACAATGTTTCAGAGTAGAAAAAGAGCCGGAGCTTAAAGTGAGTGATGTGCTTGCGATTGTATATCAGGCACTTTCCGAGAAAGGCTATAACCCGGTCAATCAGATTGTTGGATATATTATGTCCGGTGATCCCACTTATATTACCAGTCATAATAATGCAAGAAGTCTGATTATGAAAGTGGAGCGTGATGAACTTGTTGAGGAAGTTCTGACCGCCTACATCAAGAATAATAATTGGGAATAGGTAATTTATGCGAATTTTAGGATTGGATTTTGGCTCAAAGACTGTCGGTGTGGCAGTGAGTGATGAGCTTTTAATGACTGCGCAGGGATTGGAGATTATCCGACGACAATCCCCTAATAAACTGCGCCAGTCTTTAGCTAGAATTGAAGAGATTGTGCGAGAATATCAGGTAGAGCGTATCGTGTTAGGCTACCCGAAGAACATGAATAATACTGAGGGTGAGCGTTGCGAGAAGACCAAAGAGTTTAAGGAGATGCTAGAGCGCAGAACAGGTCTGCCGGTAGTTCTCTGGGATGAACGTCTGACAACGGTTTCAGCGGATAAGCTTATGATGGAGACCGGAGTGCGCAGAGAAGACAGAAAGAAGTACGTGGATGAGATAGCGGCTGTATTTATATTACAGGGGTATCTTGATTCGATTGCGTTTTCAAAGAAAGAAATGGAGTAAATAATGGAAAAAGTAATATTTATTGATCCGGAAACAAAAGAGAATGTCGAGTTTTTCGTTGTTGAGGAGACACAGGTAAACGGAATGCGATATCTTTTTGTAACGGAAGAGGAAGAGGACGATTGCGATGCATATATCTTAAAAGAAGTTGCAACAGAAGCGGATGATGTCGTGTACGAGATGGTGGAAGACGACACAGAGCTTGCGGCTGTAGGTAAGATTTTTGCGGAGCTGATCGAGGATGCGGATATTGAATATTAGTATGGAGGTAATATTTTGAAAAAAAAGGAAAAAACTGCAAAGCTTAAAGTCATCCCATTGGGAGGATTAGAGCAGATTGGTATGAATATTACTGCCTTTGAATACGAAGACAGTATTATTGTTGTGGATTGCGGATTGTCATTCCCGGAGGATGATATGTACGGAATCGATCTTGTAATCCCGGATATCACTTATTTAAAAGAGAACATCGAAAAGGTAAAGGGATTCTTTATCACACACGGACATGAGGATCATATCGGAGCGATTCCTTATGTGTTAAAAGAGATTAATGTACCGATTTATTCGACGAAGCTGACGAACGGTATTATTGAGCACAAGCTTAGAGAGCACAATATGCTCACAAAAGTAAAGCGTAAAGTCGTAAAATACGGACAGCATATTAATCTGGGCTGCTTCCGTGTGGAATTTATCAAAACGAACCACAGTATTCAGGATGCGGCAGCACTCGCCATCTATTCTCCGGCGGGTATTATTGTGCATACGGGAGACTTTAAAGTGGACTACACTCCGGTATTCGGAGATGCGATTGATTTGCAGCGCTTTGGCGAAATCGGTAAAAAGGGTGTACTTGCGCTGATGTGTGACAGTACAAACGCGGAGCGTCAGGGCTTTACCAAGTCTGAAAAGACAGTCGGCAAGACATTTGAAGAACTGTTTGCAGATCATAAGAACAGCAGAATTATCGTTGCTACATTTGCGTCAAATGTTGACCGTGTGCAGCAGATTATCAATACAGCATACAAGTATGGACGTAAGGTGGCTGTTGAGGGACGAAGCATGGTGAATATTATCGGTATTGCTTCTGAACTGGGCTATATCAACATACCGGACAATACGCTTATTGATATTGATGAGGTAAAGCACTACCCGGATGAACAGACCGTCCTTATCACCACAGGCAGTCAGGGAGAGGCAATGGCAGCGTTGTCCCGTATGGCGAGTGGTGTACACAAGAAAGTTACAATTAAGCCGAACGATACGATTGTATTAAGTTCTAATCCGATTCCGGGAAATGAAAAAGCAGTTTCCCGCATTATCAATGAACTTTCTATGAAAGGTGCCAATGTTATCTTTCAGGATGTACATGTATCCGGTCATGCCTGCGAGGAAGAGATTAAGCTGATTTATTCACTGGTAAGACCGAAGTATTCGATTCCGGTACATGGAGAGTACCGCCATTTGATTGCACAGGCGAAGATTGCAGAAAACCTTGGTATTCCGAAAGAGAATATCTTCCTGCTTTCTTCAGGAGATGTATTAGAACTCGATGAGGAAAGTGCAGCAGTGAATGGCAAGGTACACACCGGTGCTATCATGGTAGACGGACTGGGGGTCGGTGATGTCGGCAATATTGTACTTCGTGACCGCCAGCATTTGGCAGAAGATGGCATTATTATCGTAGTGCTGACATTAGAGGCAGGTTCCGGACAGGTGCTTGCGGGACCGGATATCGTATCACGTGGATTTGTGTATGTGCGTGGTTCCGAGAGTCTGATGGAAGAGGCGAAGAATGTTCTGGACGATAAGATGCAGTATTGCATGGACAAGGGAATTACTGACTGGGGTAAGATTAAAACCGAGATAAAGGATTCTCTTGGTGACTTTGTGTGGAAGGAGACAAAGCGCCGCCCGATGATTATGCCGATTATCATGGAAGTGTAAGATAAAGGTTTTTGTTGACTAACGAGGAAAATACATGAAGCTAAACAAGGTGATTTTTAAATTTGTCAGTGTCAGTTTTTCAGTGTTAATACTGTTGCTTGTAATAGCTGGTCTGCTGGAACTGGGAACATTTTGTTATGATTTCGGATATCGTGTCTTTACAGAAAGCGCGATTGACGAGAAGCCTGGCAGAGATGTTGTTGTGCAGGTTACATCGGATATGTCTGAGAGCGAGATAGGGAAAATGCTGGAGGAGGAAGGGCTTGTCAGAGATGGCAGTCTCTTCTACGTTCAGCTTAAGGTGTCCGCATATTCAGGAAAACTTGAACCGGGAATCTACACGCTTAATACGTCTATGACAGGCAAGGATATGATAGCAGTATTGGCAACTGGCGCGGAGGAGAGTACCGAACAGTGATTGTAGACGAGAGACTGGTTACCTACATCAATTCGCTTGATACCGGTAACACAGAGATTTTGGATTTGATTGAAAAAGAAGCAATAGATAGTTACGTGCCGATTATTCGCAA
>CAZAGJ010000080.1:0-9343 GCA_964484605.1 uncultured Roseburia sp. | reverse complement strand
CTCCTCATGATAAATAAGGAGAATTTCAATATGGCTTTTGACGGATTAGTAATATCCAATTTAGTATATGAACTTAACAACACGATTTTAAATGCCAAAATCAGCAAGATTGCACAACCGGAAAATGATGAACTGCTTTTTACCCTCAAGGGCACCAACGGGCAGTTTCGTCTTGCCATGTCTGCAAGTGCCTCGCTGCCATTTCTGTACCTGACCGACAACAACAAGCCAAGTCCTATGACTGCGCCGAATTTTTGTATGGTTCTGAGAAAGCATATCGGCAACGGGCGCATCACCCGCATCTATCAGCCGCATATGGAGCGTATCATCAATTTTGAAATTGAGCATCTTGATGAAATGGGTGATTTATGCACGAAAACTCTGATTGTCGAACTGATGGGCAAACACAGCAATATCATTTTCTGCAATGCTGACGGTATGATTATTGACAGCATCAAACGTGTCTCAGCGATGATGAGTTCTGTCCGTGAAGTACTTCCGGGACGCACTTACTGTATTCCGGCAACGCAGGACGATAAGCTGAATCCTCTGGAAGTAACTGAGGAGGCATTTATGGAAAGTGTTATGACGAAGCCGACTTCTATCACCAAGTCGATTTACACCTCTTTTACCGGAATCAGTCCGGTCATCGCAGCAGAAATCTGCTATCGTGCTTCCATCGATGGCGATATGCCGGTAGATTCCTTAAGTGCCGATGGCAAGAAGCACCTTTTTAACAACTTCACCTGGTTGATGGAAGATGTGAAAAATCACGATTACTGCCCGAATATCGTTACCCGCGGCAAGGAACCGATTGATTTTTCCTGTTTTAAGCTTACCGAATATGTCGAAAATCACAACCGCGGCACACAAAGTACAGATGCAACACTGTCTGACGCAGACATATACACCATGAAACAATACGATTCCATGTCTCTCGTTCTGGAAGAATACTATGCGTCCAAAAATGTCTACACACGTATTCGCCAGAAATCTGTGGATTTGCGCAAGATTGTGAGCACTGCCCTAGACCGCAACCGCAAGAAATTCCAGCTTCAGGAAAAGCAGTTAAAAGACACGGAGAAACGCGATAAATACAAAGTCTACGGAGAATTAATTCACACCTATGGTTATGGATTAGAGGAAGGAGCCAAGGAATTAGAAGCTCTCAATTATTATACAAATGAGAACATTAAAATCCCGCTTGACCCAGACTTAGATGCCAAAGCAAATGCGCAGAAATATTTTGACAAATACAACAAATTAAAGCGTACCTATGAAGCGCTGACAGAATTAATTGAGGAGACGCGCAGCGAGATTGTACATTTAGAGAGCATCGCAACCTCGCTCGACATCGCACTTACCGAGGATGATTTGGTACAGATTAAGGAAGAGCTTGTGGAATTTGGTTACATCAAGCGGAAACGCACCGACAAAAAAGCCAAAATCAAAAGCAAGCCGTTCCACTATCTCTCCTCTGACGGTTATCATATTTATGTCGGCAAAAACAACTACCAAAACGAAGAACTGACCTTCAAGTTTGCAACCGGAAACGACTGGTGGTTTCATGCTAAAGGAATGCCCGGCTCTCATGTCGTTGTGAAAGCAAACAACGAGGAACTTCCTGACCGCGTATTTGAGGAAGCCGGAAAGCTTGCTGCCTACTATTCCAAAGGACGAGAAAACGATAAAATAGAGATAGACTATCTCCAGAAAAAAAATGTCAAAAAGCCAAACGGAAGTGCTCCGGGATTCGTTGTATACTATACAAATTACTCCTTGACGATTGATTCCGATATTTCCGGTTTGACGCTGGTTGAATAAAGACGTTATTACACAATTCATCCGGTATTTCATTATCACAAAAATGGAGGCTGTGGCATTAAGAATTTTATGTGCATAATTCTTAATGCGACAGCCTTCAATTATTATCTAAATTCTATTCTTTTGGTAATTTCCTGAAATTATTAAAATCTCGTACAATTTCTTTTACACACCAGATTAGAGTGTCAAACGCACCTACTTCATAAAGATTCATAAGAAGCATGCCAACCGGGATTGCTATAATCATTCCCAAAACACCTTTGCTCTTGTATCCGATAAACATAAAGAACAACGCGGCAAATGTATCCATCCCGACAGACTCACTAATCAGTTTCGGCTGTATTACCTGATGCACCACCTGTGCCACCGCATACAAAATTATCATGCCAAGCGCAGTCACATAATTGCCGGAAAACAGCTTGACAACTGCCCACGGCCAAAGCACTGCACCTGTTCCGAAAACCGGAAGCATGTCCAAAAAAGCAATGCCAAATCCAATCAGCCATGCATATCTGACATGCAATATTGCCAGTCCAATCCATATCACGCCCCAGATTACAAACATAATCTTAAACTGTGCTTCAAAATATCCGCCGACAGCTTTCACAATCTGATTCCACATTTTTAAAATGCTATCACGTGTTTCCTCTGCCACATGGCGCTCAATCAATGCAATCAGTTTATCCCTGTCTGCAATAAAGAAATAGGTTGCCAGCAGTCCTATAATCACACCAAACAGGATATCCGGTATTCTCTTTGCAATATCCCCCAGTGCAAGCACTGTCGGCTGTCCACCGTCGGAAAAGAAATCCGTCACATATATACTTAAGGTGCTGCCTATTTCACTGACATTGATATTCTGAAGAAACGGAATATGGTCAATCAAAAGCTGAAGCTGTTTTCCTGCCAGATTTAACTCCGTGCCCGCATCTGCATACATTGTAGGCAGATACGTCACAAAACTCTGAAGTCCATATATAAGAGCCGAAACCACGCCATAGCAGACCAATACAACCACGCCGATAGCAAGTACTATCATGAGCACTGAACCATATTTCCGCTTAATTTTAATCTTCTTTTCCAGAAAACGCACCAAGGGATTCGCAATCAACGATAAGATAAATCCACTAACAAAAGGCGTAAAATACGCCAATGCTTTTGGCAATACATAAATCAATAATATTATTACAAGAATTGCCACAAATAAATTACAAAGTATCTTTAAGTATTTCGTTGATTGCTTCATAGTCTATCCTATGCCTCCATCAATCCTGCGCGACGCATTTCTGTATATGCTAATAAAAATGGACCTACACCCTTGGCATCATCCTTAACTACCGGCTCTGACATATAATAATCATAGGTTCCTGAGCGTCTGTTCGCTCCGCCAAGACCTGCAACCAGACAAATACCGTCCAGATGCAGACTGCCATCCTCATCCTCCGACAGATATTTCTCACAAATGCCACGGAATGCCTTGGCGCCATATTCTGTATAGCGTTCCGGCAGAAATCCCAAACGCACACCTTTAAGCAGCGCATATGCCATAATTGCACTTCCGCTGGTTTCTAAATAATTTCTATCCATACCACCGAGATTTACAACCTGATACCACATACCACTTTCATCTTGATATTGTAACATAGCATCCATGAGTTCTACAAAGATTTTTTTCATACGATTATATGGTTCTCCAACAGAAGCATCTGCCTTGTCCAGTGTATCAAGCAATGCCATGGAGTACCAGCCAAGTGCACGCAGCCAGAAATTCCGGCTGAGTCCGGTTACCTTATCACACCAGAACATCTCTTTGGAAGAATCATACGCATGATAGTACAATCCTGTCTTTGGGTCACACATATGCTCTACGACATTGAAAAACTGGTTAAAAATGTCCTCATAATTCTTCTTATCATGAAAACGCGTCTCATATTCCATATAGAATGGCTGACACATATATAATCCGTCTAACCATACCTGATTCGGATAAATATTTTTATGCCAGAAATTTCCCTCTTTTGTGCGCGGCATCTGCTCAATCTGGCTGTATACAAGTTCAATCGCTTTACGATACTTTTCTTTTCCGGTCAAATCATACAGTTCAAACAACGTCTTACCCGCATTGATATTATCAATATTAAGTTCCTCTACCGAATATCCCTCAATTGTGCCATCCTCATGCACTTTATAATCAATAAAGGAATCTGCAAACTTAAAGTACTTTTCGTCCTTCGTGATTGCATACATCTCAAGTACTGCCTTAATCATACAGCCGTCAATGTAATCCCAGGTAGATTTCTTCCCCTGCAAAATCTTCTCAATATTCCAAACCGGACGTTCCGGCGTACTTTTTTCCAGCAATTCATCTATATAACGTTCAATTTTGTCCATAATATACCTCTCCTTTTTACCTGATAAAAGTTATCGTTCTTCTTCTATCATATCGAAAAAGAAAACTGTTGTAAATACATTTTTTGTAAGCGTTTACAACTTGTACATTCATTGCTTGAAATTTCATTTTCTTACAAAAACTGTCTGTTTATCTTTTGTGTCAGCGCACATACTATCACTGTACCAAAGATAAAAAGATAACATGAAACAGACAGCAAAAGAATATTAAATACACAAAAGGAGGAAACACACTATGTCAGGTCGTTCATCTAACAAAAAAGCTGTTCCAGAGGCAAAGGGCGCATTGGATCGTTTTAAGTATGAGGTAGCCAGCGAGCTTGGTGTACCTTTAAGTGATGGCTATAATGGTGACTTAACATCCAAGCAGAATGGTTCTGTCGGCGGTTATATGGTCAAGAAAATGATTGAGGCGCAGGAAAAACAGATGGCAGGCAAGTAAAAACCATGCCGCAAGAAGCACATCTGTAAAAGCAAAATAACAGGACAATCGCTAATGATTGTCCTGTTATTTTATGCTGTAAGGAACTGTACCCATTTTCTTCTATAAGCTCATCTGATTTCGCTGCTCCTGTATAAAGGATTCCATATAATGCTTTAGATTCTCATGCTCTGCCGCTTCTAATTCCGGGTCAGCTTCCAACAATCTGTTCACAGATTCAGATGCCTGCTGTAACACCATTGCATCCTGATAAATATCCCCCAGTGCAAACTGCAGTTCACCGGATTGACGTATTCCAAAGAAATCTCCCGGTCCTCTAAGCTTTAAGTCTGCGCTGGCAATCTCAAAACCATCATTTGAGCGATTTAATATATCCAAACGCTTCTGTGCAGTCTTGCTCTTTGAACAATTAATCATAATACAATAAGACTGTGCATCCCCTCGTCCCACACGACCTCTGAGCTGATGCAACTGTGCCAATCCGAAACGCTCTGCGTTCTCAATCATCATTACTGTTGCATTCGGCACATTGACGCCAACCTCGACAACCGTAGTGGACACAAGTACCTGCACTTCATTTTTCATAAAGGCTTCCATCACCTTGTTTTTCTGTTCCGGTTTCATCTGTCCATGCAGCAGTCCAAGCTTGATATCCTCCGGGAAAATACCGCGGAGCTTCTTCACATAATCTGTTGCATTCTCCGCTTCCATACTTTCCACTTCTTCCACCAGCGAACAAATCACATACGCCTGATGTCCATTCTTTATCTCATTTTCAATAAAAGAATATGCCTTCGGACGATATCCGGTGTCAACAACACAATTTTTTATCGGCAGACGCTTCGCCGGAACCTCATCCACCACCGATATATCCAAGTCACCATACAAAATAATCGCCAATGTTCTCGGAATCGGCGTCGCACTCATAACAAGAATATGAGGATGTCTGCCCTTTTCTGCAAAAATTTCGCGTTGGCGCACACCAAAGCGATGCTGCTCATCCGTGATGACAAGTGCCAGATTATCATAGACAGCCTTTTCCTGAATCAGCGCGTGTGTACCGACAATCATTGCGTTCGGATAAAGCTGTAACGCTTCATATGCCATGCGCTTCTGCCGCGCGGTCATAGAGCCGGTCAAAAGTACAACCGGTATCTTTAATCCAAACTGCTCGCACAGTTTTGTAAATGTCTCATAATGCTGGCGTGCCAAGACTTCTGTCGGTGCCATAATTGCCGACTGATAATCATTGTGCGCCGCATCTGCCATTGCAAGAAAAGCGATAACTGTCTTACCGGACCCGACATCTCCTTGTATCAGCCGCTGCATCACATACGGGCTTCGCATATCATTCTTTACATCAGAAAGTGCCCGTTTCTGCGCGCTCGTCAATTCATATGGCAGCTTTGCAATCAGGTCATCCGTAAACGCATCCACCTGAAATTCAAATTCATTGGCGTCCTTAATCTGTTTTTCCTTCCGGTACTGCATACTCAGAATAAAAAGGAAAAACTCATCAAAAACCAGACGTTTTCGTGCTGTAATAAGCGTGTCCATATCATCCGGAAAATGAATCTGCTTCATCGCATAATTATATTCACAAAGTTGATATGTATCACGAATTTCACGTGGAAGATAATCAAAAAAAAGCTGTGCATCTGTCAGCGCAGCCCGCATGGTCTTAATCACCAGATTGTTAGAGATTCCTCCCGTCAATCCATACACCGGCAGAAAAACATGCTCCATTGCGGCATATTGCTCTGTGGAATAAATAGTCGGCTGTTCCATCACAAGTCTGCCGTTCTTATTCTGCACTTTCCCATAGAACACATACGTTTTTCCGGCACTTAGCTGATTTTTAACATACGGCATCCGAAACCACACCAGTTCCATTTCTGCATTCAATGTACCGATAGAAGTAACCGTAACAGGCATTTTCGCCGTACGGCGTACAACAGGGGATTTGATTACCCGCCCAATAACCGCTGCAGTCTCACCGCCAACAGCTTCGTCAACGTATTTTGCAGCGGGATATTGAATGTATGTGCGAGGATAGTGTAAAAGGATATCTCCTACTGTCCCAATATTCAGTTTTTGAAACAAGGCAGCGGTCTTTTCACCAATCCCCTTAATTTCTGTAATAGATGAATTGCGGTTCATAATTCCTCATTGTCCGTATAACTATTCTACCGAAACAACATAATAATAAATCGGCTGTCCGCCATAGTGAACTTCTACTTCTACATCCGGATAATTTTCCTCTACTTTTGCGCCGATTGCTTCCGCCGCCTCTTCAGAGATATCCGCACCATAGTAAATGCTGACAACTGCTGAATCTTCATCGATAAGATGAGCAAAAAGCTCCATAACTGTTGCTTCCAAATCCTGTCCGACAGCAAGAATTTCCTTATCACCGATGCCCATATAGTCATCCTGCTTAATTTCCTTGCCGTCAATTACCGTATCACGTACCGCATATGTTACCTGACCGGACTTTACATTTACAAGTTCTTCTTTCATACGCTCTGCATTTTCCTCCGCCGTACTGTCCGGAATAAAATTAATAAGCGCTGTGATTCCCTGCGGAACTGTCTTGGTCGGAATTACGATAATCTCTTTATCCTCCACAAGGGAAGCCGCCTGATTAGCAGCAAGAATGATGTTGCTGTTGTTCGGAAGAATAAAAATCGTCTTTGCATTCACATGCTCAATTGCCTGTAACATGTCCTCAGTACTCGGATTCATTGTCTGACCACCTTCAATAATATAGTCCACACCAAGTCCTGTAAAAATCTCGTTGATACCTTCACCGATGCTGACAGAGATAAATCCCATCTCCTTTGGCGGTTCTGTAAATACAGCCGATACTTCCTTGCTCTGCTGAGCAGATGCAGCTTCAGCCTGCATCTCCTTTTCCTTGAGCGCAGAAATTTTCTCATCACGCTCTAAGCGCATATTTTCAATAATAATTGTAGTAAGGCTTCCATAGGTAAGACCTCTCTGCATTGCAAGACCCGGATCGTTGGTATGTACATGTACCTTTACGATCTCATCATCTGCTACAACTACGATAGAATCACCGATTCCTTCGAGGTATTCTTTAAATTCTGTTTCCTGTCGGTCTGTAATAGGTTTCTCCAACATAATAAGGAACTGCGTACAGTAGGTAAACGTAATCTCCTGCTCTGCCTGTGCGTCAAGATTATAGGATGTTGCACCTTCTGTAACAGATACTTTTGGTGTCTCTTCGATAGAATAATCTATCTCCTTGCCCATCAGGGAATCCAACGCACCTTTCATCACCTGCATAAGTCCCTGTCCGCCGGAATCAACAACGCCTGCCTGCTTTAACACCGGAAGCATATCAGGGGTCTTAGAAAGGACATGGTCACCTTCCTTAATAACTCCTTCCAAAAATACAACCAAATCATTTGTCTCATCTGCAAGCTCTAACGCACGCTCAGACATGCCTCTGGCAACGGTAAGAATTGTACCTTCCTTTGGCTTCATAACTGCCTTATATGCAGTCTCAACGGCTTTCTGGAATGCTTCGGCAGCCACCTGTACATCAAACTCATCATACTCAGCAATTACTTTCGTAAATCCACGGAACAACTGGGATAAAATAACACCTGAATTACCTCTCGCGCCGCGCAGAGAACCTGATGAAATTGCTTTTGCAACAGAAGCCATATCAGGATTGGTCATCGCACCTACTTCTTTTGCCGCTGACATAATTGTCATAGACATATTTGTACCGGTATCTCCATCCGGAACAGGAAAAACATTCAGTTCATTAATCCATTCTTTTTTTGCCTCTAAGTTCTTTGCTCCCGCTAAAAACGCCTTTGCAAGAGCTTCGGCATTCATCGTAGTGATTTCCACGTTAAAATCCTCCTTAATCAATCACACGTACGCCTTCGACGTAGATATTCATATTCTTGATTTCCATTCCGGTAAATTCTTCTACCTTGTACTTCACCGTCTCAAGCAGGTTGTCAGAAACCGTACTGATGCTGACACCATAGGATACGATAACGTGAAAATCAATCGTTATTTTATTGTCTTCATCGACAACTACATTTATTCCATGTGTAAGATAATCTTTTTTCAGTAACTTTACCAGACCATCCTTCATATTGACAGCAGCCATACCTACAATACCAAAGCACTCTACTGCAACAGAGCCTGCATACATAGCAATAACTTCCGGGTCTATTGTAACTGTACCCAATTTGGTTTCCATCTGTCCATTCATATAATATCGATGCTCCTTTCAAAGCCATAATGACGCTAGTTATTTGCTATTATAACCGCTTTTCAAAAAAATTCATAGACATATTTTCTATTTTTTATAATTTTTTTAATTTCTGCTTGCATTATATACTCTAATCTGTTAGAATATCCATGTTGTGAGCCTGTACGTTTACAGGTTTTCCCTGTAAAACATGCAGGTTTATCCTGCAATATCAGGAATAAGAAAATTGCAAGGAGGTGCAAGACTATGGCAAAATGTGCAGTTTGTGGAAAGGGCGCTCATTTCGGATGTAATGTGAGCCATTCTCATAGAAAGTCAAATAGAATGTGGAAATCTAACATTAAGCGTGTAAGCTGTAAAGTAAACGGAACACCTAAGAAATTATATGTATGTGCTTCCTGTTTAAAATC
>CAZAGJ010000079.1:0-9344 GCA_964484605.1 uncultured Roseburia sp. | reverse complement strand
TGATGAACAATGACATAGAGATGATTTCTGCGGACTGGCTTTCGGAAATGCTCGGTACGTGTCAGCGCAGCGAGGTTGGCATTGTAGGTGCGAAGCTTTACTACCCGGATGACACGGTACAGCACGCGGGAATTGTGGTCGGAATCGGCGGCAACGCCAGAGGAATCGCCCAGAATATGTTTACAGGTCTGCGCCGTGAGCGAAGCGGCTATCTGCACAAGGCATCCCTTGCGATGGATTACAGTGCGGTGACGGCTGCATGTCTGATGACAAAGCGGAGTGTCTACGAGCAGGTGGGTGGTCTTACGGAAGCACTTACGATAGCATTTAATGATGTGGACTTTTGCTTGAAAGTCAGGGAACGTGGACTGCTGGTGGTGTATCAGCCGCGCGTGGAAGCATATCACTATGAATCCAAGTCAAGGGGAAGCGAGGATACACCGGAGAAGGTGGCACGCTTCCAGAGTGAGATAGAATATATGCGCGAAAAGTGGATTGGGATTCTGAAGAATACAGACCCGTATTACAATCCGAACTTTTCACCGTATGCGACGGATTACGCTTTGCGTGATAACAACCGCCGGACATGAGGAGGATGAAATGCCTGAGGCATTGGAAGTAACGATTATCATCCCTAATTATAATGGGAAAAAGCTTTTGGAAAATTGCATAAAGACCTTGGAATGTCAGACTTGTCGGAAGTTTAAACTTCTTGTTGTCGATAATGGTTCAACAGACGGTAGCACGGATATTGCCTCTGATTGTCTGGATATGGAGATGATTGCACTGCCTGAGAATACAGGCTTCTGTGGCGCAGTCAACACGGGCATCCGACATACGAAGACACCGTATTTTATCCTGCTGAACAACGATACGGAGGCAGAACCGGAGTTTGTGGAAGCACTGCTTGCCGGAATTAAGAAGTCTGAGCGTATTTTTTCCTGTGGAGCGATGATGATTGATTACCATAATCATGAATTGATTGATAACGCAGGAGATTATTACACCGCGCTCGGATGGGCGGTTGCCCGCGCCAAAGGAAAGAAAGTGTGCGATTATGAGGAAGAACGAGAGGTCTTTTCCTGCTGTGGCGGTGCGTCGATTTACCGTACGGATGTGGTGCAGGAAATTGGACTTTTTGACGAGAATCATTTTGCATACTTAGAGGATGTGGATATGGGGTATCGTGCCCGTATCTATGGTTACAGAAATTACTATATTCCACAGGCAAAGGTATATCATGTGGGAAGCGCGACGACGGGAACACGCTACAATGAGAAAAAGGTGTTTTTAGCGGCAAGAAATTCGATGTATCTGCTATATAAGAATATGCCGCTGCTTCAGTTGATTCTAAATCTGCCGCTGATAGTGGCGGGGATTCTGGTAAAACTTTTGTTTTTTGTGAAAAAAGGATTTGCAGGGGAATACCTAAAAGGTATCGGCACGGGAATACGCAGTGCGTCAAAGTGTAAAAGAGTACGGTTTTGTATGAAACATATCGGGCATTATGTGCGTATTCAGTTTGCTTTATGGGCAAACATTTTCCGTGTTATCTTTGCATCCTGAACAATGCAGTTCGATGTAATTTAAGAAAATATTAAGAATGTGTTACAGAATGTTTGCGAAAAATTTGTTGTGCTTTAACAAAAATTATTGTATCATTATTCTTATGTGATAGCAAATTTTATAAAAGGATAGCATTATGATAAAAGATAATCAGCAGCATTTTAACAGACTGCATGTGCTGATAGATGCGATGGTAATCGCTTTGGCTTACCTCTTTGCATGGTGGCTGAAGTTCGAGAGCGGTATTCTGGACCGGGCGGTTGGAGCGCTGTCATTCTCATTCTATATGAGTGCGCTGATTGTGATTGTTCCGGGGTATCTCCTGCTATATTATGCGTTTAACCTTTACACGGCGAAGCGCGTGCAGGGAAGGCGTCTGGAACTTTCTAATATTGTTATGGCTAATACGGTAGGATTGCTGCTGTTTTTTACAGTATCCTACAACTTGCAGTCTTACAATGCAGTATTTAAGAACTTTTCCCGAGAGATGTTTTTCTATTTCTATGCGTGCAACATTATATTCGAGGAGATTGTTCGCCTGTTAATCCGCCATTTCTTGCAGGATATCCGTAAGCGTGGCTACAATTTAAAGCATATTTTACTTGTTGGTTATTCGCGTGCTGCCGAGCAGTACATTGACCGAATACAGCAGAATCCGCAGTGGGGCTATAATGTCCGTGGAATTTTGGATGATACGATTGCCCGTGGTACTTCTTATAAGGGGGTCAAGGTAATTGGAAGCATTGGAAATCTGCAGTATATTCTGCCGCAGAACAGTCTGGATGAGATTGCCATTACACTCGGGCTGGAAGAATACGATAAGCTGGAGAAAATCGTGGCAGACTGCGAGAAGTCCGGTGTGCATACAAAGTTCATACCGGATTACGGCAACATTATTCCAACCAGACCGTACACAGAGGACTTGTTGGGACTGCCGGTTATCAACATCCGCTATGTACCGTTGACGAATACCTTTAACGCACTCACTAAGCGTTGTATGGATGTTGTCGGCTCGATTGTCTGCATTATTATCTTTTCACCGGTCATGCTTGCTACCGCAGTTGTGGTAAAGGCGACATCTAAGGGACCGTTAATCTTTAAGCAGGAACGGGTAGGACTTCATAATGAACCATTTAAGATGTATAAGTTCCGTACCATGTATGTACAGACAGAAGAGGAAGAGCAGAAGGGCTGGACGACGAAGAACGACCCGCGTATCACAAAGTGTGGCGGTTTCCTTCGTAAGACAAGCTTAGATGAGTTCCCGCAGCTGTTCAATGTGCTCAAGGGAGATATGAGTCTGGTAGGACCGAGACCGGAGCGCCCACAGTATGTGGAGAAGTTCCGTGAGGAGATACCGAGATATATGATTAAGCATCAGGTGCGTCCGGGGATGACCGGATGGGCACAGGTCAACGGTTACCGGGGAGATACTTCCATCCGCAAGAGAATTGAACATGACTTGTACTACATTGAAAACTGGACGATAGGATTTGATATCAAAATCCTTTTCCTGACAGTTTTCAAGGGATTTATCAATAAAAATGCATATTAGGAGAAGATTCATGAGTAGAGAGACAGAAAAAAGACCAATGACGAAGAAGCAGCGTGCTGCGATTCGTAAAAAGAAACAGCAGAAGAAAATAATGCTTGTGGCAGTAGAGATTCTGGTACTGCTGATTTTGGGAATAGCTTTGTTTGTTGTACTTAAGCTGTCTAAGATTGAAAAGGATAATTCTTTCAGCGAGGAAGATATCGAGATTAACGAGGGTATTTCCGAAGAATCCATAGAAATCATGGAGAACTATACAACGATTGCGCTGTTTGGTCTGGATAACAGAAGCAACGGCAATCTGTCCAAGGGAAACAGTGATGTTATCATGATTGCAAGTATCAATGATAAAACACATGAGGTAAAGCTTTGCTCAGTATATCGTGATTCGTATTTAGATGTTGGAAATAATACCTTCCGTAAGTGTAATGCTGCATATGCAAGCGGCGGACCGGAGCAGGCGATTACAATGCTTAACAAGAATCTTGACTTAAATATTACAGATTATGTGACAGTTGACTTTAATGCCGTTGTTGAATGTGTCGATTTGCTTGGTGGCGTGGAAGTGACAGTTACTGACGAGGAAGCTGTTCTCATGTATGGTTATATGGATGAGATTAACAAGCTGACTAAGAATAATTCACAGTATTTGCCGGGTGCCGGTACCTACAATATGGATGGTGTACAGGCTTGTTCCTACGCGCGTATCCGTTATACCGCCGGGGATGATTATAAGCGTGCAGAGCGTCAGAGAATCGTTCTGGCAGCCATGGTAGAGAAGGCACAGCGGTCTAATATTAAGACAATTAACAGCTTGATTGATGAAGTGTTTGGAGATATTAAGACAAGTTACAGCAATGCGGAACTGATTGGACTTGCCTCACAGGTATTCAACTACTCGCTTGGTGAGACAGCCGGATTCCCATTTGAAAAGAATACCATTACGCTGGGCTCTAAGGGAAGTGTCGTAGTACCTTGTGATTTGGCATCCAATGTAACACAGCTTCATGTATTCCTTTACAATGACGAGGAATATGTACCGTCTGCGACTGTAAAGACCAACAGCGAGAAGATTATCAATGACACCGGTTTCCATCAGGGAGATGGCTATTGATGAAAGTAGATATAATTATTCCGACGTATCAGCCGGACGATACATTCTGTCTGCTCCTGCAAAAATTGCGGGAGCAGACCTTTGTCGTTCATAGGCTGATTCTTTTGAACACAGAAGAGGAGTTATGGAACGCTGCCATAGCAGAATATCCGATAGAACAGTGCTTGCAGGAACTGCCTTGCAGCTATACCCTGCTTCATGTGAGTAAGTCAGAGTTCGATCATGGCGGTACCAGAAATCTTGGTGCCATGCAGTCTGAGGCAGATGTGATTCTGTTTATGACGCAGGATGCCATGCCGGCAGATGAGTATCTGGTGGAACATCTGGTGCGTTCACTGGATACAGAGCGGGACGAGGAAGGAACAGTGGCAGTGGCATATGCGCGTCAGCTTCCGGCGAAGGACTGCGGCGTGATAGAGCGATATACCAGACAGTTCAACTACCCGCAGGAAAGCAGGAAGAAGAGTAGGGAAGATATTCCGGAAATGGGAATCAAGACATTCTTCTGTTCGGATGTCTGTGCGGCATACCGCAGGGATTTGTTTGAGAAGTTAGGCAGGTTTGAGACACCTGTTATTTTTAATGAAGATATGTTTTTTGCAGCACATGCGATTTATGCGGGATACCGGGTAGAATATGCCGCGGAGGCACAGGTGGTGCATTCGCATAATTATTCGGCGAAGCAGCAGTTCCATCGTAATTTTGACCTCGCAGTCTCACAGACCATGCACCCGGAGATTTTTGAACAGGTAAGTTCAGAATCCGAGGGAATGAAGCTGGTGATAAGCACGATGAAGCATTTGTGCCGGATTGGGAAACCACATCTTATCTGGAACCTTTTTATACAGTGTGTAGGAAAGTATGCCGGATATTTTTTAGGCAAGCGTCACAGCAGATTGAGCAGAAAACGCATTTTAAAATACACCATGAGCCCGGACTACTGGAACAGGGTCTGGAGCGAAGAATAAGAGTGCCGACTATGGCATGATTGAATGGAGAAAGCTGTCATGGGAAATACATTATATATAGTGGTGCCGTGTTATAACGAGCAGGAAGTGTTAGAAGAGACATCAAGACGCCTGTCAGCCAAGATAGAAGCATTAAAAAACGCGAACAAGATTGATGCAGGAAGCCGTATCATGTTTGTAAATGACGGCTCAAAGGATGCGACATGGATGATGATACAGGAACTTTGTGAGAAGAACAAAGTGTTTGCCGGGGTAAATCTCTCCCGCAACCGCGGACATCAGAATGCACTTTTGGCGGGAATTACCACAGCGTCTGAGCATGCGGATATGATTGTGTCCATGGATGCAGACTTGCAGGATGATATCGATGCAGTGGATGCGATGATTGATGCCTATCATGAGGGCAATGATGTCGTTTATGGTGTGCGTTCCTCCAGAAAGAAAGATACTTTTTTTAAGAGGGGCACGGCGCAGACATTTTACCGCTTGCTGAAGTTTTTGGGTGCAGAGATTGTATATAACCATGCAGATTACCGTCTGCTTAGCAAACGTGCGGCACAGGCGCTTTTATCATTTGATGAAGTGAATCTGTTTCTGCGCGGAATTGTGCCGATGGTCGGATTTAAGAGTACAACCGTAACTTATGAGCGTGGAGAACGTTTTGCCGGAGAGAGCAAGTATCCGCTTGGCAGAATGCTGGCGTTTGCGCTGGAGGGAATCACATCTCTTTCTGTCAAACCGATTCGAATGATTACTGTGGGTGGTTTGCTGGTGTGCCTGATAAGTCTTATCATGCTGATTAAGGCATTTGTGGATTATTTTGCAGGAAATGTAGTGCCGGGCTGGACAAGTATTATTATTTCAATCTGGGTACTGGGCGGTCTGCAGCTGTTTGCTATCGGAATTATTGGAGAGTATATCGGTAAGACTTATATGGAGACGAAGGCACGCCCGAAGTTTATTATAGAGTCTGTCCTGCTGAAGAATGAGGAAGAGGCGGAGTAATAGAAGATGATGCAGAAGAGACATAGACAATTTTGGCTTTTTTGGGTACTGATGTTTGCTGCGGCACTTGCCATCCTGCGTATGGGCGGATATTCGGACGGAGATGACGCTTTTTTTTACAGCTATGCGAACAGCATGGGCTTTTTGGAATACTTAAGCTGGCGTTATGAGACATGGGTTGGCAGAATGGCTGGCGAAGCACTTGTGTATCTTACATTTAATCTGGGGCTGACATTCTGGCGCATTATCAATGCGGCGATGCTTGTGCTTTTGCCGCTGGGAGTGATTTATCTGGCGAATCGTGCGGCGAGGATTCCGGAGGGAAGTCTGCGCAGATGGAAGGATAGACAAGCGGCGTGTGGGAGCAGACGCTGTGATGAGATGGGGCTTGGGATTGCAGTGGCAGCGGTTGCCGGATACTTTATGATGAGTGCCGGAACATTGGGTTATGCTGCAGTCTGGGTAAACGGCTCTATTTTTTATACGTGGACATTTACCTGCGGCATCTGGGCGCTTACCACGTTTGCGGATTTTGTATTTAGTGAGAATCCTGCGACGGTAGAGGGAAACCGGCTGCATTTTAGCATGGAAGGCTGTGAGTGGAAGAAGTTTATTTATGCGATTCCGTGTGCAGCTATTGCCACAATGTCGATTGAACAGATGGCAGCGGTGCTTCTGGTATTTGAAGTGCTTGGTGTTATCTATGGTATCTGTAAGTGGCGCAGAGTGCACCCGCTTCTACTGGTACAGACTGCAGTGACGGTGATTGCTTTTATTGTACTGATGACGGCACCGGGAAATGAGATACGCGTGGCATCTGAGATTGTGAACTGGATGCCGCAGTATGAGACGATGCCATTTGGACAGCATCTATTCATTACGGTGCACTGGCTGTTATCCTCGTTTGCAAATGAAAATAAATTGTTCCTCTGTGCAATCTGGGTAGTGGGAATTTTACTTTTATTACAGAAAAAGAAGAAAAGCACTGTCGACTGGTGCATGATTGTGGGCGCTTTAGTTTTCACAGTGGCAGCACTGCTTCCGTATGTGGGAGTGACTCCTTTTTCAAATATGGGAATGCAGTATATAAATATTGAACAGTGCATCTATGAGGTGCCGACAGCTGATAAGTTTTCGGCGATGCAGATGGTGGCATTGGTGTGGTGGGGAATGGCACTCGTGTATACGTTTGTGTTCCTCTGGCGGATTTCCGGCTGTCAGATTACCCTGCTTCTCGCTTATCTGGCGGGAATTGCCAGTGAGGCAGTCCTCTTTTTCTCACCGACGATGTACGCGTCCGGTGCGCGTGTGTATTATCTGACAGATATTTTATATCTGTTTATTCTGTTCTGCCTGATACTTGGATTGCGTGATGTGAGATGGCAGAAGTGGGTATATGCTATTTGTGCGGCATTTGGAATCCTGAACTTTGTTTCCCAGATTCCGGTGTTTGTGAGTATGATGTAAAAATCATAGAATTTTGATATTTCTGTCACAATTTCAACACAATTAGACAGTACACTCATAACCATCAAAAAGAACAAAAGAAAATGAGAAAGGGGAAACGTTATGGACAACAACAGTTATAACAATTACAACAATTACAATAATCATAATCAGCAGTCTTCCGATTCTTTTTATTCTTACAATAATTATGCAGGACAGGGAGCTACTCCGCAGAATAACAAGGGACGTAAGAAGGGTGGTTTCGGAACAAAGCTTGCCAAATGCGCGGCGTTAGCACTGGTATTCGGACTCGTTTCCGGTGTGGCATTTGAGGGCGTTCGGATGGCATCCGGCGCATTGTTTGGAGAGACAGCAACGGCAGCCGAGGCGCAGGGAGATGTTCTGGCACAATCCGATACGGGCAGTGTGAAGCCAACAGCGACATCCAGCACTTATGTAGGAACGGATGTATCGGATATCGTTGATGCAGTTATGCCATCTATCGTGGCGATTACGAATATCAGTCAGGCAGAATACTCAAGCTTCTGGGGCGGCACACAGACTTACGAGGTGCCGAGTGCCGGTTCCGGTATTATCGTCAGCCAGAATGACGAGTATCTCTATGTGGTAACCAACAATCATGTGGTGGATGGTGCGACCAGTCTTACCGTTACTTTCTGTGATGATTCTACGGTAAGCGCAGAGATTCGCGGAACAGACCCATCCACAGACTTGGCAGTGATTCAGGTGGAACTGGCAAGCATTGAAGAGGAGACACTGGGAAATATCAAAGCGGCAACACTCGGAAGTTCCGAAGATTTGAAGGTTGGAGAGGCATCTATCGCAATCGGTAATGCGTTGGGCTATGGACAGTCTGTTACAACCGGATGTATCAGTGCGTTGAACCGCGAGGTATCCGTATCTGACTCAAACAGCAACACAAATTACACAGCAGAGCTGATACAGACAGATGCAGCAATCAATCCGGGAAACAGTGGCGGTGCATTGCTAAATGCAGCCGGTGAAGTTATCGGAATCAATTCTGTAAAATATGCAGACACAGATGTTGAGGGTATCGGATATGCAATTCCAATCAGTACGGCGATTCCGATTATTGAAGATTTGATTACGAAGGAAAAGGTAGATGAATCAGACAGTGCATTCTTAGGAATTGCAGGTGTCGATGTAACACAGGATGTCGCGTCTACTTATAATATGCCTACGGGTGTGTATATTGCACAGGTAACACCGGGTACAGCCGCAGAACAGGCTGGCATCCAAAAGGGAGATATCATTACCGCATTTGATGGCAGAGAGGTATCTTCCATGGAAGACTTATCGACACGCATGCAGTATTATAAGGCTGGAGAGACGGTTGATGTAACGATTATGAGAGCGTCTAATGGTGAGTATGTCGAGCAGATGCTGACCGTAACACTCGGCAAAAAGAACGCCGGTATGTAATTTTCACGTTTATAATTTTTATTGTAAGAAATTTATTTGTTACACTTTTCCGTGAAAGCAAAATCTCATCATTAGTCTTAAAAAACACGGAATTTTCACGAATCCGCGGTTGAAAGATGTGATTATCCATGTCTTTTCGACGCCAGTACAATTCACGCGAGGCTGTACGCCGGTATGAAGACATTTTTAGAGGTTTTCCGTGACGCTCTTGCGGGGCGCGCGAGCAAAA
>CAZAGJ010000078.1:0-9771 GCA_964484605.1 uncultured Roseburia sp. | reverse complement strand
GATATTGGATAGAGAAGATGTGGACAGCATCCTCGAGCGCAGTGCCGAAATATTCTGTAACGATTGAGCAGGGAGACGGGATAGAATCTGTGTCCGGTGGAGGAGACTATACCTATGGAAGCAGTGTGTCCGCCGGAGTAGTTGTGAAGCCGGGGCATCATTGGATGGGATGGACAGGCAGTTACAATGCGTCAAATAGAGATTATAGTTTTACTATGCCGAATCATAATGTCACATTGCGGGCAAATGCAGAGGCGAACAGTTACACGATTGTATTCCACCCAAATGACGGAGTAGAGCAAAGTCATATCAACGAGATAACAGTGAAATATGACGAGACAATCAGTTTGCCGGGTATCACAACGGATGCCGGAACAGATGCATATGTGAAGTATACGCTGGATGGCGTAAATATCACAGAACAGGTAGTATCGGGCGCGATTGTACTGGATGCGCAGGGCAGACTTGTGCAGGAAGAAGCAGAGGAAGCAGTTGCAGAACAGGTAGAGACAGCAGAGGAAGTAACCGCAGAACAGGCAGAGACAGGAGTTGCAGAACAGGCAGAAGTTGCAGAGATGGCAGAAGAAGCAGTTGCAGAACAGACAGAGACAGCAGAGGAAGAACCGCAGCCGGACAAGAAAGCATATGCTTCGGTATTTATGGGATGGTCTTTAGAAGCAGGAAAAACAGATTTTGAGCCACAGTGGGAGCCGGAAACTGAACTTAAGGTAAGTGATATTGTTGATGCTGCAGGCATGACGAATCAGAACGGTGCGGTGATTACCTTATATGCGGTCTGGGATGACTGCCCTTGGATTCAGGCAACGCATCTGTATTACACGCTCGAACAGGCACAGAGCGGCTTCATCACAGATACGGAGATACTAAGCCATATGACAGCTTATGACCGTGAAGATGGCAGTCCGATAGAAGCGGGATTCCATGAAGACGGTACGTCCTTTTCGATACCGGACTACGCGCCGACAGACTTTACGCAGTTTCAGCATGAAGGGAGCTGTACGGAGAATCTGACAGTTGTAGACAGTGCAGGAAGCGTGTATGCAAAGCAGATAACGGTGTACGTTGTTGACACAACTCCAGTGGCAGTAAAGCCGGAAGGAACGACACGTTTCATTAATGAGTATTATTATAACCAACCGTATGAATTAGGTGGTTTGGCGGATGATTCCATCTGGAAAACAGACCCGGAATATGTAGCGGCTATACAAGAGGCATTTGACAATCTGCGCAATGACACCCCACAGGAAGTCTATCATTTCACGCATGAGCAGATTTTAGAGATGAAAGAATTTGTGAGTGAACACGGCATTGGAAACAGCAAAGAGCTGGATGCGCTGCAGAACTTTTATGATTTGTTTATGGCACCGAATCGAGTGGAATAAAAGTGGATTTGTTGTATTTTCATTATAGTGAATATCGAATATATATAGCAGTATTATTTGGTTTACACGAAATACATCGTAAGGTAAAAGAATATAGGAGAGAATAAACAATGGACAAATATTTAATTAAAAACACTACCCGTGAAGAGCGTGAACGCATTGTCAGGGAATCCTTAGGATATGGTGACCTTGGCTGTGATGATGTGATGGATGGTTATGATATGTACATTCCATATATTGAAGGTGTGAAAGAGATTAGTGAGATTACGATGGAGTATCGTGCGAACTATATGAAGGATATGGAACGCGAAGAGCGCAGTGGATGCGGAATGTACTAAATTTGTATTGAGTTTCACATAGGATTGTACTATAATTGACATACAGATAGTTTTGTCCTGCACGACAATTCGAGCAGGAGGACTGTATGAGAAAAAGATTTAAAGACTTGGATTTGAACAATTCATTTCTATTTGCGGCATCGTTGGAGAATCCGGAGACGTGTCAGCTTGTGCTGGAGATTATTTTAGGATGCAAATTGCCAAAAGTAAAAGTACGGGCAGAGCATTGTGTGCTGGTTAGTTCTGAGTTCCGTAGTGTTCGTATGGATATATATGCGAGCAGTGAGATGCGGGTGAATTATAATGTTGAGGCGCAGAATGAGAACCAGGGGAATCTTCCGAAGCGATGCCGTTACCATCAGGCAGAGATGGATGTAGCATCCTTGAAGCCGGGGGATAATTTTAATGATTTGAGACCGAGCTATGTCATATTTATCTGTACGTTTGACCCATTTGGAAAGGGATTATATCGTTATACGTTTGAAGAGCGGTGTTTGGAGTGTGACATTCCGCTTGGTGATGAGACATGCAAGATATTTCTCAATACCAAAGGGACGAATGAAGCGGATGTACCGGAAGAATTAGTACATTTTCTTAGGTATATGGAGCAGAGTACGGATGAGTATGTAGCAGGTGTGACGGAGGAATCGATTATCCAACTGCATGAAAAGGTAACTGAGTTAAAGCAATGGCAGGAACTGGAGGAACGGTATATGACGTTTGAAGAAATGTTAAGAAACCGCGAAGAAAAGGGAAAAGCTGAAGGAAAGATTGAGGATCTTTTGTTGCTTCTCACAGAACTTGGAGAACTTCCAGAGACTCTTCGTGAGCAGATTATGGCGGAAAGAAATCCGGATATACTTAAAAAGTGGTTATTGCTTGCAGCTAAAGCAACATCAATAGAAGCATTCATGGAGAAAATGTGACTGTTCGGCAGATTTGGCTGATATAGGAACTATGAAATGCTTTCTGAAATTCTGGGACAGAGTATGTCCATCCAATCAGATTCTTGAGTCATAGTGGCGATAAGCCGTAAAGGCGCTGGCAGAAAAAGATAAAATTATGTCTTGACTTTTTAGAAATAAATTTGTTAAAATGCGATTTGTCGAGTGGCATAAAGCGTAAATCCAGATTTGGATTTGCGCTTTTTTTATGCAATAGGAAATTGCGTCCTATTGCATAAAAGCACTGCGTGCACAGATGCGCAGCTCACGCGCGCGGAACAAAAGCTGTGCTATGTACAAAACTGAAACGCGAGAGTGTGCGAAGCACACTTTTGTTCTTCTTTATTTTATTTTTTGGAGGTGGCAATATATGCAGGAAAAAGAAACAATGAATCGAATGGGTGTGATGCCCGTGAATAAGCTGATGGTGTCGATGGGAGTGCCGATGGTGCTTTCTATGATGCTTCAGGCGGTGTATAATATTGTTGACAGTGCGTTCGTGTCAAATATGCAGGGAACCGGGGAGTTGGCGCTCAATGCATTGACGCTGGCATTCCCGGTACAGATGCTTATGGTTGCAATCGGTATCGGAACCGGAGTGGGAACGAATGCACTTTTGGCGAAAAGCATCGGACAGGGCAATTATGAAAAAGCAAGCCACGTGGCTGGAAATGCGCTATTCCTTGGAGTGGTTATTTATGTGATGTTTTTGTTGTTTGGAATTTTTGGTGTGGAAGCATATATTTCATCACAGACAGCAAACCCGGTGATAAGAGAGATGGCAACAGAATATTTACAGATTTGCTGCGTCATTTCTATGGGAATTGTATTCTTTTCTATTTTTGAAAAACTGTTGCAGGCAACAGGACGTTCTACCTATTCCACGATTGCGCAGGTGGCAGGTGCGGTTGCAAATATTATTTTGGATCCGATTTTAATCTATGGATGGTTTGGCGTGCCGCAGATGGGTGTAAAAGGTGCGGCTTATGCAACGGTTGTCGGACAGATTTTATCAGCATTGTTAGGATTCATTTTCCATTTGAAGATGAATCGTGAGATAAAAAATGGTTTTCGGTATATGAAACCATCAAAGCAGATTATCGGAGAAATCTATACGATTGGTTTGCCGGCAATTATTTCACAGGCATTGATGTCTCTTATGACCTATGGACTGAATATCATACTGGGAGGCATCGGAGAAGCGGTGGTCACTGCATATGGTCTTTATTATAAGATACAGCAGTTTATTCTGTTCGCAGCATTTGGGCTCAGAGATGCCATCACGCCGATTATATCATTCAATTATGGTATGCAGAGCAAGAGCCGTGTGAAGGATGGTATTCGTTATGGTATGACATATACACTTATGATTATGTTTGTGGGAATGCTTGCTCTTGAGATATTTGCAAAGCCGTTTGCGGCACTTTTTGGTTTGTCAGGCGAGACGCAGGAATTGTGTGTGCAGGCGATGCGGATTGTTTCACTGAGTTTTCTGTTTGCAGGAGCGAATGTAGCATATCAGGGAATTTTTCAGGCATTGGATGCCGGACTGGAGTCATTAGTGATATCTGTCTGCCGTCAGTTCTTATTTGTACTTCCGGTTGCGCATATTTTTTCGCTTCTGGCGAGACAGTCGATGGCGTATATGTCGCTTGTATGGGCAACATTTTTGATTGCAGAGGTTATTTCTGTGATAATCGCCAGCGTATTTATGAGAAGAATTAATAAAAAAGTAGTGAATACATTGGGAGGAAATTAGTATGAAGAAAACAATCATTACAATCAGCAGAGAATTTGGCAGTGGCGGAAGAACAATTGGAAAAAATGTGGCAGAGAAACTGGGGATTCCATGCTATGATAAGGAATTAATAGAAGAGTTGGCGCAGACAACCGGATTTTCAAAAAAATATATTGAGGAGCAGGGAGAATATGCGCCGACGAAGAGTCCGTTTTCCTATGCGTTTGTAGGGCGCAATATTGATGGTATGTCTGTGGGAGACTATCTGTGGAACGAACAGCGCAAGAAGATTTTAGAACTGGCAGAGAAGGAAAGCTTTGTTATCGTGGGGCGCTGTGCAGATTATATTTTAAGAGAGCGAGAAGATGTTCTGAATGTATTTGTTCATGCACCGGCGGCAGCGCGTGCAAAGCGTATTGTCGAAGTTTACGGAGAGACAGCGGTAGAGCCGGAGAAGCGTTTACGTGATAAAGATAAGAAGCGTGCCATTAATTATCATTATTATACAGAGCAGGAGTGGGGAAGAGCACAGAATTATCATCTGACGTTGGACAGCAGTGCGTTTGGAATTGAGGGCTGTGTAGATATGATTTGCAATATTGTAAAAAGAGAAAATGAAAACTAGGATCCGGTACCAAGAGAGGCGAAAAACAGTGTTGCCTCTCTTTTTCTATGTCGGTGTGAAATTGTATTCGTGCGTTTTGCTGTAAAAAAACTATTTTGCATACAGAATATTGGAAAATTATCTCACTTGACAAAATGATATGCGTTAGGTTAGACTAACACTGCTAAAAGTTAGAGAAAACTAACAATACGTCGATAATGATGTGAAAATACGGAGGTTTACAGTGAAGAAAATATTAAATACAATTTGCGTTGGATTGGGATTTGTTTTTGCGGGACTAGGTGTTTTGGGCGTTGCATTGCCAGTACTTCCGACAACACCGTTTTTGCTTGCAGCAGCGTTTTTCTTTGCCAAGGGCTCGGAACGATTTCATAAATGGTTTGTTTCGACAAACCTGTACAAGCGTTACATAGAGCAGGCGGTCAAGAATAAGACGATGGATAAGGAGGCGAAACGCAATATGCTTCTTACGATTGGAATTATATTTACGATAGGCTTCATTTTTTCTCCGACATTTGCAAAAGTAATTATCGCGATTGTAGCGGCAATTCATTTTTACTATTTCCTGTTCCGGGTAAAGACGGTAGAGAAGACAGAGACGACGGCAGAAGCGGAAATGCTGACAGAGACGGGAATAGTGTCAGATGCAGAAATAGGAACAGAAATTTAGTTCATAATACTTAGAAGAGAGGTTTTGGAATATGGGAAAGACAAAAAATAAGTTGTTTTTGGCGGTATCGCTGATATTATGTGTGTTATTGTTTGCAATTCGTGTGACAGGAGTAACGTGGCATGTGGTATGCGGTGTTATATTGACCTGCATGATGGTAAAACATACCTGCACACGCATGGCGCGCATGAAAAAGCAGAAGATGGCAATTCAGATAGTCGATCAGGTGTTATTAGCAGCACTTGTGACGATGTTTGTGTCGGGTATGCTGATTCATCCGCTGCACGGAATGTTTGTGGTAAAGATGGTGCATAAGCTGTCAGCCGTTGTATTTGTGCTCGCAATGCTTGGACATGCAGCACAGCATAGTCCGGTACGCGGTGTGAAAAAGAAGAAAGATACTTGCATAGATGAGGGATAGAGATGTTTCATAAGCGTTTATTAAAAGAATTTTCGGATAATATGAAATATGTGATTGGCATGGTGGTGTCGCAGTGGGTGTCACTGATTGCCAATGTTGTTTTGATGATGGTGATGGCGTCCTTTGTGGCAGGTCTTTTGGAGGAGAATGCAAAGTTCTCTTCCGGGAACTTGATTTTTGCGCTTGTAGCAGCACTTGTAATTCGGGGTGTGGCAACGACTGTGGGAAGCCGTCTGTCATATCTGGCTTCCACGAACGTAAAACGCAGACTGCGTGAACTTGTATATGAGAAGCTGATGCGTCTTGGCGCATCATACCGCGACACAGTGGCTACCTCTGAGGCGGTGCAGGTTTCGACAGAAGGTGTGGATCAGTTAGAAATCTATTTCGGGAAATATGTACCGCAGTTCTTTTATAGTATGTTAGCTCCGGTGACATTGTTTGTGATTGTGGGGATGATGAGCCTTAAGGTGGCGATTGTGCTCCTTTTATGTGTACCATTGATACCGATATCTATTGTTGCAGTGCAGAAATTTGCAAAGCGTCTGCTGGCAAAATACTGGGGAACATACACGGAACTGGGGGATTCTTTTCTTGAAAATCTGCAGGGACTTACCACATTGAAAATTTATCAGGCAGATGGGCGATATGCTAAGAAGATGGATAAGGAAGCGGAAAAGTTCCGCAAGGTAACGATGCGTGTGCTTATTATGCAGTTAAACTCAATCAGCGTGATGGATTTGGTGGCTTATGGCGGTGCTGCAGTGGGAATTGTTTTGAGTATCTTAGAACTGCGCGCGGGCAATATTACTCTGGCTGAATGTTTCTTTATCACGATGATATCCGCAGAGTTTTTCCTGCCGCTTCGTCTGCTGGGTTCTTTTTTTCACATTGCGATGAACGGAAATGCGGCAGCCGACAAGATATTTCGCCTGTTAGATACTCCGGAACCGAAAAAGGGGACGGTGACTGAACTTTTGGACGATACGGTGGAGTTTTTGAATGTGAACTTTGGTTATACCGAAGAAAAACAGGTGTTGTGTAATCTGTCATTCGAGATTCCAAAGAAGAGCTTTGTTGCGTTTGTTGGTGCATCCGGCTGTGGAAAGAGCACGATTGCGTCTCTGCTTATGGGGACAAATCGCGGAAATACAGGAAGTGTTAAAATTGGTGGAGTAGAGACAACCGATATTGCGGAAGAGACGTTGTATCAAAAAGTGACGCGGGTTCGTCATGACAGCTATCTCTTCGCGGGAACAGTGATGGATAATCTTAAGATGGGAAATGAGAATGTAAGTATTCATCAGATGGAAGAAGCTTTAAAGAAAGTAGACCTTTATGATACCGTTATGGAAAAAGGTGGTCTGCTTATGCAGCTTTCGGAGAAGGCGGCAAATCTTTCCGGCGGACAAAAACAACGTTTAGCGCTGGCAAGAGCACTTATTCATGACAGTGATATTTACATTTTTGATGAAGCAACCTCCAATGTGGATGTGGAGAGTGAAAACAAGATTATGGAAGTGGTGCATGAGCTGGCACATCAGAAGACGGTGATTCTCATTTCACATCGTCTGGCAAATGTTGTAAATGCAGACGAAATATTCGTGCTGAAGGCAACTTCTGAACTGGAGGATGCAGCTTCTTCTAATATGATAGAAAGAGGAACACATGAAGAGCTGATGGCTCGGGGCGGCTATTATGCGTCCTTGTATCAGGCACAGCAAAAACTGGAATGTTATGCGAAGGAGGAAAAGGATGATGACAACCGATAAAAAAGAACGCCGAAGCGGTTTTAAGGTAATGCTTGGACTCATCGGTATGATAAAGCCTTTGCTTCCGGTAATGCTTGTGGCAATTTTAATGGGATGTATCGGAAATCTGATGGCGACATTTATCATGGTGATTGGCGGTTATGGATTTATGATAGTGGCAAATATGTGGGAAGGAAAGCTGTCTGTAATTTTTGCGTGGATAGCTGTCTGCGCGGTGCTGCGAGGCGTTCTCCGCTATGCGGAGCAGGCGAGTAACCACTATATTGCTTTTAAGCTTCTGGCACGCATTCGTCATCAGGTGTTTGCGGCATTGCGTCGTCTTGCACCGGCAAAACTCGATGGAAGTAAAAAAGGAAATTTGATTTCTATTATTACAAGCGATATTGAATTACTGGAAGTGTTTTATGCACATACGATATCGCCGATTGCCATTGCGGTGCTTACTGCTGTATTCATGATTGTATTTTTAGGTGCGCTTCATCCGGTGGCAGGACTGGTTGGGGCAGGTTTTTACCTGATGGTGGGTCTGGTAATTCCGATTATAAATGGAAGATGCGGTGGGGCAAAAGGGCAGCAGTATCGCGATTCGTTCGGAGAACTGAATACCTGTGTACTTGACAATCTGTATGGATTAGAGGAAATCATCCAGTACGGACAGCAGGAGATGCGCATGGAACAGATGAAAACGCAGACAACACAGTTGGAGTCCGTAAATGAAGAATTGAAAAATCAGGAGAATGGACAGCGCATTGTGACAGATTCCGTGATTTTGATTGCCGGTGTCGTGATGGCATTGACGGTGTCTCATCATGTAGCGTCAGGCAGGATGGATGCTGCAAAAGCAGTGGTAGCAGTCATTGCAATGATGAGTTCTTTTGGACCGACAGCGGCACTTTCGGCACTTTCTAATAACCTGCATCACACATTGGCGAGCGGAAACCGTGTACTTGACATATTGGAGGAAGAACCGGTTGTGGAGGATGTGAAAGACGGAAGTGAAAGCTGCGCGAGAGACATTTACTGTGAGCATGTTACTTATTCCTATGGTGAGTTACATGGGGAAAAATGGTGTGCTGATGATGCCGAAGATATGGAAGATATGGAAGATATGGAAGATATGGAAGATACAGAGCGAAAAGCAGTTCTCTGTGATTTTACAGCAAGTTTTGCTAAGAATTGCATTCACGGCATTTTGGGAAAGAGCGGATGTGGAAAATCTACACTGCTGAAACTGCTGATGCGTTTTTATGAGACGAATCAGGGCAATATCACATACGGAAATGAGAATATCAACCACATCAACACAACGGCGCTTCGCAGTAACATTTCCTACGTGACGCAGGAGACATATCTGTTTCATGATACGATTGAGAACAATATCAAAGTAGCAAAGGAAAATGCAACGCGGGAAGAAGTGATGGAAGCGGCGAAAAAAGCCAACATTCACGACTTTATCATGAGTCTTCCGCAGGACTATGAGACAAAGCTTGCAGAACTTGGCGAGTCGCTTTCCGGAGGAGAGCGTCAGCGCATTGGAATAGCGAGAGCATTTCTGCATGATGCGGACATAATTTTTTTGGATGAGCCAACCAGCAATATTGACAGCTTGAATGAAGGAATTATCTTAAAGAGTTTGCAGCAGGAAAAAGAAAATAAGACGATTTTGCTGGTATCGCATCGGAAGTCCACGATGGGGATCGCAGATGACGTGCTGGCAATGTAAAAATAAGAAGCTGTTACAATAAGTATTCTTGATGTGCAGAATTTTTGTTATTAGAACTACTAATACAACACATTTTCAGGAGCAAATTTCAAAATCTTTTCGAGCAAAATGCGAGAATTTTAGAATCCGCGGTTGAA
>CAZAGJ010000077.1:7061-9812 GCA_964484605.1 uncultured Roseburia sp. | reverse complement strand
ATCTGTGCACGCAGTGCTTTTATGCAATAGGACGCAATTTCCTATTGCATAAAAAGAAAGCTTCAAAGCCCCTCTATGGGGTTTGCCGCTTTCCTTCATTATGAACACTTTCTGTCCCTGTTCTCTGGTACATTCCGCACAACCTCCAACGTAAGCTATGCCTAAATTATAGTAAATTCGTACCAATTATACAAGCGAAATTGTCAAAAAATATGAAATTTTCGGAATATTTTGCGCATATTTTGACTGTCAAATTATTTTTATGGGCTTATTGTCTGAAAATCAGTGCGATTTTTTGTCTTTTCATTTCTCACCGGTAAATTCCTGATATTGCGTTGTACCGACATCCTCCCACGCGTGTTTACCGGATGCTACAACTTCACCAGATTTCATATTTACTGCATATGTATTGCAGATTATCGTACCGCACTCTACGCCACTCTCATCATAATATGTTTTATAATGTACAAAAAGATGGCATTCCCCATTCTCGGAAATCCGGTCATAGACCACAGACTGTGCTGTTTTGAGCTTCTGTTCTCCACCAGATGGCACCTCTTCTACCATAGAAAGAACAGCGCAGAAGTTCCCTTTTGCATTATAACTGTACTCATAAGGCTCACCTAATGGCTCAAATACCGCCTCATAGAGACACTGATATGCTCCTTCTACTGTCTGTGGCGTCGTCGTATCCGGCTCTATAACCGCCTCGTCTTCCTGACTATCATCCGCCGCAATTTCCATGTTTTCTGCCATCTGACCTTCATGCATGCCTGATTCATGACTTTCATACTTTTCCGTAATCTTATCCAGCAGCCATTCCTTCGTAAGATAATCTCCGATTACAACCTCAACATCTTCACAAGTGCCGTCCGAATAGCATATGTCAAGTATGATAGATGCCTCCTTGTTCTCCTGCACCCGAAAATTCTCATCCGCCAGCAGCTCGTTCACCGCCTCCGCTATCGTACCTGCCACGCGCTCGCCATAATGTTTTGAATCAATCCTCACCGTCGGTCCAGTCCATAAGCGTTCCGCTGCATTTCTCGCATCCTCCTCTGTAACACTCTCAGGCATCTTTGCAATATCCATAAAGTCTTCATTCTGACTTAATATCCAGTTTGTCTTCGCCTGCAGATAATCATCCGCAATCCCCCAGACTCCCCCACCCGAAAACATATGTACCACTATCTCCGGGTGCTGCACGGATTGCAGCGTATACAAGCGCAAATACCGCTGTTGTTCCTGCTCCTTATCCTCAGCACATACAGTAAATTCCTCTCCATATGTCTCCTTCATCTGAAGCTCCAATGCTTCCGAAAGCGGTTCATAGTTTTTTTTCAAGCAAAAAGAAATCGGTTCATAATAGTGATAAACCGTATAGTTTTCCCAGCCATCGGCCTCTTTCCCAATCCCGCGAAGAATTTCTCCCTCCATCATCTGCTCTGTTTCAAATTCCTCATCCGCTGTAAAAATAAATACCACGAATCCTACAAAGCTGTATATAAGCGCTACAATCCCCATTCCAATCAAAGCAAGTGCCACAAGAACGCCTCCATCGCGTCCTTCTTTGGCATTCCTTTTCCGCTGCAGAGCAGCAGTAACCGGCAGTGCAAATGTCACAAACGGCAATATCACATAGGCTGTCATGTCTCCAAGCACCACCGCCCAGTTGCGATAATATATCTCATAGCCGGACAAAATCTTCCTGCTTCCAAGATACAATACCGTTATGCTCAAAATAATTGCAAATACAATTAAATTATTCTTTAGTATGCGGGATTTCTTTGTTCGTTCCATAGTTGTCCCTCTCTGCGAATCTTACCCTCAAATTTACCAATATCACTGTCAGTGTACCATAAGGTTTATTAGATTTGCATAAGGTTTTGAAAAAAGTTTCTATTCTTCTCTTGTAATATTTCTGACCCAGACATACTTCTTATAATGCAAATAAACCGCCGGAAGCTTGACAATCTCATCGAGATTGACAATGCAGTATACGACCATAACCGGAAGCTTTAACCCAAAAGCCGCAAGAAATCCGAACGGTACAGAAAAGCACCACATTGCACCAAGATTTCCCAGCATATCAAACTTAGAATCGCCACCGGCACAGAAAATGCCATCTAAAACCGTTGTATTTACCGACTGTGCCATAATATTGCAGCCGCACATTATCAGCATATATTGCAGATAGTGTGCTGCCGTCTCACTCAACGGCGCAAAGCGCACGATAACCGGAGAAATCAGCATCAGCAGTCCTCCGGTTGCTATACCAACGCCTATTGCCATGTGCGTCAGCCTCGCACCATACGCCTTCGCTTTTGTCAGTTCTCCGGCACCTAACAGATTTCCGATTAATATGCCTGCACCGCCACTGACACCGCGAATCAGACAGGACAACATATTCTTTGCAATAGATGTGATAGAATTTGCCGCAACTGCGTCACTTCCCATATGCCCCATAATCACAGAATAGGACACATAGGCAATTCCCCACACCAGCGCTGCTCCGAGCACCGGAGTTGTATAATGCCAGAAATCGTTAGACAGCCGCTTGTCCGCACATGAAAAAAGCTTTCCCCACTGTATCTGCACATGTTCCGGTTTCTTCGTCTCGAAAAAACTCCAGATAAGTTCCACCGTGCGCGCAATCACTGTTGCGTAGGCAGCTCCCTTGATTCCAAGTGCAGGAACCCCAAAAAGTCCATAGATAAAAATTGCATTAAAAATAATATTCAGCACCACGGC
>CAZAGJ010000077.1:0-6961 GCA_964484605.1 uncultured Roseburia sp. | reverse complement strand
ACAAACTGTATCTGACCTGCAAGTGAAACCGCAGACAGGGCAGTCTGACTGACTGCTCCCAGCATAATCGCATCCGTAGCACTGACTAACGCCAGCATAAACTGCTGAATGGTAATCGGCAGCACAAGCAATTTTAGCTTCTGATAAAATTCATCCTGAAAATTAATTCTGTTCAGCATCTTCTCCTTTTGTCCTCTGCAAACCACTCGCTTCTCTTGTAAGCAAAAACAGTATTCCGGCAGTCAGTACAATCGTAACACCCAATCCGCCTTCCAGACCAAATGCTCCTCCGTTAAAAAGTTCCTTTCCTTCCACGGAAACGCTGTCAAAAAGTGTGCAGGATGTCGTGATTCCACTGACCTTAATTCCATAGAAATTTCCCTGTGTAAAATTCCAAATAGCGTGTACCGCACCAATTCCCCAGATACTTCCCCTTTTTATAAAATAGACAGAAGCAAATACGCCAAACAAAGTCAGGTTCACAAACGCTAACGGGCTGATTCCGGCATTTGCCAGGTGGAGTGTTGCAAAGAACAGTGAATTCATCAACACAGCCGCCCACATCGGATATCGTCTGCCGACAGACACGAGCAGATAACCGCGGCAGAGCACTTCCTCTGCCATACCCTGAATCATATATCCTAAACCAAACAGCACGAAAACCAAAATTGAAAATGAGTCTGAGATACCTGTCAGCTTCAAAGAACCTGTCAGCATGCATAATAAAACCGCCAGCGAAAAAATGGCAAATCCCACAACAAGTCCAATTCCGTATTCCTTCACCATGTTCTGTTTTACAAAGCCAAGCGTTGTCATTCTGCGTTTTTGCAGCACTTTGCAGAACAACATCGTAAGAAGTATCAGCGCGATATTTGCAAAAAGCGATCCTATCACATAAGCATCCGTACTCACAATGTTCATCGACGCATCCATGATGAGTTCTGCATCTCCGGCAGTTGCAGCCGTTACATACGCCTTATCCGTAAGCATTAAGAATAATTCCACCGGGATTAGTACCAACGACTCGCCAATCACGGCTACAAGAAATACTGCAACGAACACGAGAAGTTCCAATATCCAGTGTAAACCCTTCTTCGACTTTCTTGCATCAATAACTGCCTGTGGTGTTTCTAATTGTATTTTCATAACTTCAGTCTCCTTTCACTGTGTACCACGCTATTGTATCACAGTTTAGGGATGTATTCCATCATAACTATCGCTAAATGTCACAAACTATCGCTAATTGTCACAAACTATCGTATCTATATATGGCATTCTCAGCAAAAAATCCATTTACTGTACTTCCTGTTACACCATTCTTCCAACACCATTCTCAAAAATCCATTTGCGCATGGTATGTCCCTTTATGTTTTCTGCCGAAACAAGACTCTCGATTTCCGCAACTATGTTTTCATCTAACTGCAGATTCATAACCTTCAGTGAACTCAAGAAATGTTCCGGTCTCGTCGTTCCAATCAAAGACAAAATATTATCATACTTTGCCTGCGTCCATGCAAAAGCAAGTTCGCTCATGGTGAGTCCCTGTTTTTGTGCGATTTCAGCAAACTGATTTAGAATTTGCAGATTGTGCTCCTTGTAAATAGGGGATAAGATTCCTTTTTCCACCATCGGATTGGACATGCCGCCGTTTATTACTTTATCGGTCAAAACGCCGTGCCCTACTGCGCCATATGCAACAACCTGTACACCAAGCTCTTTCGCCGTAGGAATCAGTTCGTTCTCTATTTCACGATTGAGCAGCGAATATTCGACCTCAACGCTATGTACCGGATGAATCTTGTGCGCTCTTCTAAGTGTATCCGCGTCCACTTCTGATAATCCTATATTCTTAATCAGCCCCTCTTCCTTAAGCTTTACCAATTTCATCATAATATCTTCCACCGGAATGGCAGTGTCCTGTCTGGCAGGCTGATACAAATCCACATACGCAAGTCCCATCTTATCAAGTGCTGCTTCTAATTGCGGCTTAATATTTTCAGGTCTTACATCAAGTGTTGTTCCAGTCAGCGCAAAGGTTACGCCAAATTTAAGTGAAACAAAGCAGTTCTCTCTTGGCACATCCTTTAGTGCTTCACCCAATACCACCTGCGATTCACCCTTTTGATAGAAATCCCCTGTGTTGAATATGTGAATTCCATTTTCAAGTGCCGTTTGAATTGTTCGGATTGAGTTCTCCTTATTTGCATAATTCATACCCATAGTTCCAAGTGCAAGCTTTCCTATTCCGTTCATAATAGCCCTCCTTATTGAATTGTTAATTTTAAATCCCACCGTGCGCCTTATCTTAAACTACAATTCTATCACGTTTGATGCTATTTTATCACAAAAGCTTTTATCATGCTCAACAAAAAGCATGGTCGGCTGATACTCTGAAATCAATTATTTATGGAGAAGCATCTTGATTATCGTCGTCTTTCCGCATCCATTTCTTCCGGATAATGCTACGCGTTCTCCTCTTTCAATAGAAAAAGATACTCCTTCAAACACCGGATAACCTCATATGTTTCAGCAAAAAAAGATAGGAATACACCCAGCATTGTAATCATTTTTGCACACAAAAAGAGAGGTTATGAAAACATAATCTACCTTTGGCAACATGATAACCAGTACAAGCGCTGCCACTTGCACCGCGTATACATTCATGTACTCAAAAGTAAATTATTTTCTCACCTCTCTCATCAAGATAATGTCACTCTAACACCACGGCTTTTTCTTGGCAACCAAAGCGGTTCTTTTCAAACCAATTCGGGGCCAAACCAACTTATCCTATCGCCCCATTCTTATTGTGCCAACTCTACATTATCACAATAAATATATCCATTATAATCCGATTCAGCACTTGTAAAAACTAATACCAGATTTCTAAGCGGCACATCATCTGCATAAGGAAAACTTCCATCCGCTGAAAAAGGAACTGAAATATGATATTTCAGCAATTCACTGCCTTCACTATTCGTAATTGCCGTTCCACCGCTTACCGGATCAACCGCCATGCTGCCTGCCTCGTACCAATAACCGGCACCATCCGGAATCGGACAAACATAAATTTCGAGCATTCCTTTTGTAGCGTGTTCCGGCTCAAGATATACATCAAGCTCAATCGATTTTATATTCTTTGTCTTCTCCAGAGTCATCTCGCCCGCTGGTAAAAATGGCGTACTGATTCTTGCGCCATCCTCCCACTCATTGTTGGTTCCATCAAATCCTACAGGGAATTTTAATGCAGTAGTCTCAGCAAGACCTACGGTAAAGTCTTCATAATCCAGTTTAGAGGTACCCTCTGCTACCCAACCTTCTCGTGTTGCGCTTTCAAAAGTGAAAGGCATGGATACATATGTTCCCGGATTATCAGGCAATTTAGCCTTATATTTAATGTCTCCATTTGTGGTAGACGAAAATGCCACATTATCAATATAAATACTCTCACAATCTTTTGTAGCCAACAGTAATACGATATGTCCCAGTTCATCTGTTGGCGAAGGATTTAACCCCTCCATTGAAAATGCTGTATGACAAACACTATAGCCATTTCCCATAGAAGTAAAATTCTCATTTGTGAATATCTGAGTCGTAATTGCGTCCCCCCACCAAGAAGTTGCTTCGCTCTGAATAACTGGTTTTATATTGATAAAAGCATTTGCAACCTCTTCATCTTTAATAATGAGATCAAATGTCAAATCACGGTAAATTCCATAGCTTGTGCCAAGATCACAGAAACGAACACGGTTTCTCCAAATATCATCACCAAGTGCATTACTAATTTTTAACGCAGTATCCTCTATTGTAACCTGCTCCACTACAATATCTCTATTTGGACTATCCGGATCAACGATGCAATTTTCGATACTTCCTTCGAAGTCGATTGCCATTGTGCTTTCCGTATAAATTGGTGCTTCCTCTCCCCTGATTTTTGCACGTACATAATTACCGGTGATAGAAAGGGTTGCACTATCCCACTCAGGAATTCCATCGCCTGTCAGGTCTGTAGGTTCCGCTAATGTATCAGAAGTACAACTTGCCGACACCTCGTCTTTCTTTGCCAACGACCAAGAGCACCAGCTAATCTGGTTTTCCTCAAAATAATCTAACCAACGCTCAGCAAAATCAATATATGGGCCACCATCTCCTGTTGCCAAACTGGTCCCCCACTCGGTACAGAATACTGCAATACCTTTTTCTAACGCTTCATCAATTTTAGCTCTCAGCCAATACTGTTCTTCATTATCATAGCCGGCATCATGCGTACCTGCATAAAAATGTACCGCATACATTACATACTCATCATCAATCGGATCACTTGCAGGAGCATTCACAAACTGGCTCCAGCTATCCGTACCGCAGATAACGATATTGTCCACATCATCTGCATCGTATTCACGAATTACACTTAAGATGCTCTCCATATAAGGTTTTAATTTATTGCTCCACACAGAATCAGCATTTGCCTCTGTTCCCAATCCATTCGGTTCATTTGCCAGTTCAAAGATAACATTCCCTTGATTGCCGTATTTTTCGGACAAATAAGCAAAGAACAACTGCGGACCATTATATTCCGGATGCTTCTGTGCTATTTCATAAAATGGCTGTCCCTCTGCAGCAAGTTCCATTCCCGCATTAAGATATCTGTCATCTGTCGGATCTCCCGGTGAAAGTATGTGCCAATCCACGATAACATACATACCTCGCTCAGTAATAAGTTCAATACCATTTTCTACTCTTTCCAGAATCTCCTGTGGATGACTGGCATATCCGTCCTCCTCTACATACATCGCCAGACGAACAACATCACAGTTCCAATCGTAAGCAAGCGTATTAAATGCACTATCATTCAATACCCAGAAACCATCACTCCACTGCAAACCAAAGGTACTCATACCCTTTAACTGAACAGGATTTCCATTTGCATCGCAAAGTTGTTTTCTTTCGGGAGTTGCTGCATCTTCATCGTGATCCACGTTACAAAGTTGTAGATTTCCATACTTACCAAAGGGTGTTGCAGGATCGCCCCCCAGAGTCTGTTCCTGACCGCACGCTGCGCTTCCCAGCAAACACATACTCATAATTCCTGCCAATAATAGCATTTTGATTTTTTTCTTCATTCTGTCACCTCAAAGCAAAAATTTTGTTTGTTATATAACTGTGCTTACAATAGCATTTGCTTTGATTCATATATATCAGATTATTTACATTTTTATCAAAATGCTCGCCTCTCACTCTCCCCTAGTATGGGCTTGCAAATTCTGTCGCAACCTTCTCAACAGCTTCTTCGATTGTAAGTCCATAAAAATACGATGCCGAAAAACATCGGCCCGATTTCTTATCATCTGCAAAGGCACCGACAACAACTCCCGGAATTGCACTTTCCGGAGCATTTGGAGCGCTTTCTCCGCCCAAGTCTGTTCTGCACCACCCCGGATCAGTAAGGTTAATCATCACATCAGTTCCTTCATATTTTGAACCTAAATCTATTGTAACTTTATCAAGGGCTGCTTTGCTTGCCGAATATCCTGCCTGTTGCGGATCAAGGTTAATTCCACTTGTTGTATTAACGATTCTTCCGAATCCTCTCTCTGCCATTTTCGGAAGATAATGATAACAAATCATCATCGGAGCCATTGTATTAATTTTGAAACTTAACTCATAATCCGACATTGGGGTTTTCAGATATTCATTTCTATATGCCACTTGAACTCCTGCATTATTTAAAATAATATCAATCTGTGTTCCTTTTTCATCAATCAGCTCAAGCATTTTTTCCACCTCGGAGAAATCAGACAACTCCGCTGTAACGATATATGCCTCCACTCCAAGTTCAAGCACTTCCTTAAGAACCTTCTGACAATGCTCTGCTCTACGGCTATGCAACACAAGATTGCATCCGTGCTGCGCCATAAATAGTGCCGCATGATAACCTATACCTCTGCTTGCTCCTGTTATCAATGCCCACCTGTCCTTCACATTAACCATTATTTACTACCTCCTTCATAACGAATTTTTCCTTCTTGAATAAATTTAATGCTTCTTTGTATTGTAACCCACTTATCCTTTTTTGCAAAATTTATTGAAATCGATATTTTCCTTTTCCATGTCCGGTTACAGGCACGATTACCTCACTATCAACCAATAATTTTATCAACTCAGAAGCTCTTGTTGATTTTAATCCAGTAATATCTGCTACTATCGTTCTACCAAAATATTCTTCTTCTCCTCTGCAAAATCATAATCGAGAGTTGCTTGAAGTTCTGATGCACTTCCAGAAAGAACTGTTGCTCCATTCAGCACCCATTCTTTTTTGTGATATTATAATCTCTCAATTTTCCGGCATGACCATAAATTCCTGTAAATAGCTTTTTATGAATAGAGATATACTCATTTGGAGTAAAGCTAAATGCTTTCTCTGATAAAATCTTTGCAATCCTAACAGAAACTTTATCGGCTTCTTCGGTGCGGTCTCCTGTATCAGTTTTTGGATTTTCTTCATAATACGTATTAAGAAGCTCCTGCGCTTCATCGATTGAAATATCACCTTCAATATTCTTTATTGCAGTATCAATCAAATATTTCGAGCTCATTCTGATACTGTCTTGTAAAGAATTTTCCTTTTCTTCAGCATTTTTTCTTTTATCACTCACTAATTAATATCTCATATTATAGATTTATACCACAGTAATAACTACGGATAACGTATGAGAAGCTCTCAATGTCACTATCAATATTTCTATTATTATTTCTCTTTAAAATATTTTCCCGACTTTACTCTTTTATCCACCGGTTTTTCCGCATCTTTCGGTATCGCCCAAGAATGCCCAAATTTCATTACTCCTGGCACCATTCCCTCTTTACAGATAGTTTGCACTCTTCTCACTGAAAGATTCCATTTTTCTGATGCTTCTTTGATTGTCATATACTCCATATTATTCACTCCATCGAATCATACAAA
>CAZAGJ010000076.1:0-10093 GCA_964484605.1 uncultured Roseburia sp. | reverse complement strand
CCTCACAGCCGGAGATCTCCAGCTGGCTGAGCTTCGGCAGGTAGGTCAGAAGCACTGCGTCCTCCTCCGTCAGGCCCTTCAGCTTCAGGCTCTCGGTGTCCTGATCACAGGACACGCCGGAAATGGTCATCTGATAGAGGACCTTGGTGTGGGGGTGCCGTTTTTGCAGGGCCACCAGCTGAGCATAGTCCGTGCAATCATTGCCGTCCACCTGCTCCAGAACCAGGGCATAATCCAACCGGGCCACATCCTGGTCCGTCAGGCTGGTAACTGTCAGCTCTCTCGTGTCGCTGGAGAGTTTTCCCCCCTGGAAGGGAATGTCCCATAGAAGGAAGGCCTGGGGAAGTCCCTCCCGGACAGCATCGATCTGCTCCGGGGTGTAGTCCTTCCCCCGCAGGTCCAGCAGCTGGGCGTTCTGGGGGTAAAAATGGCCTTCAATGTAATCATAATGGGTAACGCCCAGCACAATTCCCGCCACGATCACCACCGCAATGACGGCGCACAGCAGAATTGTCAGCTTCCGTGTATCCATAAGTCTCTTCTTCCTTTCGGCAAATCATTTCAAGCAGAAAACATCCATGGCATCGCGCATTTTGCGGTAGTTTTCCAGCTGACGCCACCCATTGTTCACGTTGGGCGTATCCAGATGGAATCTTAGCTCTGTATTGGGCAGTGCCTCCGTCAGAATTGGCTTGGCATTTTCCGCCGGATTGCCTCTGGAGCCATCCACGCCACTCCACCAAATGTTCTTCAGCCAGGTCATCTGGGCAATGATATTGGGGTCCCCGTAGGTTTTTCCCAAATTCAGGTCTTCCAGCGCCGTGCACTCCAGCAGGGGCGTATAGTCCGTAATAGCAGTGGTAAATATTTCCAGGAATACCAGATTCTTGCATGTGGCCAGGGGAGAAATATCTGTGATTGCCGTTTCCACAATGACCAAGTATTGCAGGTTGGGCATAAAACGGACCCATTCGCAATTCGTCACCAGGCCCATATGGCCCACATCAATGGCCACAATATCCGTGCAGTAGCGCAGAGGATAGATATCCTCGTCATTGACCACCATAGACCGGTAGCATTTGAACGGGTAGAAATAAGTCGTATCCGTGCGGATGTAAACGTTCTTGATTTTTACGCTCCAGACAAACCGGATGTTCTCGTACTTCTGATTCAGACCATCCATGGTCTCATCGTCCAGGCCGCAGTGGCACATGACCACCCGTTCCAGATAGGGGAAGCAGGGAATCAGCGCCTCCACCTGCTGGGCAGAATCGAATGGAATGCCGCTGATGTCCAGTTCCTTGGTGTCCCAGGGGAACAGGCTGTCCCCAATGGGCACCTGCCAGGGAAAGATCACCTGGGGAAACGCCTGGCAGAGAGAAAACATGGTCTCATCCGAAAAGCCGCACCCACTGACATCCGCCCGGGTCAAATCCGGCAGCAGGCTGACGATCCGGAGAATATCCGCCTCAGGACAGGGCTTCCCTTCATAAACCAGGGTCTGCGTATCCTCGGAATAGGTCTGGTCTCCCAGGGTCACCGTCCAGTGGAAGGAAGTATTCGGGAAGCTGCTGCGCAGTGCCAGCAGTGCCTCCGCCTCCGGAAGATTCCCGGACAGGGTTACCTCCGTGACCTGGGGCATATGGCCAAGGGCCTGGGCAAGTGCCTCCGGCTCAGGGTCCGCCACGGATATAGCCTGGCAGGTATGGTCCCAGGCTCTGTCTCCAATGGTGACCGCATACCGCACCCGGCATTCCGGATGGGCCCGGGCGAATTCCTCCAGCAGAGAATAATCGGAAGGATCCACCACCTCCAGCTCCGTCAGCTCCGGAAAATAGTCCAGTCTCCGGGCATCCTCCTGCCGGAGATCCTCCAGGGAAAGGCTCCCGGTATCGGAGGAAACTCGTTTCTCCGTCAGGGGCACGGACCAGGTGACCCGGCATTCGGGCACGGCGGCCTGGATTGACTCATATTCCGACTCCGTCAGCTCCCGGTCCGTCAGATCCAGGGTTTTGGCATATCTTGGCAGGAGGATTCCCGCCTCATAGCGAAACAGTAGTAGCCCCGCTCCCAGGATCACCAAGGCAACGGCGACCAGCACCAGCCAAAGAGTTCTTTTTTTCATCTTCTCTTCCCAGCTTTCCAGAAAATCATCTATCTATTGTACCATATTATTCCTGGATGTCAAGAAAAGCCAAGCTTTTCCAGACATTTCAATCCTTCCTCAGGCTATTCCCGCCAAAGTCAGGAAAATCCGTACTGCCAACGGAAAAACATCCATCCTTCAAAAGCGAAGGGTGGATGTTTTCATCGACAATATTGGGCCAGGATCATCGCAGAAGCATCAGGTTGGTATCTGTCAGGAAATTGGCGCAGCTGTAGCAGACCAGGATATCATCAAAATTCTCCTGCTTGACGAGCTCCGACACCGTCTGGCGATAATATCGCAGATCGATGAGCACCACTTCCCCGTAGCTCTCCGCCAGGAAGCCGCCAAGGCAATTGCCATAGGAATCCCGGATGACCAGCAGCTTTCCCTGCTGCCCGGGATTCTGGATCCGGACGATGGAGTGGTTTCCATCCAGGAAAACCGTGTACTTGTCCGCCTCCTCCAGCCGCTCCGGATAGAAGATCCCATCATGAACCCCTTCTGTTTCCCCATTGGTCACCGTCAGCGGGCTGCCGCTGTGCCACAGTTCGATGGTTTCCGCCGGCGTCAGCCACAGGGCACTGCGAGAATAGGTCGAACCCTGGAACCCTTCTGCCACGGTTACCGTGAAGCTGTCCCGGGCCGGGTATCCCACCCCCATCGCCTCCGCGCAGGCCACATAGCCATCGTAAGCGCCCTGGCTCGTCCAGTGATGATCCGTGTCGTAGTACAGTTCCGGTTTCCCCCGGTAGCATTCCTCCACAGGGATCGGCGTTACACGGTCTCCTGCGGCGGCATATATGGCATTCAGGCTGTCCCCATCGGTATAGCCTTCCACGCCGGCAGCCCAGCCGGCGGAGGGCACCACCATCAGGTGGATCTGCTGGTCCAGCTTCTCCGCCAGGGAATTGATCGCTCCCACATTCCGGGCAACCGCCTTTTCATCCAGGGCCACCGGTGCCTCCAGCAGCTTTCCTTCTTCCCGCCAGACATCCTTCAGGTGTTGTCTTCCGGCCAGAAGCTCCAAATAGGCATTGATTCCCACGAAGAGATTCCGTCCCAGAACATGGTCGGAAAGATATTCGTCCGCCTGGCTGCCCCAGGCTCCGGAGAGGACGGTTTCCCACCGGAAATCCGGGGCCTCTGCCAGATACCGCTTTTCCATTTCGGAAAAGTCGCTCTTCGGCAGCAGATATCCCCCGGCAAAGACCAGGAGAAATGCGCAGAACAGCACGGCACCGATCACATTGTGTTTCTTCATGCCGTCCCCTTTTTACTGAAAGGCCGCCTCAAATTCCGCCTTCAGGGTATCCACATCCGGGGAGATCAGCAGTGCCAGATACAATCCGTTGGTCAGAATCTCCGCCTTTTCCACAATGACATACTGATCCGGCACGTAGGTGACGGTTTCATCCAGCTTGGCCTGGATCCGGGTATTTGCCAACTGCAGCAGGGTTTCCAGGGCAGCCTGATCCTTGGCCTCAATGAGCCAGACCTCGTCGGCACGCAGACCCTCGGCGCAGATGGCCACCTTGTACTGGGTGCAGTCAGTCGCCTGGATCCCCAGGAAGTTCAGCAGCGTATCCTCATCGGGGTAGAACATTTCCGGCAGATACTCGCCGTAGCTTTCGTAAAGGGCATTGACATCCACGCTCTTGGCTTCTTCCTTCTGTCCGCAGGCCGCCAGGCACAGCACCATCGTCAGGCACAGCAGCAGGGAAATCCATTTTTTCATGAGAGAGTTCCTCCTTCAAGTTCAAATTGGGCATAGTAACGCATAACCTGCATCCAGGTTTTGTAGCCCTCATCGTTGAGATGGTAGCCATCCAGATTATAGGCCCGGGGCATTCTGCCACAGTGATCCTGAATGTAGTAGTACAGGTCGAAATAGATGCAGTCCTTCTCCTGGCAGAAGATGCGCATCTGCTCGTTGAGCTCCAGGACATTTTGGTTGTATTCCCGGAAGGCGGGAGAGTTACAGCTCACCGCATCGGCATACTGGGGGATGTTGGAAATGATGGCAATCTCCACATCCGGGCTTTTTTCCCGAATCCGGGTCACCATGATCTCCCAGTTATCCATGAATCTTTCCCGCTGGGGTGGGGAGGCAATGTCGTTGGAGCCAATGAGGATGTACATTCTTTCCACCCCGGACTCGGCGATGGCATCCTCCAGATACCTTTCCGCGCCCTTGAAATACAGATTCTTTGACCGCATGACAAAGCCGTTGAGGCTGGTACCACCTCTGGCCAGGAACAGCAGGTCCCCCAGGTAGTTGCCCTTGTTTTCGCACTGGAGCATCATATAGGAAATGGAGTCCCCCACCAGGGCCATGTTGTCAAAAAAGGTACAGGGGGTTTCCAGATCCACCTCCGGGAGCACATGCTTGGGCTGGCACAGCACCTCAAAGCCCAGGCTCTCCAGCTCCTCCTGAGTTTGGGCCAGGCAGCCTGCCGTGACGGAAAGTTGCTGGTCGCCATAGGAGGCATGGATGGTGGTAGTCCCTACGGCATTGGCCGTCAGAACACCGTTTTCCACAGAGACAACAGACGGGTCCTCGCTTTCCCAGGTCACAAGCTCCCGGGGAATCAGGCCCAGGTAGATATCCTCGCTTTCCCCCACAATAGAGAAGGTAACGGATGCCACCTTCAGCATCAGCAGAGACTCCAGCACCGCAGGCTCGGTCTCCGGTGCCTCGGTGGAACCGGCCGTTGCCTGCGTTGGTTCTCCTTCCACCGGGCTGACCACTGCCGGGACATCCATGGCAGGGTCCTCCGGTTCCCGGGAATCGCCGCACCCCCACAGGCTCAGCAGCATCACCGTCAGGAGAAGCCAGGTTACACATTTCTTCATTGATTGATACCTCACGATTGATAAAAGGTTCACACCAGCGGTGGGGATCCCGCTTATTTACGAGAGGGTCCCACCTGCCAGCTCATAGCACGCGTAATAGCGAAGGATCTTCATCCATGCCAGGCTTCCATCGGCGTTCATGTGATAATCATCCTTGGTATACATTGCCGGCATCCTTCCCTGGTGGTCCACAATGTAGTAGCCCAGATCCAGGAAGCCCACGCCTCTTTCCGCTGCCAACTCCCGGAGCTCCCCGTTGGTTCTGGCAACGCTCTCATTGTAGTTTTCCGGAAACGTCTTCTCCACAGAGCTGGGAATGTTCGATACGATGACGATCTGCTTATCGGGGCACTTCTCCCCGATTCTGTCCAGCATGATATTCCAGTTGTCGATCAGCTGCTCCTGGGCCGCGGGGACCTGAAAATCCAGGCAGCCCAGCATAATGTAGATCCGCTCCGCATCACATTCGGCGGCAATGTCCTCAATAAACATTTCCTTGCCTCGGAAGAACAGATTCTTGAACCTGCGGACCACGCTGTTGACGCTGATCCCCTGTCTTGTCACAAAGGTCATGCCACCCAGATAATCGTTCTGGCTTTCCTCCTGCCAGAGAAAATAGGTAATGGAATCGCCCATGATGGCGGAGCTGTCAAAATCGGTACAGGGCTCCTCCAGGTCGACCTCAGGGGGCAGACGTTTGGGGCTTCCAAGGATCTCTCCATCCAGGCTTTCGAGCTCCTCCTGGGTTTGGGCCAGGCAGCCTGCCGTGACAGAAAGTTGCTGGTCGCCATAGGAGGCATGGATGGTGGTAGTCCCCACGGCATTGGCCGTCAGAACACCGTTTTCCACGGAGATCACGGACGGGTCCTCGCTTTCCCAGGTCACAAGCTCCCGGGGTGCCATGCCCAGGTAAATATCCTCCTGCTCCCCCACCAGGGAAAAGGTAATGGCGGACACCTTCAAAAACAGGGCTTCTTCCTCTGCGGAAGGGGGCTGCGTTGTCCCGATGGTCGGCTGGTTCTGCGCGGTAACCGGCTGGTTCTGCGCGGTGGAAGCTTCCCCCGGGCTCTGGCTGACAGTTTCCGGAACCGGCACCGCAGAACTGGAGCCGCAGCCAACGAGACTCAGCAGCAGAGCCGCCAGGAGCAGCAGAGCAGATAATTTTTTCACAGGTATACCCCCGTCGTTTCACTCAAAATGCGAAATAGATAAATGGATTGTAGGTGGAGCTGACGATATACGCGGCAGCCAGCACCAGCAGCACCAGACAGGCACCGTTTTTCACCGCCTCGGAGCTGCCAAACCGGCCCAGCTTCCCCTGGAGCCAGCCCACCACGGGGGTGGAGCCAACGGCGCAAAGCACCAGGGCCGAAGCATGGTTTTGCAGTGCCTGTCGGGCGGCGGCATCCACCGCGCCATTTCCTGCCAGGCCAAACATGGCACCGAAATAGCCGATGGCCTGGCTTACAGAGCCGGAACGGAACAGCACATAGCCCAGCAGCACCAGCACCATGGTCCGCAGGGTCTGGAAGATAACGAACCAGGGTGCGTCCGTGGAGATTTTCAGCTTCTGGGTCAGCTTCTTGGAGGTGGGCTGGAAAATCAACGCAGAAATCAGGAGCAGGCCGTAATACACGCCCCAAAGGATGTAGGTCCAGCTGGCACCATGCCAGATACCGGTACACAGCCACACAGCGGACAGGGCGATCACCGTGGGGGTCAGCCGGCCGGCGGTCTTTCCCCAGCGTTTTTTCACCTTCTTCCCCAGCGGCACCGCTTTCCGGGAGACAGGATAGAACAGGTAATCCCGGAACCAGCTGCTCAGGGAAATATGCCACCGGTTCCAGAATTCCGAAACCGTTCTGGAAATATAGGGATAGTTAAAGTTCTCATCAAAATGGAACCCGAACATCAGTCCCAGGCCGATGGCCATATCCGAGTAGCCGCCGAAGTCGAAATAGATCTGGAAGGCATAGGCCAGGGCACCCAGCCAGGCCATGGCGGCGGACAGCTGGCCGGGATCCCCATAGCCGAAGGCCTGATCCGCCAGAAGGGCCACACTGTTGGAAAGAATCATTTTCTTTGCCAGGCCTACCACAAATCTTCTGATCCCCTTCACAAAATCAGACAGGGTTTCCTCCCGGTTGCGGATCTCCGCCGCCACAGTGTCGTAGCGAACGATGGGTCCGGCAATGAGCTGGGGGAAGAGGGAAACATACAGTGCCACATTCAGGGGATTTTTCTGCACCTCTCCCCTGCCCATGGCCACGTCAAATACATAGGACATGGCCTGAAAGGTGAAAAAGGAAATGCCGATGGGCAGGGTGATGTGGGTCTGGGGAAGCACGCCACCCAGCAACCGGTTCAGATTCTCAATGGTGAAATTCAGGTACTTGAACACGAAGAGGAGAGAAAGATTGGTCACCACCATCAGGGTAAGAATCCAGCTCTGATAGCGTGGCTCCTGCTTTCTGACAACGAGCAGACCGAACGCATAGTTTGCCAGTATGGATACCAGCATCACCAGAACAAACTTCGGCTCCCCCCAGGCATAGAACAGCAGTGACACAATGGTCAGAAAGCCATTGCGAAACCGTTTTGGCAGAATATAATACCCCGCCAGGGCAATGGGTAAAAAAGCGAACAGAAACACGGTGGACGAAAAAACCAAAGGCGATCCCTACTTTCTTATATATCCTCCGCCAAAGGCAGACTCAGATATTCTTCTCGATCGCGTCCACCATCTCGCCCACGTTTTTCATGCTCAGGACAGCGTTCATGGAAAAATGGATTTCAAAAGCATCCTCTACCTCGGAAATCAGGGTGATATGGGTCAGAGAGTCCCAGTCCTCGATATCCGCGGCGGTGGTTTCATCGGTAACCACGATGTCTTCATCAAAGACATCGGAGAAAACTTCGTTGAGCTTACTGTAAATTTCCTGTCTGGTCATAGTGCGTTACTCCTCTGCAATATAAGTTTTGTGGAATTGGAAGGTGGAGACCCTGGCCTCGAAGCGGTTGTCTCCCAGGGGGCGGAAGCCCATTTTTTCGTACAGATCCCGGACCATGGCGTTTTTCGCCGTGGGGATGTACTCGCCGATGACCCTCTGGAAGCCATGGTCTGTGGCGATTTGAAGGATCTTATCGGCAATGAATTCCTCCATGCCCCGCTTCAGCACCCGGCAGCTCATGAGCCACTCGCTGACGAAAAGGGTCTGCGAATCCAGCTTGTCCAGGATCACCACGCTGATAAGGCCGTGGTCACCGAACTTGTCCTTCAGTGTGAAATACAGGCAGATATGCCCCTCGTCCCCGGCCAGCTCCTCCACCTGGGCCTCGGTGTAGCGCACGGTGCGCAGGTTGAACTGATTGGAGCGCTGAGTCAGCTGGGCAATCCGCGGATAGTGGAAGGGGTCAAAGGGTGCCGCTACAGCTTTCATCTCCAGCCCCTGCAAATAATCATCATAGGACTGGAAGGAAGCCTCGAAGGCCATGCGCTCAGCCTGCTGGCGGTACTGCTGGGTCCGGCCCGAATCTTCGGCGGAATAGGAGGCAGTTTCAAACAGCTCCAGGCCCCTCAGGTAGGTCAGGTAAGCCGCCGGATCCTCCGGCAGCTCCGGAACGGTGATCTCCGGGATCATGCTGCGCACCAGATTCCGCTCAAAGGGGTTGTCGTCCAGGAATACCATGCTGTCCATGCCGATATTCAGAGTCTTCTGGATCCAGCGGATGTTGCTGGCCTTGTCCTCCCAGTTGGCAACAAAGGTGGAAAAATCCTCCAGCCTCAGCACCATCTCCGGATGCTTCAGGAATGGCTCCCTGGCCGTATCGTCATTGTTTTTGCTGCACACTGCCAGGAGGATGCCCCGGTTTTTCAGCTCCTTCAGCCAGGTCTGCAGCTCGGAGAAGGCCTGGCCGGTGCCCAACTCTCCCACCTGGATGCCGCTGAGGCCATCGTCTCCGATAACACCACCCCAGAGGGTATTGTCCAGGTCCAGCACCACACATTTTTTCACTGCGCCACGGAGGGCCTGGATCATGTCCACCACCTTCTGGGCTACGGCGGGGAGCATATCCACGCAGATGGGCATTTTTGCGATGTAGTAGAGCTTGGAATCCGAAAAACGCTCCCGGCCCACCGATGCCTGGAGGGCATCCAGGTCGATGAGGTAGACGTTTTTAATCTCCTGGCAGCCCTGCATCAGCAGACAGTTCAGCTTCCGCTGCTGGAACAGGAAGGACTGGGCCGTTTTGTTGCCAAACTGGCCAAAACAGCCGTCATCCATCAGAGGGAAATTGCATTGCAGCACCGTGGTGCGAAGATTGGCGTTGATCCGCTTCCAGGTCGCAAGAATCCGGCCATAGGTATCCTCCGCGAAGGATGCCCGGCTTTCCGGCGCTGTGGCGCAGAAGGCCTTGTATAGCTTTTCTGTACACATCTGGACCAGCACCGCATCGGGGGCGAAGCCGTAAAGCTCCGACCCCGCATCCATGGTCTGGGCGTCGATCTGATCGTAATCCGCGTCAAACACGGCAATTCCCAGACCGGCATGGACGCCATAGCCCCGGATGGCAGTTGCCAGGTGCTGGGTGGCACAGTCCCCCAGCACCGCCAGCTTATATTGGGGAAGGGCAGAGCTTTCCGCCCGGGATAGCTTTTTCAGTTGCATAAAGGTTAGGTCCGTCATATGTCTCTTCCTCCCGAAAAAGGCACGCTGATTGTCATAACACGCCATTTACACATTCTCCGCTATTGTATCATCCCTGGCCCCCTTTTTCAATATCAAAAAAGAAAAATCACCGGTCGATATTTTCTGTTTCCCCCTTTGGTACCGCAAGCGAAACAGCGGCGCGCCGGAGCGCACCGCTGTTCCTATACTTATGGAGGAGAATCGTGTGTCAGCCGCCCAGGTAGGCCTTTTTCACCGCGTCGGAGCTGGCAAGCTCGGCGCCGGTGCCGCTGAGGGTGATGGTGCCGGTTTCCAGCACGTAGGCCCGGTCTGCGATCTGAAGGGCCTTGCGGGCATTCTGCTCCACCAGCAAAATGGTGGTACCATTCTTGTGGAGCTCCTGAATGATCTGGAAGATCTG
>CAZAGJ010000075.1:0-10476 GCA_964484605.1 uncultured Roseburia sp. | reverse complement strand
GCATAATCTTTGAGATTGTGCGGCACAATCAAGTACTTCAGTGAGTTAGCATAATTGTTTGTTAATGAAATGAATGTGACTGCACGGCAGACTACTTTTTAAGCGACAGGCTGCCAGAGTGCAGATAAGACTCAGGAAGGGGTCCGGTCGATTTGGACCGGACCCCTTTTTGGTACAAACTCTCTTGTGAGGGCAATAAATAAAAGGGGGACATATCATATGTCATTAAACAAGAAATCTGTTGATGATATCAACGTAAAAGGCAAAAGAGTATTAGTAAGATGTGATTTCAATGTACCGTTAAAAGATGGTGCTATCACAGATGAGACACGTATCGTGGCAGCTATGCCAACTATCCAGAAGCTTATGAATGAGGGTGGAAAGGTTATTCTTTGCTCTCACCTTGGTAAAGTTAAGAATGGCCCTAACGAGGGCGAGTCTTTAGCACCGGTTGCAAAGAGACTTTCAGAGAAACTCGGCAAAGAAGTTGTTTTCGTATCTGATTACAATGTAACAGGTGCAGATGCAACTGCAGCAGTGGAAGCTATGAAAGAGGGAGATGTTGTATTGCTTCAGAATACACGTTTCCGTGGCGCAGAAGAGACAAAGAACGGCGAGGAGTTCAGCAAAGAGTTATCTGACCTTGCAGATGTATATGTATGCGATGCATTTGGTTCTTCCCACAGAGCACATGCTTCTGTTGCAGGTGTTACAAAGTTCATCAGCGCTAAGGGTGGCGAGAATGCAGTAGGATATTTGATGCAGAAGGAAATCGACTTCCTTGGAAATGCAGTAGAGAATCCGGTTCGTCCGTTTGTTGCAATCCTCGGTGGCGCAAAAGTTGCAGATAAATTAAATGTTATCTCTAACTTATTAGAGAAGTGCGATACACTTATCATCGGTGGTGGTATGGCATATACATTCTTAAAAGCACAGGGCTATGAAATTGGTAAGTCTTTAGTAGATGATGAGAAGTTGGACTACTGTAAAGAGATGATGGCTAAGGCTGAGAAGCTTGGCAAGAAGTTATTACTTCCGGTAGATGCTGTTACAATCAAGGATTTCCCAAGTCCAATCGATGCTCCGGTTGAGGTTGAGGTTTATGATGTTACTAATATGCCTGCAGACCGTGAGGGATGCGATATCGGACCTAAGACAGCAGCAATGTTTGCAGATGCAGTGAAATCTGCAAAGACAGTCGTATGGAATGGACCGATGGGTGTATTCGAGAATCCAACACTTGCAGCTGGTACAATCGCAGTGGCAAAAGCCCTTTCTGAGACAGAAGCAACTACAATCATTGGTGGTGGTGATTCAGCAGCAGCTGTTAATCAGTTAGGATTTGCAGACAAGATGAGCCACATTTCTACAGGTGGTGGTGCGTCCTTGGAGTTCTTAGAGGGCAAGGAACTTCCGGGCGTAGTAGCAGCAGATGATAAGTAGAAATAAACATTAAACGGGTAAAATTTAGGGAAGAAGGATAAATTTATGTCAAACATTAATAATGTTCGCAAGAAAATTGTAGCCGGAAACTGGAAGATGAACATGACTCCAAGTCAGGCTGTAAAGCTGGTAGAAGAGTTAAAACCACTCGTGGCAAGTGACGAAGTGGAAGTTGTATACTGTGTACCTGCAATTGATATTGTACCGGTTGTAGAGGCGGTAAAAGGCACTAACGTAGCAGTTGGAGCTGAGAACATGTATTATGAGGAGAGCGGTGCATACACAGGAGAAATTTCTCCGGAGATGCTGGTTGATGCCGGTGTTAAGTATGTTATCATCGGACATTCCGAGAGACGTGACTACTTCAAAGAGTGCGACTGCATGCTCAACAAGAAAGTTAAGAAAGCTTTCGAGCATAACTTAGTACCAATTCTTTGCTGTGGCGAGTCTTTGGAGCAGAGAGAGATGGGAGTAACTCTTGACTGGATTCGTTTCCAGATCAAATCTGACCTCAAAGATATTACTGCAGAGCAGGTAGCTTCCATGGTTATTGCATACGAGCCAATCTGGGCAATCGGAACAGGAAAGACAGCTACAACAGAGCAGGCACAGGAAGTATGCAAGGCCATCCGTGAGTGTATCGCAGAGGTATATGGAACAGATACAGCAGAGAAAGTTCGTATCCAGTACGGCGGTTCTGTCAATGCAGGAAATGCAGCTGAGTTATTTGCACAGCCGGATATTGATGGAGGTCTGGTTGGTGGAGCTTCCTTGAAAGCTGACTTCGGCAAAATCGTAAATTATAAATAAGAGTCAGAATAAGCATCACCCGCTTTTTTAGAAATAAGCTAAGAAAAGCGGGTGTTGTTGTGTGAGAAAAGGAAATATAGCTAGTAAAATAGGACTGGGTATACTATAATATATAGTGGTTTAGAAGGCTAATACAAAGGAAAATTGGGGAACTTTATGAAGAAAGGGTGCGTATACAGAGCACTGGTTGTGTTGGTTTTTGCTGTGGTTCTGTGTATATCCGTTCACTTTGGAAGTCGGATGGAGACTTATGGCGAGACAATTGCCGGGACAGAGACGGCTGAACTGACAATAACACAAATGGAATTGACCCATATGACTGACTTGACAGAAGCATTTGATGTTATACTAAATGGTGCAACAAAGGAATTCATAGCAGGTTATGCGGTAGATGAATCATTTCTCATGTGGCTGGATGCTGTGTATGGGGATGAGGTTATTGTAGAACTTGCGTATCATGTGTTAGATGATGAGATGGACGAGGAAGTCTGGTATGAAGTGACCGGCAATTCCATTCATGTACTTTGGCTGGAATTTTGTCAGGCGAGTGGATTTCAGCAATATTGTCTGGATAACGTATACTGGCAGAAGACGAAAGTATCTTCGGAAGTGGTTATCAGCTTCACGGGAGACTTTAATCTGGCGGAAGATTGGTGCACAACAGATTATAAGAACGCCCGGCAGGGATTAGAGGACTGCTTTTCTGAAAATCTGCTTGAAGTCATGCAGGAGTCGGACATTCTGATTATGAACAATGAGTTCACGTACATGGAAGAAGGCAGAAGCGAAGCGCTTCGTGGAAAAGACTATACATTTCGCGCTGAACCGGATGCGGTTGAATTATTAGAGGTATTTGGTGTGGATGCAGTGACACTCGCAAATAATCATGTATATGATTATGGGGAAACTGGACTGTTAGATACGATGAAATACTTAAATGAAGCAGGAATCCCATATGTCGGCGCAGGCGAGAATATGGATGAGGCTTCTAAGATTTTGTACTATGTTGCAAATGGCAGGAAAATTGCCATTGTGGCAGCGTCTCAGATTGAAAAGACCTTTCAGTATACAAAGGAGGCAACGGAGACAAGTGCGGGAGTACTTAAGACGTTAAATCCGAACCGTTTTATGCATGTGATTGAACTTGCAGATGCAAACAGCGATTATGTGATTGTTGTACCACACTGGGGAACTGAGGGAACCTTATATCCGGATGCTTCACAGAGGAAGCTTGCTGAGAATTTTGTATGGGCAGGTGCAGATGTGATTATCGGTGGACATCCGCATCGTTTGCAGGGAACTTCTTATGTGGATGGCGTCCCGGTGGCATATAGTCTGGGCAACTTCTGGTTTTCTGATGGCACACTTTATACAACGGTGGCGCAGGTAAAGATTGCAGACAATGGAGAACTAAGGCTGTGCTTTTTGCCATGTGAGCAGAAAAATATGGTGACTAGTCTGCTGACGGAACAGGGAGATAAAGACGGTTTTTACCATTACCTTGCAGCAATTTCCACAGATGCTGGAATTGACGCAGAGGGAAATGTCTATGATAGAGAGGAAGAGGATTATCAGATAGAAGAGATAATCTATGATTCTAACAGCAGTACCACAGAGATTCTGGGGGTTACGGACAATGAAGGATATGCCATCGATATTGTTGGCAACCGAAAATAAATGTGCGGCATTTTATGACCGCAGAATAAGAAATGAGAAGAGAGGAATCAAGAATGAGCAAGAAACCTACCGTATTAATGATTTTAGATGGTTATGGACTGAATGAAAAGACAGAGGGAAATGCAGTAGCACAGGCAAATACACCGAATATGGACGCATTGATGAAAGATTATCCATATGTAAAGGGATATGCCAGCGGTCTTGCAGTAGGTCTTCCGGACGGACAGATGGGCAACTCTGAGGTTGGACATCTGAATATGGGAGCAGGCAGAATCGTATATCAGGAACTTACAAGAATTACGAAAGAGATTGAGGATGGAGACTTCTTTAAGAACGAGGCTCTTTTGGCTGGTATGGAAAATGTGAAGAAGAACGGCTCTGATCTTCACTTGTACGGTCTTCTTTCTGACGGTGGCGTACACAGCCACAATACACATCTTTACGGTTTGCTTGAGATGGCAAAGAGACAGGGGATTCCTAATGTATATGTACACTGCTTCTTAGATGGACGAGATACAGCGCCTACCTCAGGAAAGGGCTTTGTTGAGGAATTAGAGGCAAAGATGGCAGAAATCGGTGTTGGTAAGATTGCTTCTATCTCAGGACGTTATTATGTGATGGACCGTGATAATCGTTGGGACCGTGTGCAGAAAGCGTATGATGTATTGACAAAGGGTGAGGGAGAAGTTGCAACAGACGCAGTACAGGCAATGGCAGATTCCTATGCGAAGGATGTGACAGATGAGTTCTTTGTACCAACTGCAATTACAGAGAATGGTGCACCTCGTGCAACAGTCAAAGATAACGATACGATTATTTTCTTTAATTTCCGTCCTGACCGTGCACGTGAGATTACCAGAGCATTCTGTGCGGATGACTTTGATGGATTTGAGCGTGGAGCAAGAAAAAATGTGACATACATCTGTTTCACAGAGTATGATGTGACGATTCCAAACAAGGAAGTTGCGTTCAAGAAAGTAGAACTTAAGAATACATTTGGCGAGTATCTTGCAGCACATGGTAAGACACAGGCAAGAATTGCAGAGACTGAGAAGTATGCACATGTTACCTTTTTCTTTAACGGCGGTGTTGAGGAGCCGAATATGGGAGAGGATAGAATCCTTGTGAAGTCTCCGAAGGTTGCTACCTATGATTTGCAGCCGGAGATGAGTGCACCGGAAGTGTGTGACAAGCTCTGTGAGGCAATTCGTTCTGAGAAGTATGATGTGATTATCATCAATTTTGCAAACCCGGATATGGTTGGACATACAGGCATTATGGAAGCCGCAGTGAAGGCTGTTGAAACAGTGGATGCTTGTGTTGGAAAAGCGGTTGAAGCGTTGAAGGAAGTGAATGGACAGATGTTCCTATGTGCAGACCACGGTAATGCAGAGCAGCTTGTTGATTATGAGACAGGGGATCCGTTTACAGCACATACCACGAATCCTGTTCCGTTTATTCTGGTAAATGCAGATCCTGCATACACATTGAGAGAAAATGGATGCTTGGCAGATATCATTCCTACAATGATTGAACTTATGGGAATGGAGCAGCCTGCAGAGATGACTGGAAAATCCTTGTTAATCAAGAAATAAAAGTAATTAAAATAAGACAAAGAAAAAGCAGTTCCGGGGGAGGGACTGCTTTTTCAATGTTACAAGTTCAGGAAACGAGGAAGGTTTCCTGTGGGATCTGCCTTAAGGCAGATAAAGAGGAGTTATATGAAAATAGATAATTAGCAATAAATAAAATAATACTTTTGTCATACATCTAATGCTATTATACATCTGGTACTAAAGTACGTCAAGCGTTAAGAGGATTACTTTTTTGACTTTTTAAATAAAAATTAAGGCTTCATAAACAAGACTATAAGTTCTGCTAATGAAATAATTAAAATGTACAAAAAAACTTATAAAAAGACCTTTTTTTTCTATAGCACAAAAAGCCTCAGAAAGGGTAAAGTCATTGACTTTATAAAATGCGCTGTATTATAATTTTTTATGCGGGCAGCACTGTCCGGATAGTCAGAATCAGCAGAGCAGATTAGTTTTTTACAGTTTGGCTCCGGATGGATTAAATTAAGGCAGATAAATGCCGGAAAGAGGAAAAAATGAAGGAATATAAGCCATTCAAAGAAGGAAAAGTACGTGAGGTATATGATAATGGGGAGAGCCTTATCATTGTCGCAACAGACAGAATTTCAGCGTTTGATCATATCTTGAAGAATAAGATTACCAAGAAAGGAGCAATTCTTACACAGATGTCGAAGTTCTGGTTTGATTTTACCAAGGATATCGTACCAAACCATATGCTTTCTGTGGATGTGAAGGATATGCCTGAATTTTTCCAAACAGAGCGTTTTGATGGAAATAGTATGATGTGTAAGAAGTTAGAGATGCTTCCGATTGAGTGCATTGTACGTGGATATATTACAGGCAGCGGATGGGCAAGCTATCAGGAGAATGGCACAGTATGCGGCATCAAACTGCCGGAAGGCTTAGTGGAGTCCGATAAGCTGCCGGAACCAATTTATACACCAAGTACAAAGGCGGAGATTGGTTTGCATGATGAAAACATCTCCTTTGAGCAGAGTGTAGAGGTATTAGAGAAAATATATCCGGGCAAGGGTGCAGAGTATGCGGCGCAGATTCGTGACAATACCATTGCACTTTATAAAAAATGTGCAGAGTATGCGCTCAGCAAAGGTATTATTATCGCAGATACGAAGTTTGAGTTCGGTCTGGATGAAAATGGAAATATTGTAATCGGTGATGAGATGCTTACACCGGACAGCTCCAGATTCTGGCCATTAGAGGGATATGAGGCAGGAAAGTCACAGCCATCTTTTGATAAGCAGTTTGTAAGAGACTGGTTAAAGGCGAATCCGGACAATGATCTCCTGCTGCCGGAAGAGGTAGTGACAAAGACGGTGGACAAGTACAAGGAAGCATTTGAGCTGCTCACCGGGACTGTATTTGAAGGTTAAGTTGCACTTGATTCGCTTATAGGTTAATATATGTAGGGAATCATAGGTAGGAGGAAATAAGATGAGTACAGATAGATATACAAGTCCGTTATCTGAGCGTTATGCGAGCAAGGAGATGCAGTATATTTTTTCTCAGGATATGAAGTTTTCAACTTGGAGAAAACTGTGGATTGCGCTGGCAGAAACAGAGATGGAGTTAGGACTTTCAGAGAATGGAAAACCTGTAATTACGCAGGAACAGATAGATGAGATGAAAGCGCATGTAAGAGATATCAATTATGATGTTGCAAAAGAGCGTGAGAAGCTTGTACGCCATGACGTGATGAGCCATGTGTATGCGTATGGACAGCAGTGCCCGAAGGCAGCGGGTATTATTCATTTAGGTGCAACATCCTGCTATGTGGGTGATAATACAGACATCATCGTTATGAATGAGGCTCTGAAGCTGGTTCACAAGAAATTGGTAAATGTTATTGCAGAGCTGGCAAAGTTTGCGGATACCTACAAGAATCTGCCTACATTGGCATTTACACATTTCCAGCCGGCGCAGCCGACGACTGTTGGCAAGCGTGCGACACTCTGGGCACAGGAGTTCGTCATGGATTTAGAGGACTTAGAGTATGTGATGAGCACGTTAAAGCTCCTCGGCTCAAAGGGAACAACCGGTACACAGGCAAGCTTTTTGGAACTTTTTGATGGGGATCAGGAGACAATTGACAAGATTGATCCTATGATTGCAAAGAAAATGGGCTTTGAGGAGTGTTATGCTGTCTCAGGACAGACCTATTCCAGAAAAGTAGATACAAGAGTATTAAATGTTCTGGCAGGCATTGCGGCAAGTGCACACAAGATGTCCAACGACATCCGTCTCCTGCAGCATCTGAAAGAGGTGGAAGAGCCATTTGAGAAGAATCAGATTGGTTCCTCTGCAATGGCATATAAGCGCAATCCGATGCGCTCTGAGCGTATTGCTTCCCTGTCCCGCTATGTGATGATTGATGCCTTAAATCCGGCGATTACATCTGCAACACAGTGGTTTGAGCGTACACTTGATGATTCTGCAAACAAGAGAATCTCTATCCCGGAAGGATTCCTTGCAATTGATGGTATTTTAGACCTTTGCCTGAATGTTGTGGATGGACTTGTTGTATATGATAAAGTTATCACCAAGCGCTTGATGTCAGAACTTCCATTTATGGCAACGGAGAACATTATGATGGATGCCGTTAAAAATGGCGGTAATCGTCAGGAACTTCATGAGAAGATTCGTACTTTGTCCATGGAAGCAGGTAAGAACGTGAAAGTCAATGGTAAAGAAAATAATCTCTTAGAACTGATTGCGGCAGACCCGGAGTTCAACCTCACAGCAGAGCAGTTAGAGGCGACGATGGATCCGGCAAAATATGTAGGCCGGGCACCGATTCAAGTGGACAATTTCCTTGCGAAGGTTGTGAATCCGGTGCTGGAAGCTAATCAAAATGAGCTTGGAATGAAAGCAGAGATTAATGTATAAGACGACAGATATGTAGAAGTATAGAATTAAAGGCGATAAAATGAGGATGCTGCATTAAGAATTTAATGCAACATCCTCATTTGTATTTAACTTATAAAACATCAATAGAGAGTGTGCGAAGGGTACCTCTTAACAGGTATTCGCGTGCCGGTCTGCCCGGTGTGTTGATGAGATAGAGCATCTGCTGGACGGATAGCTCTGTCAATTCCTGCAGAGGCTGGGCAATGGTGTCGAAGCTTAAAGCGGTCTGCTTGTGAGTGTCCTTGTTTGAAAAACCAATCAGATTGACCGGAGTTTCGGCATCGTGATTATATACAAGAATATGATCCCAGAACTTTCTGGTTAAGGTCTGTGTTCCGGTTAAGACGGTGGTACACCCTTTTTTCAGGATATCGACAAGAAGCGTCTCAGGGTTGCCCCGCATAACTGCGTCGGTATAGTAAATCCAATCTTCGTGAAATCCAACAGAAGTGTTTTCCATAGCATCACGATAAGCGGAAATAATTTCCTGCGTTGTTGAGAGATTGCGGTTGGAGCAGACCAGTGCAATCCTGTTATTGCCTTTGGCTGCATTGGATAGTATTGCCTGATAGACGGCGGAGTAGTTGTTCTCAAGAATGCAGGTATGTGGACAATCTGCCGGTTTGCGGTTTAAAAAAATAACCGGAATACGACGTGGAATTGCATCAGCAAGCTCTTCATAGGATATTGCATCGGAAATGATGAGGATGCCGTCGGTAATTTTTCCAAGCATCTGTAACATTTCGCGCTCGGATTCTACACTGTGGTTAGTGGTTGTCACAAGCAGTTTGTAACCGTTTGCAGTAAATTGCTCTTCCATCAGTTCCATCAGGTAACCGGAGAAGTCATTGGTTACATTTGAAAGAATAAGTCCAATTGTATGTCTTGGTTTTCTCTGAGCCATAAAATTCACCTCTGCATGATATTTTATTGGTAAAAAATTCAACTATTTACATTTATTATAAATGAGTTGTATGAAAAAATAAAGCCAAGGTAATATTTTTGGTAAAAAGATACAAATTTATAAAAAACTGTTTACAACTGTCGATAAATGAGGTATTATATCCTCAATCTTTTATCAAATACGTGTGTACATCTTTATATCTTGGAGTTATTCCAATTATTTCACTTTATTAAAACAGAATATTGCATGGAGGATTCGTATATGAATTTGGTGTTTTGGGGCGAAGAGTATCCTTGTGACACGAATGTATATATGCAGGCTGTCGCAGAAATGCTTCGTTTGCTGGGGGAACCTGTAGAACTTCGAGTGGGGCGTTTTGTGCAAAAGGGTAGCGGCACACTGGGAATCTGTGATTGTAAATCAGGATTGTCGGGTAAGAAGAGACATTATTTATGGCATAGTGACTTGACGGTTGTATGTCTGAAGCAGAAAAAGGCATGTGTGGACAGTTTCTTTCAGAAGGATTTTCATGTGGCAAAGAATATGATGTTTTTGCTGAGCGGTTATGAGTGTGAGGAAGGAGTGGATGCGAAGTATTTGGAACGGGTGTACCGGGTTATACCGGAGCAGATTGCTGTCATTCCTTATAATAGCAGATTTTACTATGCCTTTGACCGGGGCAGAAGCGATGTGTTTATGAAACGTGAATTTGATATGCCGTCAGGTGAAGCGGAAATGCAGTTTATGCACAGCTTAGAGTGTGCAGCCGTTCATATGATGCATCAGATTGGATGGGGTAGCAACAGACAGCGAGCGGCAAATAATCAGGAAACAGAATAATTACACTAACAGAACAGAACAGGAGGAATGGATATGGAACAAGTGATGAAACATTATGGAAATGCAATCTTAGCAGTAGTGGTATTACTGGCATTAGGCGCAATTTTAGTGACTGCTTTGTCAGAGCAGGGCTATGTGGCGACAGAGTTTAAAAATGCCCTTACGGGATTTTTTGCAAGTATGAATGCACTTAAGTAGGACAATATGAAGTGACCTCACATTTGTAACAACGTGGATTTACCTGTATACTAAGTTTGTTAAGAACAATGGTAACAGGAATTA
>CAZAGJ010000074.1:0-10547 GCA_964484605.1 uncultured Roseburia sp. | reverse complement strand
ACCCTGACCTCCATCCAGGAGGCCAAGGATACCGTGTATGTGCTGAATCTGGCGGGCGGCGGTGCTGCGGCAGGCTTCACCACCGTGGTTACCATCGTCTCCCCCAAGGTCTACACCTACATCGGCGTGGACCCCAGCGTCATCGACAAGGAGACAGAAAACAGCAAGCCCACCATCGGTACCAACACCATCGAAGCCAGTAAAATCAGCGTCACGAGCACGGTGACCAGTGTTGCCAAGCCTCTGCTGATTCAGGCCTCCGCCGGTGGCTGCTCCATGGCCGGGGTGGTCCTGGTGGTCATCAACAACACCGATGCCGTCACCGGCATCCACCGCAAGAACGTGGTTGCTGACAGCGTCGAAATTCTGGGCACCATGAACGCTACCTCCGAGGCGGTGTTCTCGTCATCCCAGTTTGGTGCTACCACCTACGGGGTCACTATGGCCTATGTGCAGGTCCGGGGCAGAAACCTGGTCCAGATCGATACGACCGGTGTGACGGTTAAGTCGAAAACCATCTCCGTCAAGGCCGACGGCACCGCTACCGCCAAAACCACGGCAATTATCGTGAATGCCGGCGGAACCACGCTTGGCCTGAACACCGCCATCAGTGACAACGGTCTGAAAAACTATGCCAAAATCACCGGCAAGACCGGAAGAGCGGATAACGTTCTGGATGTAGCAAAAACCCTCTCCGTCAAGGCCATTGGTACCGCCACGGCCCATACCCAGATCCTGGGCTTGAACGTTTCCGGAATCACCGGCAATGGCGCGGTTGCCGTGTCCGTCCTTCGCAGCCAGCGGAATGCCCAGGTGGAAAACACCAAGGTCACCGGCGGGGCGAACACCACCGTCACCTCCGCGCTGAAGGATGACGATGAGGACAACAGCAGGACCGACAATACGACCGGCGAAGCACCCAAGAAGGACGACGACGAGGATGACGGGGAGGACGACGAAGACTCGACCTTCACCTCCACCGCCACCATCAGCGTTGGTAACTGTTCCATCGCCAGCGCCACCGCCAACATCGCTGTGGCCTATGGCCAGAGCAAGTCCCTGGCCGGGTTCGCGCCCCTGAGCGGGAGCATGGTTGGGAACCTGAGCGTCACCACCTCCGGCAACGCCGACACCAAGGCCGTTGTCGAAAAGCTGGCAGACGTTAACGCAATTAGTGCCACCATCATGGCGGCCTATGCCTATGCCCAAGGTACCTTCCAGGCCATCGTCACCCTGCCCGAGAGCCAGGTGAAGGACGGCGAATCTCACGACGTGACGGCGGGTACGGTTACCGTCACTGCCACGGGCATCCAGGTTAACGCCCTGGCGGAGGTGACTCCCAGCATCATCGATTATGCGTACAAGGCCATCAAGGTCAATGCCTCCGTGGCCAGCGCCTCCGCTACCATCCAGGCCATCATCGAAGGAAACGGCATTCTGGGAGCGAGGTCCGTCAGCGTCACCGCCACGTCCACCTCTCTGGCCAAGGCTCTGATTCACGCGGCGGTTGCTTCCGTTGCCAATGAACAGATCGCCGCCAACGTGGCCATCTCCCTGCTGAAAACCCAGCAGAAGGCCTCTGCCGGTGGCAAGAAGCTGGATGTTGGCGAGACGGGCACCATCGCAGTCCTGTCCGAGCTCAACAAACTGACGGATTCCTTCAACGTAGGGAAACTCGCTGATTGCAAGTACACGGCGGAATCCAGAGCGGACAGCAATACCCTGAGCGGTAGCATGTACGATATCCGGGCCAACGTGATTTTCGCCCTTAGCAATGCAAAGAACGAGGCCTCCTTCCTGGGCGGCGCAATGGCCAAAGAGCTTTCCGTGAAATCCTACGGGGTTTCCAGAGCCCTGGCTATGCCCTCCGATGCGACGTATGCGCTCAAGCTTGCGGGCCTGGGCATCAACGTGGTCATCGCCAAGGCGGAGGGCAACTTCCAGGCCCTCATCAATCCCACGGGCGAAAGCATTGATGTGAAGGCGGGTGGCATTAACCTGTATAACGAATACAGTGCCATCGCCTACGCCACCGGCGGCCAGTCCGATAAGGGCATCGGTTTCGAAGGTTTTACCGCCAAGACCAACCTAGCCTGGGCCAGCACCAACGTCACCGCCAACACCAGCATCCTCGGCACCGGCACGGTGAAAACCACTGGCAATCTGTCTCTGAGTGCCATCGGCACCGCCGCCGCCAAGGCGATCATCGGGAGAAAAATGCTGGATGTCGGCGTGATCAGGTTGGTTATCAATGTGGTCAACGCCACTGTGGGCGGAACCCAGACGGTTGCCATCGGCAAGAACCTCACCCGGGACCTCCCCGCAGACAGCACGGAAGAGGACAAGAAGAATACCGTTGCCAACAACGAGAACCTCATCGTCTCCGGCAGCAGTGTCACCCTCCTGTCCCAGTTCAACAAGGACACCGGCAGGACCTATGATGCTGAAGCTACCGTGGGCAGCACCGGCGCAAAAGACGACAAAAACGTCAGCATCAGTTACGCCGATGTCAAGGCCAGCTCTGCCACGGCCTCTATGAGCGCCCAGGTCAGTGCCCTGATCAATGCGGCCCAGGTCTATTCCACCGGAGCCCTGTCCGTCACCGCGGAAGGTACCTCCAAGGCCGGTGCCGACGTGGCCGCGGCAACCGCCGACGTTAGCATGATCAATGCCTCCGTGCTGGTGGTCACAGCCAATGCCTCTGGCACCTTCCGGGCCAAGGCCATCCTGGCGAACCTCCTCCCGGACGAGAAGAACCAAGACAGAACGGTTGGCAGCGTGACCGTCCTTGCCGATTCCACCACCACCGCCTATGCCCAGACAGGCTCCGGCGACAGTGTCCTGAAACTCAGCGAGTACAACGGCAAGTACAACGAGGCCAACGCCAATGCCAACAGTGCCACCCACGCGGGCTTCGGCGGCAAGGGGAAGATCAACGGTGCGGTGTCCGTCACCGCCAAGGGAAATCCCTCCGCCACAGCCAACGTGACGACCCCTGCCATCTCCATCACCCTGGTCAATGCCGCGGCCAACAAGACCGTCGCCAACGTCACGGCCCAGCAGAGTGCCGTGGTGGAGGTGGACGGCAAGCTGGAAATCAGCGGCGCGCTGGATATCAAATCCAACCTGGGCTCCAAAGAAACTGGCAAGGAAGCCCCAGCCAAGGCAACGAGCAATGTCTACGGCGTGGCAAGAAATGAGAATAAAGGCAGCCTTAAGATCGAAGCCCTGACTGCGGAATCCAACAAAAGCCAGGCGTGGATGCAGTCTTCCAACAAGGCCGCCATCACCGCCGTGACAGATGCCAGAGTCAAGGAACTCCTCGTTACTGGTAAGGTAACCGTGAACGCGGACTCCCTCACCGAATCCAGTGCCACCGCCGATAATGGCACCAACATCGCCCTGATCAGTTTCGGCGGCACGGAAAGCAGCGCCTACACCCAGGATACCGTCCAGGCCTATGTGGAGAACGTGACCCTGAAGGCCAGCGCCCTGGACATCACCGCCAGCGGCGATGCCAGTGCCAGTGCCGAAGCCAAGGCACCCGGCAACGTGGACATTATGAGCACCAGAGTGGTCAAGGCAACCGCCGGAATTGGCAGCCAGGGAACGCTGAACACGAAGACGGACGGGAAGTATGCGGACGATGCCGCCTTCCAGAAGGTCCACGCAGGGATCGGCGACAATGCCATCATCACCCTGGTGGGCAACCTGTCCATTAAGGCTGACAACCAGGGCAAAGCCACCGCTGAAATCAAATCCGGAGGCGTTAGCTTCGCACAGCAGCTGGATTCCGAGCTTCCCACGGTCAGCAATTACGATACCCGGGCTTATGTGGGTAGCAGATCCCGCGTCAACGCCGGCGGAACGGTGACCATCCTGTCCCAGGACAGCACCACCGCCACCTCTGTAGCCCAAGACAAGAGCATCGGATTCCTGGTGGATGCCACGAAGGTGTATGGCCATAACAAAATCCTGGCAGAGAACACCATCACCATCGGAGCCTCCAGCATCTTCGCTGCGAAAGACATCGACATCAAGACAGCTTCCAAGGCGATTATGACTGCCAAGACCGAAAGCACCAGCACCAGTGTCTTTGTCAGCGAATCCACGGTTCAGGCGAAGAATACCCTCCGGCGGAACGCCACCGTGAACATCACCGGTGCGACCATCGAATCCGACTTTGGCAATATCCAGATCCTGGCCCAGAGTGGCGTGAAAGACAACATCGAAACCGCCGTCTCTGCCCAGACCGGGTCCTTTACGGCCTGGCAGAACAGCACTGCCACTACGGATATCCAGTCTACCAGCACGGTGAACGTCAGCGGCGCCACCATCACCGATACCTTCGGCATGGTGCACATCTGGTCCGATTCCTCTATGAACAGGCTTTACACCTATTCCTATGCCTACATCGAGGGCCTGGGTGGCAAGCCTGTCGCAAAGACCACGGATACCATCGCCCTGACCTCCAACGTGACCTTCGGCGATGCCAAGAGCTACATCACCGCCCGGAACGTGGAGATTCACGGCAGATTCACCGAGATAGGCATCCAGAACTTCGCCGATTCCAAGTGCAAGGCCGGCGGCGCGGATGTGGAAGGCACCAGCAGCATGACGGTTACCACAAGCACCACCGTCACGGTCAAGAACGCGGACCTGCGGGGCTACGATACCGTGAACATCACCGCCTCCGTGGCACCTTCCTACCGGGATAACAACATCCTCGCCCGGTCCAAGGTAAACCTGGGCGCCGTGGGACATGGTACTTCCCGCTGCAACCTGACGGTGAATGCACCCATCACGGTGGACGTGGGGGCGAATGTCACCATCCGCTCTGCCAACGTGGATATCCGGGCCCTGGAGTTTGCCGCCACGGCAAACCGCAAGGCCGACCACAGCGGCTTCATCTATCACGACGCCGCCGGCAGCGTGAATACCTCCGGCGTGAGCAAGACCACCAAGGTGAACACGGGAACCATCTTCTACATCGGCGACGCCGCCGCAGGCATCGTCATCGATGTGTACGAGGAGAATGGAACTGTGTACGTCCGGCATGTGGGCCTGAAGGAGGAAAAGAGCATCTGGACCATCGAAAATGATGTGCTGACCTTCTCCCGCGCCATCGCCAACAACAAGGTGGGTTACCTGAACATGGATGTTACCAGCGGTTCCTACAACAACATCTATGATCAGCACTACATCCCCTATATCCGCATCACCAACCGCACGAATCTGGACATTGTCCTGAAGGGCGTGACTGTGGAGAATACGAATTATGTCGACCCCAGAGTCACCACCGCCAATAGGAACGTGAGCTACAAGGTCAACCCCACCAATATCACCACCCCTGAGTTCACGGTCACCAGCTATGGCAGTGGCAATGTAACTGTCAGTGACCTTATCGCCAATCCCCGGGGCAGCGTCAGCTTCCTGTGGAAGGGTGAGGAGAAAGGCAATCTGCTGGGATGTGCCGATATCGAGAGCCTGCTGGATGAACTCAACGTGGCACCCATCTGGGCCCACAGCCTGACCATCTCCGGCGCGAAGAATGTCGGCACGGCGAGCATTCCCTTCCACGTCTGGCTCATCAAGCACGACGGCGACAGCGTAAGCTCTCTGAACGACGTTTCCCAGCTGAACGTGGATGCCACCGGCAATGTTTGGCTCAAGCTGACCCCGGTGCTGCAGAAGACCATGACCCAGGAGGAATGGGACGAGAAGGACGACGATGCCATTGCCAACAACACGGAGCCCTTCAATCCCAACATGGACATCACCACCATCAAAGCTGAGAAAAATGTCCATGTGACTCTGGCGAAGGGTCAGCGGCTCTACCAGCTGGCGGACACCAATACTGTCGCTGTTCCCATCCCCGGCACCCTGGAGTTTATCGCCGATTCCGTTGTGAACCTGACGAAAAACGTGACTCTGGACCGGACCCAGCTGGAGCGGTATCTGGAATATGAGGATCTGGTAACCGGCATCTGCGTGTACTGCCTGCCCAACAGCACCCGGCTGTATACGAACAGCGAGGGCGAGATCCTCCGCGTCCAGGAAGGCGGCGTGGACTTCGGCCTGGCGGAATACAAGTATGATGCCAAGGAAAATACCGTCACCCTCACCGAAGGTGTCACCTTTGACCTGGATAACGGCACCCTGAACGTGGCAGAGGGCTACAGCTACGATGCTCTCCTCTCGGTCATCAGCGGAGAGTGGTTGATGTCCCAGCTCGAGAAATCCGGCAGCGATTACAAAATCCGCTTCTTCGTCCAGAACGGTACATACGAAGGTGCCGACGGTGAAGACAAGCCCCAGTATGCGCCAATCGAAGTCAGGTTGAAGCTGTGGAAGCAAGCTGGTGAAGTTTACTACTACTACACCGCTGTCGCACCCGATGTAGAATACTCTGAGGATGCCAATTATCAGGAAAACGGAAAGTCCCCCAGTGAGCTGATGGAGCTTGCGGGAACGAAGAACTACCTGCTGGTCTACGATAAGACTGCGGATACCGTCCAGAGTTACATCATGGAAGGCAAGACGGGCACGGATAGCTCCACCAACCGGGAAGATGTCACCTTCGTCCTGGATAAGAGTTACTACGACAAAGATGGTGACTGGTTTGATATCACCTACTGGGGCGAAACAAAGAACGTTGTAAAACGTACCTTTGAAGTTTACCAAGAGGATGAGAATGGCGACTATGTGATTGATGAGTCAGGAAATTTGGTCAAGATTTCCATTGATTTCGCTGTCGTGAAAAAAACTTCTGACTCGAATGATCCTGAAGTCACTATCAACTCTCGCTATACCTTTGCCACCTTCCTGGGTGTCACCATGAACAGCATTGCCGGTGTGAAAGAGTTAGTCTTTGACGATTCCAAAAACCAATGGATTGTGGTCGACGAAGATGATAATGAGTTGATCCTTGCCGTCGATACCCTGGATGCAGACAATGGCCTGTACGGGCTGGCGGGAGACGCAGGTAAGGACGAAAACAATGAAATCCTGAAAGCTGTTTATGAGAAGCTGGCCGGAAACATCTGGCAGGTGACACGGGAAGAAGTTGATTCCTACATGCAGCACTTCGCTGTTTGGGATGGTATAGAGAAACCGAAAGGTGAGAACAGAGTTTACTACTCAAGACAGCATTGGAAGCTGACGAGCTACAAGTACACCTGCAACTATGTCTCTCTGACGGAACTGGGTCTGGGTCTTGATGAAAACGGTCTCACCTTTGCCCCGCCCGAAGAGTACAAAGAAGATGTCTGCAACATCTCCATCCAGGGCGAGAGGGAGAATCTGAAAATCAAGGAGGTCACCATCCCCAATAACAAGTTGATTGATGACCGCAACGGCTACCGCATCACCGATGACCTGTACATCCGGAAGAGCGATGGTCTGGCGGTGCTCTTCAAAAAGCTTGTTAAGAGCAAGATGGTTCAGGACAAAACTGACCCCACCAAGGAGGTCGAGGAGATCACAACGGTTGAGTTCGTGGCAACCTACGACGCACAGAAAGGTACCTACACCTCCAGCAAGGTCAAGCTCGAAAACCTGACCCGTGGCGATGCCGCCGTGTACATGCCCAGCATCACCATCTTCAAGGTGGACAAGCAGAACGGTAAGGACCAGGAGATCAAGCTGGAAGCCATCACCGGCAACGGCAGCAAAGTCGGCGACATTGCCCGGGATTTGCAGGGCAACTACTACCGGTGGAACGGGATTATCTGGGATGAGGTAGAAGCTCGCAAGGAAGATCCGGTGTATACCGCTGAAATTAAGATTGACCAGAATTCCGATGAGACGATGAAGAGCACCTACTGCACCACCACAACGGTTGCGGGCATCGTCATCAAGGAGTACAAGGTCACGCTGAGCCTCATCCGGGATACGGAAGAGGGCCTGCTGGGTGTCCGCATAGTGAATGGCGGAAAGCAGTACTTCCTCCTCTCCGGCAACCAGTGGACCATCCTCACCGAGGCGGAAGCGGAGGAGCTCACCTCCGACGGGAATCTGAATGCCACTTCGAAAACCCTGGACCTGACCGTCTACACCTCCCTCTATCTGGAGGGCAAGACCATCGGCTCCGATGGCTCCGTCAAGCTCGATAATGAGCAGAAGAACGAGCTGGTAACCACCACCACGAGCTATACCGAGTACAAGCTGGGCCAGATCTCCGGTGAAAATGTCACCATCCGCATGGATGATGAGTATGGCAGCATCTTCAACCGCAATGCGGAAGGCACCACCATCACGGCCAAGGAGAACGTGATTTTCCAGAGCAAATCCTCCGGCTCCATCGGCACAGCTGAGGATCCCCTCCGCGTCGAAGCCGGCGGCGAGGTCATCTTCCAGAACACTGCTGGTGAAAAGGTACAGCAGACCAATGCCTACCTGAGCTCCAACAAAACCATCGACCTTGGCGACATTACCATCGACGGTTCCGGAGAAACCGGCCAGACCAAGCTGGTAGCCACCACCACAGGCACCGGCAGCATCACCTTCGGCACCATGAAGGTTCTCAAGGGTGGCACCGTGGACCTGAATGCCGCCGAAAGGATCAAAGGTGAGACGCTTCTGGACATCACCTCCGAGAAGGAAGCGGGTGCCAAGACCTCTACCGTGAACATGGTTGCCAAGGGCGACATCATCCTTCCCAAAACCAACGTGTCCGACAGCAAGCTGACCCTAAAATCCGATGCCAATGTCACCATGGGCGACTACACCGGCAACGGAAGCACAACCAGCGTCACCGCCGGGAAGGAAGATACCACGGGGAACGCGACTATCTCCAACGTGACCCAGACCAATGGCGATTCGCTGACAGTAACCGCCACCGGGAATGCCTCCATGGGCAAGTATGATGGCACGGCCAGCACCGCAAACATCACCGCGGCAGGTAACCTGACCGTCAGCGGCACCATCACCGGCAAGGAGAACAACAACCTCACCCTGACGGCCACCTCCGGCAATATGGAGATGCCGCAGGTCAGCTTGACCGGCAGCACCATGACCGCCACCGCAGGCAAGAACCTGACCATCAGCGGTCCCATCACCGCCGATGACAGTACCCTGACCGCCACTGCGGGCAACGATCTGACCATCAGCGACATCATCACCGCCAAGGATACCAGCAGCCTGACCCTGGAAGCCACCTCCGGCGATATGCGCATGACCAATGGCCGCCTGACCGATGGCAGCACCCTGACCGCCACCGCGGGCAAGGACCTGACCTTCCGCATTCTGGAAGCCGAAGGCAGCACCCTGACTCTGGCCGCCAAGGGCACCCTCCACACCGAGGACCTGAGCAGCGAGGGAAAAGAGGGCTACATCTACTTCCGCAAGGGCGACGTTTCCAAGCTGAGCCTCAGCGGTGAGAAGTCCATCGGCAATCCCGACCGTTACCTCATCGTGGACACCGACGACACCATCTACATCCCCGCCGCCGGTGACTACTGCATTGAGTCCCTGGTTCTGACGAATGCCAAACCTTACGAACGCAAGCGTCAGCCCGAACCCACCCAGGGCTCTGGCCGGGACCAGGAGGGCAACCAGAAGGCCGGCGAGCTGCTGAAACCCGCGGTTGCAACAGATACGGTCTACGGCGAACTGGGCATCACCCTGAACACCGAAATCGCCCAGATGGTCGTGACGCGCAAGGACCGGACGGAGTGGGCCAACACCCTTCTCAGCACCGATACCCTGACCGCCCTCATCCGCAGCGGTGCCATCCCCGCCCGGAGCCTGGAAGAGGCCCTGGTTGACGGCCAGACCACCACCAAGGCGGAGATTGCCAGGTTCCTTTCCCAGGGTGACACTGGCTACGAAGCCCTTGCCGATCTCCTCTCCAAGCAGCTCACTGCCAAGCAGACCGACGATGCGGGCAACGAGGTCTATCGTCTGGACGATGAAACCCTGGCCGATTACCTGGCCCAGGGCCTGGAGGGCGACCTGGTGAACATCGATGCTATGGCAGATGTCCTGACCCAGGTTGTCACCCAGCAGGAGCTGGCTGAGATGATTGAGCGGGCCTGGAACAACGCGGATTACGATTCCCACCTGGATACCAAGCCTGCCGATCCTGAGCCCAGGCCCCTGGACATCCTGGTCACGAAGGCAACCGGCGCCGCATTCGTCACAAACGACGGCGATATCACCATCACCCAGAAGCAGGGTACCCTCACCGCCGGGTACGTGTTCAGCGACCGCTGTGACGTGACCCTGACGGCGCAAGGTGGCAGCATCCAGGGCAATGGCGATGACCGGATCGACATCACTGGCAAGGTCATCACTCTTAACGCCAAAGAGGGAGTGGGCGACGAGGAGCCGCTGAAAATCCAGCAGCAGGTCAATGAGCCCACCCTGGTAGGCACCATGGAAAAGCCCACGAAGGATACCAATGGTACCTATGAAAACGCTGCTATCAAGCCTCTGGGCGAAAGCGGCCAGGCAACCACCGAGGAAACCAAGGACACCGACACCAGAGTGGACTGGGCCCTGGAGACCGAAATCCGGTTCGACTGGATTCGTGCCCGTTACGAAGA
>CAZAGJ010000073.1:0-10591 GCA_964484605.1 uncultured Roseburia sp. | reverse complement strand
AGCATCTGCCTTACAAGCAGAGGGTCATAGGTTCGAGCCCTATAGGTCCCATTCACAAGGTATATCTTGTGATATGCCGGCGTGGCGGAACTGGCAGACGCGCAGGACTTAAAATCCTGTTGTGGTGACACAGTACCGGTTCGATTCCGGTCGCCGGCATTTACATTCATGATTCAGTGGATGTAGAAAATGAATATGTGTGCGTAGCTCAGCTGGATAGAGCACTTGGCTACGGACCAAGGTGTCGGGGGTTCGAATCCTCTCGCGCACGTATGAGAGCAGAAACGATTGTGTTTCTGCTTTTTTTCTGGCGTTTTTTCAGAAAAAACATAGGAATCAGATGTAATTTTAGCGACAATTACTATTGAAAAAGACATTAAAAATGCGTAATATACATGATTGTGTGAGCATGTGCGTGAATATGCTAAAAAAGAGATGGATTTGCGTGAAAATGATAGTGCTGTATCTAAGAGGGATAAGAAATGAAAGAGAAGACAACAACTTGTGCGAACGGAACTCAAAGAATTGAGTTTCTGGATTACCTGAAAGCAATCTGTGTGCTCATGGTTATCATCACTCATTATGATTGGGCAGATAAGACATCGCCTTTCTTTACCATGTTGATTAATATGGCAGTACCTGTGTTTATGATTATCAGCGGTTACAATTTTGCCATGTCAAATAGTAAGAAGGCAGAGGGAAAGTTAGAGAAGATGTATGGTTGGAATGTAATAAAGCCGAAACTGATACGTTTTCTGGTACCATTTTTTACAATCTGTCTGATAGAAATTGTACTGTTAATCGTAAATGAGAGAGAGATTCATCCGGGACGCATATTTTTACTCGGCGCATACGGACCGGGAAGCTATTATGTGCCAATTATGCTGCAACTTTTAGTCATTTTTCCGATTATCTATATTCTGGTTGACAGAAATGCAAAATTGGGAATTACTTTGGCAGGTATTGCGAATCTTGTATTTGAGATTGCAGTAAAGGTGTTTGAGATTGACAAATATTATTATAGACTCAGCATCGGCAGATATTTGTTGCTGATTGCATTCGGATGCTATCTGTATCTGCATCCGGAACATCGGGTGAAAAAGTATCAACTGTGGACGATGTTTTTGGTGGGCTTAGCATATATTGTAGCAGTATTCGGATTTGACAAGGAACTCATACTGTTTGGATACTGGAAGACGACGGCGATGCCGGTGGCATTTTATATTTTTCCAATCGTTATTTTGCTGTTTCGCAGGTTTTACCACAGCAGAATACCGGGCAATCTGGGCAATTTGCTGACATGGATGGGACAGGCTTCCTATCATATTTTCCTGATTCAGATGGTATATTATCATTTTGAGCTTGGTGGAAGCATGATGAATGCAGCGTGGTATATTGCAGTACCGTTTAATATACTTGTGACTGTGCCGGCAGGTTTGGCGTTCTATGAACTGGATAATAGATTTATTCGGAAGATGAGAGCAGTGAAGCATTATGTAAAAGCAATCATATAGTAGAAAAAGAGGGCAATATGCTCTCTTTTTTTACTATATGATTGATAAATTTATAAAAAAAGTATAAAATAAGATACTATAAGAGTGTATTATGCGAAAATGGTGGGAGTTTACAAAGTACGAAGATAAGATGGCGAAAAGGAGCAGAGTGATATGGAAGGTATGGCAACGGTAAAAGTACAGAAAAACCAGATTATTGCGAAGCAGAAGGATAAGGTAAAGAAATGGTATATCATATTGGAAGGCTCAGTTGCTCAGCGGAATTCTTATGCTAGAATTTTATTGGGGAAAGATTCCGTTATAGGTATTTCAGAGAATGACCGTTATCTGTGTGATTATATTGCAGTGACCGATGCTGTGCTTGCGGTATTTCCATTTGAATCTGCGGATGATTTGGTAGCGGCAATTCATGGACAGGCAAGCATGAGAAGTACCTTGCTTCGGGCTGCGTTAAACCAGCGCCAGATGCTTCTTAAGACATATACAGGATTCCGCAATCTTGTAAGACAATTCCATTCTTTTGTTGAGAATGAATATAACGATTATACTTCATTTTGTACAAAGTATCATCTGGAGGAACAGAATTTCAGCCGGATAGAAAGCTTTAAACCACTTGAGATGGTACATCGCGCAGAAAATTGGGAAGTAAATAACAGTGTCAGTCTGACACAGGGATACTTAGAGGAATATCTGCAGTTGATGCAGAAGGATGACAGCCTCTGTATCGGTGCGATTATGGAGACATGTTATCAGACCAGACGAGTGACACAGGGGATTATTGAGATGGTAGAATATTTAAGCTATCATCGGGATATTCTGTTGTCTGAGTCCGGAAAAGATATTTTTGCATTGTATTTTGATTTATTGATACAGGCAAGAACCAAAAATTACGACATAAAGCCTTTAAAAGACAATATGGACCGAATGGCAGAGGTTGTAAAAAAGCTTGGAATCTATGACGAAAAGCTTGTAACAGCAAGACTCAGTACATATAACAGTCAGGATTTTGCAGCAACGGGAACCGTATATGCAACGCCGGAAGAGTCAGAGGATGATGAGGACTGGGAAGATGAGAATAGCGGAACAGGAGAAGATTGTCTGGTACATATCCTTTCCTATGCAGGCTGCGATGAAAAAGAGATGGAGGAAATCAGAGCGTTAATCCAGCAGTACCTGAATCTGCCGGATATTATGTCGACGGAATCTGAAGCGTACGGACTGCGCAAGCGACTGACGCAGATGTTTTATGAAATTTACCATAAAGTATTTATGAAGGTTGTTAAGAATGAGAATGAATTGACACCGATACTTGAGATGTTTCTGAACTTTGGATTCATGGATGTACAGATGGCAGGGGAGGAAAATGCCAATATCTTATATGATTTGACGGAGCATTTGGATGTGTGCAAGTCGGAACATGTGTATACAATTTATCGCTGGCTAAAGAGCGTGTATGAGGGCAAGAACGAGCCGTCAAAGAATGAGTTTGATATGGATTATCCGGCATATCTTGCAGATATGCGCAGAAATGGTAATATTACACAGGAACAGCAGAAGAAGCTGATGAACAATCGCGATTATAAAGTAAAATACGAGATGCAGAATATGTTCATGAGCGGTAACAGAATTACATATGGAAAGATTTCAACATTCTGTCCGATTCTTGGCGAATATGATTTGATTAACGCGCTTGATAAGATGCTCGTTACAGCGCAGAAGTTAGAAGAGGCAATTGATAAGATACGCGCGATTGATTTCTCGGTATTTTATCGGGAAGTACAGTTCTCAGATCCGGACAAGGGAATTAACCGGGAGATGATTATGAAAGAGATTATGCCGGATATTATCCTGATGCCAAATGCCGGAACGAGAGCACAGATGTGGCAGGAGACAGCCGGAGTCAGAAGGGATACATCTGCACGATTCATGTTTCCAATTTTCACGGCGGTAGATATTGAGGACATGATGATAGATACGATGGGAAGATATCGCTGGGAGATTTGCCGTAAAATTCAGGGTGTACATTGGAACGATATTCGAGAGAAATCTTTGACAGCAGAATACTGTGATTATTTACAGTTTTACCGTAAGAATCATGAACTTTCCCCTGAGGCAAAAGAAAAAGTCAAGAGTGCGCTGTTGCGCGGCAGAAACAATTATCGTGAAGTGTTTGTAAAAGATTATCAGAGCTGGATTAAATATGAGTCTAAGGGAAGCTATCGATTGAACAAGGTGACGAGAGAAATACTAATCAGCTATTGCCCGTTCTCAAGGGCAATCCGTGAGGAACTCAAATCTAATCCGATGTATCAGATGTCATTGCATAGATTCCAGATAAATAACGCAAAGAAAGCACAGCGAATTCAGGGAGTCTATGATAAATATCAAAAGGCGGGTGGAAAGATTACGCAGGAGCTTGTCGATAATCTTGACTATTATAGTTTGTAAAAAGAAATATCTGTGTAGAGCGGTATATTTTTCGCGGAATGTCAAATAATAATTATGCAGTAAGTAAATAGACGATGACACCGGATGGTGTCGGAATGGAGGAAAAATGGCAAAAAACGCGGATACACAGAACAAGACTTCTAATTGCAGAGACAGCTATGAGAACGGTTATACCGGTGGACAGAATAAGTCTTCTAACAAGACAACAAACAAGGCATCCAACGGAACAGGTTCTAACAGCACAGGCTCTAATGGTACAGGCTCTAACAGCACAGGTTCTAACAGCACGGGTGCTAACTAATCTGTGTCACAAAAAACGAGACAATTGCATAAGATGTAAAAAGCGGAAAACAGGTTACAGAGCGAAGCTTTGTAGCCTGTTTTTTTATGGAGGCACAGATGGGATTTCAAGTAATTCATGCAAGAGAAATAGAGAAAATTCAAAAGGAAAGAGGCGCAGTGATGATTGATGTTCGCCCACCGGAGGAATATCGGGAATATCATATTCCGGGGGCAAGAAATCTTCCGTATGAAAATATTGACAACTGGATGCATAGAATTTCAAAACGGCGGGCATGGATTCTCTATTGTGATTATGGAAGTACGAGCCTGATGGCGGCACGTAAGCTTGGCAAAATGGAATTTGAGGTGTATACGGTTGTCGGGGGCATTGAAGCGATGAAGAGTGTTTATTTCCGTTGACAGGTAAATTCAGAAAAGATAATATAATACTAGGAAAATAGACTTAAAATGCATGAGGAGATTTGATGAAAACATATGAACTTGTTGTGCCATGCCATTTCGGGCTGGAAGCAGTATTAAAAAAAGAAATCTATGATTTAGGATATGAAATCAGCCTGGTGGAAGATGGCAGAATTTCATTTACAGGGGATGCAGAAGCAATCTGCCGTGCCAATATTTTTCTGCGCACGGCGGAACGTGTTCTGATACAGGTAGGAAGATTTAAAGCAACGACTTTTGAGGAACTTTTTCAGGGGATTAAGAATCTGCCTTGGGAGGAGTATGTTCCTGCAGATGGAAAGTTCTGGGTAAAAAAGGCGTCTTCCATTAAGAGTAAGCTTTTTAGCCCGTCAGATATTCAGTCTATCGCAAAGAAAGCGATGGTCGAGCGCATGAAACAACACTATGATGTAGAATGGTTCCCGGAGGATGGAGCACCTTATCCGGTGCGTATTTTTTTAATGAAGGACGAGGTTACCGTGACGCTGGATACATCCGGCGATTCGTTGCATAAGAGAGGCTACCGGACGATGACGAGCAAGGCGCCTCTGACAGAGACTTTGGCGGCAGCACTTTTGATGCTGACTCCATGGAGACCGGACCGCATCCTTGTAGACCCGTTCTGCGGAAGCGGGACATTTCCGATTGAGGCAGCGATGATTGCAGCCAATATTGCCCCGGGGGCAAACCGTGAGTTTACAGCGGAACAATGGACAAACATTATCGATAAAAAGCTATGGTATGAGTGCGTAAAGGAAGCGCAGGAGATGGTAAATACGGATGTTGAGGTCGATATACAGGGATATGACATTGATGCGGATGTGATAAAGGCAGCGCGGGAGAATGCAAAGCGTGCAGGAGTGGAGCATATGATTCATTTTCAGCAAAGACCGGTAGCAGAATTGCGTCATCCGAAAAAATATGGATTTATTGTCACGAACCCACCTTATGGAGAGCGATTGGAAGACAAGGCAGATTTGCCGGAACTGTATTCGCAGATAGGGGAAGCATATCGCGGACTTGATTCATGGTCAATGTATATGATTACCAGTTATGAAGATACTGAGCGATATATCGGAAGAAAAGCCGATAAGAATCGAAAAATCTATAATGGTATGTTAAAGACTTATTTTTATCAGTTTATGGGACCAAAACCGCCCAAACGTAATAAAAATTAAAGGCGGGTCCCGGAGGTATGAATGAAGTATTCAAGGAAATATGTACTTTTTTGCCTGATTTTAGTTGTGGCAGTTATTTTTAGATTTAATACATTCTGGGCAGAATATGAAGAAATACAGAGCTTTCGAGGGGCCGAGCTAGACCGGGAGACATGGAACCCGTTGATTGCATCCAGTGTAAATGACAACTTGTTGTCATTGGTAATTGACAATAAGGAATATACCAATGAGGATTATTCCTTTTATATGGACGACAATTTGAACATTATGGTTCCTGTCACGATTTTGCGGGAGGCACTGAATTGCAGTGCGCATGTCTATGACGAGGACAGCCTTCTCGTGGAGAAGCATAATAACCAGATTACATTTCCAATAGATTCGTATCTGGCAGATGTGAATGGCAAATCGAAAGAAATTGTGTCTCCATTTGTAGAGATAGAGGATGAGTATTATGTGAGCCTGAATGACTTGTCTAATTATCTGGATTATACCTATACATGGAATATTCAGGATAATATTGCATCAGCAATTGACACCTCTGATTCAACGACTATTATACCGACAAAGTATGATCTGCGTGAGAAGGAGAGAGTAACGACAATACGCAATCAGGGGTCATATGGTACCTGCTGGGCATTTGCAGCAATTGAAGCACTTGAGTCATCCCTTTTGCCGGAGGAGGCGTATCAGTTTTCCGTGGATCACATGACGATGAACAATGGTTTTAATCTTTCGCAGGAGGATGGTGGCGAATATACTATGGGTATGGCATATCTCGCTGCGTGGGAGGGACCGGTCTACGAAGCAGATGACCCATATGGTGATGGAAAGACGAATACGGAACTGGCAGCAGTAAAGCATGTACAGGAGATGCAGATTATTGATGGCAAGGATTATGTAAAGATTAAAGAAGCTGTTTTTAAGTATGGTGGTGTGCAGACTTCTATTTACAATGGTTTGCGAAGCTCGCAGTCCAGTTCTCCGTATTACAATAAAGAGACAGACGCATACTGCTACATTGGTACGGAGAAGCCAAATCATGATGTTGTGATTATTGGGTGGGATGACAGTTATCCCAAAGAGAACTTTAGCGTAGATCTGGAGGGAGACGGAGCATTTATATGTCAGAACAGCTGGGGAAAAGAGTTTGGAAAGGATGGCATATTCTATATCTCGTATTATGATACCAATATAGGAACGCATAATGTGGTTTATACAAAAGTAGAAAATACGGATAATTATGACCACATTTACCAGAGTGATTTGTGCGGATGGATTGGTCAGCTGGGATATAATAAAGACAGTTGTGATTATTGGGTGGGATGACAGTTATCCCAAAGAGAACTTTAGCGTAGATCTGGAGGGAGACGGAGCATTTATATGTCAGAACAGCTGGGGAAAAGAGTTTGGAAAGGATGGCATATTCTATATCTCGTATTATGATACCAATATAGGAACGCATAATGTGGTTTATACAAAAGTAGAAAATACGGATAATTATGACCACATTTACCAGAGTGATTTGTGCGGATGGATTGGTCAGCTGGGATATAATAAAGACAGTATTTACGGAGCCAATGTTTATACGACAGCGCAGGCAGAAGAACTGGTAGCTGCGAGTTTTTACGCAACAGGTAAAGATTCGCAATATGAACTGTATGTAGTCCGCAATTTTGTAAATGAAAATTCTTTTTCTGAAAGGATTCCTGTGGCATCAGGCAAGCTGAGCAATGCCGGATATTACACGGTAGATTTTAATCAGGGGATTTTCCTTGAGGCGGGCGAGCGCTATGCGATTGTTCTGCACATTATAACGCCGGAGTCAGTACATCCGATGGCAATTGAGTATGCTGCAGATTCAGCGACAAAAAATGTGATTCTGGATGATGGCGAAAGCTATATCAGTGCGAATGGAAATAATTGGGAGAACGTAAATTCCGTAGAGGAGTGTAATTTGTGCATTAAGGCGTTCAGTAATAATCAGTAAAAAGGAACGGTTACATGGAAGAGAAAGCAATAAAGTTTGCCGCTGTTTCGTTGGCAGTGTTAGCGGTTTTGGTATGCGTGTTTATGCCGTATCTCCCCAAACTCCATACAAGAGATTTGGAGGAAAGGGAGGAGCGACTGGCAGAAGAAGAGTATGCCGAGGGACAGACACAGATGCAGAATCTTGCGTTGGGTGTCGGGGACAGTGCAGATGAGGAAAAAGGACAGCTTAGTATCCGGCTTCCGAAAGGCGTGGATGGAACCAGTGTGGAGGTTACGAATGATTATGTTACGCAGACAATCAGAGTAGTAATACCGGAGACGGATAAGGAATATTTTGACAGCTACCCGATTGCGGGAAGCAGCAGCTATGTAGATATGCTTTCCTATACGAGAGAAGGAGACAATAGGGGCATAATAGAGATTGTCACAGATAAAGTGTATGAGTTAGACACAACATACGACGACAATTACTATTATTTTAATTTTTTAACTCCACAGGAAGTGTATGATAAAGTGGTTGTAATTGACGCCGGACATGGCGGCAGAGCGCCGGGAGCAACAAAGCAGGGTGTAAATGAAAAGGATATTGATTTGCAGATTGTGTTGCAGCTGAAGGCTATTTTTGAGGCGAGTGGTGAGAATATTGGTGTGTATTACACCAGAACAGATGACAGCAACCCTACATTTGAGCAGAGAGCGCAACTGGCAAATAAGTCGGATGCAGATTTATTTATCAGTATACATAATAATTCTACGCGGAGCGGTAGAATGTCAAGTACGAAAGGTACACAGGTCATGTATGCGGAGTCATCTGAGGAGAGTAGAAAATTTGCAGAGATATGCTTGCAGGAAGTGACATCTGCGCTCGGAAGCAGGGACAAAGGGCTTGTGGAGGGCGAGAGCATTTATATTATTCGAAATAGTGAGGTCCCGGTAGCACTGATTGAAGTGGGATTTATGACAAATAAGGAAGAACTGGAACTTTTGAGGTCGGAGGAGTACCAGAAAAAGGCAGCAGAGGGTATTTACGAAGCTGTTATGCGGGCATTTGAAGAAGGATATTAAAAGAAAGGTCGTATTTACGTGAGAAGAATTATTTTTGCAACAGGAAACGCAGGAAAATTGCGGGAAATCAGAGAGATTATGGCAGACATGGATGTGGAAGTCGTGTCTATGAAGGAAGCCGGCATCAGGGTGGATATCGAGGAAAATGGTGCGACATTTGAGGAAAACGCGCGAATTAAAGCGGAGACAATTGCAGCATACACAGATGATATTGTCCTGGCGGATGATTCCGGATTAGAGGTGGATTATCTGAATAAGGAGCCGGGAGTTTATTCTGCGCGCTATATGGGGGAAGATACATCATATGAGATTAAAAATCAGGCAATTCTTGAGCGCCTGGCCGGTGTGCCGAAGGAGAAGCGTACCGCGCGTTTTGTCTGTGCAATTGCAGCAGTATTGCCCGACAAACAGGTACTTGTGACAAGAGAGACGATAGAAGGTTATATCGGAGAGAAGCCGGCAGGGATAAACGGATTTGGCTATGATCCAATCTTTTATGTGGATGAATACAAGTGTTCCACAGCTGAACTGAGCGAAGAAGAAAAAAATGCTATCAGCCATCGCGGAAAAGCGTTACGTGCAATGAAAGCTTTGCTGCATCAGTATGGGATTTAGGAGGAAATGATAGCGGTATGAGAATACTGATTGTAAGTGATACACACAGAAGACATGATAACTTAATTGAGATTTTGGAAAGAGTACAGCCATTGGATATGCTGATTCATCTGGGGGATGCAGAGGGAGAAGAAGACTACATTGAATTGCTGACGGAGTGCCCGGTTGAGATTATTGCGGGGAACAATGACTTTTTCTCTGATCTGCCGAGAGAAAAATCGCTACAAATTGGAAAATATCGGGTTTTACTTACGCATGGACATTACTATGGAGTGAATATGGGAATTGCCGATATCAAAACAGAGGCGGTAGCACGAGGTTATGACATTGTGATGTTTGGACATACGCATCGACCAGTTATTGATTATGGGAAAGATGTCATTGCCCTCAATCCGGGGAGTATCTCGTATCCAAGACAGGAGGGGAGAAAACCATCCTGTATCATGATGGAAACGGATAAAAATGGGAATGCGAATTTTGAAATAATATATTTGTAAAAATAATAAAAAAGGTGTTGACTTTTTGACTAGTGTCCTATATAATAACTTTTGCGTCACAGGAAAGGGCACAAATAAGAGTCCTCGAGTGTCGAATTAAATACTCTCGGGGTGTGGCTCAGTTTGGCTAGAGTACCTGGTTTGGGACCAGGGGGTCGCAGGTTCGAATCCTGTCACCCCGACTTGCAACTTAATAGTTGTTACTATGCGGGTGTAGTTCAATGGTAGAACACCAGCCTTCCAAGCTGGATACGTGGGTTCGATTCCCATCACCCGCTTAAAATCTGCAAAGCAGATTTTTGCATCCAATTGGATATGTGTTCGTAGCTCAGCTGGATAGAGCAACGGCCTTCTAAGCCGTGGGTCGGGGGTTCGAATCCCTTCGAGCACATTCTCGCTTCGCTCGAATGTGCGGATGTTGTATATGCGCATATGCGCGCAAAATCGGCAGGCGATTTTGATAATGCTTCGCTCGAATGTGCGGATGCGATATGGTGGGTATAGCGCAGTTGGTTAGCGCGCCAGATTGTGGCTCTGGAGGCCC
>CAZAGJ010000072.1:0-10972 GCA_964484605.1 uncultured Roseburia sp. | reverse complement strand
TGAAATTTGTTTTCGGAAACGTGCTTAATCCAATGTCCCGATAATAAAAATTATAAGCACAAAAAAATAATGTGACAGCCTCAAAAACTATTATTAACGTCTATTTGGGTTGCGGAACTTTTCCTCGCAGTATCTGCAGCGGTAAATTTCGTGTTCCTCATCGGTCAGAAGGAAAATCTGATCTAATTCCTGCTCGATAGAAGTGATACAGCGAGGATTCTTACAGGTAATAACATTCTTTACCTGCTTAGGCAGATGCAGTTCTTTTTTCTCGACAATCTTATCATCCTTGATGACATTGACTGTGATATTGTGGTCGATAAAGCCGAGAATATCAAGGTCTAATGCTTCAACCGGACATTCAACTTTTAAGATGTCCTTTTTGCCCATCTTGTTGCTTTTTGCATTCTTGATAATGGCAACGGTGCAGTCTAACTCATCTAATTTTAAATCGTGATAAATCTGGAGGCTCATTCCAGCCTGAATATGATCTAACACAAAACCTTCATGGATTCCACTGATATTTAACATGTATGATTCCTCTCTCTACATAGCAATGACTATGTTGGTAAAATGTCTGCGGTTAATTTACTTCAATTCCGAGAAGTGTAAGAATCAATGCCATACGCACATAGACACCGTATTGTGCCTGTTTAAAGTAAGCTGCGCGCGGGTCATCATCGATTTCAACAGAGATTTCGTTGACTCTTGGAAGAGGATGAAGTACAAGCATATCTTCTTTGGCAAGTTCCATCTTGGCCTTTGTCAGTACATAATAGTTTTTCAAACGAACGTAGTCCTCTTCGTTAAAGAAACGCTCTTTCTGTACACGGGTCATGTAGAGAATGTCAAGCTTTGGCATGGCATCCTCTAAGCGTTCCACTTCCTCGAAAGGAATATTGTTTGCCTCTAACACATCTTCGCGAATGTAGCTTGGAATGCGAAGCTCTTCCGGGGAAATCAATACAAAGCGTACTCCCGGATAGCGAATCAGTGCGTGAATCAGAGAGTGTACGGTACGTCCAAACTTCAAGTCACCACACAGACCGATGGTAAGATTGCCTAATTCACCCTTTAAGGAACGGATGGTAAGTAAATCTGTTAATGTCTGGGTAGGATGCTGATGTCCGCCGTCGCCGGCATTGATGACTGGAATCTGGGATTTTAGGGAGGCAACAAGAGGGGCACCTTCCTTAGGATGACGCATGGCACAGATGTCTGCGTAACAGGAGATAACACGAATTGTATCGGAAACACTTTCTCCTTTGGCGGCTGAACTGGAATCAGCACTGGAGAAACCTAAAACAGAACCGCCGAGATTCAACATGGCAGCCTCAAAACTAAGTCTTGTTCTTGTGCTAGGCTCATAAAAGCATGTGGCAAGCTTCTTACCATCACATGCATGAGCATACTTCTGTGGGTACTTCTCGATGTCATTGGCAAGATGTAAAAGCTTGTCCAACTCATCGACGGAGAAGTCCAATGGGCTCATTAAATGACGCATATTTTTCCTCCTAGAGTAATTTTTATCATCATATAACAATCATAACATGATTTCAAGGGTGAAATTATTTACGCGCGAATTGATAATTCACAAGCTTTTGACATGATATTAAGTGTAAAAAAAGCAGTTTTCAGATATTTTTGTGCTGTCTTGTGCTACGTATAAATTTGGAGTAAAATTATAAAAGATATATACTGGTTACAGAAAGAATAATGCAAAACGGAGGATATGAAATGGCAGAAGAAATGAAGAATCAGGCAGAGCAGCAAAATGACGCAGTGGTGTATAAAGAGCGCAAACGCATACTTTTCTTTGGTTTGCCATGGACATTTACGAAATATACGATAAAAGAGGATATGCTTACCGTAGACACAGGACTTTTTACGGTTGAGGAGAATGACTGCTATATGTATAAGGTGCAGGATGTGAAACTGACCGCCACACTGTGGGAGAGGATGTTTGGACTTGGCACAATCACCTGCTATACAGGAGATGTGACAAATAAGGAGCTGCAGTTGGTACATATCAAGCATGCGAGGGAGATTAAGGATTATCTTCTGAAGGCTTCGGAGGAGGCACGTATTCGGAGACGTACGGTAAATATGCAGAACATCAGTGCAGATGAACTGGATGAAATGGATGAGCTTAACTAATTTTGTGCTATTGTGATGTACGCAGCAGAATTCGCTCAAAAAGCAGTCCGGCAAGCATCCACAGCGGGGCGTAGTCCAAGCGGATGATGCCATGAATATTCATGGCGGCATCGCTGTAATCCCAAGGACAGGCCCCCCGCTTTTTTAAAAAGCTGCCGCTGATGTATTCAAAAGAAAAGATACTGATACTGTAAATGATGCTGCGAATGAGTGCAGGAAAGCGCTTGATAAGCTGATACAGCGGACGAATGCAGACTGCCATTCCATAGATTGGAAACATCCAGATGGAAGTCTGACCGATTAAGCGCTTATCTCTGGCAAACATAGAGTGGGCAGATGTGAAGATGATTTCCATGCACCAGCCGGTCAGACCACAGATGCAGAAGTTGCGTCCGAGCATAATTGAGTTCCTCCTACTTAAGAATGATATAGACTTAGTTTGCCGATAATGTTTGATAATATGTATGATTTGTTTACGAAAAGTTAAGAATAAAACGGGAGGGATAACTTGTAAAAATAGCAAATCTGACATATAATGAATAAAGCGTATTCCATAGGAGTCGGAATGCAATTAGAACAATTATTGTTACATATTTCATATGAGAGCGTGCAGGGAAGCCCCATACAGGAAATAACGGATATCTGCTATCATTCCGGGAAGACCAGAGGTGGCTCCCTATTTGTTTGTCTAAAAGGCTTTCGGACGGATGGATGTCACTATCTGCCGGAGGCAGTTAAAAGGGGCGCAGTCGCGGCGGTTGTAGAGAGAGGTTCGGTTTTGACAGATGTACCGGATATCACAATCATTACAGTGAGCGATGCCCGCACCGCATTGGCAGAATTATCGGCAGCTTTTTTTGATTTCCCGGCTGGAAAGCTTACGATGGTTGGCATTACCGGGACGAAGGGTAAGACGACGACTGCGTATCTCACTGCACAGATTCTGCGTGAAGCAGGTCACTGTGTCGGCATGATGGGCACGATTGTCATCGACGATGGCAGGGAAGAGCATCCGGCAGAGCATACGACACCGGAAGCTTATGAAGTGCAGAAGTATTTGGCGCAGATGGTTGCAAACGGCTGTGACTGCTGTGTGATGGAGGTGTCCTCACAGGGGCTTAAGATGCAGCGTGTGGCGGGCATCATGTATGATGTGGGTGTCTTTTTAAATATCGAGCCCGACCATATCGGTGCGGGAGAGCATGAATCCTTTGCAGAGTATCTCGCCTGTAAAAGTATGCTGTTGCGTAAATGCAGACTTGGTATTGTAAATCTCGATGATGAGCATTTAGATGAGGTGCTTGCGGGGCATACTTGTGAGCTGCAGTATTTTTCCATGAAGGAGCAGACAGATTATGTGGCACAGAAAGTGTCATTTGCAATGAGCGGTGGAAAGCTTCTCGGCTTGTTTTTGCTTAGGACTACATCGTTACAGGCACCTGTTGTGATGCAGCTTCCCGGTAAGTTTAATGTGAGCAATGCACTTGCGGCAAGTGCGGTTTCAGAATATTTTTCCGTGGATGCTAAGGTGCTCTGTCGAGGACTGCTGCATGCAAAAGTGCCGGGGCGTTGTGAGAATGTAAGCGTTTCTGAGGACTATGTGCTGTTGATAGATTATGCGCATAATGAGATGAGTCTTAGCAATCTGCTTTCAATGCTCCGTACATTTGAGCCAAAGCGTCTGGTGGTGTTGTTTGGCTGTGGAGGTAACCGCTCCAGATTAAGGCGTGATAGGATGGGAGAGACGGCAGGGAGACTTGCTGATTTTACGATATTGACATCGGATAATCCGCGATGGGAGAATCCCGAGATTATATTAGACGACATTGAAGCAGGAATTCGCAGGACACAGGGCGGATATGTAAGAATCGCAGACCGGAGGGAAGCGATTGCTTATGCCATCAGGCAGGCACGCGAGGGCGACATCATTGTCATAGCCGGAAAAGGACATGAAGATTATCAGGAAATCTGTGGCGTGAAATATCCTATGCGCGATGCAGATTTGATTTATGAGGCGATAGAACAGAGGTGATTGGATGGAGAAATATGCGAGAATCATTGTAGATATTTCGCAGGAAAAATTAGATAAGACATTTGATTACCGGATACCCGAGAGATTAAAGGGCAGATTAACGGTTGGAATGCAGGTGGTCGTGCCGTTTGGCAGCAGACGGATAAGCGGATATATCGTGGAACTGACGGATGAAGCAGACTATGACGAGGAAAAGTTAAAGGATGTTTTAAGTATTTCACAGAACAGCATTCCAATCGAATCTCATCTGATTGCGCTTGCAGGCTGGATGCGCCGAAATTACGGCGGTACGATGAATCATGCGCTAAAGACAGTCATTCCCATAAAAGAGAAGAAGAAACAAATTGAGCATAAGAAAGTAAAGCTTGCGCTTCATCCGGTGGAGGCAAAGAATCAACTGGCAGAATACCAGCGCAAGCACAGTACAGCGCGTGCACGCCTGTTAGAAGCACTGATTGAGGAGACGGAGCTGGAATGGGAAGTTATTACCGGAAAGCTTGGAGTGACCGGGAGTGTTATCCGTGCATTGGAGGAACAGGGTGTGGTAAAGGTGCTTACCGAAACACATTATCGCAATCCGGTGGGGCATTTAAAACAGCAGGGATATGTACACACGCTGAATGAGGAACAGCAGTATGTGGTCGATACCATATTGTCGGAATATGAAGCGGGTAAGCGGGAAACTTATCTGATAAAGGGCGTGACAGGAAGCGGCAAGACGGAAGTTTATATGGAATTGATTGCGCATGTGACAGCGCAGGGAAAGCAGGCGATTGTGCTGATTCCGGAGATAGCGCTGACATATCAGACAGTGATGCGGTTTTATAACCGCTTCGGAGACAAGGTTTCCATTCTGAATTCTAAGATGACAGCGGGTGAACGCTATGACCAGTTTGTTCGTGCGAAAAATGGCGAAATTGATATTATGATTGGACCGCGCTCGGCACTGTTCACGCCATTTTTAAATCTTGGTTTAATTATTATAGATGAGGAGCATGAGACTTCTTACAAGAGTGAGACGGTGCCGAGGTATCATGCGAGAGAGACTGCCATCGAGAGAGCGCGTATGCTTGGCGCGAGTGTCGTGCTTGGTTCAGCAACACCGTCCGTTGACAGTTATTATAAGGCGCTTAATGGAGAATACCATCTGCTCACTATGGAGAAGCGTGTGCAGGAAAAGCCGCTTCCAATCTGTGAGGTGGTGGATCTGCGTGAGGAACTTCGCATGGGGAATCGCTCCATTTTGAGTGCACGGCTGACGGAGCTCATGGAGGACCGTTTGCAGAAGGGACAGCAGACGATGCTTTTTTTAAACCGCCGCGGTATGTCAGGCTTTGTATCTTGCAGAGCTTGTGGACATGTGTTAAAATGTCCGCATTGCGATGTCTCCTTAAGCCAGCATAGTGCAGTCGCCCATGGCACGTGTGGCAGAATGGTATGTCACTACTGTGGGTATGAGGAACCGGAGCCGGAGATATGTCCGGTTTGCGGTTCGAAGTATATCAGTGGCTTTAAAGCGGGAACTGAGAAGGTTGAGATGATTGTAAAACAGCGGTTTCCACAGGCGAGAGTGCTGCGCATGGATATGGACACGACGCGGACGAAAGACGGATACGAGCAGATTTTATCCGGTTTTGCAAATCACGAAGCAGATATTCTGATAGGTACACAGATGATAGTAAAGGGACATGATTTCCCGCATGTTACCCTCGTGGGAGTGCTTGCGGCAGATATGTCGCTGCATATCAGTGATTATCATGCGGCAGAGCGTACCTTTCAGCTTCTGACACAGGCAGCAGGAAGAGCCGGACGAGGAGAGATGCCGGGAGAGGTCGTCATTCAGACGTATGACCCGGAGCATTACAGTATTATAACGGCGAAAGAACAGGATTATGAGGCGTTTTATACGCAGGAGATAGAGTACCGTGAGATGATGTGTTATCCGCCGGTATGGAATCTGTTGGTAATACTGTGTGCATCCCGCATGGAAGAAGCTGCGGCAGAGGGCGCGCGGCGTTTGATGGAACAGGTAGATGTATGGAGCACCGCACATCCGGACGAGCGGGTGTATGTGGTAGGACCTGCGGACGCGGCAGTGGCAAAAGTGAATGATATCTATAAAAAAGTAGTTTACTTAAAGACGAGAGATTACGAGACTTTAGTAAAGATAAAAGATATGGCAGAGAAGTTTACCAGAGATAACCGGGACTATAAGGATGTAATGATACAGTTTGACTTTAATCCGGTGAATGGCTTCTGATGCAGAATGGAGGAAAAATGGCACTTAGAACAATACGCATACAGGGAGATCCTGTACTGGAAAAAACATGCAGAGAGATTCCGGAGATGACTCCGAAGATTGCGGAGTTAATCGAGGATATGATAGAAACGATGTACGACGCAAACGGTGTTGGTCTTGCAGCACCGCAGGTGGGGATTTTGAAGCGTCTGGTTGTCATTGATATCGGAGATGGACCAATCGTTATGATTAATCCGGTTATCTTAGAGGCGAGCGGAGAGCAGACCGGAGACGAGGGATGCTTGAGCCTTCCGGGTAAGGCGGGATGTGTCACACGTCCGAATTATGTCAAGGCGCGTGCGTTTGACGAAGATATGCAGGAGTACGAGATTGAGGGCACCGAGCTTTTGGCGCGTGCTATTTGTCATGAACTGGACCATTTGGATGGACATATGTACACAGAGAAGGTGGAAGGACCACTTCATGATGTGACTTATGAAGAAGAGGAATAGGTATGAGAGTTATTTTTATGGGAACACCGGATTTCGCGGTTGGAACATTGGAGGAAATTATTAAGGCGGGACATGAAGTTGTGCTTGTCGTATCGCAGCCGGATAAGGCAGTCGGACGCAGCAAGGCGCTGAAATATACCCCCGTAAAGGCTTGTGCCATCGAGCATGGAATTGAAGTGTATCAGCCGGAGCGTGTGCGTGAGGAATCCTGCATCGAATATCTGCGCGGATATCAGCCGGATATCATAATTGTGGAGGCTTTTGGGCAGATTATTCCTAAGGCAATCTTAGATATGCCTCGTTTTGGATGTGTGAATGTGCATGCTTCCTTGCTGCCGAAGTATCGCGGAGCGGCACCAATTCAGTGGGCGGTTATCAACGGTGATGAGGTCACCGGTGTTACGACCATGCGGATGAATGAAGGGCTTGATACCGGAGATATGATTATGAAGGAAGAAGTCGTTGTCCGTGAGGATGAGACAGGCGGAAGTCTGTTTGACAGGCTCTCTGAAGCGGGAGCGAAGCTCTGTGTCAAGACGATGGCGGCGATTGAAGCCGGAACTGCTGTATATACACCGCAAAAGGATGAAGAGGCGACTCATACGAAGAAGATATACAAAGAAATGGGAAGCATTGACTGGACAAGGGATGCTAAGACCATCGAGTGTCTGATTCGAGGCTTAGACCCATGGCCGAGCGCATATACACGCTTGAATGACAAGACGTTAAAAATCTGGAAAGCAGCAGTGATTTCGGAAAACAGCGGTATGGAACCGGGATGTATTGTAAAGGTTGCCAAAGATGGACTTACCGTGCAGACCGGAGAGGGGATGTTAAAGCTTACGGAGATTCAGTTGGAAGGTAAAAAGAGAATGCCGGTGGATGCGTTCTTAAATGGTTATCAGGTAGAAGAAGGAACTTTTTTTAAGAAGGGCTAGAGACATATAGAAAGGGTGATAACAATGCCATATTATTACTGGGGATTTGATCCAACCTATTTACTGGTTATTATCGGTGCAGTGATTTGTATGATTGCATCTGCAAGAGTTAAGAGTACATTTAATAAATATTCACAATATCGGAGTATGTCCGGTATGACAGGTGCACAGGCGGCGGAGCGTATTCTCCATGCGGCAGGTATTTATGATGTTTCTATTCAGCATGTTTCCGGTAACCTGACAGACCATTACCATCCGGGGAATAAGACACTCAATTTGTCAGATTCCGTATATAACTCAACTTCCGTGGCGGCCATAGGTGTTGCCGCCCATGAGGTTGGTCATGCGATTCAGCATCAGCAGGGCTATGTACCGCTTCAACTGCGGACGGCGATTGTTCCGGTGGCAAACTTTGGCTCAACAATTTCCTGGCCTCTTATTTTATTAGGATTATTGTTTTCGAGAAACACGGGAGCATTGTTCATTAATCTGGGTATTCTGTGTTTTTCCTTTGCAGTTATTTTTCAGTTGGTGACGCTTCCGGTAGAGTTTAATGCGTCGTCCCGCGCGATGGCCATGTTAGGACAGCAGGGAATCCTAAGAGAAGAAGAACTGCCGTATACAAGGAAAGTGCTCAGTGCGGCGGCTCTTACTTATGTGGCAAGCGCAGCCTCTGCATTGTTGCAGCTTCTGCGTCTGGTTTTGCTATTTGGAGGAAGAAGACGAGATGACTGATTCTGTAAATACGAGAGAATTAGTGCTGGGTATTTTGATGGAAGTGACAAGCGGAAACAGTTACAGCCATCAGGTGCTCCGTGCAGTGTTGGAGAAGTATCAGTATCTGGATAAAAAGGAGAGGGCATTTATCACCCGGCTGTCTGAGGGTACGATTCAGCACATGGTAGAGCTGGATTATATCATCAATCAGTTTTCCAAGGTAAAAGTAAATAAAATGAAACCAGTTATTCGTAATATTTTGCGGATGGGTGTGTATCAGTTAAAGTATATGGATTCTGTTCCGGATTCTGCGGCATGCAATGAGGCGGTCAAGCTTGCAAAAAAGAAGGGCTTCGGTTCTCTTAGCGGTTTTGTGAATGGTGTGCTTCGCAATGTCGGCAGAAATTTAGAACAGATTACATATCCGGATGAGAGCAAGGAAACGGTAAAGGCGTTGTCTGTGCGATATTCTGTACCGGAGTGGCTGACTGCACAGTGGTTAGAAGAGTATGGCACAGAGCGGACAAAGCAGATGATGCAGGCGTTTTTAAGCGATGCACCGATTACCATACGCACCAATTTGAGACGTACAACGCCGGAAAAGCTAAAGGCGCAGCTTGAGGCAGAGGGTGTCAGCGTAGAGCGTCTTGATAAGGAAAAATATCCGGAATTGCCGTATGCGTTTGCAATTTCCGGTTTTGATTATTTGAATGGACTTTCTTCTTTACGGGAAGGATTGTTCTATGTACAGGACGTAAGTTCCATGTTAGTGGCAGAGTGGGCGGCACCGAAGAACGGGGATGTCTGTATTGATGTATGCGGAGCGCCGGGAGGAAAGAGTATTCACCTTGCCGAGAAGCTGGATGGCACAGGCAGCGTGGAAGCGCGGGATGTTAGTGAACATAAAGTGGATTTGATTCGGGAGAATATTGCGCGCTGTAAGCTTTCCAATGTTACTGCCAAAGTATGGGATGCCACTGTTTTAGATGAGGAAGTGGTAGGAAAGGCTGATATTGTGATAGCGGATTTGCCTTGCTCCGGCTTGGGAGTGCTCCGCAAGAAGTCGGATATTAAGTACCGCATGAACGAAGAGACACAGAGGGAACTGGTGGCATTGCAGAGAAAAATGCTTCATGTGGTTGCAGACTATGTGAAACCGGGCGGTACACTGATGTATTCGACCTGTACGATTCACCGCGCAGAGAATGAGGAAAATGTAGCGTGGTTTATAGAGCAGCATCCGGAGTTTTCTGTGGAAAAGATGCAGCAGATTTTCCCGGAGGAGCATCTGGGAGATGGATTTTTTATCGCCAAACTACTGCGCGAAGAGAAGTAACTCGGCGAAGAGAGGCTTAATCAGAGATAGACGGATAAAGCATAAACATAGGAGTATATATGGATAAAACAGATATCAAGTCAATGAATCTGCGGGAACTGACCGGATTTATCGAGGAACTTGGAGAAAAGGGATTTCGTGCAAAGCAGATATATCAATGGCTTCATGTGAAGCAGGTATCTTCTTTTGATGAGATGACCAATATTTCTAAGAGTCTGATTGAAAAATTAAAAGAACAGTGTGCGTTGACGACTTTAAAGCAGGAAATGGTGCAGATATCTAAGCAGGATGGTACCAGAAAGTATCTGTTTGCACTTTCAGACGGAAATGTTATCGAAAGTGTGCTGATGCGCTATAAGCATGGCAATTCCGTGTGCATTTCCTCACAGGTGGGCTGTCGTATGGGATGCAGATTTTGTGCGTCTACATTAGACGGACTGGTGCGAGGACTTGCACCATCAGAAATGCTGGACCAGATATATCAGATAGGCACAGATATCGGAGAGCGGATTTCTAACGTCGTTGTGATGGGAACCGGAGAGCCGATGGATAACTTTGAGAATCTGTTGAAATTTATTGAACTTCTGACGGATGAAAATGGCTTGAATATTAGCCAGAGAAATCTGACGGTATCTACCTGTGGAATCGTACCGCGTATGCGCGAATTAGCAGAGAAAAAGCTTCAGATTACATTGGCATTGTCTCTGCACGCTTCGAATCAGGAGAAGCGCAAGGCGCTTATGCCGGTGGCGAATAAATATGAGATACATGATGTCGTAGATGCATGCAGATATTACTTCGACCAGACAGGCAGAAGAGTAACATTTGAGTACAGTCTGGTGGCAGGAGTCAATGATACGAATGAAGATGCGAAGGAGCTTGCCGCACTGGTAGGGAATATGAACTGTCATATTAATCTCATTCCGGTCAATCCGATTCAGGAGAGAGATTACAGACAGCCGAAGACGGAGGCAATCCTTGCTTTCAAAAATAAACTTGAAAAAAACGGAATAAATGTTACTATTAGAAGGGAAATGGGCA
>CAZAGJ010000071.1:0-11127 GCA_964484605.1 uncultured Roseburia sp. | reverse complement strand
TGTCTGAGTACGGTCTTCAGTTAAGAGAGAAGCAGAAAGCTAAGTTCATCTATGGTGTATTAGAGAAGCCTTTCCACAACTACTATGTAAAGGCTGATAAGATGAAGGGCATGACAGGTCAGAACTTAATGACTATGTTAGAGTCCAGATTAGATAACGTAGTATTCCGTATGGGATTCGCAAGAACCAGAAAAGAAGCTAGACAGATTGTTGACCACAAGTTCGTATTAGTAAACGGCAAGCAGGTAAACATTCCTTCTTACTTAGTAAAAGCTGGTGATGTTATCGAAATCAGAGAGAAGAGCAAGGGTCTTCAGAGAATGAAAGACATCCTTGAGGTAACTGGTGGAAGATTAGTTCCAGATTGGTTAGATGTTGACGCTGAGAAATTACAGGGAACTGTAAAAGAATTACCTTCCAGAGAGCAGATTGACGTACCAGTTGATGAGATGCTTATCGTCGAGTTGTACTCTAAGTAATAGAAAATAATTGCTGGACAATTACCCGTGAAGGAGGGATTTTGTAGTGTTCGATTTCCAAAAACCAAAAATTGAGATCGCTGAAATTTCAGAAGACAAGAAGTACGGCAAGTTTGTTGTAGAACCATTGGAAAGAGGTTACGGTACAACACTTGGTAACTCTTTGAGAAGAATTATGCTTTCTTCTCTTCCAGGTGCCGCTGTAAGCCAGGTTAAGATTGACGGTGTTTTACATGAGTTCAGTTCTATCCCTGGTGTAAAGGAAGACGTAACTGAGATTATTATGAATATCAAGAATCTTGCCATTCGTAATAACAGCTCTACAAATGAACCGAAAGTAGCTTACATTGAATTTGAAGGCGAAGGCGTAGTTACAGCAGCAGATATTCAGGTAGATTCTGATATCCAGATTTTAAATCCGGATTTAGTAATTGCTAATTTGAATGGTGGCGCAGATTCCAAGTTATACATGGAACTCACTATTACAAAGGGCAGAGGATATGTCAGCGCAGATAAGAATAAGACAGACGATATTCCAATCGGAGTTATCGCAGTCGATTCTATCTATACACCGGTAGAGCGTGTAAATCTTTCTATTGAGAATACTCGTGTTGGACAGATTACTGACTACGACAAGCTTACATTAGATGTATATACCAACGGAACCTTAGAGCCGGATGAGGCAGTCAGCCTTGCCGCAAAGGTTTTGAGCGAGCATTTAAGCCTTTTCATCGACTTATCAGAAGCTGCACAGCAGGCTGATGTCATGATTGAGAAGGAAGACAACGCAAAAGAGAAAGTTCTTGAGATGAATATCGATGAACTTGAGTTGTCTGTTCGTTCTTATAACTGTCTGAAGAGAGCCGGAATCAACACTGTTGAAGAGTTGACGAACCGTACTCCGGAAGACATGATGAAAGTTCGTAACTTAGGACGCAAGTCCTTAGAAGAAGTCCTTGCTAAATTAAAAGAGTTAGGTCTTCAGTTAAATCAAGGGGAAGAGTAATCACCCGTGGCAGAAACAGTAAGCCCGAAAGGCATGGAGTATGTCAGTAGCCAATAACAGCGCATATGCGCGGCATTTGGAGAGTAAGTCCAAAAGGCATCTCTGGATGTACCAATTGAATGGAGGAAAAGAAAATGGCAAAGTATCGTAAGTTAAGCAGAACTTCTAGCCAGAGAAAGGCATTATTAAGAGGTCAGGTAACAGCTCTTATCAACAATGGTAAGATTGTTACAACAGAAGCTAAAGCAAAGGAAGTTCGTAAAATCGCTGAGGGACTTATTGCTATGGCAGTAAGAGAGAAGGATAACTTCGAAGAGGTTACTGTAACAGCAAAGGTTGCCCGTAAGGATAAAGACGGCAAGCGAGTAAAAGAAGTTGTAGATGGTAAGAAAGTTACCGTATACGATGAAGTAGAGAAGACAATCAAGAAGGATATGCCTTCCCGCCTTCATGCTCGTAGAGAGATGTTAAAGGTTCTTTACTCTGTAAAGGAAGTTCCAACAGAAGCTGCTGGAAAGAAGAAGAACACAAAAGAGGTTGATCTTGTTGCGAAGTTATTCGATGAGATCGCACCTAAGTACGCAGATCGTAACGGTGGTTACACAAGAATCGTTAAGATTGGACAGCGTAAAGGTGATGGCGCTTTAGAAGTTGTTCTTGAGTTAGTATAATTTACGAAATGAGAAGCAGTCGCGTAAGCGGCTGCTTTTTCGGTATAGCAAAGGAGCAGACGCTGTGATTACGCCTGCTCCTTTGCTATTGGTAATGTGAAAATAAATTCTGTTCCGACACCCTCTGTGCTGATGCAGTTGATGTTTTCGCCATGGGCCTGGACGATTTCCTTTACAATCGAAAGTCCCAGACCGGTTCCCTTTTTATCTTTGCCTCGTGAGAGGTCTGTCTTATAGAAGCGTTCCCAGATTTTCTTGATACTGTCCTTTGGAATACCGATACCGGTGTCTTTGACGGAGACGAAAATCTTGTCGTTTTTCTCTGTGGTTTCAATAGTAATTGCCGAATCTGAATGACTGAACTTGATGGCATTGTCAATCAGATTGTAAAGTACCTGCTGAATCTTGCTCATGTCGGCAGACACATATAAGGTTTCACCGGTCAGAATCAAATTGAAGAAAATACGCTTTTCCTTGCAGTGTCCTTCAAACGTCTGCGCTGTCATACGAATGGTATAGTTGATGTCAAAACTTGTGATATCAAGCATGACACCATGCGAACCAAACTTATTAAGCTCTAAAAGGCTTTTGGTCAATTTATTTAATCGTTCTGTCTCAAATAGGATGATATTCAAATACTTTTCCTGCATCTCCACCGGAATGGTTCCGTCAAGCATTGCCTCGACATATCCCTTAATGGAAGTCAATGGTGAACGGAAATCGTGGGACACATTGGAGACAAACTTTTTCTGGTCATCCTCTAAGGTGTTCAACTCGTTTGCCATGTAATTTAAGGAAGCAGCAAGATAACCAATCTCATCGTTAGAATGAATATCAATCGCTGTCTCAAAATTGCCGTGGGCATAATCATCGGCAGCCTTTGTAATCTTGCGGATTGGTATGTACACGATGTAGGTAAATAATATCAACACAACAAACGCAGCGATAAACAGGAGTGCGAGTGTCTCATAGGAAATCATAATCAGCCCATTTGCATAGTTTACAAGGCTGCCGGTCGGTTTGTGGATAATGACATATCCGCGTACCTTGTAATTGACGGTAATTGGAGAAAAAACGCTTAATGTTTCATTTGAAAATTCTCCATAGAAGTTGCCAATCTGATAATACTTGCTGCCAAAATCCGAGATGTCAAAGTCCGGGATGGACACAGTGTTTTCTTCTAAATCAGGTTTTGCACTGTTCATGATAATATTACCGCGTGTATCCACAATCCAGATATCGCTGGAGAGATATTCGCTCAGAATCGAAAGCTGGGTTTCAATTTCATCCCGCGTCATGGATTTTGAAAAATAGTTTTCTGCATAATTGGAGGATATCAGTGCTGATTCGCGGTAAAGGCTTGCTGCATCCCGACGCTCCACAAATTCAAAGACCAGATGGTAGGTAAAGGTTGTGATGATGAGGAAACCTATGACACCATACAGCACATATCCGAAAAGCAGTTTGAGATAAAGTGTACGTTTCATGATTCACGAACCTCGAATTTGTAGCCGATGCCCCAGACGGTTGCGAGACTCCAGCTTGCATGGTCTTTAATTTTCTCACGAAGACGCTTTACATGGACATCCACGGTTCGGGTATCACCGATATATTCATAGCCCCAGATGTGGTCTAGCAACTGTTCTCTGGTAAACACCTGATTAGGTGAAGAAGCAAGGAAGTAGAGCAGTTCTAATTCCTTTGGCGGCATATCCACCGCCTGACCCTGATATACAACAGAGTAATTGGACAGATTGACCACCAAATCCGGGTATTTGACGCATTTAAGCTCCGGTGTGCTTTCCTCTGCTTTAACGGGCTGATAGCGTCTTAAAACAGCTTTTACACGTGCTACAAGCTCTTTGGAATCAAAAGGCTTAATCATGTAATCGTCTGCCCCAAGTTCCAGACCAAGCACTTTATCAAAAATCTCACCTTTGGCGGAAAGCATAATGATTGGCACATTTGCTTTTGCACGCACTTCACGGCAGACCTGATAACCGTCGATGCCCGGAAGCATCAGGTCGAGAAGAATCAGGTTCGGCGCGTACTGGTCAAATGCGACGAGAGCCTCCTCACCGTCATTGACAATTTTGGTATCAAAGCATTCCTTTGTCAGATACAGGGAGATTAATTCTGCGATGTTGTTGTCATCATCTACAATGAGAATTTTTTGTTTGGTTGCCATAGATAATCATCTCCTAATTAGTTCTATTTTGGGTTATTTTACTTAAATTCTGCGATTGTCACGCCCGCATCGCCCTCGCCAAATTCGCCGAGATGGTAGGATTTGACAATTTTTAAACGCTTTAAGTGTGTATGTACAGCATTCCGCAAGGCACCGGTACCTTTTCCGTGTACGATGCGCACGGACGGCAGATGCGCCAGATAAGCGTCATCTAAATACTTATCCAGAAGAGCGATTGCCTCATCGGTGGTCTTGCCAATCAAGTTAATCTCGGTGGAGACAGAGGCGGACTTGCTCATTTTAATCTTGCCGGCTCCGGTTTTATTAAATTTCTTGCCTGTAGGGGCGGTGTCCTCCTCAAGCAGGATTAAATCGTTGATATTTACCAGTGAGTTGAGAATTCCCATCTGTACATATAACTCACCTTTGGCGTTTGGCAGTGAGTGAACGGTTCCTTTCAAATTCATGCTGATGACCTTGACGCTGTCACCGATGCGCAGATTCTTTGGAACCTTGTGACCGGAAGGGGCGTTTTTCTTTTGCTCGGTCATTTTTTTGCCGGCATCATCCATTTTGCCGCGGAGCTTTGCACGCTCTTTTTCCATTTCACTGATCGGAGCAGTCGCCTTACCGTATTTGTTGAAATTGCGGATTGTTTCGTCGGCGAGGTCTTTGGCTTCTTTGATAATATTATAAGCCTGCTCGTTTGCTTCGCGCAGAATCTTGTCACGGCTTGAATCAAGGCGTTCCTGCTTCTGCTCGAGTTTTTCCTTCAGAGATTGAATCTCCTGCTTATATTGGTTGATTTCCAACTGCTCTTTTTCGATGGTGATGCGGCTCTTTTCAAGGTCTGCAAGCAAATCCTCAAAGTTCTCGTCGCTTTCACTGATGCGGCTCTTGGCATCTTCAATCAGGTCGGCAGAAAGCCCCAGCTTGGATGAAATTGCAAAGGCGTTACTTTTACCCGGAATACCGATTAAGAGGCGGTAAGTCGGACTTAAAGTTTCCACATCGAACTCACAGCAGGCGTTCTCCACGCCAGGTGTGGAAAGTGCATAGACTTTCAACTCGCTGTAATGAGTGGTCGCCATGATGCGGGCGCCATACAAATGCAGCTTAGAAAGAATGGAAATTGCGAGTGCAGCTCCCTCTGTCGGGTCAGTTCCCGCACATAACTCATCAAAGAGAACCAGAGAGCGGTCATTGACCTGCTCTAGGATGCGGATGATATTTGTCATGTGGGAAGAAAAGGTACTGAGCGACTGCTCGATACTCTGTTCATCACCGATGTCGGCAAATACTTCCTCGAAAATGCCGAGTTCTGAGCGCTCTGAGGCAGGAATATGAAGTCCTGACTGTCCCATCAGTGTAAGAAGTCCGACAGTTTTCAGGGAGACGGTCTTACCACCGGTATTTGGCCCTGTCACAATTAATAAATTAAAATCATCGCCGAGATGTACATCAATCGGCACGACTTTCTTTTTATCTAAAAGCGGGTGACGTCCCTTGCGGATGTGAATGCGTCCTTCTTCGTTAAAAAGAGGTGCGACACCATTATACTCTTTTGCAAAAGATGCCTTTGCAAAAATAAAATCAAGTTCCGTCAAAATCTCATAGTCAGCCTGTAACTGCGCCGTGTATTCAGATGCCATGCTGCTTAAATTGGCAAGGATAACCTCAATCTCGTCCTGTTCGCGAAGCAGAAGCTCCTTATACTCATTATTGAGGTTCACGACAGCCATAGGCTCGATGAAAAGTGTGGAACCGGTAGAGGACTGGTCGTGAATCATACCCGGAATCTGCGACTTGGCTTCGGCTTTCACCGGAAGACAGTAGCGGCCATCACGCATGGTAATCACTGTGTCTTGCAGATAGCTGCGGGTGGTAGTGTTGTTAATCATGGCGTTCATCTGTGCGCGAATCTTGTCATTCATGCCGCGCATAGAACGTCGGATAGAGCGCAGTGTACTGCTGGCATCATCGGCAATCTCGTCCTCGGATAAGATACATCGGCGAATCTCATCGCAAAGCGGTGTGAGCGGTTCAATCTGCGCAAATAATTCTGCGAGAGAATCTGTGGCGATTGGGTCGTCCTCATTTGCGGTGCGTGAAAATGCTTTGGCGCGCTTCGCGGCTTCTAACAAAGACGCGATGCGGAGCAGCTCGATAGCGCTCAAAGAACCGCCGATTTCGAGGCGCTTTAAAGAGTCCATAATATTGTTCACACCGGAAAATGAGAGTGAACCGCTCTTGAAAATGCGAGTCAGTGCATCCTTTGTCTGCTGCTGTAAAAGCTCAATCTCCGTGATATCCGTAATCGGACGCAGTGCGAGACAGCGGGTTTTGGCAGCTTCGCTGTGTGCGTATTCGGAAAGTTGAGTAATAATTTTGTTGTATTCTAAAGTTTTCAGTACTTTTTCGTTCATAATGTATGTCCTTATATCTTAGTGAGTTCAAGCAGCCGTAGGGTTCTTAGGTAACTTTAAGACTGCTCATTGCGTACATACTGATTATAACGTATTCGACCCTTTAAGAAAAGCGGAATTAAAAAGATTTCAATAAATACTATTGCAAGCATATTGGATTCATTTTATAATATTTACTGATACAATTCTCAGGGTTTTGGAGTGGGGGACCACCGGGAAAAGAGGATATCATGCAGGATAAGGAACAGGATAAGTTTTCATTTATCAATGAAAAGATAAAAGAAAAACCATTAAATAAAAAAAGACTTTTGATACATATCGGATATATCGCGGGGATGGCGGTTATTTTTGGCGTGGTTGCCAGCCTTATATTTGCTTTTTTGGAGCCGAAGATTTCTCAGATGATGTACCCACAACAGGAGCCTGTTGTGACAATTCCGAAGGACGATGTCGTAGAAACAGAGACGACAGAGGAGACTGATACAGAGGCGACAGAAGTTATAGAACCGGAAGAACCGGTTGTACAGCCGCCGGCACAGCTTGAGATTGCAGATTATCAGGAACTGCAGAGCAAGTTGTATCAGGTAGGGCGAGAGGCAAATAAGTTCGTGGTTACGGTTACCGGAGTGAAGAGTGATACGGATTGGTTCAACAATGCCTACGAGAGCAAGGGACAAGCTTCCGGAATTATCATTGCAGATAATGGGCAGGAACTTCTTATACTGACAGAGCGCAAGGTTATCTCTGATGCAGAGGAGTTGTATGTGACATTTATCAATGATGCTTCTGTGACGGCATCCATCAAAAAGTACGATGGAAATACCGGAATAACGGTACTTAGTGTACCGCGTAGCAGTGTGGATGCAGAGACGATGAACGCGATTGCGGTAGCAGAACTGGGCAATTCGTATGTGATACCCCAGGGAATGCTAGCGATTGCAGTCGGCAGCCCATTAGGAACGAATTATTCGATTCTGACCGGCAATATCACATCTACGACAAACAGCATTTCAACAGTAGATGTGAACTATACCGTCTTTACAACGGATATTGTCGGCAGCAGCAACGGAAGTGGTGTTCTTGTCAATACATCCGGACAGGTTATCGGCCTTGTTATGCAGGGATACAGCAGTGAGGGAGACCGGAATACGCTGACTGCAATTTCCATTTCTGAGCTTAAGACGCTGATTGAGATGTTGTCTAACAATGAGGATATTCCTTATATCGGATTGGAACTTACGACAGTAACGAACGATATTGCCAAGGAATATGACATACCGAAGGGTGCATATATTAAAGAGGTCAAGATGGATTCACCGGCGATGGCAGCAGGACTTCAGAAGGGTGATGTCATTACGAAGATGGATGGTGAAGCGATTTACAGTGTAGACAGTTATGAGAGTAAGCTCTTGGATATAAAGCCGGGCGAACGTGTAAAAATCGTTGTTGAGCGGCAGAGCACAGGTGCCTATAAGGAGGTTACCTGTACGGTAGATGTCAGTATATTGCAGTAATATGAGGCGGTGCCATCGGCACCGCTATATTATAGAAAAGAGGTAAAAAATGAAGTATATCGAGAGCCTTCGCGAGGGCGAAAGAATTAATGAAATTTATCTGTGTAAAACGAAGCAGTCAGCTTTGACAAAGGCAGGAAAGCCATATGACAACGTGGTACTGCAGGATAAGACCGGCACATTGGATGCGAAAATCTGGGAGCCGGGGTCTGTCGGAATCGATGAGTTTGATTCCTTGGATTACATAGCAGTTATGGGAGACATTACAAGTTTTCAGGGGAATCTGCAGTTGAATATCAAGCGTGTGCGCAAGGTGGAAGAGGGAGAATATGAACCGAAGGATTATCTGCCTGTTAGTACAAGAGATATCGAAGAAATGTACACGGAGCTGTTGGCACTGATTGCTTCTGTGAAGCAGCCGTACCTAAAAAAACTTCTTGATAGTTTTTTTGTGGAGGACAAAGACTTTGCAAAACGTTTCAAATTTCACTCTGCAGCAAAGACGGTACATCACGGATTTGTGGGTGGCTTGTTAGAGCATACATTAGGTGTGGCGAAGAATTGTGATTATTTTGCAAAAGCTTATCCATTTTTGAACCGTGACCTTGTGGTGACAGCAGCTATTTTCCATGATATCGGTAAACTGGAGGAACTTTCTACTTTCCCGGAGAATGACTATACGGATGAGGGGCAGCTTTTAGGACATATTATGATAGGTGCAGAGATGGTGGGCGAGCGTATGTGTGCCATTCCGGGATTCCCGCGTGGACTTGGAAATGAGTTAAAGCATTGCATTTTAGCGCATCATGGTGAATTGGAATATGGTTCTCCGAAGAAGCCGGCATTAGCAGAGGCGTTAGCACTCAGTTTTGCGGACAATATGGATGCAAAAATGGAGACAATCCGTGAGATTTTTGCGGGTGTGCCGGAAAATAATGTAGAATGGCAGGGATATAACCGTCTGCTTGAGAGCAATATCCGCCGTTCCGGAAGAGAATAATGTGAAAACGGGCAGCTTAAAGAATAGGCTGCTTCGTTTTTATATAGGCATTGAAATGAATAGGAGAATTTATGCTCAAGAAAAATGACATAATCGAATTAAAAATTGAAGATATGGGTGTTGACGGTGAGGGCATCGGCAAGTATGAAGGCATGGCATTTTTCGTAAAGGATGCCTTGATTGGGGATGTTATCCGCGCGCGTGTGACAAAGTTAAAAAAGAACTATGGTTACGCCAGAGTAGAAGAAATCCTGACACCTTCTGCGTGCCGTGTGGAGCCGGAATGTGCCCTTCACAAGCGCTGCGGCGGCTGTCAGATTCAGGCGATGGACTATGTCAGTCAGCTTGCGTACAAGCAGAATAAAGTACGCGGCAATTTGATTCGCATCGGCGGATTCGCAGAAGATTTCGTGGATAAAGTCATGCTTCCGATTGTAGGTATGGAGACACCATACCGCTATCGCAATAAGGCACAGTTCCCAATTGGAAAGGACAGGGAGGGGAATATCATTGCCGGATTCTATGCATCCCGCACACACAGCATTATACCTGTGGAGGATTGTAAGCTGGGTGTGCCGGAGAATAAGGATGTACTTGAGGCAGTGCTTACCTATATGCGGGAAAAACATGTTGAGCCGTATGACGAGACGACAGGAAAGGGATTGGTGCGCCATGTCCTGATTCGCTATGGTTTTACGACAAAGGAGATTATGGTCTGTATTATCATCAATGGAAGAAAGCTTCCGGTGCAGCAGGCTTTGCTTGATAAGTTATGTATGCTTGACGGAATGACAAGTATCTCTGTGAACCGGAATACGAAGAATACCAATGTGATTTTGGGCGATGTCACAGAGACTATCTGGGGACAGGCTTATATCACGGACTATATCCATCTGCGTGCGTGCGGTAAGGATATGATGAAAGTATCGTATGAGGAGAATGCGGCGGACGGAACAAGACAGCAGACAGCGGCGGAAAGCATGGAGGAATTTGAATTGACGGATACGGCGATTGCATACCGCATATCACCGCAGTCCTTCTATCAGGTCAATCCTGTACAGACAGAGAAGCTTTATAGTTTAGCACTTGATTATGCGGGGCTGACCGGAACGGAGACGGTCTGGGATTTGTACTGCGGAATCGGAACGATTTCACTTTTCCTTGCACAGCGGGCGGGGAAAGTCTATGGTGTGGAAATCGTACCACAGGCGATTGAGGATGCGAAGAATAATGCGAAGCTAAACGGCATCACGAATACTGAATTTTTCGTGGGTAAGGCGGAGGAAGTTCTGCCGGAATTCTACGAGCAGGAAAGCAGGAAGTTTTTGAATGCGAAAGCGTCTGCTAAGGAACATGGCATGGAGGGCGAGTCGGGTGCAGAAATGCCAGCAACCGATGTGGACATGCTTCATCCGGATGTCATCGTGGTTGACCCGCCGCGCAAGGGATGTGATGAGAAGTGTCTTGAGACAATGCTTAAGATGCAGCCGGAGCGCATCGTGTATGTGAGCTGCGATTCTGCCACACTGGCGAGGGATTTGCGGATTTTGTGCGATGGGGGCTATGAGATTAAGAAAGTAAGAGCGGTTGACCAGTTTGGAAACACGACGCATGTGGAGACGGTATGTCTTTTGTCCAAACTTCATGAAGCGAAGCACCATGTGAATGTGAGACTGGATATGGATGAACTGGATTTGACATCTGCGGAGAGTAAGGCTACATACGAGGAAATTAGAAAATACGTGGCAGAGCATTATGATGGGATGAAGGTGCCTAATCTGTATATTGCACAGGTTAAAGCTAAGTATGGAATCATAGAGCGTGAGAATTACAATAAAGCAAA
>CAZAGJ010000070.1:0-11342 GCA_964484605.1 uncultured Roseburia sp. | reverse complement strand
CATACCCATTAGTAAATGACTATGAGAAGTTCAAGAAGTTAGTAGAAGAGAAGAATGTAGACTGCTACATCGTAAACACAGGTGACTTTATGGGAACTAAGTGTAAACCGGCAGATACATTAGGAATTCTTGAGACAATCGTTGAAGGAAAGGCAAAATTCGAGCAGTGGGGACCATTCGAGGATATCGAGATTATGTATGACTGGTCCGGTAAGACAGCAGATTTTACACCAGACTTAAACGACAAAGAGTACATTGCACAGCTTAAGAGCGCTATGGAGAACCGTGTAGACGCAGTTAGAGGCTTTGCAGAGAAGAAAGACGGCTATGACAAGCTTCCGGATGAGGCACTTGCAGCATTACAGAAACTTGTAGACGAGTTGGCATAAGATGATTTATAATTAATTAAGAACCATATCATGCTAGTAATACAGCATGATATGGTTCTTTTATAAAACTATCTAAAATTTGGGTGGTTAATACAAAAACAGAGGAGGAATTGTTATGAGGTATTCAATTGAAGGCGAACCATTACCGGTTGTTATCTGTGAACTGGAAAATGGAGAGACGATGATTACAGAGAGTGGAGCGATGTCATGGATGTCACCTAATATGCTGATGGAGACAACTTCCGGCGGCGGAATCGGCAAGATGTTTGGAAGGGCACTCTCCGGTGAAAGCTTATTTTTAAATCGCTATACGGCAACGAACGGCAATGGAATGATTTCATTTGCATCCAGTTTTCCGGGCGCTATCCGCGCATTTAATATTGCTCCGGGACAGGAGATTGTTGCGCAGAAGTCTGCATTTCTTGCAGGCACAGCAGGTGTAGAGTTATCTACATTCTTTAATCAGAGGATTGGAAGCGGTCTCTTTGGTGGAGAAGGATTTATCATGCAGAAGCTTTCAGGAAATGGTACTGCATTTCTTGAGTTTGATGGTTACATAAAGGAATATGAATTAGGACCGGGACAGCAGATTGTGGTAGATACCGGTTATCTTGCTGCAATGACGGCTTCCTGTCAGATAGAGGTCAAGACTGTGCCAGGAGTTAAGAATATGCTCTTTGGTGGGGAAGGTATCTTCAACACCGTAGTATCCGGTCCGGGCAGAGTATGGCTGCAGAGCATGCCGACTTTCCAGATGGCAAACACATTAAGACCTTATTTCCCATCAAATAATAAGTAGTTTTTTCAACAGAATTTACCACTAATTTTTGGTTGATAAACAGGGCATATTAAAGTATAATAAAGATAACGAAATAACAGCCTGGGATGTGCGACACCCTACATTTTTGAACCTACATTTACTTTTATGGGATTCTTATATTCGAAGACAGATGTCAGGCCATCAGTACCATTGGTACGCGAGCAGTGGAAGACAGAAATCGACGTGCGGTTACCCACCTAGCTTTGCTAGGAGTCAAAAACGTAGGAAACGGCATTTTGGGTCATACGAAAGATTATAATGTACCAAAGAGGATTTGGAGATACAGATGATTATCGAATTTACCAAAGAATCTTGAGATACGAAAGAATCCATAGAATACCAATGAAAGAAGCTGCTTTTTTAAGCAGCTTCTATTTGTAAATAGATATTTTATTTGTTGAAAATGCATCTGTCCGGCAATGCGGAAGGATGTTTAAGAGAGCTGGTAAATAGGATATGAAATGGAAAAAGAAAAGCAGTAACAAGATAAGAATGTGTGTGTGTATTTTCGGAAGTCTTGCAGCAATATGTATTATTTGGGGGCTGATATGGAATAAGGAATCGGAGGATGAATACACAGAGAAAAGAGTATTGCTTGAGGAAGTGAGAGAGGAACTTTCCTTTGGCGTCTATGAAAAGACGGATTGGGATGCTTTTTTTAGTGTTTATCATAGAGAGAAATTGACAGGAGAGATTTTACAGCAGCTTTTGACGGAGCTTGGTGTAAAGGAGTACATAGATACAGAGAGAATGGGGGCACGGCATGTTGTGACGCGCGAGGAATGGAACAAGGTCTATGCGCAGATTCTTGATTTGCTTGATATGGAGCATAGCGTACAGATGACGCGTGTACTTGTGCTGGATGTGCTTGCGGATGAAGAGTGTAATATACTGGTTACAAATGCTGGGGAGTATGCGACAGCACTTCCGGTATCATATTTTGTAGAATGGAATGGTTATGAAGTTTATGTTCAAAATGAGCATTGTCTGGGCGTGGCTGGAAAATGCGAGGAAGAATTAGCTGTCAGAAATGCGTATATGACCGCATATGCGGATGATACGGTAAGCTTCTTGTACGGTGGTGCATCCTATGAAAAAGAAATTGGTGCACTTGGGGCAGAGGTCGAAGAAGGAGTCTGTGATATTATTCTGCAAAACGGAGAAATATGTACACTTCGCATGAAAAAAGATTGTATACAGGGAGAGCTGCTTTCCTATGATGAGACATCAATTGAGATTGAGGGGTATGGCAAGATTGCACATGTAGAGAATATACCGGTTTATCAGACCTATGGAGGAGTTGTGGAAAAGTCGCTTTCGGACGTAGTTCTTGGCAATATGGAAGTGACTTATGTGACCGGGGAGAATCATGTTTGTGCAGTTCTTGTTGGACAGCCGGCAGCTATCGAGGACATTCGTGTATTGCTTTTGGCAGAAAACGGGACGAATTTTAGGCAGGAGGTTTATCTGAAGTGTGATACAAACGCAACATTGAAATGTGGGGATAAGACAGAAAATCTGACACCGGAAACTGTGATTGAGGCACAGAACTATCTGGTGGATATGTCTGTATGTACACTGTCTGTCACTCCGGATTTTACAGAGGGCAGTGTGTTTGTCTGTGACGCAGAGGGCAGAACGATTACCAATGGTTATCAGGGGACAATGGAGGTACGCTACTACGAGGAGGGCTATACGCTGGTAAATGATATTCCGTTTGAAACATATCTGACGGCGGTTGTGCCGAGTGAGATGCCGTCGAACTATGAGCCGGAAGCATTAAAGGCGCAGGCAGTCTGTGCAAGAAGTTATGCATACATTCAACTTTTGCGTGGTGACTTGGCAGAGTTTGGTGCGCATATTAACGACAGTACATCCTATCAGGTATATAATAAAGTGGCGGCGACAGAAGCTTCAAAGAATGCAGTATATGAGACGACAGGACAGATGCTGATTTATGGGGATGCACCTGTGGAAGCATTCTATTTTTCGACATCCATGGGATATACAGACACGGAAGAAGTGTGGAATGTGAGCGATACCTATGGCTATTTGAAGTCAGCGTATCTGAATTCCGACGGTGCGAAAACGGATTTGTCGGATGAGGCGGTATTTTTGGCATACATTACTCAGCCGGCAGAAGGATATGACAGTGATGTCAGGTATTACCGCTGGTTTGCAAAGGCGGATTATAGGCAGAAAACAGAGGAAATAAATCAGATTCTCATCAGCCGTCAGGCGGTTTCTCCGAAAAATATTCAATTTTTTAAAAACGGAGAGGATACTGCGTTAGAAACAGTGAATGAAGATACAGTTCGTGGGTTTGGTAAGCTGACAGATATATCTGTGCAGGAGCGAAGCTGCGCAGGCTCTATTTTGACGTTATGCGTGCAGTATGAAAAAGGAAGTGTTCTTGTAAAAAATGAGTACAATATCCGAAAGGTGCTTGGAAGCGGCGTTTTGAAAATGGTATATGCAGATTCCACAGAGAGTACATCGGTAACTATGCTGCCGAGTGCATTTTGCGCAGTGACAGAACAGGAAGACGGAACAGTACTGCTGCAGGGAGGCGGATATGGTCATGGCCTTGGCATGAGTCAGAATGCGGCAAACGGTATGGCAAAAGCCGGGATGAAGTATACAGATATCTTGCAATATTTTTATCAAAATATTAAGATTAGTAATATAGAGTAACTGAGAGGAAACGAATGAGTTATGTTTTGGAAGAGAGTGATGAACCTCAGGCAATTTATGAATAAATGTAAGGATGATAAAATCAGTGCGTATGCAGCACAGACAGCTTTTTTTATTATGCTGTCAGCAATTCCGTTTCTGATGGTTTTTTCTTCTTTGCTGAAGTACACTCCATTGACGGAGAATATCGTACTTGAAATTATACAGCGGGTAACTCCTCAATACATAGCACCGTTTTTGATTTCTGTTGTAGAGGAAGTGTACAGCCGTTCCGTGGGGCTTATTTCTGTGACGGCTGTCGCGGCAATTTGGTCTGCATCCAAGGGCATTCACTATATGTCAGATGGATTTAATTCCGTCAATGATTTGGAAGAAACCAGAAACTGGTTTGTACTGCGGTTTTGGGCGATTGTATATACGGTAGTTTTTCTGGTGGCAATCGTTGCAAGTCTGGTTGTTCTGGTGTTTGGAAACGCATTGGCGGATATGGCGGCAGAACATTTTCCGCTTTTAGCAAATGCGGCAGAATTATTTTCGCATTTGAAAGGCATTATTATGTTTGTAGTACTGACTTTGTTCTTTGATGTGATATTTAAGACCCTGCCGAATCGTAAACTTACATTGAGAAGTCAGCTCCCGGGAGCTGTTATCTGTAGTGTGGCATGGTACTTGTTTTCACTTGGTGTTTCCATTTATATCGATTATTTTAATGGATTTTCGATGTACGGAAGCCTGACAACAATTGCGCTTATTATGCTGTGGCTGTATTTCTGCATGTATATCATGATGCTGTCGGCAGAGATTAATGTTGTGTTTGGCGAGCGTTTTCGGATGTTTGGGGCTGATATAAGAGCTTCCAGATTTAATAAATGATAAATAAGCTTGATGTTTCCCGCGTTCTGTGCTAAAATACGAGACAGGTTTGAAAATAGAATTTTCGTAAAGGCAGTGAATGTGAGGGAAATATCCCGGATTTTTCTATACTTCTTTCAGAGAGAGTGGGCCATCGGCTGTAAGCCCGCTTAAGGCGAGGTAGGAATTGAAGTTCGCACAGGAGCCGCGTCCGTGAAATACAGTAGCGGATGACGTTCATGCACGTTACGCATGTTGAGAGCTTTCCTGCATAGGAAAGAATCTGGGTGGTACCGCGGAATTAATCATTCGTCCCATGATAACAAAGTTATCATGGGACTTTTTTGTGCGTAAAGCTTTTGCTTTACACACAAAAGCACTTCGTGCGTGAATGCGCAGCTCGCAAAGAGGAAGAACGCCATAAATGGCACTGCTCGCGCGCAAAGAATCCGCTTAGCGGATTCTTTATCGGGAATTTAAGCAGAGGAAAGAGCGAGGAATGCGAAGCATTTTGAGCCTCTACTTAAAACGTTTGCCACGGAAAAACAATTAGAAGGAGAGAGATTATGGCAGAGTTAAATGAATTAACGGACAAGATTGCAAAAATTAAGCAAGAAGTACAATCAGAACTTGAAAAACTTGAAAACTCAAAAGGTGTATATGAGTACAAGAAGGTCATTTTAGATGGAAAGACCGGAAAAATCGGTTCTTTGATGAAAGAAATGGGGAAAATCCCAAACGAGCAGAAGGCAGATTACGGTAAGAAGGTCAATGAGCTTAAGACTTGGGCACAGACCTGCTTTGATGAATTAGACACAAAGCTTAAGGAAAAAGAAATGCAGCTTCGCTATGAGAGCGAGAAGATTGATGTCACAATGCCGGCAGAGAAGCACACACACGGCAATCTGCATCCGGTAACACAGGTGCGCAATCAGTTGACAGATATCTTTGCATCTATGGGATTTGAAATCTATGAGGGTACAGAGATTGAGACGGATTACTATAACTTTACTGCATTAAATACACCGCAGGATCATCCGGCACGTGATATGCAGGATACATTCTATCTGTCACCGGAGTATCTGCTTCGTACCCAGACATCTGCAGGACAGATTCATGTCATGGAGGCGAAGAAGCCGCCGATTAAGGTAGTATCGCCGGGAAAAGTGTTCCGTTCCGATGATGATGCGACACATTCTCCGATGTTCACACAGATGGAGGGACTTGTCGTTGACAAGGGAATCACACTTTGCGATTTGAAGGGAATGCTTGATGAATTTGTGAAGAGAATCTTCGGAAATGAAAATACCAAGACTCGCCTCAGACCGTCTTATTTCCCATTTACAGAGCCATCTGTTGAGGTAGATGTAAGCTGTTTCCAGTGTGGCGGCTGCGGATGTAAACTTTGCAAGGGAACCGGATGGATTGAGGTGCTCGGTGCCGGTGTGGTAAATAAGAAAGTCTTAGAGGGCTGCGGTATTGACACAGAGGAGTACAGCGGTTTCGCATTTGGTATTGGTATTGAGCGTATTGCAATGCTCAAATACGGTATTAATAACATCAAATTGTTATTTGAGTCAGACTTACGTGTATTAAAACAGATTGATGATTAAGGAGTAGAAGGAGGTTTTCTTATGTTAGCACCGCTTAGTTGGTTAAAAGAATATGTTGATATAGATGTAACACCGAAGGAGTTGGAAGAGAAGTTATTTTCCTGTGGCTTTGAGGTGGAGGAGTTAATAGAAGTTGGCAAAGATGTGTCTAACGTAGTTGTTGGATATGTCGAGGAGTGTGAGCCGATTCCTGACACGCATTTGAGCTTATGCAAGGTAAATGCCGGAGCGCATGGTACATTTCAGATTTGCTGTGGCGCAGACAATGTTCACGCCGGTGGTAAATATCCATTGGCATTGATTGGCGCAACTGTATATGCGACAGCGAAAGACCATAAGACGATTGAGGGCGTTATGGAAATTAAAGCCGGAAAGCTTCGCGGCTATGATTCTTTCGGTATGCTTTGCTCAGGAACGGAGCTTGGACTTAACGATAATCTCTATCCGGGAGCAGATTATAACGGACTTTTGGTACTTCCGGAAGATGCAGAGGTTGGAGCAGATGTGAAGCCGATACTCGGTATGGATGATTGGATTTTTGATATTGCAATCACAGCAAACAGACCGGATTGTCAGAGCATTTACGGTATTGCCAGAGAGGTGGCTGCGGTTCTTGGGAAAGAGTGTAAACCGCTTGATTTGAGCTATACAGAGGCAGAAGTGACAAAAGAGCCGTTTTCTGTATCTGTTGAGGCAACGGAACTCTGCCCGCGTTATGTGGCACATTATGTATATGATGTGGAGATTAAGGAATCACCTGCATGGATGAGACGCAGACTTGCACTGGTAGGCTGTGATTCCATTTCTAACGTTGTTGATATCACAAATTATGTTTTAAAAGAGTTAGGTCAGCCGATGCACGCATTTGATTACGCATATTTAGAGGGTGACCAGATTAATGTCAGACGTGCGAATGACGGAGAGAAAATTGTTACATTAGATGAAAAAGAATTTGAACTGAACAATGCGAATCTGGTTATCTGCGATGGCGTAAAACCTGTTGCACTTGCTGGTATCATGGGTGGATTGAATTCAGAAATCCTTGACACAACAAAAGAAGTGATGTTTGAGTCTGCAAAATTTGCAAGAGATAATATCAGAAAGAGTTCCCGTGCGTTAGGACAGTCTTCAGATTCCAGTGCCCGCTTTGCAAAGGGAGTGGATGAGTATACGACAGTGATGGCGATGAAACGTGCACTGCATCTGATTGAGGAATTGGGATGTGGTAAGGTTTCCGGGACACATATAGACATCAATACCGGAAATTCGATTGAACCGCAGGAGATGAAAGTAAGCGTATCCCGCGTCAATGGTGTACTTGGCATCAAGGTGCCGGATGATGAGATTGTCAGAATCCTGACCAATTTGCAGATGAATCCGGTAATCGATGGAGATGAGCTTACGCTTCAGATTCCGGCATTCCGTGAGGATATGGATTCTTATCCGGATGTGGCAGAGGAAGTTATTCGTATGTATGGCTATGACCATGTGATACCGACCTTTATGCCTACCGCTGAGGTTACATTGGGAGGTCTTAATTTAAGGCAGAAGACGGAGCTTAAGATTAAGCGGGCACTTTGCGCGGCAGGAGTTTATGAGGGAATCCATTATTCCTTCTTCTCACCGGCGGATTTTGACCTTTTGAGACTGCCGGAAGATGCTGTTGAGAGAAATGCTATCAGTATCATGAATCCGATTACGGTGGATCTTTCTCTGATGAGAACGACATTAGCGGCACAGATGCTGCATGCAATTTCAAGAAACCAGAAAAAGGGAACTTTAGAGGGACGTATTTTTGAACTTGGGAATGTTTTCATACCGAAGTCTCTGCCGTTGACAGAGAATCCGGATGAGCGTGCAACACTCTGCGTGGGTGTGTTCGGCGAAAAGGAATCTTTCTTTACGTTAAAAGGTCTTGCAGAGACTGTGGCAGATACACTTTGTCTGTCATTTGAGTATGAGGCGGCAACAAAGCCATTCCTGCATCCGTATCAGACAGCAAAAATTTCCTGTGAAGGTATAGAGATAGGTTATCTCGGAAAAGTGGCTTATGAGGTGGCAAGTGAATTAGATATGCGTACAGCAGCATATGTGATGGAGATTGATTTGGCGGCACTTTCTCAGTGGTATGGCAAGAATATTACATTCAATCCATTGCCAAAATACGCAGAGGAGAAGCGTGATCTTGCACTTGTAATGAACAAAGACATTACCTGTGCACAGGTAGAAAGAACAATTCGGGAGTCCTGCGATTATGTGACAAGCATTTCACTGTTTGATGTGTATGAGGGAATCCAGCTTCCTCCAAATAAGAAGAGTATGGCATTTACTGTTGTTTTCACTCCTCAGGAGGAAGAGTTTAAAAAAGATACTGTGGATGGATATGTAAAGAACATTCTGGATAATTTGAATACAAAGTTAGAGATTTCTCTTCGTATGTAAGTAACAGTTCAACCATCACTAAAATAGATGGAATCGTGCTTGCATGGATAACATCCTTTTTAGTGATGAGTGGAGCGGGTTGGACTGTTTGTGTGTAATAAAAAAGAGGATAATTTATGGATGTAAAAGATTTTTATTATGACCTTCCGCAGGAGTTGATTGCGCAGGATCCGCTGCCTGATCGCTCCGGCTCAAGGCTGATGGTATTAGACAAATATACCGGCGAAATACAGCATAAAATATTTAAGAATATCGTAGACTATTTAAAACCGGGAGATTGTCTGGTAGTTAATAATACAAAGGTAATTCCGGCGCGATTGTATGGCGTAAAAGAAGGAACTGAGGCAAAGATAGAGATTCTCCTTTTAAAGAGAAGAGAAAATGACATCTGGGAGACACTGGTAAAACCGGGTAAAAAGTGTAAGCCGGGTACCAAAATCAGCTTTGGTGAGGGATTGCTTATCGGCGAGATTATTGATATTGTAGAGGAGGGCAATCGCCTGATTCGGTTTCACTACGAGGGAATCTTCGAGGAGATTTTAGACCAGCTGGGTCAGATGCCTCTGCCACCATACATTACGCACCAGCTTCAGGATAAGAATCGTTATCAGACTGTATATGCGAAATATGACGGTTCTGCTGCCGCACCGACAGCGGGACTGCATTTTACACCGGAACTTTTAGAACAGGTAAGGGCAATGGGGGTGGAGATTGCTGAAGTTACACTGCATGTGGGACTCGGAACTTTCCGTCCGGTAAAGGTAGAAAATGTTCTGGAACATCATATGCACTCTGAGTTTTACCAGATTGAGCAGAGTGAGGCGGACAAAATCAACAAGGCAAAAAAAGAGGGGCATCGTGTGATTGCAGTGGGAACTACAAGTACACGTACATTGGAATCGGCTGCAGATGAACATGGAATGCTGCACGAGACAAGTGGATGGACAGAGATATTTATTTATCCGGGTTATCAGTTTAGGGTGATTGATGCTTTGATTACGAACTTCCATCTGCCGGAATCAACACTTGTCATGCTGGTATCTGCTCTTGCGGGCAGAGAACATGTGCTTGATGCATATGAGGAGGCAGTCAAAGAGCGTTATCGTTTCTTTAGTTTTGGGGATGCGATGTTTATTGCAGATTTGCAGAAATAAAATCTAAAAGAGGAGAAGAAGTGGGTCATGGAAGAAAAAAGACGTCATAAACGTTTGGATTTGGATGTATCTGTCGAGTTGGAGCGCTTGGACGAAGATGGTGTTACTACATTGAAGTACATTCATGTGGATGTGACAGATATTTCACGCAGTGGTATGGGCTTTAAGTGCAGAAAGAAACTGGAACTTGGCACATACTACGACACGAAAATCCAGATTTGGACGAAAGAAGTTGTGGATGGTGTTATTGAAATTGTGCGCTGTGTAGAGGATGGGGATGCTTACAAGTATGGATGTGAATTTATCGGTATGTCTGACACGGATGCGTTAAAGATTGATATTTACCAGATTTTTAACGATATATAGAGATATATAAAGCTTTACAAAAGTACAAGTAAAATACTGATTATCCATGAAAAATGAGACTGTCATACAATTGTTTTTTACTGCTATGACAGTCTCATTTTTTGAAATGGTTTAGTGAAAAATTTCTATGTCAGCGCTCGTAAATCGTATAGTGATGTCGCTTCAACAGGGAGATGGCATCGTCTAATGATTCTCTGTCGTACATCTCAAGCCGGAGAACGCCATCTTCAAATTCACGGTTATGGATAATGCCGATATTCTTGATGCTTAGTCCGTTTGTGGCGAGAATGGTTGCAATCGTTGCGATTCCACCGGCTTCATCGAGAAGGTCAATGTAAATTTCATAAACCTGTTTTAAAGCACCACTGCGGCTGATGGTAATCGAATCACGATAATCCTTTGCAAGAGAGAAGGATTTCATTAAAGCGTCTCCGTTGGCTTTTTCTATATCAGCTTTTGTTTTCTGCATCATGTCGATAAAAGTGTTTATCTGTTTTAACAGCTGTTCCTGATTCGACAGACAGATATTCTCCCACATGACAGGAGAGGAGGATGCAATACGTGTAATATCCTTAAAACCGCCTGCCGCAATGGTTTTCATAGTCTCATTGCTGTCATCGCATGTGCGCACCAGATTGACCAGATTATAAGCGATAATATGCGGAAGGTGGCTGATTGCTGCCGTTGCATAATCGTGATGTTCATAATCAAGTATCAGTGGAATTGCACCAAGGGATGTCACAAGTTCCTGAAAATCAGAAATTGCGGTATCAGAGGTCTGTGCGGTTGGAGTTATGATGTAATAGGCATTTTCTAAAAGAGAATCCTTTGCGTTAGACAGACCGGTTTTCTCCGAACCTGCCATTGGGTGTCCGCCGATAAACTGTTTTTCCATGCCAAGTGCAGTGACTTCGCGGTGAATGTCTGATTTGACGCTGCCGACATCTGTGATGATACAATGCTCATTGACTTGACCTTTTAATAATCGTAGATATTCAAGATTTTGCTGTAC
>CAZAGJ010000069.1:0-12491 GCA_964484605.1 uncultured Roseburia sp. | reverse complement strand
ATACTAGAGCATTATTTAAAAATTCAATTTACAACGTTATATATAAGCTTCTGGATGCACTCTTTCCGCTGATTTCAGCTACCTATACTGCTCGTGTCCTGCTTGCGGGCGGAGTTGGGAAGGTGTCTTATGCACAGAATATTGCGCAGTATTTTGTCCTGATTGCCGCACTTGGGATTCCGAGCTATGGAACTCGCGAGATAGCGAGAAGGCGTGCAGATAAGGAACAGACGAGCAAAGTTTTTTCGGAACTGTTTTTTATGAATCTTGCGTCCACGGTTTTCTGTGCATTTGTGTATTATATTGCAGTGCTCAGACTGACGTATTTTGCGGAGCGCAGGGAACTGTCACTGATTGCCGGACTGCTGATTGTTTTTAATGCATTTAATGTAGAATGGTTTTATCAGGGGCAGGAAGCGTTTAAGTATATTGCGGCAAGAAGCTTTGTCGTCAAAATTATATCCTTGTGTGCGCTGTTTTTATTTGTGCGGACAGAGGCGGACTATGTGCGGTATATGCTGCTGGTTTGTATGACCACAGGCGTAAATTATATGATTAACATGGTGCAGTTAAAGAAGTTTGGCGTACATATTCAGTTGCACGGACTTGACTTATGGGTACATCTGAAGCCCGTTTTAATTCTTCTTGGAACAACTGTTGCGATTGAGATGTACACCATGCTTGACACTACCATGATAGGCATGATGTGTGCTGAGGAGAATGTCGGCTACTATACGAATGCCATGAAACTGGTAAAAATCGTCATTATGGTTATCACAGCCATTGGCGGGGTTTTACTGCCGCATCTCAGCACGTACTATATGCAGGGAGATTATCAGGGGTGCAGTAATATTGTGAAAAAAGTATTTCAGGTAATGTTCTTTTTGTTCCTACCGTGCTGTGTGGGATTATTCTTAACTTCAGATGTTCTTATGGTGGCGCTCTTTGGAGAGAGCTTTGCGGCAGCTGGGGTGACAATGCGTATCGCGTCATTATTGACATTGGCATTGGGATTCAGTAATTTGTTTGGAACACAGGTATTGCTGACATTTGGTGAAGAGAAGAAGCTGCTGCTTTGCACAATTGTGGGAGCAGTGTCAAATGTACTGATGAATTTCTGGATGATTCCACGTTATCAGCAGAATGGAGCAGCGACAGCATCTGTTATCAGTGAGTCACTGGTTACAATTTTAAGTGTGGTTTTTGCAGGCAAATATATCACGCTTAAATTGGAAACAGATATTATGACGAAAACAATCATTTCAACGATTGTTATGGGAATAGCTGTATGGGCGGTTTTACAGATAGAAATTGGCCTTTTGGGGCAGTTGGTAATCGCGGTACTTGCAGGAGTTACGATGTATTTTGTGATGAACATTGTGCTGAAAAACCGTATGTTGGAAGAATTAAAAAGTGTTATTAGACGAGGATAGAAGTATGTCAAAGATTTATGTGTTGTGTCCGGCGAATGTGAAAACAGGTGGGACGGAGCTTTTGCACCAGTTGGTAAATGAATTGAATCATCTTGGAAAAGAAGCTTATATCACTTATGTGGAATTGCCGGAGAGCGGATGCCCTAGGAATCAGGCGTTTTCCTGTTATGTAGAACGTTATCTGACAGAAGGGGATATTGAGGATTCGGAGGAAAACATTCTTGTTGTGCCGGAGATTTACTGCACAATGCTGGAGAAGTATTCGTTGATAAAGAAATATATCTGGTGGCTTTCCGTGGATAACTATCTGATACACAACAGTTTTGCGGACAGAAAGCGGCTTTGTGGTACAAAAAGTGCGATAAAAGCATCACTGACCGGGAAACTTCGTGACAAGACGGATTTGATAAAAAACGCGGACCTTCATCTGTGTCAGTCACGGTATGCGATTGAGTATGTGAGGAGCATTGGTGTGGCGGAGGCACAGATTACCTATTTGTCTGATTATGTGAATGATGTGTATCTGGCAAACAGTGAGAAGCAGAAGCATCTGAGAAAAGAGGATGTTATTCTATATAATCCGAAAAAGGGAGCTACATTTACGAAGAAGCTGATGGAAGCTGCACCAAAGCTGCATTGGGTACCACTTATAAATATGACCACGGAAGAGGTACAGCAGCGTATGCAGACGAGTAAGGTGTACATTGACTTTGGCAATCATCCGGGGAAAGACCGCTTTCCGAGGGAGGCGGCGATTTCAGGATGTATCGTAATTACCGGAATGCGAGGCTCGGCGAAGTATAATGAGGATGTGCGAATTCCGGCAAAGTATAAGTTTGACGAAATATCTGTATCTGTGGAGGCGATTATAACGCAGATTAAAGAATGTCTCGCGGATTATGAAAGATGCAGTCGGGATTTTGAGGAGTATCGTGCATATATCGCGGGGGAAAAAGCACAGTTTGCGGAAGATGTGAAGAGAATCTTTGAAGGATAAAGTGGGCTTGGATAGGAAGATTGTCTAGTCTGGTAAAAGTTAAGGAGTTAATATGCTGATTTCAGTAGGTACGGTTTTATTATTTGCAGTTGGTGTCTTGGGGCTGTTGTTTTATCCGAAGACCGACAGCAGAATGAATGGAATGAAAATGGCTGTCATGGGTATCATGGCAGTGTTTTGTTATCTGTCATTTTGGGCATTTGTGTATAATAAAGCAGGGATTGCACTTGGTCTGCCATCAACGTGTGTTGCGTTGGCAGTATTAGATTTGGGGTTATGGGGTGGAATCTTATATAAGAGACATATACAGAAACTTTTTTTTCGGGTGTCGGAATTTGTATGTCTGGCTTTGCTGGCAGCATTCGTTATCTGGATTGCGATGTATATGTTTACACCGGAACTGAAACTTCAATATTACAATATAGATGCAGCGCCACATTTTGAATATGCAAATTTGATTGTGCATACTGGCAAACTGCATATGACGACATATTTTTCTGCATATATAGATGCCTTGTGTATTTGGCTTTTTTCTTCGGAATTAATGCCGATTATGTATTATAAGGCATTTATTATTGCGGATATTTTCATGCATGTGCTTGAAATATGGATGTTCTATTATCTCATTCTGACGATTAGTGAGCGAAAAATAGTAAGATTTTTTGCACCAATCATGACACTGGGCTATTTTTGGGGATATCCGGCGTATAGCTTCATGGAGGGTCATTTTGTCTATTGGAGCAATGGAGTAATGATTTATATCTTTATTCTGTATGTACTGCTTTTGGTAGAGAAGTATCCAAACTTGCTTCGTTATACAGTTTTACTCTTGGGGCTGGGATTGTATGCGAATACTTGCTGTAATAAGTTGTTTGTACCGACCAATACGCTGGCAGTTATTGCAGTACTTGCAATCATTATAGGACAGAAATATTGGGGGAAAATCAGCAAAAAGAAATTTGGAATTATGGTAGGCGGCGGAATAGTGATTCTTGCAGTTGTTGGAAGTGTGTATCTTTATACGTGGAGGGATGTTTTCGCAAGACTTCTTGATGATTTGCGTATTTCAGGGGGAATCTATTCTGCATTGTTCGCTGATCTGATATTTTTTGTACCGGTATGGATTTATGTGATTTATTGTGTGATAAAAAAATTATATATACAGCGGACTATTTTTATATCAAGCATATGTATGCTGGCTATTACGATTGGAATGTATTGCCTCTGGAGATTGGGATATATGTCCCTATATTATTATTACAAGATATATTATAATGTCTGGCTGTCCTGCTGGCTGCTTGTTGTTGTGGCACTAGAACTTATGGCAGAGACGAAAAAACTTACTTGGTTCTTCTCATACATGGGAATGACAGTTTTGATTGCGTGGATAACGCTTTCGGATTACGATACAAAAATTTCAGAGGTACACGAAGATTATAGGACATGGAATGCAACCACTCAGATGTTTTCTATCTACAATTATAATGCGAATCATCTGCGCATTGACTATGAACAGTTTCGGATTTCGGAACAGCAGTTGGATGTTTGGAACTATGCGATAAGTGAAATGAATGCGGTGAATGTGCGGGTTGTTTCAGATAATGCCAATACGCTGGCATGGTATGATGCGATAGATTGCGTTCATGGAAATGGTTTCTCTTTAAAAAAATATGAATTGACAGAACTTTTGGCACAACTAGATGTCGAAGGGGTGCAGGCGATTGTTGTAAATCGAGCTGAAGAGAAATATATGATATACAGTGATTATTTTGAGCGTTGTACAGTGCTTTATAGTAATGGAGATACCGCAATTTTGACACCGGAGGGAGAACATTGGCTGGAGATTTCGCCTAAAGCATATGAATCATCAGCAGAAAAGCAGGAACTGATAGTGTATGCAAGAGAAGAATTAGCCGGACATCCTGTGCCACTTTTGGCATCACAGGAAGCCTATTATGATTATATGTTTTACTATATGACAAGCCTTAATTCGTCAGAGGATGTTTACCCATGGATGCAGGCTCCGGAGACAGATGAGGAACTCACTTATGATGAGGAAGTGCAGATGTTAGCAGAAAACAACATTAAGAATCTCAGAGATAATGAAATACAATATGTTTTGTTCTTCTATGACGACGCGTTCTATCAGCAAACCAAGGAGTATTTTGATGAAATGCAGGTTGTATTTGAAAATGATTTAGGTAAAATAATTGCGATAGATATGGAGGATGAACAGTAATGATGGTCTTGCTGGTTATTTTGTTTTCGTTCTGTCTTGTGGGAATCGTGTGTTATCCGGGGACATCGGAAGAAGCAAATGGAATAGAGAAAATTGCTGTCGGCGCAGCACTGCTTGTTTGCGTCGAGGCTGTGGCGGGTATGCTGTTTTATTGGATTCACATACCGGTAGATTGTGTGTCTGTAGGAGGCATTCTTGCGCTGTGCGCACTGTGTTTCTGGTACGGAATCTGGCGGAACAGGAGATTGCAGAAGCTTTTATGGAGAAAAACAGATATAATCGGAGTCCTGCTGATTGTCTTGTTTGTATGTTTTGTATCAGTGAAGCTCTTTGGGGCGGAGCAGAATCTTCAATATCCGAATCAGTGGGCTGCAGAAAACTTTGCCAGAGCAATGGCTGTGGTACACGGACAGGCGGTAGAAAATGTAGACTTGGCGACGATAATAGAAGCCTTGTTTATTCAAATGTTTGCAAACCAGTATTCTCCAAGTATGAATTACAGGGGCTATATGTTAGCAATGTTATTTTTGCTGCTAGTGGAAGTGTGTCTGTTTTATGCAGTGGTTATTAGTCTTAGTCGAAGAAAAACTGTGAGTATGCTGGCACTGATATTTGCAATCGGGTATTTTTGGGGATATCCGGCATACAACTATATGTTTGGGAATGATGACAGTTTTAGTATACGTTCGATATGTGTGCTGTTGATGGTTTATGTGCTTGGATGTATTCCATGGAGACTTGCTGAAAATAGAAAAAAGGTATTACTGTTTGGTGCACTTTTGATAGGATTTATAGTGGATATTGTAGTGATGATGTTCAGATATTCGTTGTTAGGTGTATCAAATGGACGGGAAATATATTCTTCCATGTATGGTGATTTGGTGTTTTTTGTTCCAGTGGCGATTTATGTATGCTGCAATGTCTTCTCAAAGAAGAAAAGCGGAGCAATATGCATTATAAGTATGGCGGCACTTGGATGCGTATTGATTTTATATAATTACTGGTTTAACAGTGTTATATCAAATTACGACTACTATCAGAATTATGCGATATTATGGTTGCTGGGGTGGCTGCTTGCCGTGCAGGCACTGGATTTTTCAGAAAAAAATGGTGAATTGCCGCAATTCTTTTCTTATACCGGACTTATCCTTACATTGGCGGTGCTGGTTCTATCCGGCTTTGCAGACAGAGTGTCGCTGGGTATGGGAGACCGCTTTTATGTTACAAAATCTTTTTTTTCACTCTATAATAATAATAAGGATTATCTGGCGGCGGATTATGGAGAATACAGAGTGCCGGATGCGACATTGGAACTTTATGATGATGTAATTCTAGAATATGGTAAAGAGGATATTCCAATCTTAACAGAAGAAATGGTAGAACGAATTTGGTATGATGCATTAACTGATAATGATTCTACGATATATGATATGAGCAAATATGAACTGCCGGAACTGCTGAAACTTTTGGAACAGGATGATATTAAAAGGATAACTGTTCAGAAGGATAAGGATGTATATCGGGAATATCAGGAATATTTTAAAGGCTGCGAGGTGGTTAGCGAAACAGAGACAGCGGTGTTATATGCAATGCCTTTCAATGGCTGGATGGATGTTTCAGGAATGGAAGTGGAAAAATATGCAGAAAAAATGGAACTTTATAGCTATATAGCGGATAATCTTGCAGAGGAACAAGTTGTTTTGATGGCAGCAAAAGAAGCATATCTGGATTATATGTTATATGAGAATGTGACCGGAAATGACAGCTCGGAGTTTTATACATGGCATTATTCTGCACGTGATGGTATTTTGAATCTGAATGAGCAGGGCGTAAAGTATGTTGTATTGTTAAAAGACGATGAATATTGTATTGGCAGCAGTATGTATTTTGATACACAGGAAACTGTATATGAAAATGAGTCTGGCAAGGTAGTGCGCTGCGTTGGGGAACAATGGGAGTTGGAAGATTGATGAGTACATTTTTTTGCACATTATGCTACGAAGATGTATTATAAATGGTTGAACAGAAATGAACTACATGATAAAATCAAACTACGCCGAGCAAAAAAGAAAATACTTGCCAAAATTACTTATAAGTAATAAAATACAGAAGGATGGTAGGAGTTTGAAAATTGTAAAAAACACTATGTTTTCACATATCTATGAGGTAGACTGCTTTCAAAAAGAATTTGTGGAAATGTCCCATGAAAAGTTTGTTCTAAAACCACCATATCCGAGATATCAAAAATGGTTGATTAGAAAATTGAATGTACTGGAAGAACTACAGGAAGGAGCTCTTAAGCTTAGAGATTTTGAGTGCCTTGAGGGAACGTCACCCAAGCTGTATAGTATGCGCTATCCGAAAAGTAAGCTGAATGCACGTGTTATTTATACTTATCTGGATGAAGGAGAGATTCTTTTATTGACTGCGTTTAAAGAAAAGAGCAGCAGTGATTATAACAGACATATTAAGCTTGCCCAGAGACGTATAAGTGCATTGGAAGGGGAATGATAGGATAGAGAGTGTGTGGAAAGGAGAATGATGATATGTCAATAAGAGAGAAAATAGCTAATGCACAGAGTACAAATTGGCTTGCGGAGGGACTGGATGAGAGCGAGATAAAAGAAATAAAGGAACTGGCGCTTATTGCTGCAAAGATTGAATTGAAACGAATTGATTTGGGAATGACGCAGAAAGAATTTGCAAGGATGATGGGAGTGTCACAGGGGATGGTATCACGCTGGGAAAGTGGCACATATAATTTTACAATTACGACGCTGAATGATATTTGTAAAAAGCTGGGGTTGGAGTTTGAACCAATAATACATGAACAAGCGTATCATTGTGAGAATGATTTTGAGACAATGGAATCATATGTAAAGGAATATAAAAAGAATCAACAAATTTGGAAGGTTCTGAAGGATTGCCATAGGATGGAGGAGATAGCGTAATGGATTTTAATAGAATTACGTCTGAATTATCTTTTATTGGAAGCACAATACTTGAATTGGAAATTTCTAACGAACTGGTATCTATCTCAGAGAACGTGAAAAAAAGGTTTAATATGGATGTGGATGTAGTAGAACTTGGATATGTAGAAGATGGTAGTGAACGCTTTGGAAAGGTGATTTTAGACATCGTAATTGAAACAAGAAAGGATGAGGAGAAAAATGGAACCATCCATCTGAAGATAGAAGGTGGATTTGCAGCGAATGCTGAAGTAAAGGAAGATGAATTTAAAAAGTTGCTTTTATTAAATGGGGCGACTGCACTTTATTCGATTGCCAGAGGGAAAATAGAAAGTATCACGGCGAATGTTTACCAGAACGGGAAAATAACATTACCTATAATTAATATGTATGAATTTTATAAAGAGAAAGCAATGGAATCATAAAAAACTGCTCAATATGAGCAGTTTTTTATGCATTTTTTATGGCAGAGGTAGGGAAGAGTAGAAAATACCGACAACATAGATATAGCCTTTGCTTGACGAGTGTGCTATAATGTCAAAGTATGTGTTTTAAAATAGAAAAGGATGAAATAGATGCGAACTAAAGAACAATATAAGCACCTGCTCAATTATGGAGCAAATTTCATATCGTTGGCTCTGGAAGCACTCATGTTTGCATATATCTGGTATTCTGTTTACGAGCCGGTATATGGATTCTATCGCAGGGGTAACTGGGCGATTATAGGTATGTATACGCTGATTATCTTTTTCTTTACGAAGGTATTCGGCGGTTACAACATTGGCTATATGCGAATCGCGGATGTAGCGCTGTCACATGTGCTGGCGATATTCTTAAGCGGCATCGTAGGTTATTTACAGCTTTGTCTGATTTGCAGGGACTATGTCAGTCCGAAGCCGATGCTGGGAGTAATGGCGGTGGAAGTGATTTTTATCCTTCCGTGGACCTATATTGTGCGAAAGCTGTATGCAAGATTATATCCACCGCGCCAGATGCTGGTTATCTACGGCAACTATTCACCGGATGATTTGATTGCAAAGATTAACACCAGAAAGGACAAATATAATATCTGTGCGACAGTCAGCTATAAGGTCGGATACGAAGAACTATATCCGATGATTAAGGAGTACAATGCAGTTGTTCTCTGTGACTTACCTTCACAGGCGAGAAACCAGATAATGAAGTACTGTTACCAGGAATCAGTTCGTACTTATGTGACACCGAAGATTTCTGACATCCTGTTTCGCGGAGCAGATGACATTCATTTATTCGATACACCGCTCTTACTGTCAAGAAATCAGGGATTGTCCATTGATCAGCGCATTGTGAAGCGTACCTGCGATATTGTGCTCTCGTTGCTTGGAATCGTGATTGCATCACCATTTATGCTAATTATCGCGCTTGCAGTAAAATTGTATGATGGAGGACCAGTATTCTATAAACAGGAGCGTCTTACCAGAGATGGAGAGCCGTTTATGATTTATAAGTTCCGAAGCATGAGCATGGATTCGGAGAAGAATGGCGCACGCCTTGCGTCAAAAGGGGACAAGCGCGTGACTCCGGTTGGGAAAGTAATACGGAATATTCATTTTGATGAACTGCCACAGCTTTTTAACATCTTAAAGGGTGATATGTCTATGGTGGGACCAAGACCGGAGCGTCAGACAATTTCGGATGAATATGAGAAAGAAATTCCTGAGTTTGTACTTCGCACGAAGGTAAAAGCCGGATTAACCGGATATGCACAAGTGTACGGCAAATATAACACCACGCCGTATGATAAGTTGAAACTCGACTTGACATATATCGAGAATTATTCGTTGTGGTTAGATGTGAAGATTATGCTGTTGACGTTTAAGATTCTGTTCCAGAAGGAGAATACGGAAGGGGTAGATGAGACACAGAAGACGGCGATGAAGTAGATGGGAATGATGGTGCGTATGAAAGAAAAACTGTTGATGCTCTGCTATAGAGCGCCGTATCCGCTCAAATCCGGGAGTGAGATTCGTATGTATCAGTTCATTGAGATACTTTCGGAATATTACGATATTACCTTGCTGTATCTGCAAGAGCAACAGGATGAAGGAGATATGCAACCTTTGTATGAGAAATGCAGTAAGGTGCAGAAGTTTAGAGTAAATAAGGCGAAACGGTGTATACAGGCAGTAGGGGACTATTTGTTTTGTGGACAACCTTTGCAGGCGGGATATTTTTATTCAAGAGAGATGCAGCATGTTGTAGATACATGTGAATCAGAGTATAAGAATATTCTCTGTATGCATGTACGCACGATACAGTATATGTTCCGTGGGAAAAAGAAGGATTTGGAAAAGAAGAACTTGTATTTCGATGGAATTGATGCAATTACGATGAACTATTACAATGCGTATCATACATCTACCGGCATTCGCAAGTTGATAAATGGTATGGAATATCGGCGAATGGCGAAATATGAGAAGATGGTGTATGGAAAGGTAAAAAACAGTATTTTGATCTCGCAGCGTGACCGCAATTATATTGTGGATGTACTGGGAGTGAAATGCAATCCGGCAGTAATTTATAATTACGTGATTGATTATGGATATCTGCCGGAAGTGGTGAAGAAGAAATGTACGATTGCGTTTATGGGGAAGATGGACTATGCGCCAAATGTGGACGCAGTATGCCATTTTGTTGACAATATATTTATGCAAGTGAAAGAGAGCTATCCACAATTACAGTTTCAGATTATAGGTGGAAGTCCGGCGGAAGAAGTGAGGAAACGCGCAGAGCGTGATGGTGTTGAACTCATGGGATTTGTAGATAATCCGGCAGAACTTCTACAGGAAGCAACGCTTGTGATTGCACCGATGATTAGTGGCTCAGGACTTCAGAATAAAATTGTACAGTCAATGTATCTGGGGTGTACGGTTGTGACGACTCCAATTGGCGCAGATGGTCTGAGTGAAGTTACCGATGAGGAACTTGTAATAGCAGAAGATGACAGTCAGATGTTGGAGAAACTGACCTACTTTTTGAGCGAAGAAGCTGACAGGGAGAGAACGCAAATAGGGAAAAATGCCAGAGAGTATATCAGCAGAAATTATAGCTACGAGAAAATACGCAGGCAGATTACAGATTTGTTTCAAGTCAAGATTGATGATTGGCAGTGAAATTATTGGAACGTGTAAGAATATGGTGAATGTACCAGAAAAAGTGTTTAATAGAGAATTGTAAAAACTTAGGAAATGAGAAGATTAAATGAAAAAGATATTGAGTATTGCAATACCGGCATATAATATGGAAAAGTACTTGGAACAGTGCCTGCAATCATTTGAAGTGCCCGAAATATTAGATAAAATAGAAATATTAATCATAAACGATGGTTCTAAAGACCGTACCGCAGAAATAGCACAGAGGTATTGTGATAAGTATCCAAATTCCTATTTCCTTTATAACAAAGAAAATGGGGGACATGGTTCGGGTATTAATTATGGAATTAAATATGCTACGGGCAAGTATTTTAAAGTCGTAGATGGTGATGATTGGCTAAATACTCAGGAATTGACCGATTTTATTTTACTTCTTGAACGAGTAGATACAGATATTGTGGCGGCAGATTTCCTATGCATTCAAGATGAAACGCAAGCTGTTTTAAATGAGAAACAGTGTACACCGGATACCACGCAGTATGGACAGACGATTCATCTGGATGAGGGGGAAGTGCAGGCTGTGATTAAGATGCATGCACTTACCATAAAGACAGATATCCTGCAGAGCCATGACATTGTGATAGATGAGAAGTGCTTTTATGTGGACTGTGAGTACATTACATACCCTATTCCGTATGTGAAGACGATATATTTCTATAATAGATATATTTATATGTATCGTTTGGGAAGAAACGGACAGAGCATGGACATTAAGAGTATGCAGCGAAATCGTGCACAACACATGAGGGTGCTGGAGAGTTTATTGCACTTCTATGATACGATGGGAGAGGTTTCGGAGAGTACTAGAAAGTATATAGAAAGATGTATAGCACAGGTTGTGGAGAATCAGTTCCAGATATATATCAGTATGGGATTACAGCGAGGAATCAGACAGGAGTTGACGGCTTGGGATTGTGCGTTAAAGAAAAATTATCCATCTATCTATGAGGCAACCAATAAGAAAAGTATTACGTTACTTCGAAAAACAGAGTATAGAATTTTGCCAATAGGTACAATAGTATACAAGATAGTACGTCGCTAAGTGGCGGAAACTTGACAAATAGGCACTTTTTCGATACGATATAAAAATGTATTAAGTTAAAGTGGCATAATTATGTGTAATTTGATAAACCGAAAGGAGAACTGGGATGAAAGTTGTATTGTTAGCGGGAGGATTTGGAACAAGAATTTCTGAAGAATCGCATTTAAAACCAAAGCCAATGATTGAGATTGGCGGACAGCCGATTTTATGGCACATTATGAAAGAGTATTCTGCATATGGATTTAATGAGTTCGTTATTTGTGCAGGATACAAGCAGCATGTGATTAAAGAGTATTTTGCAAATTATTTTTTACATCGTTCAGATATCACATTTGACTTTACAGCAGATAATGAGATGGTGGTTCACAATAACGTGGCAGAGCCATGGAAGGTAACTATTGTTGATACCGGATTAAACACAATGACAGGTGGACGTATCAAACGTGTGAAAGATTTTATTGGCAACGAGCCGTTTATGCTCACATATGGAGATGGCGTTTGTGATATTAATATTGCGGAGCTTTACGACTTCCACAAGAAGGGCGGCAAGTTAGCAACCATGACGGCAATTCAGCCGGGTGGACGTTTTGGAACATTAGATATCGATGATTCCAATACAA
>CAZAGJ010000068.1:0-12598 GCA_964484605.1 uncultured Roseburia sp. | reverse complement strand
GTGCAAACGGAATTACATCTACCTTGTCATATGTTAATGACTTAAAAGACGAAGTAAAGTCTAATTACGATTCGTTTGTTTCCAATATTAATGCGAAGTATAACGAGGTCGAAAAACGAAAGCAAGGAGGTAATTAAGAATGGCTGAAACATTACAACTATTATCAATTATCTCTTTTGCAGTAGCTGCAGCTTGCTTGGTTCTTGCTGTGTTTTTGTGGTTTTTCTTTAGAATACCGGATGTTATCGGTGATTTGTCCGGACGAACTGCAAGGAAGTCGATTGCAAAAATGCGTGCTGCAAATGAAAAATCCGGATCAAAGTCCTATAAGGAAAGCAAGGCAAATGCTGAACGAGGCAAATTAACAGGAACGATACCTGGAATTCAAGGGAAGAAAACTGATAACTTGGATGAAAACAAACAGGAGACAGGTCTGCTGAGTGAAAATAAGGCAGAAGGACTTGAATCAGAAGCTACAGGTATGTTGGAATCCGAAACAACGGGACTACTTGTGGATGATGAAGCAACAGCACCACTCAATATGCCGGAACAGAAACCGAAGGCAAAGATAGGCGGCAAAAAACTGAAAATGATTGAAGAAGTCATTTTAATCCACACCGACGAGGTGATTGGATGAAAAATATTCGGAGAATAAAACGGCTTTTTTGGTTGACTGTTGGTTTTCTGTTTCTAATGTCTGCAACGATTTTGTTCATGCCTGTAGTTTCAAAGGCAGGAGAAAATAACAGACAGGTTTTTATGCTGATGGGAACGGTTTTTTGGGGATCGGCTATTGCCGGTTACACAATGCTTCTGTTGGCGAACGCAGAACGAAAGTGGTTTTTAAAGAACAAAGTCGGAATTGATGACAAAATGAATTGTTTACCGGGAATAATCACATTCTTTGCGAATATTCCCGCAACGATTGCAGATGTGGTGACATTTTTGAGCGTTGTTTTAACAGTCATTATCAATTTCACAAACCGAAGATATGATTATATATCTTATGTTTTGCTATTTTTATTGGTTTTGTCATTGAATATGCATTGCTTATTCAATGGGAGAATATACAAGACGACTAAATTTAAACGTACAAGGAGAGTAAGTGGCTATGAGTAATATCAAAAGCAAAACCTCAAGCAGGTTGCTTGCAGCGTTCATGTCACTGGTAATGGTATTTTCCATGATACCGTTCTCGATAGTGGCTAACGCAGTAACTACAGAACATCCTGATGCGGTGACAATTACCGTTAAGGATGAAGACGGCAATCCCGTCGAAGGCGCTTCGGTAGCATTTGTCATAGATTCTGTTATCAATGGCGATGCTTATAAAGAAGACACAAAAACAACTGACAATAACGGTGTTGTTGAAGTTATGGCATCGGATGATTTTGTTGCTGACGATTTCAAAATTTTTGCAAGTGTTAGTGCAACAGGTTACACTAACGGCACTCTTTCAACAAGTGCGATTGCAACCTCGACGGATAATTTTGATATTTCCGTTACAAGCACAACAATTAAGAATGTGAATATCGAAGCCAAGAATCTTACCTACAAAAAGGGTGTGCCTCAGGAACTTGTTTCGGTGACCGAGATTGCTGGTGATACTGTGAAGTACCAGTTGGATGGCGGAGACGAAACCAACGAAGTTCCGAAAAAAGAGAATGTTGGTACATATAATGTTAAAGTTACCATAAGCAGAGAAGGCAAAGATGACCTTGTTAAAGAGGTAACTGCAACAATAAATCCTGCGGATATTGAAGGAATATCAATCGAAGGTATTAACACAAAATACAACGAGAACAAACAGAATATCGTTAAACTTAATGGCACTTTTGAAGCAGACGATACTGTTACCTGGACGGTAAACGGTTCACCTATTGCAGGAAAGGATATTCCTCAAGAAACTGCGATAGGATCATATCAGGTTACTTTAACTGTTAACCGTGGTCCCAACTATAAACCATTAGTATTACCAGCGGTGGCAAGCAATATTCTCGCAGGCGACTTAGCACTGGGCAATATTTCGATAAAAGGTCTTGAAGGTGTATATACGGTTGACAGCGACGGAAATCCTGTTGCTCAACTTGCGGTATCCGTCGAGAATAAAGGTGATTACAACCTTAAATATCAGCTTGATGATGGTGATCTTACCGTTGACGATTCTGCTTGGGTAGATGAAATTCCTGTCGTTACAGACGCCGGTTCTTATATCGTGTGGGTTAAGGCTGTTAAGGACAACTATAACGATGCAGATGTTAGTGTTACTCCGGCAGCAGGTGCTGTTGCTCCGTATAATGTGTATATAGCAAAAGCAGAGCAAGCTTTTACATTTAAAAACTTTACCGGAACATCAAAAGAAGAACAACTTTTCGGTGAAGTACCGTACAGACAGGAATATGATTTCAGTGCAATTGACAGTGCAAATCTCGCAGGTGGTTCTATCACCTATAAAATAGAGGTTGATGACGATGAAATGGCATCTATGGCATCTATTGATGCTAATACTGGTTTGCTGACTGTGTATTATCCTGGCTCTATCAAGGTAATTGCTACTCTCTCCGGTAATGACAATTATAAAGAGTGTGTTATTGAATATACACTAAATGTTTCAGGTGCTACTTCTTCAAAAGGACAATTTATTAATTTCGCTGAATCTGAAAAGAAGTTTGTAATCGGAACAAGCTCTACTGTTTCCGAACAGAAGGCTGAGAAAAAAATAGTTTGATTGGCGGAACTATCACGTACAGCATAAATAGCATTGCTGGTATCAGCATTAACGAGAATAGCATTGCTGGTATCAGCATTAACGAGAAAACCGGTAAGATTACTGTAACCGATGTTGACAATCTTGTTGAAGAAGTTCGTAAAGGAAATAACAAAATCCTTGTCACAGCTAAGAAATCAGCTACAAGGTGGTATTATGCGGATGAAGTTTCATACATGGTAACAATTTCTTTTGAGTCCACGCCTGCTGCTCCTTATACATTGTCTAAAGAAGACGGCACAAATGGCTGGTATAAAACGAAGGCTACTGTTACACCAGTTGAAGGATATACAATCGCACAAAAAGCAAGCGGAAATTTTGCGACAACAACAGATTTTAGTAATCAGGGTACTGATGTGCGGTATGTTTATCTGAAAAACACCACTACCGGTGGTATTACAGATAGAATCGCAGTTAATATTAAAATTGACTCCTTCACCCCGACTGATTTGAAGATTGAGTTCTCTAAATTGACTCTAATTCAAAAGCTTGGCGACAGCTTGGGCTTCTATAATCCGTCAGTTACCATTACTTTCACTGCTAAAGATGTAACATCCGGCATTGACCATTTTGATTGGATTTATACACCGGAATCAGGAGATCCTGTAACAAATGAGATTGCGGCAACTGTTTCCGGAAATGTCGCAACTGCCACACTGACTCTTCCAGCTGATCAGGCGGAGCAGATGCATGGTAGGATTTCTTTTACAGCGACGGATAAAGCTGGCAACGCTATTGGCAAGGATGATAATTATGTCTTTATCGTAGATACAATTGCACCAGAACTTTCGGTTAAGTATCAGGGCGAAGAGTCGTATACGGCGCAGAAGGGTATCTATGATGGTGCACATTTCTTTAACAGTGACGTAGTTGTTGAGCTTACTGTTACAGAGACAAACTTCTACGCAGAAGATGTAGTTGTTAAGGTTTCTAAGGACGGTGGAGAAGCAACGGCAGTAAAACCATCTTGGAATGATAAGGTTGGTACATTTACTCTTGCCGGTGACGGTGATTATGTTGTTTATGTGACCTATACCGATAAGGCTAACAATCAGATGACGGATTACACATCCGAAACCATTACTGTAGATACAACAGCACCTGTTGTCAAGATTGATTATGTACATGAAGGAAATGTGCAGAAAACAATCTTTACAGTAACTGAACACAACTTCCGTGCAAGTGATGTTGTTGTAACTGGCACTATGACGGATATTAATGGAGTTGATGTTGCATTTACTGCAGATCAACTTACAAAGATCCTTAATAATGCAACATGGACTCAGAATGGTGATGTCTATACATACGAATACAATCAGTATGTAGACGGTATTTATAATCTGTATATGGATTATAAGGACATTTCCGGATGGGATGCTATTCAGTTTGTTGCCGATGCTTTCATTATAGACCACGGAGCACCAACTGAGCCTACTGTAGAGTACATCACAACTCCTTGGGAAAAGTTTATCGAGATGATTACATTCGGTTACTATAATCCGTCTGTAACTGTAAGATTCACTTCTTACGATGCTGCTTCCGGTGTTAAATCGTTTACTTGGGGCTACACAAAACAAACGGGTGCAAGTTCCATTAATCATCCTGATACACTTGCTGACGCCACAATTTCTGCTGTTCCGGATCAGACTGATAAGTCTAAGTTCACTGCTGAAATTACTATGACAGCAGATCAAGCAGCTCAGTATAGAGGATATCTCAGTGTACTTGCAACTGATACATTTGAGAACAAGAGTGTTAAAAAGGTAGATAACGGAAACATCATTGTTGTTGATACGATTGCTCCTGAGATTACTGTTGAGTACACCGAAGCAGATAGAGTAATAGGTAAAGACTACTATTATAACAATGCAATTGATGTTAAATTCACTGTAACTGAAGCAAACTTCTATGCAGAAGATGTTGTTGTTACCGTAACAAAGAACGGTGAAGCTTTTAATTACGGAACAGTTACTTGGGGAAATCGCAATGCAGAGGATAAAACTGTTGGCACATTTACCCTCCCTGCTCCCGCAGACCATTCAGGTGATGGTCACTATGTAATTACAGTTGAGTACACTGATAGATCTAACAATGAAATGGTTAAGTATGTGTCTGACACACACACGATTGATACAACGAAGCCGATAATCAATGTTGAATATCAGAACAAAACTGTTGCTAACAAGCTCACCGATAGAGACGGAAATGAGCGTAAGTATTTTGCAGATACACAGACAGCAATTGTTACCATTACAGAACACAACTTTGTTGCTGATGAAGTTGAATTTACTATTGTTGCCAAAGATGTAACAGGTGCTGAGCTTAATGTAGCTACACTGAATACAAAGTCCGAATGGAAAGTTGATTCTACGGGTGATGTTCATACTATTACTATTACATATCCCGGAGATGCAAACTATACCTTTGATGTAGCGTATACAGACAAAGCAACAAATGCTGCAGATGATTACGCAGTTGACTACTTTACCGTTGATAAGACTGCACCTACAAATTTGAAGGTTGATTACAGTACAAGCGTACTTGATACAGTCCTTGAATCCGTTACTTTTGGCTTCTACAATGCCAAGATGACAGTAACACTTACTGCTGAAGATCCGACTTCTGAGGTGCACTCTTTCCTCTACAGCTACCTGAATGCTGCAGGTGTAAGTAATGTGAATGCAGAACTTATTAATGAAGCAATCCAGGCTGCAGATATTGAATATTCCGCAGATAGAAAGACCGCTACAGTAAGCTTTGAAATTCCTAAAATGGTACTTGGCAACGACAACCAGTTTAACGGTACAGTTGAATTTGCTGCGACCGATCGTGCTGGAAATAAGACAGATGTCCATAAGGAAGCTAAGCGTATCGTTGTAGATAATATTGCTCCTACTGCCCAGGTAACCTACAATGAAGCAACAAATACCGTAGGCGATATTTCCTACTATAACGGAAACATCACTGCAACCGTAACCATTAATGAAGCTAACTTCTATGCTAACGATGTTCAGGTTATGGTTTCCAAGGACGGCGGAGCCGCAACGGCAGTAACTCCTACATGGAAGGACAACAGTGTTGATGTTCATGTTGGTACCTTTACCTTGACTGAAGACGGTGACTACATTGTCACCATCAACTACACCGACAAGTCCTCTAATAAGATGACTACCTACACCTCTAAGCAGATGACCATTGATACTGCGATAGAGGTTCCTACCTACACCATCAATGGTGCAGCTAAGACTGAGGTGGGCGGTGCCTATAAGGGCGAAGCTACAATCGGATTTAACTTTGCTGATCAGAACTTCGACACAAAAACCATTAAGCTCACAAGAACTCGCTTTGATAAGGTTGAAGACGTTACCGAAACCTTTGTTAAGGTAACTGACAACGATAAGGGCGGTTCCGGTAGCTTCACCATTCCTACTGAGGTTGGTAATGATGGTATTTACGTGCTCAAGATCACTATGACTGATAAGGCTAAGCACGAGACCGAATCTGAGATCAAATTTACAATTAACCGTTTCGGATCCGTTTATGAATACAATGATGAACTTGTTGATTTGATTAAAGATGGTGGACAGTACATTCAGTCTGTTGATAAAGATCTTGTAATTACTGAGTACAATGCCGACAGGATCAACGAAGGTTCTTTGAAGATTTTGGTTACTCGTGACGGTGAAACTGTGGATGTGGATTTCACAAGCAATCCTGAAAATATCAACTCTCAGGTTGCGATTGGTGAAAGCGGCTGGTATCAGTATGTTTACACTATTAAGACATCCACTTTTGAAAAAGACGGTGTTTATAAGATTTCTTTAACATCTGCATATGATGCTGATGATGTAAAGGATAATGTGTCTACAAGTGTTCCGGAAAACTCTATCACCGCTTCCGGTGAAGAAATTCTTGACACAATGACATTTACTGTTGACTCGGTTGCACCTGAAATCAGAAACATTGTCAACCTTGACAAAGCAATTGCCGATGTAGACAAAATCGTGGACGGTAAATTGAATGTTAAGTATACCATTGTTGATGTTGGCGGTTTAAAGACCATTGAAATCATTGTAAATGGTAAGACACTGCAGACACTCACAGAGGAAGATATTGCTGATAATGCGTACAACTTCTCCGGAAACTTTGATATTGAAGAACAGGATGGTACAACAGCACAAAAGGTTCGTCTTGTTGTAACAGACCTTGCAGGAAATGTGACGGATACTGATTCCGATGACTTCCTCAAAGCACATTCCGAGGATAATGAGAACAGCACATATGTATTCTTCAATAAAGTGACTGTATCTCGTAACTTCTTCGTTCGTTGGTATGCGAATACAGCTTTGTTCTGGGGATCTATCGCATGTGTGGTAGTACTTGCAGGTGGAACAACTTTCTTCGTTGCTTTCAAGCGTAAGAAAAAGGAAGAGAAATAATTAAATAAGTAGTTCTAATGGCTTTCTCGTGCAGGATCTCCCCTGCACGAGAAGCCGGGAGCTATTTATCAGAAGTTAGACCATATCGTGTATGTGTTCCAACTTGTGATAAATAGAAAACGAACCGAATGAGAAGGTGTGTAATATATGAATATTTTGGTTGAAAACAAGTATATAGCTGAAATGGAATGCGGTGCAAATTTTTCTTATATTTTAAGTGATAACAGTGCATTTTTGACTACTGAATATAAGGTTCTTCAGAGCCAGGCTAATAGTTGCTTTGTTCGTTGTATGAAAATGCTGTTTAACGGAAAAGTACAGTTATACTATTTGACAAAAGGATTAAAACCGTTTTCATTAATGCTTCCAACACTTGATGCAGATAGCTTTTTAACAATCGTTGCGAATTTACTTTCTGACATTACAGAAGTGAAATCCAACGGGTTTTTATCATGCCAAAATATTGATGTTTCTTTCGATCGTATTTATATAGATCCGACTACGTATAAGGTGAGCTTGGTATATTTACCTTTAAGTAAAAGAATTTATGATGACAATTCAACATTTGAAAATGAGATTAGAACCGGGCTTGTAAAACTGATTTCAGGTTTTTCTACGCTTTCTTCGACTAAGACTATGCAATTTTCTGCCGATTTATCAAATGGCACATTAAGCATAGAAGATTTGTATGCACATATAAAAGGTGGAAAGAGCAGCAATAGCAAACACGCTGTTGAAACCCCTGTAACAACAAGTTCCGGTTTGTTGCGTATTATAGCGATGAATGCACCGAGTCGTGTTGAGATTACGGTAGATAAAGATGAATTTGTTATCGGTAAAAAGCCAGAACTTTGTGATGGCGTAATATCCTTCAACAAGATGATCAGTCGGTCGCATTGCAAAATCTGCAAAAAAGGCAGTCAATATACAATTACAGATTTACAGAGTGCAAACGGTACATATGTAAACAAAGTGAGACTACAGCCTAATCAATCGGCCCTTATTAATAATGGGGATATTATTAGATTGGCAAACAGTGATTTTCAGATAACTATAGGATAAGGAGGGATGAATAGATGGCTAAACCGAGAATAATTATTGCGGATACAGATATCAGCTATATCATCCCGCTTCAATTGAAATTTGTGGAAGACTTTTTTGAAAAGGTCGATTTAGAAATTATAAATGACACTGAGTACTTTGATACCTTGTTTTCAACACCTCAGCGTGCAGATATACTGATTATTTCCGATGAGCTTTACAACCAGTCGATGCAACGCCATAATATTTCTCATATTTTTGTGATGAACGAACAATATGAAGAAGAACAGACTGCTGATTTGAATGTAAATCATATTTTTAAATACACTAGTATTAAAGAAATCTTCAATGAGATTACCGGCAAGAGTGCCGATGTATTAAAAATCGAAAACAATAGTAAGCAAGAAACTCAAATCATTTTATTTTATTCTGCAAGTGGTGGTACTGGAAAAACAACAGTGGCAATGGGCGTAAGTGCTTCCCTTACAAAGAACTATAAGCGTGTCTTGTATATCAATGCGGCTCGTCTGCAGGTTTTTCAACATATGCTTGAAAACCATTCGGCAATCACCGCAGCGGATGTATATGCAAAACTGGCTGGGGCAACAGACAATATATATGAGGATATTAAGCATGTTATTAGGAAGGAATTATTCGATTACCTTCCCCCTTTTAAGGCAGCATTGATGTCATTGGGTTTGAACTACTCTATATTTGAGAAAATAGTTTCTTCCGCAAAAAAAAGCGGAGATTACGATTTTATTGTTGTGGATGCAGATGTGACATTTGATGAAGACAAGGCAACTCTGCTCAACATCGCTGACAAGGTCATCGTTGTTATAAAGCAAACTCTTGTATCTGTATTAGCAACTAACATTCTGGTATCTAATATTAATGGAGCCGACGCAGATAAATACATTTTTATCTGTAATGATTTTGAAAAAGAGGAAGAAAATGCATTGATTTCACCGAATGTTGCATTGAAATTCTCTGTAAGCGACTATATTGAGCACTTTACTCATTACTCAAGTATGAAGCCGGATGCTTTATCCAAGGAGAGTAGCATTCAAAAAACCACATTTTTGATAATATAGAGTTCAAGGGGTGAAATTATGAATAAAGAAAAAGCAATTGTTATTTTTAATAACAAAAAAAATAATATGTCCATTGATTTGGAAATACCGCTTACTATTTCAGCCAATGAACTGGTCGAAGCATTAAATACTGCATATGAATTGGGTATCGATGTTAGCAATATAAAAAACTGCTATCTTAAATCGGAAAACCCAATAGCATTACTTAAAGGCAACAAGACACTCGCCGAATATGGCATAAGAAATGGCAGTGTCATTATCTTTACAGAATAGGAGATTATGGTATGGATAATAGATATAAGATCATACTCTCAAGTAATAACCTTTATAAGGAAATAGATTTAGCCACTGATGCTGAAGAAATTAAAGTTGGTACAGGTGTTGATTGTGATGTCCGATTACGCAAAGAATTGTTCTTTGGACAGGTCGAGTTGATTTTTGTAAAAAATAATTCGCAATGGTATATTTATTGCTCCGACGGTTTGTATATAACAATTGGCGATGTTAGAAAGTTAATGACCAAGAGTCTTCAACACGGAGAATCATTAGAGGTTAAATACCAGGAGTCTGACAATTTACTTTTCCATTTGTCTTTCATGTTGGACTTTGACTACGAAGATAAAAAGTACAATACTGAAATTGATATTTCCGGATTGGAACAACTTATAATTGGCGGCGGTAATAGGGCCAATATCGCGATAGATGATTCCATAATCGGAACTGATCATTTGATTATAAAAAAAGCGAACGGAAAAATTATTCTTTTTGATGACAACACACGCTATGGCGTCTATGTAAATGGCAGTAGAATTGTTAAACAGAAGGAAATCAAAGATTTTGATTTTTTCTCTATTGCAAATTATAGTTTTTATTATAAAAACGATAAATTGTATACCGATGTCAAGGAAAATATTCGTTGCAATAGTTTAGGTACATGTGAATTAGAACAGCAAACAACTCATTTTGAGTACCCAGATTTTATTAGAAATACACGAGTGGAGTATTGTGTTCCAGAGGACGAAATTGAGATTAAGCAACCATTGCCGAAGCCTCAAAAAGGAAAGAAAAATCTGGTATTATCTTTGATTCCATCAATTGTCATGCTTATCCTCATGGTTGTTATGAGGGGTATTTTAGGCGGCGGCGGTACTTTTGTTATTTATAGTGTATGCTCGATGGGTATAGGAATTGTGATGTCGGTTGTCACTTACTTATATGATGGAAAAGAGCACAAGAAGGCTGCTGAGAAGCGCGAATTAGAATACCGCCAATATATTCAGAAAAAGGAGCAGGAAGTTGCATTAGCAAGAGAAAATGAGTTGCGCATTCGCAATCAAATCTATGAGTCTCTTACGAACAGCATCAACGAAGTCCTTACATATGGCAAAAGGCTTTTTGAAAAATCTAATGGTGATAAAGATTATTTGGATATTTATCTTGGAACTGGAACGGTTGAGGCAAATATTCCAGTTAAATACGCAAAACAAGATTTTATAGATACCGAAGATCCCATTTCTTTATTACCTGCTGAAATCGAGGAAAAGTATCATTACATCCACAATGCACCTATTTTGTCCAAATTTAATTCTTCAAATGGAGTTGGAATTGTAGGAAGCAAGCCAGTTTTACACGATATTCTTAGGAATATTACCCTTGATCTTGCAATTAGACATTTTTATCGAGAAGTAAAAATGTACTACATGTTTGATGAATCTGATTCCAAATCAATGCAGTGGATAAGATGGTTAAGACATGTCTACAATGATGAAATTGGCATTCGAAATTTCATGTGTGATGATGAAAGCCGAAAGATTCTTCTCGAAAACTTGTATGCTGTTCTTTCAGCTCGCGAAGTTGCAAAAAAAGAAAACGAGGCATTAACTTTTGATACCAGTTATGTTGTATTTGTCTTAGATTCATCGACAATTAGAAAACATCCAGTATCGCGCTATATTGAAGACGGAAATAAGTATGGTTTTACGTTTATCTTTTTTGAAGAACATGAAGAGTTTATTCCCAAGGGTTGTACTGAAATTATACGTTTAGATGGTCAGCAGCCAAGCGGTGTTATTTTTGAAAGCAAAAACGGTGATATTCAAACCGAATTTGTCTACAGTCAAGTCGCGGACACTTTGGCAGAAGCGGTTGCTTTAAAACTCGGTTCTGTTTCTGTTGAAGAAGTAAGTCTTGAAAGTGAATTGACGAAAAATATATCAATGTATGAATTGCTGAATATCTTTTCTGTTGAAGATCTCGATTTGCAGGAACGGTGGAAATCATCTCAGGTATTCAAGTCAATGGCAGCACCATTGGGTGTTAAAACCAAGAACGAGGTTGTCTATCTCGATATCAGCGATAAAGCGAATGCTCACGGTCCCCACGGCCTTGTTGCTGGTACAACTGGTTCTGGTAAAAGTGAAATTTTGCAAACTTATGTGCTTTCAATGGCAACATTGTACCACCCTTATGATGTTGGTTTTGTTATTATAGACTTTAAGGGCGGCGGTATGGCTAATCAGTTTAAGGATCTTCCTCATATGATGGGTGCCATAACAAACATTGATGGACGTGAAATTAATCGTTCCTTGTTGTCTATAAAAGCAGAACTGGTTAAGAGACAGTCTTATTTTGCCACTGCAGGTGTAAATCATATAAATGATTACATTAAGTTGTTCAAGAAAGGGACAGTAAAAGAACCGCTACCGCATCTGATTATTATAGTTGATGAGTTTGCTGAGCTTAAAGCTGAATTCCCTGACTTTATGAAGGAACTAATTTCGGCTGCACGAATAGGAAGAACATTAGGTGTACACCTGATTCTTGCCACTCAGAAACCAGCAGGCGTTGTTGATGCGCAGATTTGGTCGAACTCGAAATTTAAACTTTGTTTGAAGGTGCAAACCAAAGAAGATAGTAACGAAGTTATTAAGACACCTTTGGCAGCTGAGATTGTTGAACCTGGTCGTGCATACTTCCAAGTTGGTAACAACGAAATTTTTGAACTATTCCAATCTGCTTATAGCGGAGTAAAAGTTACTAATGATGGTGACGATAAGACTAAAGTGTTCTCGATTTATGCACTTAACAATTGGGGAAAGAAAACCTTGGTCTATACTAATAAGAAAAAAAGTCAAAACGATAATGCAAAAAATCAATTGCAGGTTATTGTTGACTATGTTAGCGCATATTGCAAGCAATCCGGAATAAACGCTTTGGGTGGAATATGTTTGCCATCACTTGATGATGTGGTGAAGAAG
>CAZAGJ010000067.1:0-12627 GCA_964484605.1 uncultured Roseburia sp. | reverse complement strand
GTATTGACATATATCAAAAAAAGAATTATCGTTGAAGCATAAGAAATGTACACGTGTACATTAGGAGAAGGAGGATAATAATGAAGAAAAAGAATGTAAAACAAATTTTAGCAATCGGATTGTCAGCAGCAATGGTACTCCCAATGGTGGCTTGTGGCTCAGCGTCTACGGATAATACGGGTGATGCGACGGCTTCAGCTACGGAAAGTAGTGCAGAGACACCAAAAGAAAACGATGGTATTACAATTTCGTTTTGGAACAGTTTTACAGGCTCAGATGGAGATATGCTTGTTAAAATGGTGGACAGATTTAATGAGGAGAATGAAGATGGAATTTCCATTGAGATGGATATTTCATCAGACTTAGACAGCCAGCTGGCGACTGCATTTGCAGCTGGAACCGGCCCAACGCTTCTTTTGAGTTCCAGCGCATATCGCTTTACATATGGGGACTATTTACAAGACATTAATGATGTGTTTGATAAAACATCATTAGATAAAGAAGATTTTATTCAGTCATATCTGGACTACTGTTCAGAGGGAGAGTCCTTGTATTTTGTTCCGTTCCAGATTGTTGGATACTATATGTATTGGAATAAGGATTTGTTTGAAGCTGCAGGTTTAGACCCGGAAACTCCGCCGGTGACCTGGGATGAATGGAATGAAATGGCGGCTAAGATTACAGATGAGGGTGCCAATGTATACGGCTCTGGAATTTCATATGATTATGCATATCAAATTGCACATATTATGCAGAGGTTCGGTGGCTTGGCAGTAACGAATGAAGGTGGAACATGGACAGCAAATTTTGAAAATAATGATGGGTATGCAGATTTCTTAAATATGTACAAAACACTTGTGGACAATGGAGATAATCCGTTGGAGGCAGATACAGATTCTATGGCATCTGCAGGACAAATCGGAATTACAATAGGTGGACCTTGGGTAACAGTGGGCTTAGACACAGCAGGTATTAATTATGGTATTGGCTTGATTCCGACAGGAGATGCAGGAGATATGAATTCCGTAGAGGTTCTTGGATTTTCTGTTACAACTGCGGCATCAGAAGAGGAAAAAGAAGCAGCATATAAGTTCATTGAGTGGTGGAACACTGAAAATGCAGATGGAAGCAGCCCGGCATTGGAGTGGTCTGTGGCAAATGGTTTCCCGGCATATACATATTCTGTTCAGGCGGAAGACGAATATACAGCAAGTGAGAAACTGAAAGCAATGTCAGCAGCAAATCCGGAAGCCCCAACAGATTTTATTGTAGATTCAAGTTTTCCTGGTGTAAGTTCTATCGTAAATGATGTAATTCCGGAGATGATTAATTCAGTAGCATTTGGAAGTTCTTCGGTAGATGAAGCACTTGAAAAGGCACAGACAACTGCACAGGCAATTGTTGATTTATACAACGAATAAGGTAATAAGTCATAAGAGGCGGTATTGCTGCCTCTTATATTAGCGTAAGGAGAACAATCATGAGGACACACAATCTATGGAAAAGACAGGCGAAAAGTGCATATTTGTTTTTGGCTCCTTCTGTGATTTTGCTGATTTTATTTAATATCATACCACTTATTGTGGCGTTTATTTTAAGCTTTTTTGATATTTTCATTACAATGGATGCGGCAGACTTTGTTGGAATGAAAAATTTTATTGATGCATTTCATGATGCGCGTTTTATAAACAGTTTAAAAGTTACAGTGATATTTACCTGCATTGAAGTGCCGATTCAGGCATTCGGTGCAATTATTGTAGCGGCACTGATTGTCAAAAATAATCTTCCAAACAAGATATTGCGTGCAGTCTATTTTTTGCCTGTTGTATGTTCTGCAACGGCAATTGGAATCATGTGGAAAATGATACTGCATTCAAACGTTGGCTTTATTACGGCAGTACTTTCGTCGATGGGATTCGGGAAAATCAATTTCTTTAACACTCCGGGTTTGACTATATTCGTAGTAGCATTTATCTCTATATGGAGAAGCTTTGGTATATCTGCAATTATATATGTAACGGCAATCCAACAGGTTTCCAAATCGTTATATGAGGCAGCCGAAATAGATGGAGCAGGAAAAATGAAGCAGTTTTTCCATGTGACAGTGCCTTCTGTAAGACCAACATTCTGGTATATATTAATGACAAGATTTGCAGGGGCATTGCAGATTTTTGATATTGTATATATTACGACGAATGGAGGACCGAATTATACAACAGAGTCTACGGTTACTTATATTTATTCAAGAGCATTTTCAACTAGCTCAAGTATGGGATATGCATCAGCAATGTCTGTAGTGCTGTTTATCATTATTATGTTCATTACCATTTTGATGTATCGCCGTATGAATAAGGAGGCTTGAGATGAAAGAAAAGAAGATAACACCGGCAAAAATATGCGTTTATATTTTACTGATTATTTTGGCATTGGCAGTTCTTGTCCCAATGATATGGCTTGCATTGAGTGCATTTAAACCGGAAAAAGAAATTATTTCATGGCCACCGACATTTATACCGAAAACATTTACTTTTGAGAATTTTTCAGATGTACAGGACAGGATAGATATAGCGAGATATTTCCTGAATTCTGTTATTTATGCAGGTGGCACGACGGCACTGGCGGTATTAGTGAACAGCCTTGCGGGATATGCATATGCATTTTATGATTTTAAAGGGAAAAATGCGATGTTTCTTATGACATTAGCAACAATGATGGTTCCGTTTCAGATAATTATGGTGCCATTATTTTTAATCGTTTTTAAAATGGGAATGTATGATACCTATTGGGGATTAATTATTCCCAGAGTGGCAGTTGCAGGTTCCATTTTTATGATGAGAGCTGCATTTTCCGGAATACCGAAAGAACTTGCGGAAGCGGCTCGAATTGATGGAGAGTCTGAGTTTGGAATTTTTGTCAAAATCATGCTGCCACAGGTAAAGCCGGCAATTATTACATTGATTATATTGAGTGTTAATGGCTCGTGGAATGACCTTTTGTGGCCAATGATTATAACAAGCAGTACTAAAATGCGGACACTTGCCAATGGTCTTGCTCTGTTTATCGGACAGAATACGATAGAATATGGAGCCGCATTTGCCGGAGCATTAATATCAATATTGCCAATGTTTTTGATTTATATATTTGGACAGAAATATTTTGTAGAAGGAATGGCAGGAACGGGATTAAAAGGTTAGGAGAGACTATATATGTTACAGGGAAAAATATATGCAAACAAAAAATATGAGATTGGTGAAATTGATTCGCGTGTATATGGCTCCTTTTTGGAACATATGGGAAGAGTAATTTACACCGGAATATATGAGCCGGAGCATGAGAAAGCGGATGATGATGGCTTTCGCAGGGATGTGCTGGAACAGACACGGAAAATGGGAGTTACAGCGGTAAGATATCCGGGAGGAAATTATGTTTCGGCATATCACTGGGAAGATGGCGTTGGACCTAAAAATGAAAGACCCAGACGTGTGGAACTTGCATGGCGCTCAATTGAGACAAATGAATTTGGCACAAATGAGTTTATGAGATGGGCTAAAAAAGCGGGCGTGGAACCAATTCTGACAATCAATCTCGGAACGCGCGGAGTGGAGGATGCAGTTTACTATTTGGAATACTGCAATTTTGACGGTGGAACAACGTACAGCGATTTGAGAAAAAGTCATGGCATTTTAGAGCCATATAAGGTGAAAACATGGTGCCTTGGAAATGAAATGGATGGAAAATGGCAGATTGGACATAAATCAGCAGAGGAATACGGCAGACTTGCAGCGGAAACAGGAAAAGCAATGAAAAGACTGGATCCGGATATAGAACTTATTTTGTGCGGCAGTTCTTTGTCGACGATGAATACATATCCGGAATGGGATCAGAAAGTACTTGAAGAAGCATATGATGTGGTTGATTATCTGGCGCTGCATCAATACTATGGTGGACAGGAAAAAGGAACAGCGTATTTTTTGGCACAGACACTTGACATGGAAAATTATATTGATACGATAGCGGCAGTTACTAAGGTTGTGAAGCAGAAAAATAATTCTTCCAAAGAAATGTATCTGAGCATGGATGAGTGGGGGGTATGGGCAGTTCCGTCAGAAACCGTCGTAAAAGAGACACAGGAGACACCATGGGAGATTGCACCGTCAATTAGTGAACAGATATATACAATGGAGGATGCGCTGCTGTTTGCCGGAATGCAGATGGTGATGCTGCGCCATGCGGATAAGATTAAAATTGCATGCCAGTCACTGCTTACGAATATCAGCGCCTGCATTATGACAGAAAAAAGTGGGGAAATGTGGCTGCAGACAATTTATTATCCGTTTTATTACTTTGCAAATTATGCGAAAGGGACAGTCCTTATAAGCAAAACAGAGAGCGAAACATATTCTTGTGAGACATATGCTGACGTACCATACTTAGATGAACTGGTTGTATGGAATCACAAGAAAAATGAAGTATGCTTTTTCATGATTAACAAGAATGAAACGGAAGAAATGGAAGTAGAGATTACTCTGGAAGGAGCAGCGTTCAATGGGATAAGAGAAGCGGTTACGCTGTATTCGGTTGACAGTAAAATGAATAATAGGAAAGAACACCATGCGGTAGAACCTCAAAAATTACGAAATGTAAAATTGTGTAATGAGACAGCAAAAGCAGTTATAAATCCTTTGTCTTTTAGTATGGTAGTATTTGAGGTTTGAGTGAAAATCTATTATACTAATAATACGAGAAGACAGAACAAGGATGGTGTGGTATATGCCAATAACAGTAAATGAAATTGCACAAAAATGTGGTGTATCAAGAACAACAGTATTACGGGCACTGAATGAAAACGGAAGTGTTGGAGAAAAGACCAGAGAGAAAATTCTTGCCGTTGCGGAGGAATATAATTACAGACCGAATCTGCTGGCAAGGAGTCTTAAACATGGCCGTACAATGTCCCTTGGAGTTGTAACAATCAATGTGGAAAATCTGTATTTTGTGCAGTCACTAAACAGTATTAATCGTGAAGCGGAGAAGCACGGATATTTTACAAATATTGTTGTATGTGATGACAACACGGAGAGTGAAAAGAAATTAATTCGTGAGCTGGCAGACCGACAGATGGAGGGACTTTTGATTAGTCCTATCAATAAGGGGAAGGCGTTTGAAGATTTTTTACTTTCTTTAAATATACCTGTTGTGTGCATCGGCAATAATGTATCAGATTCTCTTACGACAGTTGGTGTCAATGAAATGAAAGCGGCACAGGAAGCCATAGAACTGATTGCCTCAAAAGGTTACGATACAGTCGTATTTGTATGCCCACCATTGTCTATGAGTGAGCAGAAAAATATATATTCGCATGAACAGCGTCTTGAGGGCGTCAAAAAAGCAGAGAAAGAGTTTGCTGATAAAACATTTATGGTTATAGAAAGTATGGATTATGCAAACGAAGCATTAAAATTACTGAAAAAAAATAAGCAAAACAAAATTGCTTTTTTATGTTCCGGTGATGAGTATGCACTAAAATTGATGAAGTACGTGGGAAATGAAGGCTATACTTCACCTGATAATTTCGGATTAATGGGATTTGATAATATAGGAATTTTGGATTATATTACGCCAAGGCTTACGACTGTGGCGACGAATTTTGAAGGTGTTGCTGCAACGGCAGTAAATGAATTACTGCATCAGATTGAAGAAAAAGAGTATGTGGCAAAGTCAATCTGTTTAAACTATAAGATTATGGATTGTGAGACTTTGTAATAAAAAATGTAAAATGGGATAAAGAGGGTAAAACGATATTTCAGATATGATAGCATTGTGAGTAAGCAAAATCCTTCCCGGTTTAATACAGGGAAGGATTTTGTTGTATGTAAAAACACTATTTAATAAAGTCAACCGCAATCCTGTCGCTTGGAATCTCACGTTCGGAATAGGATTCCTTGGTTTTACCAAGGACAATTCCGCAGCAAGGGATAAAGCCATCCGGCAGATTTAATTCTTTTACCAACTCATCGTTCTGGCTCAGTGCGATAGTTGCACCCCAGATATGGCAGACCCCAAGTCCGAGTTCAACAGCGGCGAGCGCCATGTTTTCTGCGATGATAGCGCAGTTTGAAAATCCTACGTTATCGGACGGGTTTGCCAGTTTTGCAGAAACAAGAATGTATACCGGAGCATCGTACAGCGGATTTGCTGCAGAATTGTTGAAAAACTCGATGGCACTGTTATTGATTTTAGACAGCAGTTCTTTGTTTGTAATAATGGTCAGATGTACGGTTTCATATAATGCTCTGCCAACCGGTGAAGCATTTGCTGCTTTTAAGATGGTATTTAATTCCTCTTCACTCACAGCGTCGGTAAAACTGCGGATGGATTTCCGACTGTAGATGGCTTCTAACGTATTCATGATATACCCTCCTTTGGTACTGTTTATGTTAATCTTACTTACATAATCAAATAAAGTCAAGTGCGCCGCGGATTGGGATGAAGGGTGCTTGAAAAGAATATATTTGGTTGCGGAATGATAGCCACAGGTTTATAATGAATTACACGTAGGAAAGGATAGAGAAATGATACTTTGTATTGCAATAGCTCCATGCAGAGCCTGAGGAGACTGCATGGAGGAACAGCTCTAGGCTGATATCCCCAGACTTTGCTTCTGTTTTGAAAATGGTTGATACAAAAAGGAGCAAAGATATGAAAAATATAAAGAAAAATGAATTATATCAGTTGAAGGATTTTTTTATCCTATGGAGTACACAGAGTATATCTCAGCTTGGCAGTAGTATTACAGCATTTGCGCTGACATTATGGCTGTATGAGAAGACCGGTTCTTCGCTAAGCACCGCAGCACTTACGATTTGTTCGTATGCGCCATATGTGTTGATGAGTATATTTGCCGGAGCATTGACAGACCAATTCGATAAAAAGAAGACGATGCTTGTTTGTGATGTGCTTGCAGTATTATGTACCATAGGAGTATTTGGGCTGTTCTGTACAGACCGTTTGATGGTATGGCATCTGTACGCCTTAAATGCGATTTCGGGATTGATGAATACTGTACAGCAGCCGGCATCAGAGGTTGCCATGACGCTCATTATTCCGGAAAAGTATTATCAGAAGACAAGTGGTCTTTGTTCTATGTCAAGGTCGCTGATATCCATTTTAAATCCTTTGATTGCTACAGCCGTGTATTCATTTGCAGGGCTCACTTGCGTAGTTGCAATAGACATCGGAAGCTTTGTCATTGCATTTACGGCACTTCTGTTTTTTATTAAAATTCCGGAAAGCAAGAGTGAAAGAAAAGAGGGTGTACTGATTCTTGCGAAAGAAGGAATTGGATTTTTGCAAGACAATCCAATGGTTCTGACGCTGATATTGTTTATGTCAGGTGTTAATTTGGTAGCTTCCGCTTTTGATGCGGTGTTACCGGGATATGTGCTTCCAAATCCAAATGGCGGGCAGGCTGTTCTTGGAATAGTTACATCCTGTTCCGGCATTGCAATGATAATTGGAAGTCTGATTGTTTCTGTTTTACCGAAGCCCAAGGACAGGGTAAAGGTTGTTTATGTAACGATGCTCTTTTCATTGGGAACGGAGAATTTTTTGCTTGCATTTTCCAGAGAACCGATATTATGGTGTATTGGACAGATTGTGGGATGGATTCTGGTACCTGTCATGAGCGCGAATTTGGATGTAATTCTTAGGAGCACTATTCCGGTGGAATTACAGGGGCGTGTTTATGCGTGCCGTAATACGCTCCAGTTTTTTACCATTCCGATTGGTTTGTTTTTGGGCGGTTTTATGGTGGATCATATATGCGAACCATTTATGGCTGCATATGCTGATTTGGAAATTCTGAAAAAATTTTTTGGCTCGGGCAAGGGTTCGGGTGCTGCACTTATGATGTTTATACTTGGTGTGAGTGGAGTTTTTATATGCATGCTTGTTGGTAAGAGGTTAAAAAAATATCAATATAATGAAATGTAAGAAACTACCGGATTACAAATCGTAGATAAGAGGCTGTCGCACTGCGCAAACTTTACTGCGTATAATTTTCATTTTGATACAACTTCTGATAATGAAAATTATGAACAGTAAAATATTAATTCGTGCGACAGCCTCTTAAAAATATAGTGATAATATGAAGTGAAAAAGGTTTTGGAGGACACCGGAATGAATTATCCGATAGATGAAGAATTAAAATCCATAGCATCCGTTAAGCTGCCCAATAATGTAAAACTGCTGCCGGTTATGAACATGGTGATGAATATATTCCGCTGTAAACCGGATGGGAATGCAGATGTAACAAAATGTGAGATTCCGGGCTTTGAAGGAGCCAAATTAAAGGCATATGTGATAGAGCCGAAGCATGCTGAGGGAGAACTGCCTTGTATGGTATATTTCCACGGCGGCGGCTTCATGTTAAAAGCTTCCGGGGCACATTATGAACTGGCGAAGGAATATGCATCAAAGCTGCCATGTAAAGTCGTTTATGTCAATTACAGGTTGGCACCGAAATATCCGTTTCCGATACCGGTGGAAGACTGCTTTTGCACCTATAAGTGGGTAATGGATAATGCGGACAAATTAGGAATTAAAAGTACGGATATAATGATTGCAGGGGATAGTGCAGGTGGCAATCTGGCGACAGCAGTGACACTCATGGCACGCGACAGAGGCTTGCAGATGCCTTCGGCACTGCTTCTGGTTTATCCGGTTACAGACCGAAGAATGACAACGGAATCCATGAAAAAATATACAGACACTCCGGTGTGGGATGCCAATTTATCCCAAATGATGTGGCGAGTATATCTCGGAGAGCAGCAACCAGAACATATAGAATACGCTTCGCCCGTAGAAGCAACGTCGTTTGAAAAATTTCCGCCGACTTATATCGAAGTGGCAGAATTTGATTCACTGCATGATGAGGGAGTACTGCTGTATCGCAGGTTGGAGGAGGAAGGGATTGCTGCCGAACTGCATGAGATAGAAGGTGCCTGTCATGGATTTGAGAACGCGTTAGAGAGCAGAATAGTAAGAGAGTGCATGGAACGGCGCATCGGCTGGCTGCAAGGAAGAAAGACACTCTAATGATTTTGGTACCGAACAAAAAATTCAAAACTCGTCAGGTTCTGTCGATACAGGGAGAACAGATAGAAGCTTTTGCAAAAGTACGTGGGATGAAAAAATGCGAGAGTAAAATGATTGAAGCAATACAAGCGGATATTGCGAGCCAATTTGCAAATGTTTCACCGGAAAAAGTACGGGTGCATGTTGCAGGAACTTTACAGCGGACAGAAGATATAAAACATTGGAAAGATAGTGTTCAAAATGCATTCCCAATGAATCGTGTGGAATATTTCCCGTTGCCATGCAGTATTGCAGTTCATGTGGGACCGGGATGCTTAGGGATAGCTGCTGTGGCGGTAGGAGACTGACTTCGTCTGTTTTTGCGTCTGGTGGTGAATTAAGAATTGAAAGCCTCATGCACATGTACTATAATGGGTATAATTTGTGTAAAGAGGTATGTTAGATTATGAAGACGAAAGTAAAAGAAAATATAGAGGATTTTTTTGTTATTACAATTGGAATTATGATAGTGGCACTGGCGGTCTTTTTCTTTTTAGTACCGAGTAATGTATCGGTGGGAAGTATTGCGGGTCTGGCAGTGGTGCTGGCTAATTTTATTCCATTGTCAGTAGCGGCACTTACGATGCTGATGAATATAGTGCTGCTGATATTTGGGTTCATTTTTATCGGAAGAGATTTCGGCGTTAAAACAGTTTATACTGCGATTCTTTTGCCAACATTGATGGGAATCCTGGAAGTGATTTTCCCGGACAACCGGTCTCTGACAAATGACCAGACGCTGGATGTAATCTGCTATTGTGTACTGGTAAGTATGGGGATGGCGATGCTGTTTAATCGGAATGCATCCTCCGGCGGACTGGATATTGTTGCAAAGTTTATGAACAAGTATTTTCGTATGGATTTAGGGAAGGCTTCCTCTATGGCGGGAATGGTGGTTGCACTTTCTTCTGCGCTCGTCTATGATAAGAAAACGCTTGTGCTCAGTATTTTAGGCACATATTTTAATGGTATGGTTGTGGATCATTTTATTTTTGGTTCAAATATGAAAAGGCGTGTTTGCATTATTTCTCAAAAAGAGAAAGAAATTCTGGATTTTATTCTGTATGAACTGCACAGTGGTGCAACGACATATCATGCGTATGGCACATATTCTGACGCAAAATACAATGAGATATGTGTGATTGTTGATAAAAATGAGTATCAGAAGCTGATGAGTTTTGTTACGGAAAAAGACCCGGATGCATTTGTAACGGTGTGCGCTATCAGTGAGATGATGTACAAGCCGAAGCTGACGCAGCAGTGATAAGAAAAATATGGAATTTGTAGAATTTGCATGAAAAATGTTAATGTACTGCTCAAAACTTGTCTAAACTCTTGCAATTATGAAAAAGTTTTTTTATAATAAATTAATAAAAGGGAGTAACCGGCATTTAGAATGAATGTATTTTTGGCGACAGTACGATGGAGCGCTCTGCCTCATCCGCTGAAAGTTTAAATGGTGAGACTTTTATTGCAGCAGTTATGTTGTGATAAGAGTCTTTTTTTATTCCCAGGAAAATGGAGGCATAGTATATGGAGTTTTTAGTTACAGGAATTCTTTCCATCACATGGAAACAGGCTGTCATGTATGTGGTCGGGGTAGTGATGATTTATCTGGCAGTCAAGAAGGAGTATGAGCCATCATTGTTACTACCGATGGGATTTGGTGCAATCATGGTAAACCTTCCGGCGAGTGGTGTATTAAACCAGTATGTGGAGGGCGTAGGTGAGACAAACGGAATTATCGAATGGCTGTATGGAATTGGTATCGAGGCATCCGAGGCATTGCCGATTATCCTGTTTATTGGTATTGGTGCAATGATTGACTTTGGGCCATTACTGGCAAGACCGATTCTGTTTTTGTTTGGTGCAGCAGCACAGTTTGGTATTTTCGCGGCGCTTCTGGTGGCAGTGTTGTTGGGATTCGATTTGAAGGATGCGGCATCCATTGGTATTATCGGTGCAGCAGACGGACCGACATCTATTCTGGTATCCCAGATGCTTCACTCGAATTACGTGGGGCCGATTGCAGTCGCGGCATATTCTTACATGGCATTAGTTCCGATTGTGCAGCCGGCAGCAATTAAGCTGGTAACTACCAAGAAAGAGCGCCAGATTCGTATGGAGTACTATCCGGATCAGGTGTCCAAGAGTGTGCGTATAGCATTCCCGATAGTGGTTACATTTATTGTAGGACTGATTGCACCTTCCGCAATGGCATTGGTTGGATTCCTGATGTTTGGAAACCTTTTGCGTGAATGTGGCGTATTATCAACACTTTCTGATACAGCACAGAATGTTCTGGCAAACTTAATTACATTGTTCCTTGGAATTACTATTTCCTTTAGTATGCAGGCAGAGAACTTTGTTACCGTGGAGACCATTTTAATCATGGTAATCGGTTTGGTTGCATTTGTATTTGATACGATTGGCGGTGTATGTTTTGCAAAAGTATTAAATCTGTTTTTGAAGAAAAAAGTAAATCCGATGATTGGTGCAGCGGGAATATCTGCGTTCCCTATGGCGACAAGAGTTGTACAGAAGATGGCGCAGGATGAGGACAAGGGTAACCTTATTATCATGCAGGCAGCAGGAGCCAATGTTTCAGGACAGATTGCATCAGTAGTTGCCGGTGGATTGATTGTAGGTTTGGTAAGTGCATACTTGTAGAAGGGAGCTGTATTATGGCTGATAGTATTATTATTGCATTAAAGATTATGGGACAGGGTATGCTGGGTATTTTTACGGCGACACTGGTTATTATGTTGGTTACAATGGCATTGAAGAAGCTTTTGCCTCAGGATAAAAAGGAGAGTTAGGGGGCGCAGTCATGTGGTTCATATTAGCGCTGTTATCGGCGGTATTTGCGGCGCTGACATCTATACTGGCCAAAGTGGGCATAGACGGTGTGAATTCTAATCTGGCAACGGCGATTCGGACAGTTGTGGTACTTGCGATGGCGTGGGGGATGGTTTTTCTCACAAACGCGCAGAATGGAATTGCAGAGATAGGTAAGAAGAGTTGGGTTTTTCTGATTTTGTCAGGACTGGCAACAGGTGCGTCATGGCTTTGCTACTATAAGGCATTGCAGATGGGAGATGCATCTAAGGTTGTTCCGATTGACAAACTCAGTGTGGTAATCACTCTGGTACTGGCATTTGTATTTCTACATGAGGAGTTTACAGCGAAGTCAGCAATTGGATCGGTTCTGATAACTGTGGGAACACTGATTATGGTATTATGAAAAAAGGCGAGGAAATTTGCAAGAAATGCAATTCCCTCGCTTTTTTTAATAAAATTTTAACATTCCCATGATATAATAAGCGAAAGAAAGTCAACATGCTTGCATGATTGACGAACGGCGAATCCGGAACATAAGCCGCTTTTGCATATGACATAATATGCATAAACACAGGGCAGAGAACAGAATCATATAAGGAGGAACTCATTGATGTTTAAAGTGTTAGTAGTAGAAGATGACAGAGATTTGAA
>CAZAGJ010000066.1:0-13388 GCA_964484605.1 uncultured Roseburia sp. | reverse complement strand
AATTCTCGCATTTTGCTCGAAAAGATTTTGAAATTTGTTTTCGGAAATATGTTTTGCCCAAAGTTCCGATAATAAAAATTACGCACAGTAAAGTTTTCTTGGTGCGACATCCCCTTTTTGGTTTCGCACTTTTCCTTGGAATGTGTATAAAAAGGGTGTATAATAAGAAAGCTGTGATTAGCAGATGATTATTGAGAAGTAAGGAAAAGGAGGGCATGTTATGCCGGAAAATAGTAGTTGTAGCGGAGCATCATCCTGCAGCAGAGAAAGCTGTGAAGGATGCCCGAGTAATAAAAATGGCGGTGGCATCCCAAAGGAGCCGATGAATGCGGCTTCTAATGTAAAGAAAGTGATTGGTGTTGTCAGTGGTAAAGGCGGAGTAGGAAAGTCATTTGTGACATCCTCACTGGCGTGTGCGATGCGCAAGGCAGGATATAAAGTCGGCATTATGGATGCGGATATTACAGGTCCATCTATTCCAAAGATGTTTGGAATTCATGGTCAGGTATATGGCACAGAAGAAGGCATGATTCCGATGGAGAGCGAAGAGGGCATGAAAGTGATGTCTATCAACCTTCTTTTGGAGGACGAGGAAGCACCTGTTATCTGGAGAGGCCCGGTGATTGCAGGTGTGGTGAAGCAGTTCTGGAATGAGACGGTATGGGGAGATATCGACTATCTTTTTGTTGATATGCCTCCGGGAACCGGTGATGTGCCACTTACAGTATTTCAGTCACTTCCGGTGGACGGAATCGTTGTTGTGACATCTCCACAGGAATTGGTGCAGATGATTGTCAAGAAAGCTTATAACATGGCGAATATGATGAACATTCCGGTGCTGGGATTGGTTGAGAACTTCAGTTATCTGAAATGTCCGGATTGTGGCAGAGAGATTCAGCTTTTTGGCGAGAGCCATATTGATGCAGTTGCCTCAGAACTCGGTGTGCCTGTACTGGCAAAGCTTCCGCTGGACCCTGCTTATGCAGAGAAGGCAGATGAGGGAGCATTTGAAAAGATAGAGAACCCATATCTTGATACGGCAGTGGAAGTGCTTAAGAAAATTTAATAATCCAAAGAGATTAAAAGCGAGGACTATGAAAAATTGTCCTCGCTTATTTTTAACTCATATACTTTTACGGGCCGTCCTTTTGTGGCGTATGATTGTGTGTGCGCGAAAGCGGCGGCACCGCCCTTTTCCAGATTCTGAATGATACGATTGGCATTGCGGATAGTCACCCCGAGATGCTCGGACAGCGTGTGCGTTGTGAATTGATTAGAACCGGTCAGACGAATAATGGAAAAAAGCTTTTGAATCGTCAGTGGTGACAGGCTGCAACGACGCGCAATGTCAGACAGTTTGTCCGGCATTTTTTTATGTACTTCAAGATATTGTGCAGAACTTAATGGGCCGAGTATACGATGCTTTTCATCGACAACAAAACTGTCATTGGAGAAGAGAGATTCCTTTAATGCATCATCCGCATGCTTTTTTGCATCCGTAACATTGCGGCCAATTCCGTATCCGACAGATGCATTGATATGGAAATCGTCTATCAACTGTTTGCGAAAATGGCAGCTGTGCAGTTCTTCTGTAACATGATATACCGCTTTGCGGGTAGTGTATAGATAACAGCGGTTTCCCTCTTCCTGCATAATTGCATATACAGGAAAACTCTTTTGGAGAGCGGTTATTGCTGCTCGTAATTCTGTAGGTGGTGTCTGTGAAGAATTGGAATCTTTAGATGCAAACGCTATAATTGCCGGGAAGTTCGCATGAATGGTTTCCAATTCAATCTGAGATAATAGATTCTCAAATACAGACTGGAACAGCTCTTTGCTCGGCGCTACATAGCGGCAGGGAATTCCTTGGGCTTCCAGACTGGGAAGGATACTTCCGTAATGGCTGATAATCAAATCGACAGAGTGGTTCTCCCAGAGTGTTGCAGCTTTTTGCACTATCGATAATTCAAAACTGGAAAATCCTTCTTTACTCATACTTGCCAGCCAGCAGTCGACCTGCGCGGTGGTTTGTTCTAAGTCTGTGCCGTGTAAGAAATACTCAACCGAGGCATCCGAAGAGATAGGCAGCATGAAATCTAGGATGACGCGGTGCGTGTCAAGATTGCGGTTTTCAATGAAAAGCTCTATCATCAATCGGTAAAGAGATGCGATATCCGCCTGAAAGGCAAGAACCGGTCTTTTGCGATTTGGAACGGATTTTTCTAAAGCTGTCAGAGCGGCACGTCCGCTGACAAGAAAACCGTCGGTATGCTCCTCGTTTTCTAAATATATCTGTGCAACATGATCAAAGTTGGTGTATTCAATAACGTGTACATTACAATCGAATTGTAATTCTTCTAACATATGCTGGACGTAGTTATGCAGATAACTACTCGTAATTACTATAATTTTTGCTTTCATATCTTACCTCACACGCCTTATTGTATAGAATAAATGTGTATAATTCAAGTTTTTTACCACTTAGTCGAAAAAAAGAACCTCTTGGCGTAAAGCTATTTACTTTGTGAGATGTTTTTTCTATACTAGTAACATGTCAAAGCGAAGCGCAGACATAAGGAGTTTGGAGGCATGAAAATACGAATTGAGATTGATGAAAGCATTGCGGAGGACGAGGTAGTCATTCGCTGCAGAGGTCTGACTGAGGAAATCATGGAAGTGCAGAAAGCGGTCAGCGATGTTGTCAATGCATCTCAGCGATTCCCGTTTTATAAGGGGAATACCGAGTACTATCTGGCGTTGGATGAGATATTGTTCTTTGAGACAGACGAGAATGGTATCAGCGCCCATACGAAGAATGAGATGTATCAGACGAAGTATAAGCTGTATGAATTGGAGGATATTCTTCCGGGAGTATTTATGCGTGTATCGAAGTCTGCAATACTTAATACAAAGTATATTTACTCTATCAGCCGCAACCTGACGGCTTCAAGTGTGGTATCGTTTCAGGGTACGCACAAGCAGGTATATGTATCGCGGTATTATTACAAACCATTAATCAGCAAATTAGAAGAAAAGAGGTTACATCATGAAAAACAGTAAGATTTTTTGGGGATTATTTTTTATACTGGCGGCAGTCTATGTGGTTGTAAGCAAATTTGGAATTCTGCCGGATGTCGGGGCGTTCAACATCATGTTCACGGTATTTTTAATCTGGATGTTGATAGAAGGTATCAGAAGAATCAGTTTTCATGAAATTTTGTTCGCGATTGCGTTTTTCTGTATCGTTTATAAGGAGCCGCTTGGCATTACGGCATTGTCATCATGGACAATACTTGTGGCGGCACTGCTCGGCAGTATTGGCTTGTCAATGATGTTTGGGGATGTGGGTAAAAAGAGAAGAATCCAGAAAATGGAACATATGGGATTTGGCACAAGTGACGGAGAACAGTGTACAGGAGAACAGCTTCGAATTGAGAATAACTTTGGCTCTGCCATTCGATATGTTAATTCAGATAATTTTAAAAACGCACGGATTGAGAACAACTTTGGTGCACTGTCCGTGTATTTTGACAATGCGATGATACAGGATGGCTCGGCAGCTGTCAATGTAGAAAACAATTTTGGAGAGACGAATCTCTATATACCGAAGGAGTGGCAGGTGCGCAGTACTCTGGAACGTGCTTTTGGAACGATTAACCAGAATGGAACTTGCCTGGGAAGTGGTAATACGGTTCTTTATATTAATGGTTCCGCGAACTTTGGAGTCATCAATATTCATTATGTGTAAAGAGGCAGGGTATGTTCAAAAAGGATGAAAAAAGTGATGCCGGACTTTATGTTCTCGGATGGTGCATTTTGGGCGCATTGGTGTTGGTGGGAGTTTTCTTGCAGGTGACGGGATGGAACCTGTCGCAGATATTAAGACCATGCGCGCTGCATGCGCTAACGGGATTATATTGTCCGGGCTGCGGTGGAACAAGAGCAATGCATGCATTTTTTGCGGGTGATTTTTTGGCATCCTTTGCCTATCACCCGTTTGTTCTGTTTATTGCTGTAACAGGTGGCTGGTTTATGGTAAGCCAGACGGTTGAGCGGCTTTCAAGAGGACATATCCGGATTGCAATGCATATGCGGGAGATATATTTGTGGGTGGCGCTTGGAATTGTGATTATCAATTGTCTGCTTAAAAACATTGCGCTGTTGGTATTTCATGTAGACCTGTTGGCATTTTAGGAGAGCGGTCTTGAGATTGTACGGAAATTTCGTTATAATGGAAACTGCTTAGAAAAAAGAAAGAGGATTTGACATGGACATTATTGCAAAAATTTCAGAGGAACTTGGTATTAAAAAATATCAGACAGAAGCAGCAGTAAAGCTGATTGATGAGGGAAATACCATTCCTTTTATTGCACGATACCGCAAGGAGGCAACAGGAGCATTAAATGATGAAGTACTTCGTAATCTGTTTGAGCGCCTAAACTATCTGCGCAACTTAGAGGAGCGCAAGGAGACGGTCCTTGCCAGCATTGAGGAGCAGGGCAAGCTCACAGACGAACTTCGCGCACAGATTGTTGCGGCTGAGACGATGGTGGCAGTCGAGGACTTATATCGTCCATATAAGCCGAAGCGCAGAACGCGTGCCACGATTGCAAAGGAAAAAGGATTAGAGCCACTTGCAAATGTGATTTCTCTGCAGATGATAAACACACCGCTTTTGGATGAGGCAGCGAAGTATATTGATTTGGAAAAGGGTGTGGAGACGGCGGAGGATGCCATTGCGGGTGCAAAGGATATCATTGCCGAGGCTGTTTCTGATGAGGCGGATTATAGAACCAGAATTCGTGAACTTACCATGAAAAAGGGACGTATCATCTCCACTGCAAAAGACCCTGAGGCCGAGTCTGTCTATGAGATGTACTATGACTTTGATGAGCCGGTTGCAAAGCTGGCAGGACATCGTATTCTTGCATTGAACCGTGGTGAAAATGAAAAGTTTTTGACGGTAAAGGTGGAAGCTCCGGTGGAGGATATTCTCCGATATTTAGAGAAACAGGTGATTACCAGGGACAACAGTGAGACAACGCCGATACTGATGGAAGTTATCAGGGATGCCTATGACCGTCTGATTGCGCCGGCAATCGAAAGAGAGATTCGCAGTGAGCTGACAGAACGCGCAGAGGATGGCGCGATTAAAGTGTTTGGAAAGAACTTAGAGCAGCTTTTGATGCAGCCTCCAATTGCAGGACAGGTTGTGCTTGGATGGGACCCGGCATTCCGTACCGGATGTAAGCTGGCGGTTGTTGACCCGACGGGAAAGGTCTTGGATACGACAGTCATTTATCCTACACCGCCTTTTAAGAATAAAGAAGATGAGATGAAGAAGATAAATGATGCGAAGACAGTTCTTAAGAAACTAATTTCTAAGTATCATATTACGCTTATCTCTCTCGGAAATGGAACTGCGTCCAGAGAATCGGAACAGATTATTGTTGATTTGCTCAAAGAGATTCCTGTGAAGGTGCAGTACATTATCGTAAATGAAGCGGGGGCTTCTGTGTACTCTGCAAGTAAGCTCGCAACGGAGGAGTTCCCTAATTTTGATGTGGGACAGCGAAGTGCGACTTCTATGGCGAGACGTTTGCAGGACCCATTGGCGGAACTCGTTAAGATTGACCCGAAGTCTATCGGCGTCGGTCAGTATCAGCATGATATGAACCAGAAGAAGTTAAGCGAGGCACTTAGCGGTGTCGTTGAGGATTGTGTAAATAAAGTTGGTGTGGATTTAAACACTGCGTCAGCTTCTCTTTTGGAGTACATTTCCGGTATCAGTAAGGCAATTGCCAAAAATATTGTGGCATACCGTGAGGAAAACGGACGATTTATTTCCCGCGCACAGCTTCTTAAAGTGGCAAAGTTAGGCCCAAAAGCATATGAGCAGTGTGCCGGATTTATGCGTATTGGCGATGGAAAGAACCCGCTGGATGCTACCGGTGTACATCCGGAGAGTTATGAGGCAACCGGGCGACTTTTAGAGCGACTTGGCTATACAATGGATGATGTCAGGAACCGCAATGTGGAGGGAATTTCTAAGAAAATTCATGACTATGACAAACTGGCAAAGGAACTGGGAGTTGGAACCATGACATTACAGGATATCGTAAAGGAATTGGAAAAGCCTGCCCGTGACCCGCGCGAGGATATGCCGAAACCAATCCTGCGAAGCGATGTGTTGGAGATGAAGGATTTGACTCCGGGTATGATTCTTAAGGGAACTGTCCGCAATGTCATTGATTTTGGTGCATTTGTCGATATCGGTGTGCATCAGGACGGTTTGGTACACATTTCGCAGATGAGTGAGAAGTATATCAAGCATCCGCTTGAGGTCGTGAGCGTGGGGGATATTGTGGAAGTGAAGGTTATGAGTGTGGACTTGAAGAAACAGCGTATCCAGCTTACGATGAAACTGAATGGATAAATTCAAGAATGCCTATTGACATGAGAAGAGCATATGCATAGAATAGAATATGTAAATAATAAATAAGGAATTCTTCGGGGCAGGGTGCCACAGAGAGTTTTGATTTTACAAAGCGTCTGTGAATTCCCGACCGACGGTGAATCCAATCCTGTGATTGGAAAGTCCGTGAGCTACCTGCTGTGAGAGGTGGTTGATCCGGTGTGAATCCGGAACCGACAGTATAGTCTGGATGAGAGAAGAAAGTGTGTTGTATAAGCGGCTGTATTTATAGGTACGGCTGTGACGACATGAGACTTTTGCCCCGGGTAGTGATACCCGGGGTTTTCTGTTAAAACAGAAGTACTCCAAACGGAATTCCGCAGTTAAAAGGAGACAAGTAAAATGGACAGAATCAACACAAGTAGTAACAAGACAATCGAGACTGCGAACGGCAAGGTAAATGTGCGGTATATTGCGGTAACAGCAATGCTTTCGGCAGTGGCATTTATTCTTATGTTTTTGGATTTCCCAATTCCGTTTTTGATTCCGAGTTTTATCCAGATGGATATATCGGAACTGCCGGCACTGGTGGGCGCTTTTGCGATGGGACCGCTGTGCGGTGTGCTGGTATGTTTGGTAAAGAATCTTTTGCATTTGTTTATAACCTCAACCGGAGGGGTGGGAGAACTGGCGAACTTTTTGCTGGGAGCGTCATTTGTCCTTCCGGCAGGATTGATTTACAAAAAGAAAAAGAACCGAAAAAGTGCACTGATTGGTTCGGTACTTGGGGCGGCGATTATGGCAGTGTTCAGCGTGCTGTGTAATTATTTCCTTACATATCCGGTATATTATAATTTTATGTCAAAGGATATGGTGCTTGCATTGTATCAGGCAATTCTTCCGTCAGTGCAGAATATCCTGCAGTGTTTAATCTGCTTTAACATGCCATTTACTTTTGTAAAAGGACTGTTTTCGGCGGCAATTACGTTCCTGATTTACAAACATATTTCACCAATATTAAAGGGAAACCAGTAGTAAGACAAGATGGAGAGACGCTATCAAGATAGCGTCTTTTCTTTTTATTTGAAAAATGCTATACTTAAAAGATAAAAGCAGGAGGAATTATATGACAGTAGAGTTTGACATTAAGCTGACAATCAAAGATATCTATCGTTTTAATATGTATCAGACATATTCCGGTATGCAGGGATGGTTCTCCGCTGTTGTAGCGGTATTGCTTTTTGTAAAGACGGTAAACACCTTCGGGACAGTAAGCGTGACAAACACGCTTCTTTATGCACTGTTGGGGATTGTGTTCCTGTTCTATTTTCCGTTTTTTCTGTATGTGCGTTCCAAACACAGCCTTGCTTCGTCAGAAGCGTTGCGTGAGACGCTACATTACGCAGTGGATGAGAATGGCTTTGCTGCTTCTCAGGGAGAAGCGAGTGGACTGCTGAAATGGGAGCAGATTTATAAGATGGTATCGACGAAGAGCAATGTGCTGGTATATAGCAACCGCGTCAATGCATATGTGATTCCGAGAGAACAGCTTGGTGATAAGTATGATGCGCTGGCGGCATTAGCAAACGCCAATCTTGAGAAGCATCGCGTTAAGATGCGTTAGCAGTCCGGCACTGGAGTTGAAGAGGAAAAGATATGACAGAAACGATTTATGAGACATATTCTCCGGAGGAGACACATGCACTGGGAAAGAGCATTGGTGAACGTGCAAACCCGGGTGAAGTATATACACTTACTGGAGACCTTGGCGTGGGCAAGACTGTATTTACACAGGGCATTGCAGAAGGACTTGGTATTACGGAGGCTGTTTGCAGCCCGACTTTTACAATCGTACAGGTGTATGAAGAAGGACGTCTGCCTTTCTACCATTTCGATGTATATCGTATAGGAGATATTGAGGAGATGGACGAGATTGGATATGAGGATTACTTTTATGGCGATGGACTGTGTATGATTGAGTGGGCGAATCTGATAGAGGAGATTCTGCCGGAACAGCGTCATGAAGTGACCATTGAAAAAAATCTCGAAAGAGGCTTTGAGTATCGAAGGATTACCATAAGGGAGTACTAGGAGGCAATGATGAAGATATTAGGATTAGACAGCTCCGGGCTGGTGGCAAGCGTCGCCGTTGTCGAAGATGATAATCTGTTAGGGGAATATACCGTTAATTACAAAAAAACACATTCACAGACACTGTTGCCGATGCTTCATGAAGTGGCTGGGATGATAGAATTAGATTTAAATACAATTGATGCGATTGCGATTGCAGGAGGACCGGGATCATTTACGGGACTGCGTATCGGATCTGCTACCGCGAAAGGGCTGGGGCTTGCGCTGGACAAGCCGATTGTTAATGTGCCGACGGTGGATGCGTTGGCATATAATCTTGTCGGTCATCAGGATATGATATGCCCGCTTATGGATGCGAGAAGAAACCAGACTTATACAGGTCTGTACCGCTTTAAGCAGAATGAACTTTGCATTCTGCGTGAGCAGTGCGCAGTTGGGATTGATGAGATTGTAGCGGATATCAATACCCGAGGAGAAGCAGTGGTGTTTTTGGGAGATGGCGTTCCTGTATTTAAGGACTACATTGCAGAAAATCTGACAGTGCCGTATACATTTGCGCCGGCGCATATGAATAAGCAGCGCGCAGGAGCTGTTGCGGCATTGGGATGCTGCTATATGACAGAGGGAAGATATGAGACAGCAGGGGCGCATAAGCCGGACTACCTGCGCTTGTCTCAGGCAGAGCGTGAGCGTGCGGAGCAGCAGGCGAAGGAAGGACATGACGCATGATTGCGATAAGAACCATGTGCCCGGCAGATGTGGAAGCAGTAGCGGAGATAGAAGAGAGAGCGTTTTCACAACCGTGGAGCAGACAGGGATTTCTGGATGCATTGCAGCTTGAGGGGACGATTTTTCTGGTCGCGGAAGAGAATGAGAGGATTCTTGGTTACATTGGGATGTATTCGGCATTTGAGGAAGGCGAGATTACAAATGTAGCCGTTGATGTGCCGGCGAGATGCCACGGAATCGGTGGCATGCTGATTTCAGAAGCAAAAAACAAAGCCAGGCAGCGGGGATTGTCTAGAATTGTTTTAGAAGTGCGCGTTTCAAATGAAAGCGCAATCCGTCTTTATGAGAAAAATGGTTTCGTGAATCAGGGGCTTAGAAAAGGCTTTTATGATTTCCCCAAAGAGGATGCCTATATTATGATATACGGCCAGTAATTTCCACTATATATAGGTAGAAGTTCTTTTGTATAATGTGCAGGTAGTGTATACAGAGAGATGGAGGAATTTCTATGAGCAGATTGGAAAACATGATATATTGTAACCGTTGCGGAAGGATGATTTGCCCGGAGGAGATGCGGGATAAGACATCTTTTTTGTCGGTGCGCAAGACATGGGGATATTTTTCGGAGAATAAAGACGGGAAAATTTACAGCGTGGAATTGTGTGAACCGTGCTGTGATGAATTAGTGCAGGAGTTTGTGCTTGCACCTGAGATTTCAGATAGTACAGAATTTGTATAAAGGAGTAATTCATGTTAGATGTATGTCTTTTGGGAACCGGAGGGATGATGCCGCTTCCGTATCGGTTCCTGACAGCGGCGATGATGCGTTATAATGGAAGTAATCTTTTGATTGACTGTGGTGAAGGAACGCAGGTTGCCATCAAAGAAAAAGGGTGGACTTTCAAACCGATTGATGTGTTGTGCTTTACACATTATCATGCCGACCATATCAGCGGACTGCCGGGACTTTTGCTTACGATGGGAAATGCTGAACGGACGGAGCCGCTTACAATGATTGGTCCAAAAGGACTTGAACGGGTGGTGGGAGCGCTTCGTACAATAGCACCGGAACTGCCGTTTGAGATTCGTTATATTGAGATAACGGAGCCGGAAGCGGATTTTGAAATAAATGGATACCATATCCATGCATTTCGCGTAAACCATAATATTACATGTTATGGCTATACGGTTGAGATTAAGCGAGCAGGCAGATTTTTGGTGGAACGGGCAAAAGAAAATGCAATACCACAGAAATTGTGGAGCCGCCTGCAAAAGGGCGAGACTATCATGCACGAGGATGGCAAGACCTATACGCCGGAGATGGTATTAGGACCTGCGCGTAAAGGAATTAAGGTTACCTATTGTACGGATACCAGACCGACAGAATCACTGGTGCGAGCAGCGGCGGATTCGGATTTGCTCATTTGTGAAGGTATGTATGCGGAGAAAGAGAAGCTTGCAAAGGCAAAGCAATACAAGCATATGACGTTTTATGAGGCGGCAGATGTGGCTGCGAAAGCAAATGCGCAGGAAATGTGGCTGACACATTTCTCGCCGTCGCTTGTCCGCGCGGAAGATTATATGCCGAAGGTAAGGGAAATATTTGGGAATGCTCATCTCGGAAAAGATGGTAAATCCATAGAGTTGCTATTTGAGGAAGACTAGGCAGAAAACAAGGGAGGGGATTATTATGAAACGGAAGACGATTAGAGTGATAACTGTGATAGTAGCAGCTGCGTTGATTGTGGGAAGCTACTATTATGTTACAGTCTACAAGAGTGCAGGTGTTGAAGACAACGTAGAACTGACAGAGGTGCAGAAGGTAATTACCAAGGACTTGGAGGAAAATTATCCTGCGACGCCGAGAGAGGTTGTAAAGTGCTATAATCGTATTCAGGAATGTTTCTATAATGAGTCTTACACAGATGAGGAACTATATGATTTGGGTGATCAGGCACGCATGCTTTTCGATGAGGAACTGCTTGCGAACAATCCGCGTGATGCGTATTTTGATGCGCTAAAGGCAGATATTGCCGAGTATGAGGAGAAGGATAAAAAGATTGTGAGCAGCGATGTCTGTGACAGCAATGATGTACATTTTCAAAAGATAGACGGAGATGAGTGTGCTTATGTGACCGCTTCTTACTTTATTGATGAGGCTAAGTCATACAGTCGTACTTATCAGATGTATGTGCTGAGAAAAGACGAGGATGGAAACTGGAAGATTCTGGTATTCTATCAGGTTGAAGGAGATTCTTCTAATGAATGATAAAGAAGTAAAAATACTTGCGATAGAAAGTTCATGTGATGAGACAGCAGCGGCAGTTGTGGTAAATGGACGGGAAGTACGTTCTAATGTCATATCATCACAGATTGCACTTCATACATTGTATGGAGGTGTTGTACCGGAGATTGCATCCAGAAAGCATATCGAAAAGATTAATCAGGTAATAGAACAGGCACTTGCCGATGCCGATATGACCTTGGATGATATAGATGCAATTGGCGTGACGTATGGGCCGGGACTTGTGGGAGCCCTGCTGGTCGGTGTGGCAGAGGCGAAGGCTATCAGTTACGCGAGAAATATTCCGCTTGTGGGAGTGCACCATATTGAAGGGCATATCAGTGCAAATTATATTGAGAATAAAGATTTGGAACCGCCGTTTCTGTGCCTGGTAGTGTCAGGCGGTCATACTCATTTAGTCAGAGTGCTCGATTATGGCAGATATGAGATACTTGGCAAAACCAGAGATGATGCCGCGGGAGAAGCTTTTGACAAGGTGGCACGTGCCATTGGCCTGGGCTATCCGGGCGGGCCGAAGATTGAAAAGGTGTCGCATGAAGGCAATCCGCATGCGGTAGAATTTCCGCGCGCTAAAATTGCAGACGGACCATATGATTTCAGTTTTAGCGGATTGAAATCCGCAGTACTTAACTATTTGAATCAGTGTCAGATGAAGGGGATTCCTGTTGTGCAGGCGGATATAGCAGCGTCTTTCCAGAAAGCGGTAACAGATGTGCTGATTGGAAATGCAATGAAAGCGATTGATGAATTTGGCGCGGACAAGTTTGCGATAGCGGGCGGCGTGGCATCCAATGCGACACTGCGCGAAGGCATGCGTGAAGCATGTGAGAAAAAAGGGGTAGCATTTTATCATCCATCTCCAATTTTTTGTACAGACAATGCGGCTATGATTGGTGTGGCTGCATACTATGACTACATGAACGGAAAAAGAGACGGGCTGGATTTGAATGCCGTTCCGAACTTGAAACTGGGAGAACACTAATATGATAAAGGTGACAGCGATTGTACTTGCAGCCGGTTCCGGCAGACGGATGAACAGTAATGTGCACAAGCAGTATATGATGCTGGCTGGGAAACCGGTACTTTACTACGCACTTAAGGTGTTTGAAGAAAGCGATGTGACAGATATTGTGCTGGTAACGGGAGCCGGTGAAGAAGAATATTGCCGCAAGGAGATTGTTGAGCGGTATGGTATCCGGAAGGTGCATGCGATTGTGGAAGGCGGTAAAGAACGTTATCATTCTGTATATGAAGGCATTAAGGCAGCGGAGGGAACGGACTATGTGCTGATACACGATGGAGCCAGACCTCTTGTGACTGCGGATATTATTGCCCGTTCGATTAAAGCAGCACAAAAAAATCATGCATGTGTGGTTGGCATGCCGGTTAAAGATACCATTAAGATTGTAGGAGAGGATGGCTTTGCAAAAGAGACACCGAAACGCAGTGCTCTGTGGCAGATACAGACGCCGCAGAGTTTTTCTTACGCCCTAATTGCAGATGCTTATGAGAAAGTGATAGCCTCCGGCGATACAATGGTAACGGACGATGCAATGGTTTTGGAAAAAGTGACAGGTCAAAAAGTCCGAGTGATAGAAGGAAGTTATCGTAATATCAAGATAACGACACCGGAGGATTTGATGGTGGCAGAGGCTTATTTAAAGGATGCATAAAAAACGTTTTGAAAAAGTAAAAAAAGATGTTGACACCAAAGGATTTGGATGGTAATATTATTTCTGCGCTGATTTGAAGCGCAACACGGAGAGGTATCGAAGTGGTCATAACGAGGCGGTCTTGAAAACCGTTTGTCCGCAAGGGCGCGTGGGTTCGAATCCCACCCTCTCCGCT
>CAZAGJ010000065.1:0-13452 GCA_964484605.1 uncultured Roseburia sp. | reverse complement strand
TTTCACCTGCTATTTTATTAAGTGGCTTATTTAGCGGATTAGCGAGCACAGGATTACATCAGTTATTCAAACAGTATATCGATAAAGGAGGAAAAACAGAATGAGAATTGGATTAAATGCGGGACACACATTATCAGGAGCAGGATGTGGAACAAGCGGTGTGCTTGTAGAGAGTGTAGAAACACGAAGAGTAGTAGAGAGATTGACACCGATGTTTCAGGCGGCAGGATGCGAGGTTGTGCCGTGTACGGTAGACAAGGCAGCATCACAGAATGCATATCTTGCATCGGTCGTAAATATGGCAAATCGTGAGGATTTGGATTGGTTCATCTCTATCCATTTTAATAACAATGCGGCACGCAAAGGACAGGGCGTGGAGGCTTATACATACAAGGGCAGACAGTACCCGGATGCCGTTGAGGTATGTGAGCACATTGCAGCACTTGGCTTCAAGAATCGCGGTGTCAAGGCAGGTACCGGATTGTACGTGATTCGTAAGACCAAGGCAAAGGCACTGCTCATTGAGGTATGCTTCGTAAATGAGCCGGATGCATCCACATATCAGAAGATGTTTGATGACATCTGCAAGGCGATCGTCTATGCTATGACCGATTATGTAGCACCGCAGCTTCCTGCGGAGAAGAAAGAGCAGAACCTTCCTGTGGCAACGCCGGAGAAAAAGCAGTATGTGAAAGTAATCGTTCCGGAACTGACCGTGCGCAATGCACCAAGCTGGGATGATAAGGCAAAGGCAAGAACGGTAAAGGAGAATGAGGTATTTACCATTGCATCAGGACCGATTACAGTCGGTAATGGTAAAATGTACAAGCTGAAATCCGGACTGTTTATTACAGCATCCGAGAAGTATGTACAGGTATATGAGAAATAGTAATAATGAATGAGGAAGCCGGCGAGAGAAATCTCGTCGGTTTTTCTTTATGCCTAAATTCGTGTTGCATTTCGTGTTGCATAGTTTACAAAAAATATGTTTTTTGCGGAAAATTCATAAAGTTAATTGACATCGTATTTCCAATGAAAAACCTTTAAATACAAGGGATTACAGGGGAAGGCTTGAATAATAAGGATTTGTCGAAATGTGTACTTATAGGGTTCAAGTCCCATCTCCTGCACTATTGGGAAGCTGATGAGGCTTCCCTTTTTTGATTCATGGGAAATTGCGTTCTATTGCATAGTTGGATGCTTCATTTGCATATGGACTACATTGTTTTTTACAGGGGAGTAGAAGGATGAAACAAAAGCTTAGAAAATGGATGACAGGAATTGTGTGTATGACGGTGCTTGTGAGTGGATGCGGCACAGCGGAAACGACAAGGCATGATGAAGCATCTGATGCAGAGCAGTATTTATCAGATAATTGTGAAAAGGCAGTTGTGATGTTTATGAACTTTCCGAAGAGGGTCTTGGCAGAGTATATAGTTTGAAAAACAAGAATATGGGTGATGAAAATACACTCAAGGAGTTTATTAACTTCACATATGCCAATTATGAGGCGGATTATTATGACCTCGTCATGTGGAATCATGGAGGCGGAGCCATCCTGGGATTCGGTGCAGATGAAAACTACGATTATGATGCGTTGACTTTGACGGAAATCAGCAGCGGTCTGAAAAAAACACAGTTTATCGGTGAGGGGAATAAGTTTGAATGGGTCGGATTTGATGCATGTCTGATGGGGATGATTGAGGTTGCGGATGTGATGTCGGACTATGCAAAATACATGATTGCATCTGAGGAAGTGAAAGCGGGAGCTGGCTGGGATAATTCCTGCTTTCGTGTACTTGGCGATGGAGCGCACGGAAGAGTATAGTCTTTATTCCTTGTCCATACTGGTTACAAGAGGTCAGATTGGAGAGGAAGAATTTACATCGGAAGCGGTACAGGTGCATGTGCGTGTGGACGAGGAACATCCATATGGAGAGATTGCCGGCATTTATGAGAATCAAGGCGACAGTGAAATACTTTTCCCGGAAAAGACACACTTTGAATTGGAAGAGGGATACGCAGGGGAATTCTTGTTATACAAATCCTATTTATGTGGAATATTAATAGCATATCGGCAAAATATTTGTAAAAATAAAAAAGGAAATAAAAGATTTATCCCGAATACTATATATATGGCTATTATGTGACCTTTTATCGAAAAGAGGGGAAAATATATGTCGATACGTGAAGAAATGGAGCAGATGGAGCGGGAAAACTTAAGCCCGTATGCTACGCTCAGTATAAATTCCAGAGGCAGGGACATACCGGAAGACCCTTGCGATATCCGGCCTGTTTTTCAGAGAGACCGTGACCGCATCTTACATAGTAAGGCGTTTCGCAGATTAAAAAACAAGACACAGGTGTTTCTGACACCGAAAGGAGACCATTACCGAACCAGATTGTCGCATACGCTTGAGGTATCCCAGAATGCGAGAACCATTGCAAAGGCGTTAAAGCTGAACGAGGATTTAGTTGAGGCGATTGCGTTAGGACATGATTTGGGACATACTCCGTTTGGGCATGCGGGAGAATTCATACTAAATGAACTCTGCGAGGACGGATTCCGGCACAATGAGCAGAGTGTGCGCACCGTGGAGAAGTTGGAGAAGAATGGACGCGGACTGAACCTTACATGGGAGGTTCGGGATGGCATCCTGAATCACCAGTCGAGTTTGATGCCGCATACGTTAGAAGGCAAGATTGTCCGCTATTCCGACAAGATTGCGTATATTAATCATGATATAGATGATGCGATTCGCGCGCAGGTGCTAACTGAGGAGGATATTCCGCTGGAACTCAAAAAGACACTTGGATTTACGACAAAGCAGCGTCTGAACACTTTGATTCACAATATTATCATGAACAGCAGAGAGAGAGATGACATTGTCATGTCGTCCGAAATCGAAGAGGCGATGGTGGAGCTGCGGCATTTTATGTTTGAACATGTATATAAGAATCCGGTTGCCAAGGGCGAGGAAGTGAAAGCGAAGGCGATGATTGAGCAGTTGTTCCATTATTATATGGAGCATATTGAACAGCTGCCGGGCAAGTATCTGCGTATGCTTGATGAGGGCGAGAAGCCGGAGCGTGTTGTCTGTGATTATATTGCGGGAATGACTGACCAGTATGCGATTACAAAGTTTAGTGAGTATTTTTTGCCGCAAGCATGGCAGGTCGATGGGTATTAAGATACAAGAGCGTAGAGGAAGGAGTATGGGATGCCATATTTTTCAGACGAGATAATAGAAGAAGTGCGCTCGCGAAATGATATTGTTGATGTAATATCACAGTATGTACGGCTGACAAGGAAGGGCAGTACATACTTTGGACTATGTCCATTTCATAATGAGAAGACCGGTTCCTTTTCCGTTTCGCCGAACAAGCAGATGTACTACTGCTTTGGATGTGGGGCGGGAGGCAATGTCTTTACATTTCTGATGCAATATGAGAATTTTACGTTTGCAGAGGCGATGGAGACATTGGCAGAGCGAGCGGGCGTGGAACTGCCGAAACAGGAGTTTTCGGCGGCGCAGCGCAGGGAAGCGGACAAGCGTGCGAGATTATTAGAGATTAATAAAGAGGCGGCAAAGTATTTTTATATGCTGCTGCGGGGAGAACGCGGAAAGCATGCAATGGCGTATTTTAAGAAGCGCGAGCTTTCCGATGAGACGATACAGAAGTTTGGTCTTGGTTATTCAGACCAGTATAGTGATGATTTGTACCGTTATCTGCGTAAAAAAGGTTATGAGGATGAGATTCTAAAGGAATCAGGACTTGTGACGATTGACGAGCGAAGAGGCGGATACGATAAATTCTGGAATCGTGCCATGTTTCCGATTATGGATGTTCACAATAAGGTAATCGGATTCGGTGGGCGCGTCATGGGTGATGGAGAGCCGAAATACTTAAATTCGCCTGAGACAAAGATTTTTGACAAGAGCAGAAACTTATATGGACTTAATTTTGCGAGGACTACGAAGAAGCCACAGCTGCTTTTATGTGAAGGCTATATGGATGTCATTGCACTGCATCAGGCAGGCTTTGACAATGCGGTAGCATCGCTTGGCACAGCACTTACGAGCGGACATGCCAATCTGTTAAAACGGTACACCAAGGATGTCTATCTCACCTACGACAGTGACGGCGCAGGAGTCAAGGCAGCACTCCGAGCAATTCCGATTTTAAAGGAAGTAGGCATCACGACGAAGGTTATCAACATGAGCCCGCACAAGGATCCGGATGAGTTTATCAAGGCGCTCGGTGCCGAGGAGTATCAGAAGCGCATTGATGCGGCGGAGAACAGTTTTATGTTTGAAATCCGCATATTACAGAAACAGTATGATATGAATGACCCGGAGGGCAAGACAGCTTTCTATAATGAGGTTGCAAAAAAGCTTTGCGGCTTTTCTGAAAAGTTAGAGCGTGACAATTATATTGATGCCGTGGCAGCCAAGTATATGATTAACACGGAGGATTTGCGCAGGCTTGTCAATCAGATGGGGCTAAAGATTGGAATGTCGGGCGGTGAGTCCGGCAGGCGCAGATACAGTGAGGATACAGAGCATGGCACTGCAAATGGTGTTGCAAAGGCAAAGGCGAAGAAGGAGGACGGCATGAAGCAGTCCCAGAAGCTTTTGCTGACATGGCTGATAGAGGATACCTCACTGTTTGAAAAAGTTGGTAAGTATATCACACCGGACGATTTTACGGAGGAGATATATCATAAGGTCGCTGAACTGCTATTTACACAGTACGGGGAGAGCGGCACGGTCAATCCGGCGAGAATTGTCAGTATGTTTGAAAATGAAGAAGAACAGCGGGAGATTGCCGGACTTTTTAACGCCAGAATCCACAAGGTTGAGACAAAAGATGACATGGACAAGGCGTTGAAAGAAACGATTGTCCGCGTCAAGAAGAACAGCATCGACCATCGCTCTAAGGCGTTGACACCTACGGATATGGAAGGGCTGATGAAGATAGTGCAGGATAAGAAAGCACTGGAACAGTTAGAAAAAGCACATATTTCTATTTAGTTGTAATAAAAACGTGAAATTGTGAGAAATCTGGGATGAAACCCGGAGAATAGGGACAAAATAGTAACGAACTATGAGAGGATGAAGCAAAATGGCAAAAAAGAAAGAAAATGAGGAAGTTTTAGAGACAGTGAATCAGAGTGAAGCGGCAGAAGTGCAGGCAGAGTCAGCAGACAATATGCAGGAGAAGTTCCAGGAAAAGTTAAAAGAACTCCTTGCGCTTGCAAAGAAGAAAAAGAACACTCTGGAGTATCAGGAAATCAGCGATTTCTTTGCAGAGATGAACCTGGATGCAGAGCAGTTTGAAAAGATTCTGGAATTCTTAGAGGCAAACAGCATTGATGTACTGCGTATCACAGATGATGATATGGATGATGATATCCTTCTGGAAGTGGAAGAGGAAGAAGAGATTGAGGTTGAGAAGATTGACCTTTCAGTTCCGGATGGAGTGTCTATTGAAGACCCGGTTCGCATGTATCTAAAGGAAATCGGTAAAGTACCGCTGTTATCTGCAGAGGAGGAAATTGAACTCGCAAAGCGTATGGAACTCGGAGATCAGGAGGCGAAGAAGCGCCTTGCGGAAGCCAACCTTCGTCTTGTTGTAAGTATCGCAAAGCGTTATGTAGGTCGTGGTATGCTCTTCCTTGACCTGATTCAGGAGGGTAACTTAGGTCTGATTAAGGCTGTTGAGAAGTTTGATTACCGTAAAGGCTACAAGTTCTCTACCTATGCAACATGGTGGATTCGTCAGGCAATCACAAGAGCGATTGCGGATCAGGCGAGGACGATTCGTATCCCTGTTCACATGGTTGAGACAATCAACAAGTTAATTCGTGTCAGCAGACAGCTGCTTCAGGAGCTTGGTCGTGAGCCAAGCCCGGAGGAGATTGCTGCAGAGATGAATATGCCGGTGGAACGTGTGCGTGAAATCTTAAAGATTTCTCAGGAGCCGGTTTCCTTGGAGACCCCAATCGGCGAGGAAGAAGACAGCCATCTTGGAGACTTCATTCAGGACGATAACGTTCCTGTACCTGCCGATGCAGCTGCATTTACGCTGCTAAAAGAGCAGTTGGAGGAAGTACTTGGTACATTGACAGAGCGTGAGCAGAAGGTGCTGACACTTCGTTTTGGTCTGGAAGACGGACGTGCAAGAACACTTGAGGAAGTGGGAAAAGAGTTTAATGTTACCCGTGAGCGTATTCGTCAGATTGAGGCAAAAGCACTTCGTAAGCTGCGTCATCCGAGCAGAAGCCGTAAGCTGAAGGATTATTTGGAGTAATATATGATAAAGATATCAGAGCGTTTATGTATGGCAGCTTCTCTGGTTAGCGAAGGAAATCGATTAGCGGATGTGGGAACCGACCATGGCTACGTGCCAATATATCTGTTGCAGCAACAGAGGATTCCGCATGCGATTGCGATGGATATTAACCGTGGGCCGCTGGAGCGGGCGAAGGAGCATGTCAGGCTGTATCAGTTGGAGGAGTACATAGAGACGCGCCTTTCTGACGGGGTAGAGGCTCTCATGCCGGGCGAGGCAGATACGATATTGATTGCCGGTATGGGTGGCGGACTTGTCATGCATATTTTAGAAGCGGGACGGGAGGTGTGCCATACGGCCAGAGAACTGGTGCTGCAGCCACAGTCAGAATTGTCGCGTGTGCGCTGTTTCCTGGAAGCAGAGGGCTATGTCTTGGAAGCAGAAGAAATGATATATGAAGATGGCAAATACTATCCGATGATGCGTGTTCATTATGAAGAAAGTGCGAAAAACCTGTCTTATACACAGAAGCCTGAGATATATCAATATGGCGGAATGCTTTTAGAGAGAAAGCATCCGGTATTGCTGCGGTATCTGAAGTGGGAGAAGCAGATACAGGAACAGATTTTGCAACAGTTAAGGAAACAGCCACAGACAGAGCAGATTGCAGCACGTGCGAGAGAAGTAGAAGAACTATTGTACATAAATGCGCAGGCACTCGCTTACTATGAATAGTGCGAAAGCAAAAAGGGGGATATTTTATGAGTGACAAGATGGTGACATTGGAAGTTGCAGGAGAGAAAAAACAGTATCCGTATGGCACAAGCTTTCTTGTGATAGCACAGGAATATCAGGAAAAGTATAAGGATGACATTGTGCTTGTGGTATATAATAATCGTCTGCGTGAACTTGGCAAAAAGGTCGAGAAAGATGGTACATTGGAATTCGTTACGACAGCTGACAAAACCGGTAAGAAGACATATCGCAGAAGTGTTACTCTGCTGATGCAGAAAGCGGTTTATAATCTCTGGGGCGAAGAAAAAGTGTCTGTGCGTGTTAAACATTCCATCGGTCAGGGCTATTACTGTGAACTCTGGAAAAAGGAGGATGAGGCAGAGCCGGAGATGCGTGTCGGAATAGATGACGCTATGGTTTCTGAATTGAAAAAGGAGATGTATCGTCTTGTGATGGCGGACATTGAGATTGAGAAGCGCAGCATAAACACGGATGATGCCATTGCACTGTTTCATGAACTTGGCATGAAGGACAAGGAAAAGCTGTTCCGTTATCGCCGCAGCTCCAGAGTGAATATCTATGTGTTAGACCATTATAAGGATTATTTCTATGGATTTATGGTTCCGTCTACGGGGTATCTGAGATACTATGATTTGGTATCTTATGAGGAAGGCTTTGTACTGCTGTTTCCGGGGGCAGATACGAAAGAAGTAGCACCGTTTCAGCCATCCGGAAAGCTTTTTTATACATTAAAGACTTCCAGAGAGTGGGGGAAAATGCTGGAAATCGATACGATTGGTGCATTAAATGATGCAATTGCGGCAGGACGCATGCAGGAGATTATTCTGACACAGGAAGCTTTGTTTGAGGAGCGCATCGGAAAGCTGGCGGATGATATTGTAAATTCGGGAGACAAGAAGTTTATCATGATTGCAGGACCTTCGTCTTCCGGCAAGACGACATTTTCCCATCGTCTGTCCATTCAGCTTTCTGCAAAAGGGTTAAAACCGCATCCGTTCCCATTGGATGATTATTATGTAGATCGTGCGATGTGTCCGCGTGATGAGAATGGCGAACTGGATTTAGAGTGCTTAGAGGCGTTGGATGTGGAGCTTTTTAATCATGATATGAACGAACTGCTCGCAGGAAAGCGCGTGAATCTGCCAATCTTTAATTTTAAGACGGGCAAGCGTGAGTACAAGGATAAAATCATGCAGTTAGGAGCGGAGGATGTGCTTGTCATCGAGGGTATCCACGGATTGAATGATAAGCTGTCTTACTCGCTTCCGGTGGAGAGCAAGTACAAGATATACATAAGTGCGCTTACCCAGTTGAACATCGATGAGCATAACTGTCTGCCGACCACGGATGGCAGAATGATTCGGCGTATTGTCCGTGATGCACGCACGAGAAATACATCTGCAAAGGAGACAATCGCCATGTGGGACTCCGTGCGGCGAGGTGAGGAAAAATACATTTTCCCATTCCAAGAGAGCGCAGATACCATGTTTAATTCGGCACTCATCTATGAACTTGCGGTACTCAAGATGTATGCAGAGCCGCTTTTGTTTGCGATTGACAAGGATTGTCCGGAGTATTTAGAGGCAAAGCGTCTGCTCAAGTTCTTGGATTATTTCCTGCCGATGCCGAGCGATGAAATCAGCCAGAATTCGATTATCCGTGAATTTATCGGTGGTTCATGCTTTCATGTATAACAATAGGATTTGAAGGAGTGCGTCGAGAGGGACGCTCCTTTGGAAAGTGAGGAAATCTATGAAGAAAAAAATCTTACCCATTCTGATGCTGGTGGCGGCATGCCTTGCGCTGCAGCCCGTCACTGTCAGAGCCGCGGAGGAGACCCGCTACCTCTGGCAGGCCAGCGACGAGATCTACTGGAGCACCACGATGCCGACCGATCTTGAATCTTCAGAGGGCGGCACGGCTCTGGCAACGATAAAGCCAGACGAGATTAAGGCCAGCGATAATACCTGTTATCAGCTCGACTAAAATGTCAGCTATCAGCTTCTGGAGGACATTATCCTCAAACACACCCTCTTTGGTGACACCGGCGCGCGGGATGGAGCCGGCTTCACCCTCGACCTGAACGGTCACGTGCTGGCACTTTCCTCAGAAAAGACCGAAGGCAGCATCCTTTATATCGCAGATGGCGACCTGACCCTGAAAAGCAGCGATACCACTACGCCGCATAAGTTCGATACATCGAACCTCCCGTGGAAGTGGGTCGGGGATGAGGAAACAGGTGCAAACATCAGGACCATCACCGGCGGCGTGCTCACCGGCGGAAGGGGGACGAAGGGCGCTGACGGGGACTATATCAGAGGCGGTGGCGTGTATATAAGAAAATACGAAAATTCTCGATATGGCGGCATATTCAGGATGGAGAATTGTAGCATCGTGGGTTGTCAAACCGAATTGTATGGCGGTGCTGTGTATCTCGGCGAAGTCTACTCCGGCGACTCTACGTCTTCTACGGTGATCAACAGTACCATCGCGGGCTGCTATATTTCGACTTCAAGGGGCAAAGGCAGCGGTATATACAGCACTCAGGCTCTCATCATAAGCAACTCCATCATAGAAGCCTGCTCAGGTGGACAAAGCGGCGGCGGTATCGAGTTCAGGGCTGAAGATAAGGAGCTCGAAATAAAGGAAAACAGCATCATCAGGGACTGTCGTGCCGGCACTAACGGCGGCGGTGTAAATCTCAGTCTCGGCAGACTTAAGATGCAGGGCGGACAGATTAAAAACTGCAGCGCCAACAAAGGCGGCGGATTGTATGTCTCAACGGATTGCTATTGCGAGATGAGCGGCGGCACCATCGAGGGATGCAGTGCCGGCACTAACGGCGGCGGTCTATACAGCTTACTGGACGAGGCAAATTTTATCATGAGCGGCGGCACCATCGAGGGATGCAGTGCCGGCACTAACGGCGGCGGTCTGTATCTCACCAGTAGCGACGATGGCGCTTCCTTCAATATGAGCGGCGGCACCATTAAAAACTGCAGCGCCGGCAACGGCGGCGGCATATATACCAACTTAAACAATGAAACGAAGCTGACCGGCGGCAGCATCATCGGCAACCATGCTACGGACAACGGCGGCGGCGTGTATGCAGCTGCGAACAACAGCCTTACCGTGGGCGGCAACCTCCGCGTGACGGATAATGTGACCGGCGGCACGAAGAACGAAAGCACCGGTATGTATGAGAACGGCACGGACAGCAATGTCTATCTGCCCTCTGGCAAAACCATGACGCTTTCGTCGCCGACAGACATGAACATCGGCTTCTCGCTCGCGTCCTATGCCGAGGATACGGTGGTTGCCACGGGTGCGAGCATCGATGACGATGCCAACTTCAGGTGCGACATCGACGGCTGGGCGCTTTTTCGCGATGCGAGTAACCTCAAGCTCACCGCCGCGTACGCGCAGCTGATTCACGACGGGACTGTCAGCAACCATGCAAGTCTTGCTGCGGCATACGCTGTGGCGCAGGACGGCGACACCATCCGTCCGCTTTCCAATCTGACTGACGCACAGAGCATCAGCGGCACGGGCAGGCAGGTCACCCTCGACCTGAACGGAAAAAACCTTTCCGCTCTTACGGTCAGTGCTCCCGTCACCATCACTGACAGCGGGTCAACAAAGGGGAAGATTACCGCGCTGAGTACCGACGGCGGTGTGAAAATCGCCAATCTTCTTGCAGAGGGCTACGGCTTCAAGGATACTGCCGGTAAATGGTACGACAGCAGCAGTGAGGAAACGACCCTCAGCAATGTTTCCGTGCACAAGCTGCCGATTCAGGGACGAGTAATTATTTCTTCCACAAATGAAAACACGACCTACGGCATAGATACCGACCCTGTTTCCTATACTTACGGTGACAGCGAGACCTTTACCGCAAGCGTTACCCTTGCGGAGGGATATACATTAAACGATGCGACCTACGTGTGGAATAACAATGCCGGTTCTTTGCCGACGAGCGGCTGTACGGCGAACGGTGGCACACTTTCCGTCACCTTCCCGAGAGCGGGCGATTACAATTTTGGTTGCAAGGTGACGGTAGACGGCTACACAGCCACTCCCGCCTATCTCGGTCAGTGCACGGTTGAAAAGAAGACGCTGACCGAGGATGGCGCTGTCGGATATACTGCGCCGAAGGCGGTATCCGGTCTTACCTACAACGGCAGTGAGCAGCAGCTGGTTCAGGAGGGGCAGCTTGGCAGTTCTGTTAATACCTCCACCGAAAATGGCAACAAGCCGCAGTTCTGGTATGGTTTGGAGAACGAAAACGGCGTGATGCAGTGGAGCAGTATTGCCCCGAATGTGAGAAATGCGGGAGCTTACACAGTTTACTGGTACATTGACGGCGGTACGAATTATAAAGATGTGGGCTCGAAGGAGCAGCCAAACGAGCTGTCTGTAAGCATTGCCAAAATAACTCCAACCCTGTCGGACTTTGTTTTTACGCCACCGACCAACACGGACTATGACGGCAAGGCTAAGACCGTTGCGGTGGAAACCGCCTCCGGCGTCAACGGCATGGGCGAGATTACCGTGAAGTATTTTAATGTATACGGCGAAAATAGTGAGACAAAGCTGGACGCTGCTCCCAAAGATGTGGGATTATATCGTGTCAGAATTGATGCTGCCGAGGGTGTCAACTATACCGCCGTCTCCGGTCTGACCTCCGAGGATCTCAGTTGGACCTATAACATCAACACGGTTGCCCAGACCATCCGCATTGCCGAGACACGCGAAATCGCTCAGGGCAGTACCGTTGATCTTTCCAAGTGGGTCAGCATCGTGGGCGTTTCCGGCGGAAGTGAGCCGGGAGAGCTCAGCTATGAGCCGGATATAGAAAATACAACCTACATTTATCCTCAAGGCGCTAAGTTGGGAGATGAGAACCGGCTGACGGTGGATAACACCGTTGAGGTGGGCACAACCTTCTACATAAAGGTCATTGCAGGGGCGACCCAAAACTATAATGAGGCGAATGATACCTTCACCGTGACGGTAATCGCTCCTGCCGCCGGCGTGGTTACCGCACCGACGGCGAAGGAACAACTGACCTACAATGGCACGGCGCAGGCGCTGGTTACAGAGGGCAGCGGGGAAAACGGTACCATGCAGTATAAGCTGGATAATGGTACCTACGGAACGGCGATTCCGACGGCAGCGGATGCCGGGACATATACTGTTTATTATAAGGTAGTTGGTGACGATACTCATTCGGATACCGAGGAGCAGTCTCTGGAGGTTACAATCGCTAAGGCGGAGTCTTCCGTTACCGCGGCACCAGCTGCGAACACACTGACCTACAGCGGCGCGGCACAGTCGCTGATTACAGCGGGCAGCGGGGAACACGGCACCATGCTGTATTCGGTAAGCGCGGACGGAGAGCCGGAAAATACAGACGGCTACAGCACGACAATTCCGACCGCAACGGACGCAGGAACCTATCGGGTTTACTATAAGATAGTCGGTGATAAGAACCATCAGGATACGACATCGGCGTATGTGGAGGTGACAATTGCAAAAGCGGCAGCGAACGCGGAGGTGACGACTGCACCGACGGCGAAAACGCTGACCTACAGTGGTGAGGCGCAGGAGCTGATCACGGCGGGCAGCGGGGAACACGGCACCATGCTGTATTCGGTAAGCGCGGACGGAGAGCCGGAAAATACAGACGGCTATAGTGCGGCAATCCCAACCGCAACGAACGCTGGAACATACAAGGTTTACTATAAGATGGCCGGTGATAAGAATCATCAGGATACGGCATCGGCGTATGTAGAAGTGACAATCGCTAAGGTAAATGCAGCAGTTGATACTGCACCGTCTGCGAAAACGCTGGCCTACAGCGGCACGGCGCAGGAACTGGTAACATCCGGTGCGGCAGCAGGCGGTACTTTATGGTACTCGCTGAGTGTGGACGGCATCAACGAAAATACGGCTGGCTACAGCACGGCAATCCCGACTGCGACAAACGTGGGAACGTATCGGGTTTACTATAAAGTCATTGCTGACGGAAATCATGAGGATGTGGATGCAGCGTATGTCGATGTAACGATTAGCCTGAAATCCATTGCGGGCGCGGATGTGACGCTCGGCGGGGAGCTGACTTATAACGGTGCTGAGCAGACGAAGGAAGTCGTGGCGGTTGTAGTGGACGGAAGGATGCTGACGACGGACGATTACAGCGTGCAGGGCAATTATGCGACGGAAGTGGGAAACTATGTGCTGACAATTACCGGAAAGGGCAGCTACAGTGGTGAAGTGACAAAGGAGTGGAGCATCATCGTGCCGGGAAGCAGCGAAACAGGCGAAGGAACCGGAAGCGGCGAAGGAACCGGAAGCGGCGAAGGAACCGGAAGCAGCGAAGGAACCGGAAGCAGCGAA